>CAIYLH010000083.1 GCA_903927005.1 uncultured Pseudomonadota bacterium
CTCCGAGACAGCCTCTGAAGCCTGGAACCCGGAGATGTTGGGCATGAAACCCTTCGGAACTGCGGCCATGAGAGGTACCACCTGCACATTAAACTAATGTCGACAGATGTCTCAGGTCACATTGGCACGGGGGGCTTTCATGAATTTTTGCAGACATTACGGGCCAACTTCTTCACGGCGATCCGCGCCGGGAGCAGGAACGGATTAAAACGGTCACGATTGGTGTCAGCTCATTGAAAGACCCGGAGCAGCGCTTGGCCGATGCATTCAAGGGGAAAAGGCGCGGCGCCAGAATTTCCTTCGCATCCGAAGAGCTTCTTTGGAAAGTGCTGACTTCCAAACGCTGGGCCCTGCTTCGAGTGATGGCAGGCTAGGGCACGCCCGGCAGCCGTGAGATCGCGCGGCGACTCGGACGTGATGCGCGCGCAGTACATAGCGACGTCCAGCTTCTCCTGAAGACCGGACTGCCGCCGCTCACTACGGGATGGCCTCCCGGCCCCGCTGCTGCACCGCAGGAGCCGCCGAACCCGTTTGCGCCGGCGGCGCTTTGACGCGCCGGCAGCGCGGACTTACTATTCTCAGATCGATCGGGGAAATGTATGAGCATCGTCACCGTCTCGTCAAAATGCCAGATCGTCATCCCGCGGGCGCTGCGTGAGGCGCTCGGGATCCAGCCCGGCGATCGCCTCGAGGCCATCCCCTATCACGGCCATATCGCACTCGTCCCGGTACGGCCGATGAAGTCGATGCGCGGATTTCTGCGAGGCATCGACACGGAAGTGGAGCGGGACGACGACCGCACGTGAACGTCGTCGACTCGTCAGCTTGGCTCGAATACTTCGCCGACGGCCCGAACGCCGCGACGTTCGCGCGCCCGATCGAGGCGGTCGCCAAGCTCGTCGTCCCAACGCTCTCCCTCTACGAGGTGTTCAAGCGTGTCTTCGTGCTGCGCGGAGAGCGCGCCGGGCTCGAGGCCGCGGCAATGATGCGGCAGGGCATGCAGGCGAATCTCACCGATTCGATCGCGCTTGAAGCGGCCCGCCTGTCGCTGGAGCACCGGCTGCCGATGGCGGACAGCGTGATCCTGGCCACGGCCCGGGCACATGGTGCGACACTCTGGACGCAGGACGCGGACTTCGCCGACATCGCCGGCGTGCGCTACGTCGCGAAGGGCACGCCCCGCGTCAATGAGCCTGGCACTCCGCCGTACGCCGGTCGAACGGCGCCGCGGCCACGCACGCAGTCGCCGAAGCGCACGCCGCGGCCACGTTCCTGAACCGGCGCGGCGCCGCGTCAGTACGCCGTGCGGCTGGGCCAGGTCGCGACGATGCCGCTGCCGACGATGAGCGCGATGCCGAACCACGTTGCCGGCGTCGGCACGACCCCGAACATCAGCGCGCCTGCGATCACGGCGCCGACGATCTCGGTATAGCCGAGCGGCGCGAGCTGCGAGGAGAGGGCGTGGCGATGCGCGGCGACGATGCCGTAGTGACCGATCGCGGCGATGAGCCCGATTGCGACGAGCAGCCACAGATCGGTAGCGGACGGGACGGTGAACACGGCCGGCACGACGACCGAGTAGCCGATGGCGCCGATCAGCGCCGACAGCGCCGTGGTCACGAGCGGCGAGGACTCGTCGGCGAGCCGGCGGGTCGCGATCATCGACAGCGGGTAGAGGACGGCGGATCCCAGCGCGAACACCGCACCATCCGCGAGGCCGTGGAACGTCGGACGCACGACGATCAAGGCGCCGACGAACCCGCACGCGACCATCGACCACTGCCGCGCGGTCGGCCGCTCACCGAGCACCAGCGCCGTGATCGGCAGCAGGATCGCTGGATAACACAGGAAGATCGCCATCGCGTCGGCCACCGGCATGCGCGACACCGCCATGAAGAAGCAGCCGGAGGCGAGGCACATGCACAGGCCGCGCGCGAGCTGCCACCCGGGGTGGCGGGTGCGCAGGCCCTGCCAGCCGTCGCGCAGCAGCGCCAGCGGCACCACCGCGAGCGCATAGACGATGTGCCGTGCCCAGACGATCTCGATCACCGGCAGGCGGGTCGACAGCAGCTTCGCGATCGCATCCATCAGCGGCAGGAACGCGAGCGCTGCGATGAAGATCAGGTAGCCGCGACGGACGTTCAGCTGGCCAGGACGGTGCACCGTGATCACTCCGGAACTGCGCGAGTCATGAACCGGCGACGCCTGAGGAACGACGATGCCAGGTGGACGGACGCCGCGTCGGCCGCAATGGGCTCAGCAACGATGCGTCGGTAGGAAATTGGTGGCCGTGTAGGGATCGAACTTTCGAACAATTGATTAAGAGTCGGGAGTAGTTTTTTAATCTTTTTATTTACAGCAACTTACACGCGCGAATCGCCGGTGTATAGCAAAGTGTGTGAGCCCTAGGCGGTTTCAGCGACGAGGCGCACACCGAGCGCCGCACAGACCCGACTCACAGTGTCAAATCGCGGCTGCGCACCGGGCCGCAGCGCTTTGTAAAGCGCTTCCCGCGCCAGGCCGGTCGCATCGGCGATCTCACTCATGCCGCGAGCTCGCGCAATATCACCGAGCGCCGCGGCAAGCAGAGATCCATCTTTTTCAGCCAACACTAGCGTGAGGTACTCGGCGATTGCCTGATCGCTGTCGAGGTATTCCGCCGCGTCGAATTCCGGGAGAGCCTTTGCCTTAACAATCTTGCGCTTCATAGTTACTCCCACGAAAGATGCTCTGCACGCCTGTGAGCCGCAGCAATGTCTCTGGCCTGCGACGATTTTGCACCGCCACCCAGCAGCACGACGATGTGGCCGTCCCGCGTGGTGAAATTCATCCGCCAGCCCGCTCCAGAATGCTCGCATTTCAGAGACGCCGTGGCCCACCGACTTCACGTCACCGAGATTGCCGAGGGCGGCCTGACGAAGCCGAACCACCAGGCGCCGCTGTACGGTCTTGTCCGCAAGGCCTTTGAGCCAAGCGTCGAACTCCGGCAACCTGCGGATGGAGTACACGCCGGCATTGTAATCAATCGATTACATTTACGGCAACAGAAATGCCCGACCGCACCCTGAACGAGTCATTAAGACTCGCTCAGCGCGCTCGTTCATGAGGAACCTTAGGAATCAGTGGGCCGTGTAGGGATCGAACCTACGACCAATTGATTAAGAGTAAAGAGCGCTTTTTTGGCTTCTTCTATTCAATGGCTTACAAGCGGGCATCGCCGGTGTGTAGCAAAGTGCGTAAGCACGAATTCGAGCTGAGGTCGCGCTGCGCACGCACCGCCCATGATGCCCCGACCAATGTTGCTTTCATTGACAACAATTTATAGGTGTTGCTACGATAAGCAACATGAAGGCCGACTTGATAATGCAGGAACGAATCGTCCTGACGGCCGCCAGCTTTGCTGACATTGTTGTTTGGAAACTAGCCGCTTCGCTGCCCGGTAGCCGACATCGGTTCAAGTATCGTCTCGCCTACATTGTCGAGAATTCCTGTGTCGTGCGCTTTGACAACGAAACTGGCAAGGGGGACCACAAGCACGTCGGCGCGAAGGAAGTGCCCTACGCTTTCATCGATTTGCAGACATTACGGGCCGACTTCTTCACGGAGATCCGCGCCAGGAGCAGGAACAGATGAAAACCGTCACGATTGGCGTCAGCTCACTCGAGGACGCGGAACAGCGCTTGGCCGATGCGTTCAAGGGGAAAAGGCGCAGCGCCAGAATTTCCTTCGCATCCGAAGATCTTCTTTGGAAAGTGCTGACTTCCAAGCGCTGGGCCCTGCTTCGGGTAATGGCAGGACAGGGCACGCTCGGCATCCGTGAGATCGCGCGGCGACTCGGCCGTGACGCGCGCGCCGTGCATAGCGACGTCCACCTGCTGCTGAAGGCCGGACTGCTGAATCGCGCAGAGGATCGCGGTGTGGTGTTTCCGTACGACGAAATCCACGTGGATTTCGTGCTCAAGGCGGCGTGAAACACGTCGGAAAATTGGTGGCCGTGTAGGGATCGAACCTCTGACCAATTGATTAAGAGTCAGGACGCAAAATTTCAGCAAGTCATCGTTTGTATTGACTGTTCCGGACTAAATGGTGAATATTTTGTGGACTTTCAGGCACATAGCGCCCTGTTTTGGTAGGAGTTTCCGGGCTCTTATTCACCAGCCATTTCAGCCGCGCAGCGTCGCCGCAGGCTCTGCCCCCCTGCGGCGATCGGACCCTCATTTGGAGCCGCACACATCGGGGCTGGCGCCATGAAAATTTTCGCGCCTGCTAATGAATCGCGACACGAAAGCTCGGGCAACTCGACGCTGCGAATACGCTTGAGTTCTTACGCTCGCCGCCAGGCAACCGACTGGAGGCACTAAAGGGCGCACGTAAAGGACAGTTCAGCATCCGGATCAATGACCAGTTCCGCCTTTGCTTTCGCTGGACGGATGAGGGACCGACGGACGTTGAAGTCGTGGACTATCACTAAGGGTAGCGAAGATGTTTAAGAACGGGATGAGACCTATTCACCCTGGCGAGGTGCTTCGAGAGGATTTTCTCAAGCCACTCGGCATGAGCGCCAACGCGCTGGCGAAGGCGCTCAGCGTACCCGCCCCCAGGATCAACGAAGTCATTCGCGAGCGACGCGGCGTTTCTGCCGATACGGCCATGCGGTTGGCTCGATATTTCGGCGGCGATGCGCGCTCGTGGCTGAATCTTCAGACTGCCTACGACCTGCGTGTCGCGGAAATCAGCAACGCCAAGCGCATTGCTCGTGAGGTTTCGCCTGTGGCTGCCTAGCCGAGGAAGTCAGCCCGACGCGCCGAGTTCAACTCGGCTAAAAACATCACGGGCAGGCCTGCTGAGGATCGTCGTGAGTGCGAATCCGATAAGGCGCTGGCGTTTGGAAATTGGTGGGCCGTGTAGGGATCGAACCTACGACCAATTGATTAAGAGTCAACTGCTCTACCAGCTGAGCTAACGGCCCAATCTCTACATTCTAACCTGCGATGCGCCGCGGTTCTACACCTAACGACTCATCACTCTCCAGATTCGTGTCACCAGAGCGACACTCACCACTGCGTCTTCGCAGTCTGGCGATCGGCGCGAACGCTTATCGCAAGGAAGGGATGGGGTGGACGATGGGACTCGAACCCACGACGGCCGGAATCACAATCCGGGGCTCTACCAGCTGAGCTACGCCCACCACCGAAAAAACTTCTCACCGACATCAACTCAACTTCAACTCGACTTCGCACCCACCGCCATCGGTTGGCGCGCCCGACAGGATTCGAACCTGCGACCACCGACTTAGAAGGTCGGTGCTCTATCCAACTGAGCTACGGGCGCTCGTGCTCCCGACTCGAGTTACCTACCGGCCCCGTGCAATACCAAGGCCCTTATACGCCTTCCAGAAATCAATGGTCGGGGCAGAGGGATTCGAACCCCCGACCCTCTGGTCCCAAACCAGATGCGCTACCAGACTGCGCTATGCCCCGCCGGTCCGTATCACACGGGCGCGCAATATTACGGGCACCCCCCTCCCCCGTCAAACCCAGTCTGATTCCCGAGCTTGGAATCGCATGCGATAATGGTGAGTTGACTGCACAAATACAGCTCTGGGGGACCGCGAGTGACCGCAACACTTATTGATGGCAAGGCGATTTCCAAGGCCCTGAAGGCCGATGTCCGCGTCGCCACCGACGCGCTGGTCGCCCGCGGCGGCCGCCGGCCGGGACTTGCGGTCGTGCTGGTGGGCAGCGACCCGGCCTCCGGCATCTACGTCAAGAACAAGCGCATCGCCTGCGAAGAAACCGGCATCCACTCGGTGTCCCACGACCTGCCGGCGAGCACCTCCGAGGCGGACCTGCTCAGCCTGATCGACAGCCTGAACGCGGACCCTGCGATCGACGGCATCCTGGTACAGGCGCCGCTGCCCAAGCACATCTCGGACCACGCGGTGATCGAGCGCATCGATCCGTCCAAGGACGTCGACGGCTTTCACCCCTACAACGTCGGCCGACTCGCCATCCGCCAGCCGCTGATGCGCCCGTGCACGCCGTATGGCGTGATGATCATGCTGCAGAAGATGGGCCTGGAAGTGCGCGGCAAGGACGCGGTCGTGGTCGGCCAGTCGAACATCGTCGGCCGGCCGATGGCGCTGGAGCTGCTGATGGCGCAGGCCACCATCACCGTCTGCCACAGCAAGACGCGTGATCTCAAGGGCGAGGTGGGCCGCGCCGAGGTGCTGGTGGTCGGCACCGGCAAGCCGAACATGATCCCGGGCGAGTGGATTCGTGAAGGCGCGATCGTGATCGACGTTGGCATCAACCGCATGCCGGACGGCAAGATCTGCGGCGATGTGCACTTCGCCAGCGCCGTCGAGCGCGCCGGCTACATCACGCCGGTGCCGGGCGGCGTCGGCCCGATGACCATCGCGGCGCTGATGCAGAACACGCTCGAGAGCGCGCTGGCGCGGCAGGGACTCAAGGGCGCCTGACGGCGCCCTTGCCCGGCGCTATTCCTAGCGGTAGCGCCAACTTGTGCCCTGCGGCCCGTCCTCCAGGACGATGCCGCGGGCCAGGAGCTCATCCCGGACGCGGTCCGATTCCTTGAAGTCCTTGTTGCGACGCGCCGCGGTGCGCGCCGCAACCAGCGCCTCGATCTCGGCGGCAACGGGCTCCGCTTCTGTCGACTCACCCTCCTCGCCCGGCATCCGCTCGGGACGGGTCTGCAGCCAGAGCTCCGGGTCTAGCCCCAGCACGCCCACGACCTCGGCAAGCGCCTTCAGCTCAGCGGCGAGCAGCGCGGCCTTCGCGGTATCGCCTACGCTCTTGGCGACATTGAGGTCGCGCGCCAGCGCCTGCAGCGCGGCGAGCGCCTCGGGCGTATTGAAGTCGTCGTCCATCGCCGCCTTGAACTTCTCGGTCGCCGCGCCGTGCACGACGCTCTCGGCCGGCGTTACGCCACGCAGCGCGACGTACAGCCGCTCCAGCGCCGCATCCGCCTGACGCAGGTTGTCGTCGGAGTAATTGATCGGGCCACGGTAGTGACTGGAGAGCACGAACGCGCGCATCACTTCCGGTCGCAGGTGCGGCAGCACCTCACGCACGGTGAAGAAGTTGCCGAGCGACTTCGACATCTTCTCGGCGTTGACGTTGACGAAGCCGTTATGCATCCAGGTGGTCACGAACGGCGTCCCACAGGCCGCGCAGGTCTGCGCGATCTCGTTCTCGTGGTGCGGAAACTTCAGGTCCATGCCGCCGCCATGGATGTCGAAATGCCCGCCCAGCAGCGCCACCGACATCGCCGAGCACTCGATATGCCAGCCCGGACGTCCCGCGCCCCACGGCGACTCCCAGGCCGGCTCGCCGGGCTTGGCCATCTTCCACAGCACGAAGTCGAGCGGATCGCGCTTGCCCTCGTTGACCTCGACGCGGGAACCGGCGCGCAGGTCCGCGAGACGCTTGCCGGACAGCCGACCGTAGCCTTCGAACTTCGCCACCGCGTACAGCACGTCGCCGTCGGCGCCCACATAGGCGTAATCCTTGGCGACCAGCTGCTCGATCATCGCGATGATCTGCGGCACGTACTGGGTCGCCCGCGGCTCGTGCTCGGGACGCTCCACGCCCAGCGCCGCGCAGTCTTCGTGCATCGCAGCGATGAACCGCTCGGTGAGAGCCGCCATCGACTCGCCGTTCTCGGCAGCGCGGGCGATGATCTTGTCATCGATGTCGGTGATGTTGCGCACGTGCGTGACGCGGTAGCCACGGTGGCGCAGGTAACGACGCACGACGTCAAACACGATCAGCGAGCGCGCATGGCCGACATGGCAGAAGTCGTACACGGTCATGCCGCAGACATACATCCGCACATGGCCGGGCTCGAGGGTCTGCAGCGGCTCCTTGCGGCCGGTCAGCGAGTTGTGAATTTCAATCATCGAGGTCATTTCCTTCGGGTCTACAGACTGCCGGCGGGGAGCCGGCGCGCGGCCTCGAGCCGCGCGGTCAACAGGGATCGTGACATCACCGCCATCAGGCGGGCGAGCTCGGGGCCATCGAGGCGACCGGTCAGTGCCGCGCGCAGCGGCTTGAACAGAGCCGCGCCGGACTTGCCGGCCGCCTTCAGCGCCGCAACCAGATTGGCGTAATCGGCGCCGGCCGCGACCGCAGCGAGTGCCGCGTCCCAAAATGGCGTGCCGGCAGCGGCCAGCAGCGCAGCCAGCTCCGGCACGGGGCACGGCAGCTCGCCGTAAACGACCGGCGCCCACTCGGCGACGTCCGCCGGCAGTAGCAGGTTCGCGCGCAGCGCGGCGACGAAGTCCGCTTCCCGGCCCGGCGGCACACGCCCCGTAGCCCAGGCCTCGAGCACACTGGCCGGGGCGTGCTGCACGGCCTCCTTCTGCCAGTGGCGCAGCTGCGCCTCATCGAAGTGCGCCGGTGCCCGGCCTAAGGCCCCCAGATCGAACCCTGCCACGAGCGCGGCGGGCTCGAGCCAGCCATCCTCGCCATAGCGGTGGCCGAGCCGCGCGAGCAGGTTCAGTACCGCGCCAGGCAGGTAACCGGCCTCGGCAAGGCTCGCAAGGCTCGCCGCCCCGTCGCGCTTGGACAGCGGCGCGCCGGCCGCACCCACCAGCAGCGGCAGGTGGCCGTAAGCGGGCGGCGTGCCGCCCAGGGCCTGGATCAAGAGCATCTGGCGCGGCGTGTTGGCGACATGGTCCTCGCCGCGCAGCACGTGACTGACCTGCATCAGCCCATCGTCGACCGCGTTGGAGAACAGGAAAGCGGCACTGCCATCGGCGCGGCGGATCACGAAGTCGCCGAGGTCGCCGCCCTCGAAGCGCTGCGGCCCGCGCACCAGGTCGGTGTACTCGATCGGCCCTGGCGTGACCCGAAAGCGAAGCGAGGGGCTGCGCCCCTCGGCCAGTCTTGCGGCCCGTCCGGCGCCATCCAGGGCCGCGCAAGGACCTGAATAGCGTGGCGGCCGGCCGGCCTGCAATGCGGCCTTGCGGGCAAACTCCAGCTCCAGCGAACTGCAGTAACACGGGTAGGCCTGGCCGCCCGCCTCCAGGCGCGCGTAGGCCGCCGCGTAGACCGCACCGCGCTCGGACTGGCGATAGGGGCCTGCCAGGTCATCCCGGCCGGGGCCGGCGTCCCACTCCAGCCCCAGCCAGCGCAGGGCCGCGACCAGCGACTGCTCGTGGGCGGGATCGGAGCGCGCCCGATCGGTGTCCTCGATGCGCAGCACGAACCGCCCGCCGTGGCGGCGCGCGTACAGCCAGTTGAACAGGGCCGTCCGGACGTTGCCCAGGTGCAGGGCGCCCGTCGGGCTGGGGGCGAAGCGAGTGATAACGGGTACAGACATGGGGCCGAAGTATAATGCGCTCCCCCTCCACCCCTGCCGGGAATCCAATGCCGAACCACGCCCCTGCCCGCCGCCTTCGCCTCGCCCTCCTCGGATCGCTGGTCGCGCTACTCGGACTCGCCCCCCTCGCCCGCGCCGACGACGGCTCGCCCAGCCAGGTACGGATCGAGACCAACCTCGGCAGCTTCACCATCGAGCTTGCGCTGGCACGCGCGCCGCTGACCTGCGCCGCCTTCATCAACAACGTCCGCGCCGGCTACTACACCGGCACCGTGTTCCATCGGGTGATCTCGAACTTCGTCGTGCAGGCCGGCGGCTACGACGACAAGTTCCAGAGCAAGACTCCGAGCGCGACCGTCTCCAACGAATCCGGCAACGGCCTGTCGAACAAGCGTGGCACGGTCGGGCTCGCGCGCGGCGATTCGCCGCACTCCGGCAACGCGCAGTTCTACGTCAACCTGACCGACAACGACGACCTCGACCCGACGCCGCTGCGCTGGGGCTACACGGTGTTCGGCAAGATCATCGAGGGCATGGACGTAGTCGAGAAGATCGGCCACTCGCCGACCGGCTCGATGGGTCCTTGGACGCGCGACGCGCCGCTGGACATGATCGTGATCCAGAAGGCGGAGATCGTCGGCGCCGCCGCGACCGCGCCGGCCACGGCGCACTGAGCCACGTGACCGCGCTCGTCGTCTCTGACCTGCACATCGACGCGGCATGGCCCGAGATCGGCGAACAGTTCATCGCCTTCCTCGAAGGTGAAGCCCGCGGCGCCGAGGCGTTGTACGTGTTGGGCGACCTGTTCGAGGCGTGGATCGGCGACGACGACGACAACCCGCACCGACGCGGGGTCGTCGCTGCGCTGCGCAGATTGAGCGCGTCCGGCGTCGAGCTGTATTTCCAGCACGGCAACCGCGACTTCCTCTACGGGTCGCGCTTCGAGTGCGATACTGGCGGCCTGCTGCTCGCGGACCCCGTCATCGTCAGCCGCCACGGCAAACGCGCGCTGTTCGCGCACGGCGATGCGCTGTGCACGGACGATGTGCCGTACCAGCGACTGCGGGCACTGGTGCGCGATCCCCCCTGGCAGCGCGCATTCCTCGGCCTCGGCCGCGCGACACGACAGCTGCTGGCAGACGAAGCGCGCAGCGGCAGTCGCGCGCACACCGCCCAGCAGCAGACGATGCTGATGGACGTGAACCCGGCAACCGTCGAGGCGCTGCTGCGCGCCGCCGGCGTCGATACGCTCGTTCACGGCCACACGCATCGTCCGGGCGTACATGCGCTGTCAATCGATGGACGGGCCTGCACGCGCATCGTCACCGGCGACTGGTACACGCAAGGCAGCGTGCTGTGCTGGGACAATGCGGGCCTGCGGCTGGAGACGCGGCCGCGCTGAGACTTCAGGCCGGTGGGCCGGAATGAAAGCGGAACAAAGGGTCAGGACGGGTAGCAAGATCCGCCTCAACCGTCGCCAGCGCCGCAAGCCGCACGGCGTAGTCGAGCCCCGATGCTTCCGCATGGCGACGGGCAAGATCACTGTAGAGACTGCGATGGCGCGCCTCGGCCGCCTCGAGGCCCGCGTAGAACCGAGCGATGTCCTCAGGCAGCAGCGGAATGAGGCCGGCGAACCGCTCCGAAGAGCGCGCCTCGATCAACTGCCCGGCGATCAGCAGATCCAGCCGGCGGACCGGCTCGTGGGCTGTGACCGCACGGCGCAGTTCGCCGGCATAGCGCCCCGGCGGCAGGCGCGCGTAGCGCACCTCGCGCTTCGCCATCAGCCCCAGCACCTGTTCGTAATGGCGCAGCTCCTCGCGCGCGAGCCGCGCGAGGCTCAGTCCCAGCGCCGTGTCATCGGCATACTGGAACATCAGCCCCAGTGCCGTGGACGCGGCCTTCTTCTCGCAGTTGGCGTGATCGACCAGCAGTACCTCGAGCGACTGCAGCGCCGCCTCGTACCAGCCAGGCGGCGTCGCGGCCAGCAGCCCTGTCTGGAGCGGCCCGCTCACCCGCCCTCCGTCACCGGCATCGCGCCCGGCGGCACCAGCGGCGGTGGTGGCGGCAGCGCGTCGATCGCCTCGCACAGCTGCTCAGCTGACTGGTAGCGATCGCGCGCCTCCTTCGCCAGCATCCGCTCGAGCAAGCCCTGCCAGTGCGCGTACTGTGCCGGCAGCAGCGGGATCGGCGTATGACTGTGCTTGTAGATGACCGCCATCGGCGTCGCGGCGAGGAACGGCTTCTTGCCGGTCAGCATCTCGTAGAAGATCACGCCGAGGCTGTACAGGTCGCTGCGCTCATCCGCCTCCCGGCCGTGACCCTGCTCGGGGCTCATGTAGTACGGCGTGCCGAAGATCTCGCCGGTCGCGGTGATCTCAGCCTCCAGCGACAACTGCTTGGCCAGCCCGAAGTCGATCAGCGCGATCGTGCCATCGGCCCGCAGCATCACGTTGCCGGGCTTGAGGTCGCGGTGCAGAACGCCCGCAGCGTGGATCGCGGCGAGCGCGCCGGCCATCTGCCGCAGCATGTCCAACGCATCCAGCGGAGTGATGCCGCGGCGCATGCGGCTGCGCAGGTCGCCGGCGGCGAAATACTCCATCTGGATAAAGGCGTGATCGTCGGCGACCCCGAGCTCGTAGATGCGCACGACATTGGGATGATCGATCTGCCGGATGATCTCGTATTCCTGCAAGAAGCGATCGAAGGTGCCGGGTTTGTCGGTCAGGTCGGGGATCTGGCGCAGCAGCTTGAGCACCACCAGACGCGCCTCGCGCTCGCTCTCGGCCAGATAGACGGTCGACATCGTGCTGTTGGCGAGCGCACGGATGCAGCGCAAGCCCTTGATCGCGGTCTGGCCGAAGCGGTAGGCCTTCGCCGCCGCCGCACTGGCGCGGAAGGAGGCCAGCGTGCGTCGCTGCAGGCTGGCGGCGTCTTTCACCAGCCCGACGAACTGACGGTGGCCGATCTTCGCCTTCGCGATGCAGCCGTAGGCACCAGCGGCGAGCGCCGCGGCGGCTGCCGTATCGTCGCGCTCCGGCAGCAGAAAGATCACCGGCGGGAACAGCGGACGGGCGCGCGCGTCGGTAAGCCAGCCAAGGCCGTCCTCGTCCGCGGGCCGCGCATCGAGCAGCACCGCATCGTAGCCGGCCGCATGAAACTCGGCCGGCAGCCGGCCCAGCTGCCGCGGCTCGTGCTCGACGACGACGACATCGCCCAGACCCGTGACCAGGTGCTGCCTGATCAGCCGGCGATAGTCCGGGTCGTCCTCGATCAACAGCACGCGCATTGTCAGGCCTCCTTGCCTTGCACCGGAGCGTCACCCGGCTCGTCATCGTCGGGCGGCAGCGGCGCCCGGCGCAGACCGAGCATCAGGTCACCGACGTTGGTGCCGGTAGGACCGGTATACAGCAGATCGCCGGCCGCCTCGAGGAACGGACCGGCATTGGCCTGCGCCAGCGCGGCCTCCGGATCCAGCCCTGCGGCGCGACCGCGCGCGAGCGTACCGCCATCAACGATGGCGCCGGCGTCGGCAGAGTTGCCATCGCTGCCGTCGGTGCCGGCGGCGAGGATCAGCAGGTCGTTGTGGCCGGCAAGCAGTCGTGCGGCGGCCAGCGCGAACTGCTGGTTGCGACCGCCCCGGCCGGGCGTCGGTGGCAGACACACGGTGGTTTCGCCGCCCCACAGCAGCACGTCCTCGGTGCCGAGGGCGAGCTCGTGCGCGAACCGGTTCGCGCACGACTCCACCTCGCCGTCCGCACGCGATGCGAGCCTGCGGCACAGCAGCCCCTGCTGATCCGCGGCCAGCGCCACCGCCACGAAGGCGTCCTCGAGCCGCGCGACGATGCGCGCCGGCATGCTTGCGCCCGCGGGCAGTCCGCGCTCGGCCAGGACCAGCTCGCGCACCCACTCCGGCAGGTCTGCCGGCAGCTTCTCGGCGGGAGCTGCGGCGACCAGCCCCGAGCCGATCACCGCCGGATCATCACCGGGCACATCGGAGATCAGCAGCGCCTCGGCGCGGTGAAACTCAAGCAGACGCGCGAGCCTGCCGCCCTTGAGCCGCGACACGCGTCGGCGCAGACCGTTCAGGGCCGTGATCGGCAGACCCGAGCCCAAGCCCCATTCGTTCAGCCGGGCAAGCTCGGTCGCGGTGACTCCCGCCGCCAGGGATTCCACCAGGCTCGAGGCGCCGCCGGAGACGAGCACCAGCACGCGGCTGCCGGCCGGTGTCGCGGCAATGAACGCCTCCAGTGCCGCGCCCGCGGCGAGACTGGCCGCCCCCGGCACCGGATGGTCGCCCTCCAGGCACACCAGTGCCGGCCAATGGCCGAGCTCCGCCTCGAGGTGTCCGGCACGGCTGATGACCAGACCACGCTGAATGCTGCGACCGTGCAGGTCGCAGGCGCCAAGCGCCATGCTGCCGGCCGCCTTGCCGATCGCGATCAGCGCCAGCGGCTCGTCCGCTACCGGCCCCGCCAGCGCGCGCGCGACCGCACTGCGCCCCTCGACTGCGGCGGACGCCACGGCATAGAGCTTGAGCAGCGCAGCTCGGCGCCGGTCCGCGCCGACTCCCATGGGATCACGCACGGCAGTCGGGTCAGACGACCCGGACCGCCCGCGGCTTCGATGCGGGCGCCGGCGGTATTTCAGCGGCATCACGACGCCGCGCCTTCGCCGCATCCGAACGCTCGCGCTCGAGGGCCGCCAGATACTCCGGGGTCACATCGCCGGTGACGTATTCGCCCGAGAAGCAGGACGTGTCAAACGACTCGACCCGCGCCTTGTCGTGCCTCACCGCCGTGACCAGATCCTCGAGATCCTGATAGATGAGCCAGTCCGCACCGATCAGCTGCGCCACCTCTTCGTCGGTGCGGCCGTTGGCGACCAGCTCGCCGACCGCTGCCATGTCAATGCCGTAGACATTGGGGTAGCGCACCGGCGGCGCCGCCGAGGCGAAGTAGACCTTGCGCGCACCGGCCTCGCGGGCGAGGTCGATGATCTGCGCCGACGTCGTGCCGCGCACGATCGAGTCGTCGACCAGCAGTACGTTGCGGCCGCGGAACTCGAGCGGAATCGCGTTCAGCTTCGAACGCACCGACTTCTGGCGTTCTTCCTGACCCGGCATGATGAACGTGCGGCCGATGTAGCGATTCTTGACGAAGCCCTCGCGATACTCGAGGTTCAGGTCGAGCGCGAGCTGCATCGCACTGGTGCGACTGGTGTCGGGAATCGGGATCACGACGTCGATGTCATGGTCCGGCCGCAGCCGCTTGATCTTCTCCGCCAGCTTCTCGCCCATGCGCATGCGCGCCTTGTGGACCGAGATGTTGTCGATGATCGAATCGGGGCGCGCGAAGTAGACGTACTCAAACACGCACGGGGTGTGCGCGGTCACCTCTGCACAGCGGGCGCTGTGCAGGCCACCGGAGACGTCGATGTAGACCGCCTCGCCCGGCTCTACGTCGCGCACGAGGTCAAAGCCGACCAGGTCCAGCGATACCGACTCGGAGGCCAGCATCCACTCGGTGCCGCGCGGCGTGATGCGCCGACCGAGCACCAGCGGGCGGATGCCGTTCGGGTCGCGGAAGCCCACCACGCCGTGGCCGATGATCAGCGCCACGACAGCGTAACCGCCGCGCACGCGACGATAGACATTCGCCAGCGCAGCGAACAGCTCATCAGGCTTCAGGTGCGCGGCGCCCTTGCGCTGCAGCTCGCTCGCCAGAATGTTGAGCAGCGCCTCGGAGTCGGAGCTGGTGTTCAGGTGGCGACGCTCGTCGCGCCACAGCGCCTCGGCGAGCTCCGCGGCGTTGGTCAGGTTGCCGTTATGCGACAGCCCGATGCCGTAGGGGGCATTGACGTAGAACGGCTGCGCCTCGGCGACGCCGTCGCAGCCAGCGGTCGGGTAGCGCACGTGGCCGATACCGATGTTGCCCTTCAGCTGCAGCATGTGCCGCTGCTGGAACACGTCCCGCACGAGGCCGGATTCCTTGCGCAGGAACAGCTCCTCGCCGTCGCACGTCATGATGCCAGCGGCATCCTGGCCGCGGTGCTGCAGCACGGTGAGCGCGTCGTAGATGCGCTGATTGACGGGCGACTGCCCGACGATGCCGACGATGCCGCACATGCTCCTACTCCCCGTCGGTGGCGAGTGCGCGGCGCGCAAGCGCCTTGGACTCGCCCGCAAAGCGTTCCAGCCAGCTGGCCACATGCAGGGTATAGGGCGCGAAGTGCGCACCGGTCCACCACGGCTCGTGCTGCAGGTTCATCGTCACCCCGAGCATTGCGCCGAAGCCGACCAACACCACACCGCGCGTGACGCCGAAAAAGAAGCCGAACAGACGGTCAACTACGCCAAGGCCAGCGGCGGTGTGCGACAGCCACGCCAGCAAGTGGCCCGCGATGGCACCGAGCAGCAGTACGCCGATCAGCACGATGCCGCGCGCAAGCCACGCCTTCTGCACCGCACTGAGCATGCCGCCCAGGTACGGCTGGAGAAAACCGGAGAAGTGCCAGGCGATCCAGATCGCGAGCAGCCAGGTGATCAGCGCGACCACCTCGCGGATGAAGCCACGTACGGCGCCGAGGATGGCGGAAGCGCCAATCACGGCGAAGATGATGTAGTCCGCGCCTTGCATCCGGGTTGCCACTAGAGGCGGCTGCGGGTGTGCAGCCTGAGCCCGTGATTTTATCTGAAACGCCCCGCGCTCACACGACGCCGTCCGGGACGGCGCGGATGGGCGTGTCAGCGCGGCGCGACCGAGCCTTTATGGCCGTCACGCGCCAGCCGCGCGGCGATCGCGTCGGCGCGCGCTCGGTCCTGCTCGGGCCCGACTCGCACGCGAAACAGCACGCGGCCGCTGCCGCGGTACTCGCTGACGAAGGCCCGGTAGCCCTTGGCGCGCAGCTGGGTGGCGAGCTTTTCGCCGTTCTCGCGGCTGGCGAAACTGCCCAGCTGCACCACCCAGGCCTCGCCACTGCCGCCGTGCGCAGCGGACTTGGCCGCTGCCGGCTTGGCGGCGGCAACGGCGGGAAGCTCGGTGGGCGCGGTGGCGGGACGCGGCGGGGTCACCGCCGCCACCGCCGCCGTAGAGGTCGGCTGGCTGGCCGGCGGGCCGGCCGGGCTGGTGCCCTTCGGGGCGACAGGCGGCGCCTGCACTGCCTTCGCGGCCGCGCCAGCCGGGGCGGTGGCGGCAGGGGGCTTGGCCGCCGGCGTCGTGACGAGGGGCGGCGGGCTGGAGGGCGGCGGGGACGCCATCGGTGGGCTCTTGGACGCCGCTGCCAGCGGCGCCGATGCCACGGCGACTGAGGGCGCCGGGGCAGCCGGCGTCGGGTCAACCACCGGCGCCGTCGGCGGCGGGTTCATCACCGCAGCAGCGGCCACTGGTGGGGCGACCCGCACGGCGGGCGCATCGGCCGGCGCTCCGTTTGGAGCATCGGCAGCCGGACGGGCAACCAGCGCGGGGCTGGAGGCGGTCAGGTCGACAACGACGGTACGCACGGGATTGGGAACATCGGAGGCCGGCGAGGGTGCCAGCCGCTTCGGGCCGGTCAGCAGCTCTGGCACGACCAGCACGACGATCAGGACCAGGGCGGCCGCGCCGACCAGTCGTTCTTTGAGGCGGGTGTCCATAAGATCGCTCAGACGGGAGGCGAGGCGGAGTATAGACGATGCCATTCCAGTGCCGGCGCGGCGGTGTGGAACGACCCAAAGACAACCACCCGATCCCCCGGCTCCGCCGCATGCGCCGCGAACGCACAACCCGCTTCGACCGACATCGCGGTCGTCAGGGAGCGGCCCAGCAGCGGCTCCCATAGCGCGGCGAGCGACTCGGCCTGACGGCCGCGCTCACCTGCGAGCGTCACCGCGCAGACCACATCGCGCGCGCCGAGGGCACGCGCCAGCTCCCGGCCGACAGCGACCGCGTCCTTGTCGCCCAGCAGCCCCGCGACGACCAGCGTGCGGCCGCTGCCGCGCCGCTCGATCATGGTATCCGCCAGCACGGCCGCACTGCCGGGGTTGTGGGCCACGTCGAACACCCATTCAACCACTCCCGGCACCACCTGATAGCGCGCCGGCAACGACACGCCGGCCAGCCCCCGCGCAACCACCGCAGACCCTGGCAGCAGCCCAGCCGCGTCGAGGGCGGCGAGCGCGGTTGCAGCGTTCGCATACTGGGCGCTGCCGGCCAACGCCGGCGCCGGCAGCCCCGACAGGCGCGTCACGCCGCGCACAAAGGCAAAGCCAGCGGCTTGGACCTCGACCTGGAAATCCGTGCCAAAACGCTCGAGGCGCGCGCCGATGCGCGCGGCCTCCGTCGCAATCGACGCCGGCATCGCCAGACTGCCGTAGATGGCCGGCCGGCCGGCCCGGAAGATGCCCGCCTTCTCACGGCCAATGGCCTCAAGCGTATCGCCCAGGTACTCGGTGTGGTCGAGGCTGATCGAGACCACGACGCCGACGTCGGCATCGATCGCATTGACCGCGTCGAGTCGCCCGCCGAGCCCGACCTCCAGAATCACAAGCTCCACGCCTGACTGCGCGAATGCCATCAGCGCGGCCAGCGTGCCGTACTCGAAATACGTCAGCGTCGTGGCGCCGCGCGCCGCCTCTATACGCTCGAACACCGCCACCAGCGTGGCAGGGTCGATCTCGGCGCCGTTGATGCGAATGCGCTCGGTGTAGCGAAGCAGATGTGGCGAGGTGTAGAGGCCGACCTTGAGGCCGGCGGCACGGGCCACTGACTCGAGCGTCGCGGTCACCGAGCCCTTGCCGTTGGTGCCGCCGACGGTAATGACCTTTGCAGCGGGCCTGCCCAGACCCAGAGCGGCCAGCAGCGTGTGCATGCGATCGAGCGTGAAGTCCATCGCGTGCGGATGCACGCGCTGCTGGTACTCCAGCCAGTCATCAAGCGTCCGCCCGGCCACGCTCAGACCGCCTGCGGCGGCGCTTGCATCAGGAGGCGCAGGAGGTTGGCGATCCGTTCACGGTGATCGCGGCGGTCAAGAATCATGTCGATCGCGCCATGCTCGAGCAGGAACTCGCTGCGCTGGAAGCCTTCCGGCAGCGTCTCGCGGACGGTCTGCTGGATCACGCGCGGACCGGCGAACCCGATCAACGCGCGCGGCTCACCAATGTTCACGTCCCCGAGCATCGCCAGGCTCGCCGACACGCCGCCCGTGGTCGGGTCGGTCAGCACCGACACGAACGGCAGCCGGTCCTTGGCCAGGCGCCCTAGCGCCGCACTGGTCTTGGCCATCTGCATCAGCGAGTAGAGGCCTTCCTGCATGCGCGCGCCGCCGCTCGCCGAAAAGCACACCAGCGGCATCCTGAAGGTGCGGCAATGTTCGACCGCGCGCACGAACTTCTCGCCGACGACCGAACCCATCGAACCGGCCATGAACTTGAACTCGAACGCGACGGCAACGATCTCCAGGCCCGTCAGGGTGCCGGCCATGACCGTCAGCGCATCGCGCTCGCCGGTGTCCTTTTGGGCAGCGGCGACACGATCGCGGTAACGCTTGGAGTCCTTGAACCGCAGCGGGTCCTCGGACTGCATGGCGGCGGCAAGCTCACTCGCCGAACCCGGGTCGAGGAAGCGCTTGAGCCGCTCACGGCCGTCGATACGCATGTGGTGCGAGCACTTCGGGCAGACATTGAGGTTGCGCTCGAGCTCGGCGCGGTAGAGCACCGAATCGCAAGCCTCACACTTGATCCACAGCCCCTCAGGGACCGAACGCGTGCGGCGCTCGGTCTTGATCCGCGAGGGCATGATCTTCTCGAACCAGGTCATCCGGGAGCTTCCAGGGACTGCGAGGCGCCGATGATAGCGGAAAGCCCGGCCGGCGCCTCGGCTGGGATGCCCGCGGCCTCCGGGTAGCGGACCTTGGCGAAGTACAACCCCCCGGCCGGGGCGGTAATGCCGGCGACAGCCCGGTCGCGGCCGGCGAGCACCTCTGCGATCCAGCCCACCGCTCGGGCGCCCTCGCCGACCGCGAGCGCTGAGCCTGCAATGTTGCGAACCATGTGATGCAAGAAGGCGTTGGCGGTCACCGACAGCACCAGGAAGTCGCCGTGGCGCTCCACGCCGATCCGCTCCAGCCGCCGAACCGGGCTCTTCGACTGACACTCGGAGGCGCGGAACGCGGAATAGTCGTGCTGACCGACCAACGGCTGCAACGCCGCGTGCATGCGCGCCGCGTCCAGCGGCGAACGCCACAGACAGACCCGGTTGCTCAACAGTGGCGCGCGGGTCGGCGCATTCAAGATCACGTAGCGATAAGTGCGCGCCAGCGCCGAATAGCGCGCACTGAAATCCGCCGCGACCGGCACGATCCAGCGCAGCGCGACATCCTGCGGCAGGTTGGTGTTGGCACCGAACAGCCAGCCGCGCAACGGCCGCACGGCGTCAGTCTCAAAATGGATGACCTGGCCGAGCGCATGCACGCCGGTGTCTGTGCGCCCGGCGCAGACGACCTTGACGGGATGATCGGCAACGAAGCCGAGCGCGCGCTCAACCTCCGCCTGCACCGACGGAGCCGAGTTCTGCCGCTGCCAGCCCGCGTAGGCGGTGCCGGCGTACTCGATGCCTGCTGCGAACCGCACGCGCTGCGTGCGCTCAGTGCGGCAGCGTCTCTATGAGGCGCTGCGCCTCCACTTTCTGCGAGGAACTGCCCTCGCTGAGGACCTCCTGCAAGATGCTGCGCGCGCCATCCGGATCGCCCATGTCCATGTAAGCGCGCGCCAGATCGAGCTTGGTACCTACCTCCGACAGGGTCACCGGTTCGAGTTCGGGCAAATCCAGATCGTGCGGCATGCGCTCGGTCACAGTGGGCTCTCGATTTTCAATCAGCGGTGCCCCGACATCCAGATCCATCCCGCTGCCAGGCACCTTATGGATTCCGGTCGCGAACACATCTGTCGAGAACCGGATTTCGTCGCGCCTCGGTTGCGCAACCGTATCGTTTTCGAGGGCCCGGGCGAGTTCGTCCAGGTCCAGATCCAGATCAGAGCTCGACAGCTCGATCTCGCTCGTTTCGCCGACGGCGTCGGGGTCGTACACCGGCAGCAGCTCGGTGGCGGCGCTGTCGACTAACCGCGGCGAGAGCATCGTCGCCGCGTTCGCCGCTTCGTCCGCCTGCGGGGTCGGCGGCGTCACCGCGTAGCTCGACTCGAAGTCGGCGGGCGGCGCATATTCCATCTCGCGGGTGCGATCGGCATCGGCAGCGGCGAGCAACGAGCGCGACTGCGAGTCCAGACCCGCCACCAGCGTCGCCCCGTCCGCCGGGTACAGCGTCTGATGGTCGGTCTCGTCAAGCGACTCGACGTCGAAGCCAAGATCCTCGATTGAGATCTCGGCAGTCGTCTCGGGGGCCCGCGTGGAACCCTGCTGCAGCGCAAGATCCAGCCGGTCAAGCAGCGCCGCATCGTCCTCGAGGTCGTAGACCGGCGTCTCGACAGTCGGCGACTCCTCGAAGGCGCTGCTGCGCAGCGCCGGCTGCTCCACGGTCGATGCGTCGGCGCGCGCCGCCAACTCGCGAGTTGTGGCACCACTGTCGTGCGCATGCTCGGGCTCGAGCAGCAAGTCGAAGCGGTCCGGATCGAGGGTCGGCGAATTGCCGGTATCGGAGGCAGCGTCGCTGCCAGCCAGCGCATGACCCAGATCGAGGTCGACGCCACCCTGAGCCATCATTCCGGTATTCAGGTTCAGGCTGGAGTCGCCCAGTAGGTCGAGGTCGATTCCCTGCGTGCCGGCAGCGTCCAGGTCAAAGTCGATGTCGACATGCGACGAGCTCTGCGACTGGCCGGCAAACAGCGCGTCGTCTGGCGCGATCTGGCGTCCCATGATCGCAACCTTGTCCCACTCGCCGGCAGGTGCCGCATCACGACCGCGCGCCAGCGTACGGGCGACGTCGATGAACGCGTCCTTGTTGCCCCAGACGAAAAAGACTTCCAACAGCTTCAGCTGCAGGTCGCGACGTGCCGGCTCGCGCTCAATCGCCTGCTTGACGATGTCGGCGGCCTGGTCATACAGACCGTAGGCCATGTGGAAATCAGCTTCCGCCAGCGAGTCGGTCTGGTCGAGGCCGATCCCGGCGTCCATGGCTGGGAGATCGGCCACCGGCGCACTGTCGCGGAGCGTCGAGCGAGCGATCGACGCGGTCTCAGAGGGTGCGAACGGCGGCGCCACGAACTCGCCGCTAGCGTCTTCAGCGGACTCTTCGACAACGATGTCGTCCGGTGCGCGGGTGCCCATCTCGGTTGTGGACAGAGACTGGGTCGTGACCTCCGGCGCGGGTTCGGCCCACGTCGGCTGCATGGAGTCATCGAACTCTGCGTCCGTACGGCGACGGCGCCATGCGTTCAGGCCGATCAGCCCCCCTATCAGGGCGACCAGCGCCGCGATGCCGCCGTACAACAGGTTGTCGCTGGCGCCTTCGAAAAAGCCCGGCGCGGCCGGGACGGCCGGGACGGCCGGCGCATTCGACTTGGTCGGCGCCTGTGCGGGCGGCGACGGCGCCGCGGCAGGGGCGGCCTGGACTTGCGCCTTCGCCTTCGCTTCAGCCTCGGCTTCGGCCTCGGCCTTAGCCTTAGCCTGTGCCTGAACCTGAACCTGAGCCTGAGCCTGCGCCTGCGCGGACTGAGCCTGCAGCCGCGCGAACTCGGCGTTCTTCAGCTCGAGCAAGCGCCGGGCATCGGCGAGTTCCTTTTCTAGCGCGGCGGTCTTGCCGCTGGCCGGCGCCGACGTCTTAGTGGCAGCGTCGGCGGTAGCGCCGGTGTCCGTCGGCACGACCAGGCGCAGACGCGCCCCGCCACTACTGCGACCACTGCCGCCCAGGGTCGTCCGCCAGGCCTCGACCTGACGCCTGACTTCGGCGACCGCCTCGTGTTCATCCATCGCCGACCACTCGGACTGTGGCGGCAGGCGCAGCACGGCGCCGCGCCGCAGGCGATTTATGTTGCCGTCGAACGCCGCGGGATTGGCGCGGAAGGTCGCAATCATCAGGCGGTTGACGTCAGCTGGCGCGGACACGCCGCCCTCACGACGCACAATGGCCGACAGCGAGTCGTTCGCCGCGACGGCGTAATCGCCTGCCCGGGCGGCAGCGCCAGCAGCCGGGCTGCTGGGCGAACGCACCGCTGCAGCCGGTGCGCTGGCTGCCGAACTTGCCGGCGCAGCGCGCTCGACGGCGCCCGACGCGGCGGCGCTTGAAGTGCCGGTGACCGGCGCGGCCATCGGTACGGCGACGCTGGGCTGCTTCTCGAACACCGGCGGGTCGAGCAGCACGGTGTATTCGCGGATCAAATGACCGCGCGGCCAGCTCAGCTCGACCAGGAAGGTCACGAACGGCTCGCTGATCGCATCGCTGCTGCGCACTGACAGCACGTTGTGGCCGGCCGCGTCCTTGGTGACCTTGAACGTGAATCCGGTCAGGAACGCCGGATGGTCGATGCCATAGCGGGTGAAAATGTCGCGCGAGGCAACCCCAGCGCGCAGCTGAGTCAATTCCTCGGTGGTCGCCCCCAACAGATCAATGTCGGCGCTCAGCGGCTGATTCAGCGCAGAGCCGAGATGGATGTCGCCCAGTCCGACGGCATTTGCCAGGCCCGGCGCCGCAAGCAGCAGACCGAACAGCAGGCGGGATTTCATTGTCATCGACTTACCCCGAGTGCGCGGTAGCCTTGAGCCGGCGGCGTAAAGCCGGCTCGAAAAGCTCGTCAAAATCCGTGAAATAGTCCACAAGTCTCTGATTCGCAAGTCACAGATTACGCGTGATTTGACGAAATATAGCTTAGTGAAGAGTGGCATACCAAAACTTCGACCCGCTCCACACTCCTGGCAAATCCATGCCCGGCCTGCTGACCCACCTCGCGCGGGCGAGGCTTGAGTTTGTCATAACCGGCGGGTTTGTCACTAATGCCACGCCGGCCCGGCCCATCTGGCGCGTCCAAGAGCCGCCAGCGAGCCTCCTAGCCTACCGACTGCTGCGCCCGGATGCAGCATCTACGGCGGGGAAGCCCAGACTGAGCACAAATGCCAGCAACGCGAGCCCCGCCGCCGCAACAAAGAGCGCGCGCGGCCCCGCGGCCGTCCATAGCCAGCCGGCGAGCAGACTGCCGGCGATGCCGCCCGCGCCCCAGCTGACCCCGGAGATCAGCGCCTGCACGCGGGCCGCGCGACCCGCCGGCACCAGCCGGGGGGCAATCAGCACGGTCACCGCGTGGAACAGCGCAAACCCGGCCAGATGCAACGACTGCGCCGCAAACATCACCCAGCGCGAGCCGGGAAAGGCGGCGCACAACACCCAGCGCAGCACGGTGGCGGCCAGGGCCACCGGCAACAGCCGCCGGGCGCCGACCCGGGCCAGCAGCGCGGGCGCCGCGATGAACATTCCCACCTCGGCCGCGACCGCGAAGGCCCAATAGGCACCGATCGTCGCCGGCGCATAGCCGTAGTGCGTCAGGTAGAGCGTGTAGAAGCCGTAGTAAGCGCCGAACCCCGTCAGGTGCAGGAAGGCGATCAGCAGCAGTCGCAGCAACGCGCGGCGATCGCCCGTCTCAACGCTCAGCGCCGCCGCACGCGGTGCCGGCCGCGCCACCCGCGGCAAGCACAGCAGCAGCAGTAGCGTCACCGCAAGCATCGCGGCAATGGCCCACGGCACGAGCGCTGGCCCCCAGGCGCCGATCAGCGCGCCCATCGCGGCGGCGCAGACGACGTAACCGATCGAGCCCCATAGCCACAGCCAGCTGTAGCGGTGCGCACCACCGGCGAGCCGCTCGATCGCAACGGTGTCGACGATGGGCATCAGACCGTTGCAGGCAAAGCTGAACAGCGCGAACACCAACGCAAGCCACAGCGGCGTCCGCACCTGCGTCAGCAGCAGGCTTGCGACCACGGCGCTCAGGCCGAGCGTCCACAGCACGCGCCGCCGGTCGACTATGGCATCGGCCGCGCGAGCGCTGACGTAGGGGCCTGCGACGCGCACGGCGTTGAACAGCGCAAGCATCCCGCCGATGGCACCGGCCGTGAGGCCTAGCGAGGCGAGGTAGGCCGGCCAGTACGGCTGGAAGACGCCAATCGCGCCGTAGTAGCCGAAGTAAGTCGCCGCAAGCGCGACATCCCCGGCCCTCACGTCCGCGGCGCGGTAATCACCGGCGTGAACGACTCGACGTCGGCATTCTGCCCACGGTGGCGCAACCAGTGATCCATCAGCACGATCGCGAGCATCGCCTCGGCGATCGGCGTCGCGCGCAAGCCGACGCAGGGGTCGTGCCGCCCGGTCGTGACGACCTCCACCGGCTCGCCGTCGAGGTTGATCGTGCGCCCCGGCACCTGAATGCTGGAAGTCGGCTTCAGCGCCATGCTGACGACGACGTCCTGGCCACTGGAAATGCCGCCGAGCACGCCGCCGGCATGGTTGGAGGTGAACCCGGCTGGCGTCAGTTCGTCGCGTGCCTCGCTGCCGCGCTGCAGGACGACGCCGAAGCCCGCGCCGACCTCGACGCCCTTGACCGCGTTGATACTCATCATTGCGTGCGCCAGATCAGCGTCGAGGCGATCAAAGACCGGCTCGCCCAGCCCCGGCGGCACGCCGTGCGCGACGACGGTAATGCGTGCGCCGACCGAGTCGCCCGCCTCGCGGATCTTCCACATGAACGCGTCGAGCTCCTCGAGCCGCGACGGGTCGGGACAGAAGAACGGGTTGGTGTAGGCGAACGGGGGATCGACCGGCTCAATCGTCAGCGGGCCAATCGCGGCAAGGTAGCCGTAGATCGACACGCCAAGCCGCTCGGCGAGGTACTTACGCGCGATGGCGCCCGCTGCGACGCGCATCACCGTCTCGCGTGCCGAGGAACGCCCACCGCCGCGGTAGTCGCGAAAGCCGTACTTCTGCTGGTAGGTGTAGTCGGCGTGACCGGGACGGAAACGATCCTTGATCTTTTCGTAGTCACGCGAGCGCTGATCGAGGTTCTCGACCAGCAGCCCGATCGGACTGCCGGTGGTGCGGCCTTCGAACACGCCCGAGAGGATACGGACGCGATCCGGCTCCTTGCGCTGGCTGGTGTGGTGCGAGGTGCCGGAGCGACGCCGCTCGACGTCGGCCATCAACTCATCCTCGCTGATCGCGAGCCCCGGCGGGCAACCGTCGACGATCGCACCAAGCGCCGGCCCATGGCTCTCGCCGAAGGTCGTCACCGTGAACAGCTTGCCGATCGTATTGCCCGACATCCGTGCTTACTCCAACGTCAGCAGAAACACGCCGCCGCCACCGTGCTCGAAGTCGAGCCACAGGAACGGCAGCTCGGGCCATGCCCGTTCGACCGCCTCATCCGTGTCGCCGACCTCGACCACCAGAATCCCCCCCGGGACAATGTGGCGGCGAGCCCCGTCGAGGATCCGACGCACCGCGTCGAGTCCATCGGCTCCCGAGACCAGGCCGAACTCGGGCTCATGCCCGTACTCGGGCGGCAGGCCGTCGACGACCGCCTGCGGCACGTAGGGCGGATTGGACACGATGATATCGTACCGGGCCCCCTCCAGAGCCGCGTACACGTCCGACAGGCGAGGGTGCACGCGCCCCTCGAGCCCGTGGCGGCGGATGTTATCGCGCGCGACCTCGAGCGCCTCCGGCGACAGGTCGACCGCATCGACCTCGGCGGCAGGGAACGCGTGCGCGCAGGCGATCGCGATGCAGCCCGATCCGGTGCCGATGTCGAGGATCCGCCGTACGCGCTCGGGCGCGATGAAGGGCCGGAAGTGCGTCTGGATCAGCTCGGCAATCGGCGAGCGCGGCACGAGCACGCGCGGGTCGACATGGATCTCGTGGCCGGCGAACCAGGTGACCCCGGTGAGATAGGCCACCGGGATGCGCTCGTCGATGCGCCGGCGCACCAGCCCGCGCAGCTCGCGCCGCGCGGCCAGCGGCAGGTCCCAGCCGTAGGCGTCGGGAGCCGCCGAGTGGGGCCAGCCGGCGACATGAAAGACCAGCGCGGCGGCCTCGTCATGCGGGTTGTCGGTGCCATGACCATACGCCAGCGGCGCGCGCGCAAAGCGGCGAGCCGCCCAGCGAATCGCATCGCCGGCAGGAATCGGGGGCAGGCGCTCGGTCGTCATCGCCCAAGTCTAAAGCAGCCGGGCGCGCAGCGAGTCATGGGATAATGGGCCATGTCCGAGCCCACCCGCCCACTGCGCGCGCCGACCCGCCTGCCGCTCCTGCTGGTGCTGGGCCTCACCGCCTTGTTCGCCGGCATCGCCGCCTACCGCACGCTCAATAGCAGCGGCCCGCCCGGACTCGCCGCGGTCTATCCCGAACCGCGGCCGTTGCCCGCGATCGCGCTGCTGGCCCAGGATGGTTCGCGCTTCGACCGCAGCCACCTCACCGGGCACTACACGCTGCTGTTCCTGGGTTACACCAACTGCCCCGACGTCTGCCCGACGACACTGATGGAGCTCGCCGGCGCGCGGCGCGCGCTGGCGAGCCTGCCGGCGTCGCTACAGCCTGCCGTCGTGATGCTGTCGGTGGATCCGCTGCGCGACACGCCCGCGGTACTCGCCCGCTACGTGCCGCACTTCGACCCGACCTTCATCGGCGTCAGCGGCACAGACGCCGCGCTCCAGGCCTGGGCGCGAGCGCTTGGCGCGATGTACGCCGCAGAGCCTGCGCAGGACGGCGCTTACCGCGTTGATCACAGCGCAGCGCTATTCCTGATTGACCCGTCGGCGCGACTGCTCGCCGTCTACCCGGCCACCCCCTCGGCCGCCTCGCTGGCCGCCGACTACGCGCACCTGGTGCGCACACGCAACGGAACCTCATGACCCTCCGCGCACGCGCTTTCATCCTGATGCAGCAGCTGCTGCCGCAACACCTGCTCACCGCAGCGGTCTACTGGCTCGCGCGGCGCCGCTCGCGCTGGCTCAAGAACGCACTGATCCGCGGCTTCTGCCGACTGTTCCCGATCGACCTCACCGAGGCCGAGTTCGGCGACGCCGAGGGCTATGCCGACTTCAACGCGTTCTTCACCCGGGCGCTGCAGGACGGTCGCCGCCCTCTTTCGACCGAGCCCAATGCGCTGCTCAGCCCCTGCGACGGCACCGTCAGCGAGCGCGGCACGATCGACGGCTCGCAGGTGCTGCAGGCGCGCCTGAGCGCGAAGTGCCACAGCTACTCGCTCGAGGCCTTGGTCGGCGACGCCGGCCGCGCCGCGCCATTCGTTGGCGGCGAGTTCGCGACGATCTACCTGGCACCCTACAACTACCACCGCGTGCATGTGCCGATGGCCGGCAGGCTGACCTCGATCCACTACGTGCCGGGCGCGCTTTATTCGGTCAACGCCACGACCGCGGCCGCCGTACCCGGCCTGTTTGCCCGCAACGAGCGCGTCGTGTGCCACTTCGACACCGCGAGCGGTCCGCTGGCGGTGATCTTCGTTGGCGCTTTGAATGTCGGCAGCGTAAGCCTGGTCGGAACCGGCGAGGTGACGCCACGGCGGCCGCGCACCCCGTGTCAGATCGAGCTGCCCGCGACGTGCGACTTTGCCGCGGGCGCGCAGCTCGGGCACTTCAACATGGGCTCGACCGTGATCCTGCTGCTGCCGCAAGGCTGCGTGTCGTGGCTCGCGCCATTCACACCCGGCGCCAGCGTGCAGGTCGGTGCGGCGATCGGTCAGCTCGCGCCGGCCGCCCCGCCATGAGCGCGGAGGTGGTACGCGAGCGGCTGGTCGCGCGCGCGCGACTACTGGAGCGCTGCCGCCATTTCTTCGCCGAGCGCGGCGTGCTCGAGGTGGAGACACCGATCCTGTGCCAGACGACGGTCACCGACGTCCACCTCGCCTCGCTCGAGACCCGGCTGGCAGGCCGACCGCGTCCTTACTACCTGCAGACCTCGCCCGAGTACGCGATGAAGCGGCTGCTCGCCGCTGGCAGCGGCGATATCTACCAGACCTGCAAGGTGTTCCGCGACGACGAAAGTGGCCGCCACCACAACCCTGAGTTCACTATGCTCGAGTGGTACCGGCTCGGCTTCGACCACCACCAGCTGATGGACGAGGTGCAGGCGTTGCTGGAGACGCTGCTGGCCGAGAGGCTGAACGCGCCGGCCGAGCGGCTCAGCTATCGTGATGCATTCCTGCGCGAGCTGGCGGTCGATCCGTACACCGCCTCGTTGGCGGCGCTCGCGGAGATCGCGCGCGAACGCCTCGGCGCGCGCGAGTTCAGCGCAGAGCGCGACACGCTGCTCGACCTGCTGATGGGGGCGCTGGTGGGACCGGCGCTCGGCGCCGAGCGGATCACGTTCGTGCACGACTATCCCGCCTCGCAGGCGGCACTGGCGCGTTGCCTGCCCGGCACGCCTGCGGTCGCGGCCCGCTTCGAGGCCTACGTTGGCGGCGTTGAGCTGTGCAACGGCTTCCACGAGCTCGCCGATGCCGCTGAACAGCGCCGGCGTTTCGAGGCCGACCGCGCCGCGCGTGCGGCGCGCGGTCTGCCGCTGCCGCCCTTGGACGAGCGTCTGCTGGCCGCGCTAGCGCGCGGCCTGCCCGACTGTGCCGGGGTCGCGCTCGGGCTCGACCGTGTGCTGATGCTCGCCACCGGCAGCGACTCGCTGACCGACGTCCTCGCCTTTACCGTCGATGAGGCCTGACGGGAGACACGCCATGAGCCATCCGACCACTCCGCTGCCGAGCGGCGCTGACGCCGCGACGCTCTACGCCCACCTGCTGCAGTCGCTCGACGGGCTGCTGGCAGGCGAACGTGACCCGATCGCGAACCTCGCCAACGCCTCGGCGCTGCTGTGGGCAACGCTGCCAGAGCTCAACTGGGCGGGGTTCTACCTGCTACGAGGCGATGAACTGGTGGTGGGCCCGTTCCAGGGCAAGCCCGCCTGCGTACGAATTTCCCTCGACCGGGGCGTCTGTGGGGCGGCGGGGCGCGAGCAGCGCACGCAGATCGTGGCCGACGTGCACGCGTTCGCAGGCCACATCGCCTGCGATGCGGCTTCGAACTCGGAAATCGTAGTGCCGCTGGTGCGCGACGGCCGACTGCTCGGCGTCATGGACCTGGACAGCCCGGTGCCCGGCAGGTTTGCCGACGAGGACGGCCGCGGGCTGGAAGCCTTCGCGGCGCGTCTCGTCGCGGGGTCCGACCTCTAGCGGCCGGACGTGCGCCTTATCTGGCGCGCGAGATGTAGTCGCCGGTGCGGGTGTCGATCCGCAGGATCTCGCCTTCGTTGATGAACAGCGGCACGCGCACCACCGCGCCGGTCTCAAGCTTGGCCGGCTTCTGCCCGCCGGTGGCGGTATCACCGCGCAGGCCCGGGTCCGTCTCGACGACCTTCAGGTCGACGTGCGCCGGCGGGGTCACGGTCAGCGGCTGGCCGTTCCACAGCGTCACGATGCACTGCACGCCGTCCTTGAGCCACTGCGCGGAGTCACCCATCGCGGCCTTGCCGGCCATGTACTGCTCAAAGGTGTCCGGCGACATGAAGGTCCAGAAGCTGCCGTCCGTGAACAGGTACTGCATGTCCATGTCGACGATGTCGGCGGCCTCGACCGTGTCGCCCGACTTCCAGGTGCGCTCGACGACCTTGCCGTTCTTCAGGTTGCGAATCTTCACGCGGCTGAAGGCCTGGCCCTTGCCTGGCTTGACCATCTCGTTCTCAACGATCGAGAACGGCTCGCCGTCGATGAGGATCTTCAGGCCGGTCTTGAATTCGTTCGTGCTGTAATTCGACATGGGTCAATCGCTCCAGAGGCCAACAGGGGCACAAAAGGGGTGCCGCTCGGCCGTCCCAAAAGGCCCGACATGATACCGGCAAAGGGCTCTGCCGGCCAGCAACGGCCCCCGGCGCAGCCGCGCGAGCGATGGTCAGGCCTTTGAAAAGTGTCGAGTTGATCGCCGGTTCGGGGTCCCGGGCGGTGTACGATTGGCGCGGTCTCCCCAGCCACGCCCGGGTCCAGCGCCGTGCCTCAGTCTGCCGCAACGCCCTCGCCCTCCAACGGCACCCCCGTCCCCGTTCTGGTGCTGACCCGTCAGCAGGACCACGTGGAGTCGATCAACTCCACCCTGCGCCGTGCCGGCCATGCGGTGCACTGCACCTGGCTGCCGGATGCCGCCGACCTTGGCGACGCGATGATCCAGATCAACCCTGAGCTGCTGGTGGTGTTCGCGGACGAGCGACTGCTGCCACTGGACACGATCGCCGACCTGCGCGCCCGCAGCCAGCCGCCGGTGCCGGTGATCCTGGTCAGCGCCGAGGTCACCGACATCACCAGCACTGCGGCGCTGCGCGCCGGCGCCCAGGACATCGTCTCGCTGTCCCACCCCGAGCGCATACAGCTGGTCTGCTCACGCGAACTGCGCGCGTTCCGCCTTGAGCGGGCACTGAACCAGACCGTCTCCTCGGCCCGCGAGTACCAGCGTGCTCTGGCCGCGTTCATGGAAGGCTCGGCGGACGCCATCGCGCAGGTGCAGGAAGGCATCGTGGTGGATGCCAACCCCGCCTGGCTGGAACTGTTCGGCTTTGCGGACACCGATGCCGTACACGGCCAACCGGTCATGGACTTCTTCGATCGCGACTCGCACGCCGCGCTGAAAGGTGGCCTGTCTGCCTGCGCCACGGGCAAGTGGGCCAATCACCCGCTGCGCGTCTCTGCACGCCTCGCAGACGGCTCGCTGCTGCCGCTGGAAATGGTGCTCGCGCAGGGCGAGTTCGGCGACGAAACCGTCGTCAACTTCTGCATCCCGAGCCGTCGCCGCGACTCTTCCGACATGGAGCAACGCCTGACCGAGGCGGTGCGCAAGGATCCGAGCACGGGCCTGCTGCACCGCGCCTACCTGCTGGAGGACCTGCGCACACAGCTGGGCCAGCCAGTACCCGGCGGCGTGCGCTATGTCGCCATGCTCCGTCCCGACCGGATGGACACCGTCGTCTCCCAGCTCGGCCCGTTGCTGGCGGAAGAGTTCATCGCCCAGGTGGCCGCCATTGCGCGCGACGAGGCAGCACCCGGCGACCTGTGCGGCCGCTTCACCGGCTCCAGCTTCCTGTTCCTGGTCGCTCGCGGCACGGTCAAGGACGTCGAGGCCTGGGCGGAGAACCTGCTGGCGAAGATATCCGCGCATATCTACAAGGTCGGCACCCGCACGCTGAGCGCGACCGCCACGGTCGGACTGGGCCTGGTGGCGGCCAAGGTCACCGACCCGAGCGGGCCGGTCAACGACGCCATGGCGGCGATGCAGCTCGCGCGCGAGGCCGGCGGCAACGCCGTACGCCTGCTCGACCACGTCGACAACGACGCGCGCGTCGAGGCCAACGACAAGCTCTGGGTACATCACATCAAAGCGGCGCTGATGGAGAACCGCTTCCGCCTCGTGCAGCAGCCGGTCGCGAGCCTGCTCGGCGAGGACAAGGGCATGTTCGACGTGCTTGTGCGCATGCTCGATGAGACCGGCAAGGAAGTGCTGCCCTCGGAGTTCATCCCGGCGGCTGAGCGCAACGACCTGATGAAGAATATCGACCGCTGGGTAATCGGCGCGGCGATGTCGTTCTGCTCCACGCGCAAGTCAGGCGTGATTTTCGTGCGCCTGTCGAAGGACACGGTGGAGGACCAGTCGCTGCCGACGTGGCTGTCGAACCAGCTGCGCGGCAATCGCTTCGAGCCAGGCCGGCTGTGCTTCCAGGTCACCCAGGAAGTCGCCGACCAGTTCCTGCTGCCGACCCAGGCGCTGCGTGAGCAGCTGGGCCGACAAGGGTTCAAGTTCGCGATCGAGCATTTTGGTGCGGGGGCCGAGCCACGGGTGCTGATCGAGCACGTCCGCCCCGACTTCGTGAAGATCGAAGGCTCCCTGATGCAGGGCCTGGCGGGCAACCCCGCGCTGCAGACCCGCGTGAAGCACCTGATCCTGCTGGCCAAAGCCGTCGGCGCGCAGACCATCGCCGAGCGCGTCGAGGACGCGAACACGATGGCCGTGCTGTGGCAGCTGGGCATCGAGTTCGTACAGGGCTACTTCATCCACAAGCCCGAGGACGTCGTGCTCGGCTGACCGCCGGCGGCACGCGCGCAGGCCTGCCCTATGGACTGTAGAGCCCGCTGCGGCGCCTGCTGTATCGCCCCGTCGATTTCAAGCCCCATTCCGGGCATGCCACAGGGCAAACGCGCCGGTGAGCGCTGCGTCCAGCTGCGCGCAGATGAATCCTGCGCGATCTTCGGCCGGCCGGAGCGACCGGCCGTCTGCGCGCAGCTGCGCCCGAGCGACGAGATGTGCCGCAGCTCGCGCGCCGAGGCGCTGGCGGCACTGACAGCGCTCGAACACGCCACGCGACCGGACCCAGCCGGAAAATCCTTTCGCTAAGCGACGCGTCTCGCGCGCCAGTCGATCATTGCGCCGGGCATCACGCAGGCCGCCTCAACCAAACCCGGGCGTCGCACGCAGGCGCGCGAGCAATGGCGTCGCCAGCGGCACGCTCAACATCGTGCTGCCCACCGCCATCAGCAGCAGCGCGGTGAACGTCTCGCTGCTGATAATCGCCTTGTCGAGCAGCACGTTGACGAAGATGATCATGATCAGCGCCTTGGTCTGCAGCAGCCAGCCGATCAGCGACGCCTCGCCCGGCGCCCAGCCGAGAATGCGACCTGCTATCCGCAGACCCAGCAGCTTGCCGCTGACCGAGGCGACCAGCAGTACGCCTGCCAGCAGGAACACGCTCGTCCCACCCAGCGACCAGTGGGTACGCAGGCCCGTGCTCAGAAAGAACACCGGCATCAGTACCAGCAGTACGTTGTGGCGCAGCATGTCCATCTCGCGCTGCTCGAACCACTTGCCATCCAGTAACACCCCGGCGAGGAACGCGCCGACCATGAAATGCAGGCCCGACCAGTCCGCCGCCAGCGCGACCAGTGCAAGCCAGATGACACCCGCGTACCAGCGGTCGCGTTGCGCCAGCTTCGGCACCAGCCAGCGAATGAGCGCGCCTGCCAGCGCAAGCGCGATCAGGAACACGCCCTGACGGCCGATCCGGTTCCAGTCCAACAGGATCAGCGCAAGCACGCCCCAGATCGCAACGTCGTCGAGGCTTGCATAACGCAGGATCCGCTGACCGATAGGCTCGCGCAGGATGGCGAGCTTCTCCATGAACAGGATCAGGATCGGCAGTGCCGTGACCGCGCAGGACATCCCGATACCGAGGGTGAACTGCCACGTCTGCGCCGCCGGCCCCATCCAGCCGGGATAGCGCGCCACGCCGACCGCGACCAGCGCGCCGAACGCGAGCGGCGTGGCGAGCGCAAGGCCGGCGGTGATGGTCGTCTGGCGCCGGTCGCGCCAGACGCCGGTGAGGTCGAGTTCTATGCCCGCGATCCAGACGAACAGCATCACCGCCCACCAGGCGATGCCATTGAGCGACTGCACCACCGTCGGATTGAAGACAAACGCGTAGTAGTCGGGATATGCGGCACCCAGCACGCCAGGGCCGAGCACGATGCCGAGCAGGATCTGCACGACGACCAGCGGGGCGTAGTACTCGGTCCTACCGAGTCGCCAGACGAGGTATGGGATCGCGAAGATCATCAGCATCGCGAGCAGGAAGATTTCGGTCGTGGACATAGCCCCTCCATCCCGGTCAGGCCCGGATGCTGAACGACACCACCTCCACCCGTTGAGCCTGGCCGGCAGTTGCGCAATTGTAGGGGGTCTGGCTGCCGATCGCTCAGCTGGCGGCTGCGCCGCTGCATGGCAGCCGCTCCAGTATCAGCGACGCGCGGCCAAGCAAGCGCAGCGGTAGCGCTAGTGACAGCGTCGCCGCCGCGTCCGGCAGCACCAGCAGGGCGGTGTCGACCAGCAGCCGCCAGCTACCGGCCGCAATCTCCGGCGGCAGCCTGAACTCGACTTCCGCGGCGCCGGGGTTGAACAGCATCAGCAACGGGCCCGCCTCGGCCTGGGACGTATCGAGCAGGACGCCGATCGCGCGGCCTTGTGGATCGCTCCAGTCGCCATCGCTCATCCGCCTGCCCGCCGGATGCAGCCAGCCCACATCATGGTCGCGGCCGCTGCGACTGCCCTTGAGAAACGTCTCGCGCCGCAGCTCCGGCCGGCGCCGACGCAGCGCGATCACGCCGCGACAGAACTCCTCCAGCGACGCCGGGACCGTGGCGAGCGACCAGTCCTGCCAACTGATCGGGTTGTCCTGGCAGTAGGCGTTGTTGTTGCCAGCCTGCGTACGCGCGAACTCGTCGCCCGCCTGCAGCATCGGCACGCCCTGCGAGAGCAGCAGCGTGAGCAGCAGATTGCGCATCTGTCGCTGACGGATGGCGACGGTCGTGGGGTTCTCGCTCGGCCCTTCCTCGCCGCAGTTCCAGCTGAGGTTGTCGGCATGACCGTCGGCATTGCCCTCGAGGTTGGCCTCGTTGTGCTTGGCGCCGTAGCTGACAAGGTCGGCGAGCGTAAAGCCATCATGGGACGTCACGAAATTGACGCTGGCCGTCGGCTTGCGGCCATGGTGCCGGAAAATATCGCTCGAACCGGCCAGCCGCTCCGCGAAGGCGCCAAGCACGTACGGATCGCCGCGCCAGAACGAGCGCAGTGTGTCGCGATAGCGATCATTCCACTCCGACCAGCCGGAGGGGAACTCGCCCAGCTGATAGCCGCCCGGACCGATGTCCCACGGCTCGGCGATCAGTTTGACGTAGGCGAGGATGGGATCCGCGCGCAACTCGGCAAACAACGGCGCGTGACGATCGAATCCTTCCACGCCGCGGCCGAGCACCGGCGCAAGGTCGAAGCGAAAGCCATCTACGTGCATCGCCTGCACCCACCAGCGCAGCGAGTCGAGAATCAGGGCGCGAGTCGCGGGGTCGTCGCAATTGACGGTATTGCCGCAGCCGGTGAGGTTGTCGTAGCGGCTTGGGTCATCGACTGCAGGCCGGTAGTAGGCCGCATTGTCGAATCCCTTCAGGGACAGCGTCGGGCCGTTTTCGTTGCCCTCCGCGGTGTGGTTGAAGACAACGTCCAGGATGACCTCAAGGCCCGCCGCATGCAGCGCCTTGACCATCTGGCGGAACTCCGCCACCGGGTCTGCGAGTGCGTACTGGGTAGCGGGTGCTGACCAGGCGAGCGAGTTGTAACCCCAGTAGTTGACCAGCCCGCGGTCGCGCAGGAACCCTTCCGTGGTGAACGCCTGCACCGGCATCAACTCCAGCGCCGTCACGCCCAGACGCAGCAGCCGTTCGATGACCGCCGGCTGCGCGAGGCCCAGGTAGGTGCCGCGCAGCTGCGGCGGCACCTCGGGATGCAACGCGGTGTAGCCCTTCACGTGCAGTTCGTACAGCACCGTGTCGCGCCACGGGGTGCTCGGCGCAAGATCGTCACCCCAGTCGTAGTCATGATCGACGACCCGGCAGCGCGGCATCACCGCAGCGCTGTCCAGCTCGAAAGCCTCCGCCGTCTCAAACAGCGCGCGATCGTGGTGCGGCTCGCCGGTGAGCGCGCGAGCGCAAGGATCCAGCAGCAGTTTGCGCGGGTTGCAGCGCAGGCCACGTGCCGGCTCGTAAGGTCCGTGCACCCGGTAACCATACAGCGTACCGACGCCGGCGAACGGCTCGGGCAGGAAACCATGCCACGTGTCGCCGCTGCGCCCCGGCAGCGACACACTGCCCAGCGGCGTGCCGTCGTGCGTATCGAACAGACAAAGCTCCACCGACTGCGCGGCAGCGGAGTGGACCGCGAAATTGACGCCACGACCGGTAGGAGTCGCGCCCAGTGGCGATGGCGCCCCCGCCTCAATCGCCGCGGCAAGTCGCTGCAGGGTAGGCACCGGCATGCTCAGGCCAGCCGCAGGATCAACGCACCCAGCGGCGGCACGGAAAGGCGCAGCGCATAGCGCCTGCCCTGCGCACCGCCGTCAACGGCCACGAACTCCCCGCCAGTGCAGTAGCCCGAGCCGCCGTAGCGGGGATCGTCCGAGTCGAACACCTTGAGGTAACGACCAGGCGCGTCAACGCCTATCCAGTAATCGACGCGCGGCACTGGGGTTGCGTTAAATACACACACCAGCGGACTGCCAGGCTCGTCGCGAGTCGAACGCCGCTCGAACGCGAACACGCTCTGTGCGGCGTTGTGCAGGTCGATCCACGCAAAGCCATCGCCATCGGCATCTGAACCGTGCAGCTGCGGGGCACCACGATAAAGAAGGTTAAGGTCGCGGTTCAGCTCGCGCAGCTGCCGATGGCGCTCGTGACCCAGCAACGGCCAGTCCAGCGCCTCGGCGTGCCGCCACTCGTGCCACTGCCCGAACTCCTGTCCCATGAACATCAGCTTCTTGCCCGGATGCGCCGCCATGTAGGCGAGGAACAGCCGGTAGTTGGCGCGCTTTTGCCATTCGTCGCCGGGCATCTTGTCGAGCAGCGAGCGCTTGCCGTGCACCACCTCGTCGTGCGAGATCGGCAGCATGAAGCGCTCCGACCAGGCATAGACGAACGAGAACGTGACCAGGCGGTGCTCGTGCGCACGGTAGACGGGGTCCAACTGCCAGTAGCGCAACGAGTCGTTCATCCAGCCCATGTTCCACTTGAACGTGAAACCCAGCCCGCCGAGGTGGGTCGGCTGCGTGACCCCTGGGAACGAGGTCGACTCCTCTGCGATCATCAGCGCACCGGGGGCGTATTCGCGCACGGCCCAGTTCAGGTGGCGCAGAAAATCGATCGCCTCGAGGTTCTCGCGACCGCCGTAGCGGTTTGCAACCCATTCACCCGGCGCGCGGCTGTAGTCCAGATAGAGCATCGACGCCACCGCGTCCACGCGCAGACCGTCGATGTGGAACTCGTTGAGCCAGTACAGCGCGTTGGCAACCAGGAAGTTCCGCACCTCGTTGCGGCCGAAGTTGAAGATCTTCGTGCCCCAGTCCATGTGCTCACCCTGACGCGGGTCAGCGTGCTCGTATAGCGCCGTGCCATCGAATTCGATCAGGCCGTGATCATCCTTGGGAAAGTGCGCCGGCACCCAGTCCATCAGCACGCCGATGCCGGCGGCGTGACAACGATCGACGAACGCCCTGAACTCGTCGGGCGTCCCGAAGCGCGCGGTTGGCGCGTAGTAGCCACCCACCTGGTAGCCCCACGAGCCATCCAACGGATGCTCGGCGACACCCATCAGCTGAATGTGCGTGTAGCCCATGTCGAGCACATACGGGATCAGCTGCTCGATGGCTTCCTGCCAGCTGAGGAACGGCGGCTCGCGGCCCGCCACCTGCCGCCAGGAGCCGAGGTGCACTTCGTAAACGGCAATGGCCTGGCGCGCCGGCTCGCCGCGGCCGCGCGCCGCGAGCCACGCCGCGTCCTGCCACGGGAACCCGCCGAGCTCGCAGACCAGCGAGCAGTTGTCAGGCCGCAGCTGCATGGCTGCGGCATAGGGGTCTGACTTCAGGCGCGTGTCGCCCTCAGCGGTGCGTATCTCGTACTTGTAGGCGGCTCCCACCCCCACCTCCGGCACGAACAACTCCCATACGCCGCTACCGCCACGCGCCTGCATCGCGTGCCGACGACCGTCCCAGAGATTGAACGGGCCGACGACGCTGACGCGCGCCGCGTTCGGCGCCCAGACCGCGAAGTGCGTGCCGCTGACGCCCTCGAGCTGGGTCGGGTGCGCGCCCAGCTTCGACCAGATGCGATGGTGCGTGCCCTCGCCGAACAGGTGCAGGTCAAGGTCGGTGAGCTGCGGCGCGAAGTAGTACGGGTCGGGCTGGCTGCGCACGTTGCCGTCCTGATAGCGCAGCTTGAGTCGATACGGCACCAACGGCCGTCGATACGGGACGCGACCCTCAAACAGGCCCGCGGGGTGCAGTCGCAGCAGCGGCCGCGCGGCCGTGTCAGGCTCGTCGTCCCAGTAGACGGCGACCTCCACCGCATCGGGCTCGAGCACGCGCACCAGGCAAAGCGGCTGCTCATCTGGCCGCGACAGCTCGTGGTAACCCAGTACCGAACGCGGCTCACGATGCGTCACCGCCACGATCGCCGCGATCACCTCAGGCTCGAGCCCCGCCGCGCCCACCCCCGATGGCTTGCTGCTGGGCGGGCCGACCATCAGCTCACCGGCCGGATGTTCCAGATGTTCTCAGCGTACTCACGGATGCTGCGATCGCTGGAGAAGAACCCCATGTTGACGCAGTTGAGCACGGCCGAACGACTCCACGCGTCGGCGTCGAGGTACAGCGCATCCACCTTGGCCTGCGCCTGCAGGTAGGCACGGAAATCCGCCAGCACGAAGAATGGCTCGCCGTCGCTGGTCAGCCGATCGACGATGGACTTGCCGTCGGCGAGGTTGTCGGGGGTGAAGTAACCGCCGTCGATCATCGCCAGCGTCTCGGCCAGTTCGGGATCGGCACGCACCAGATCGGCCGGCACGTAGCCGCGGGCGCGCTGCGAGGCGACCTCGTCGGCGCTCATGCCAAAGATGAACATGTGCTCGGCGCCAACGTGGTCGCAGATCTCGATGTTGGCGCCGTCCAGTGTGCCGATGGTGAGTGCCCCGTTCAGCGCAAGCTTCATGTTGCCGGTGCCAGAGGCTTCCATGCCGGCGGTCGAGATCTGCTCCGAAAGGTCTCCGGCAGGCATGATTTTCTGCGCCAGCGAGACGTCGTAGTCCGGCAGGAACACGACCTTCAGTCGCCCGGCGACCAACCGATCGGCATTGATGACGCGGGCAACGTTGTTAATCAGGCGGATGATCGCCTTGGCCATGTGGTAGCCGGGAGCCGCCTTGCCCGCGAAGATCACCGTGCGCGGCACGACGTGCGCGGCCGGGTCGCGACGAATGCGGTTATAACGCGTCACGACTTGCAGCAGGTTCAGCAACTGGCGCTTGTACTCGTGGATGCGCTTGACCTGCACGTCGAACAAGGACGCCTCATCCACGTCGATGCCGGTGCGGGCGCGGATGGCCGTGACCAGCCGCTGCTTGTTGGCCAGCTTGATCTGGCGGAAGCGAGCTCGGAACTCCGGCTCGTCCGCGGCATCGCCCAGCCGGTCGAGCTCCTCGAGGTCGTTCTCCCAGGCATGACCGAGACGCTCGGTCAGCAACGCCGACAGGCCCGGGTTGGACTGCTTGAGCCAGCGACGCACGGCAATGCCGTTGGTGACGTTGGTGAACCGCTCCGGCCAGAGGGCGGCAAAGTCCGCGAAAATCGTCTCGCGCATCAGACTTGAGTGCAGCTTTGCCACGCCGTTGACCCTACGGCTGCCGACCACGGCCAGATGCGCCATGCGCACGCGGCGGCCCTGGTCCTCGTCAATAATCGACATCCGCCGGCGGCGCTCTATATCGCCCGGGCAGCGCGCACTGACCTCATCGAGGAAGTTGCGGTTGATCTGGTAGATGATCGCCAGATGACGCGGCAACAGCCGCTCGAACAGACTGACCGGCCAGGTCTCCAGCGCCTCGGGCAGCAGCGTGTGGTTGGTGTAGCTGAAGACGCGTCGCATGATGCCGTGCGCCCGCTCCCACTCCATGTCGTGGATATCGACCAGCAGCCGCATCATCTCGGCAATCGCCAGCGACGGGTGCGTGTCATTGAGCTGGATCGCGACCGCGTCCGGCAGCTGATCGAGGGTGCGGCCCTCGTCGAGCAAGGTGGCCAGCAGGTCCTGCAGGCTGGCGCTGACGAAGAAGTACTGCTGGCAGAAACGCAGCTCCTTGCCCTGCGGCGTCGAATCGTCGGGGTAAAGCACCCGCGACAGGTTCTTGGCGGCGATCTGATCGGCGACGGCGGCAGGGTAATTGCCGGCGTTGAACTCCTCCACCTTGAACGGCTCCACCGCGCGTCCAGACCACAGCCGCAGGTTGTTGACCGTCGGGCTGCGGTTGCCGGGCACCAGGTTGTCGAAGCCGACCGCGAGCATCTTGCGCGTGTCGACCCAACGATGACGGACGCGACCGGCAGCGTCGGTCTCGGCGACGCAGCGGCCGCCGAAGTTGATCTCATAGCGGGCCTGCGGCCGCGTCAGCTCCCACGGGTCGCGCAGCCGCAGCCAGGAGCTGGCGATTTCGCGTTGCCCACCCTCGGGGTCGATGACCTGCGTGAAGATGCCGTAGTCATAGCGAATGCCGTAGCCAATGGCCGGGTACTGCAAGGTCGCCAACGAATCGAGAAAGCAGGCGGCGAGCCGTCCGAGACCGCCGTTTCCCAGGCCCGGGTCATGCTCTTCGGCCGCGATCGTGTCGAGGTCGAAGCCAAGGTCCTGCACGGCCGCGCGGGTTGCGTTGAGCAGATCACCGTCGAGGCTGGTGAGCGAATTGATGAGCGCCCGGCCTGGCAGGAACTCGACCGACAGGTAGCAGACACGCTTGACGTGCGCCCGCGCGACACGTCGTTGGGTCGCGACCCAACGCGCGGACAGCTCCTCGCGCACAGCGTTCGCCAGCGCCTCGTAGATGTCCCGCGGACCGGCGCGCTCCGGGTCACGGCCCAGCACCCGCACCAGATGGTCGAGAAGCACTTCGCGCACGTTGCCGGCGTGCAGGGTTCGGCCCGCCGCGCCGCCCAGATCACCACTCGCTACATTCACCTGACTTCCACCCATTTCACGAGAGCCACAGGACGATACCGCTTTGCAGGCCGGCTACACCATGGTGCAACGCGACGGAAGGCCCCATCGCCCGGTTTGGGGGCGGCGTTTTGCTCAGGCGCCGGAGGACTCGGCCTCGAGCATCGTGACCCGCCGGTAAGTCTTCGGCAGCATCGCGCCGCGCTGGGCCCGCTCGCCGCGGTAGGGGTCGAGCTCGGCATACGAGAGCGTCATCGCCCGCTCGCCGCAGACGACGCGCAGGCGGCCACCCGGCGCGACGACCGCGACGCCGACCATCTGCTCGCCGAAGAAACCGCCCTTCGGCGCGTGCACGTTGAACAGCTTGTTGCCCTTGCCCTTCGCCATCTCCGGCACTTCGCCGACCGGGAACACGAGCAGTCGACCGTCCTGGCCGTCAACCGCCACAGCGACCGCGACCAGCGCCTTCGGGTGCTCCGGCACCGCCGCCGCACAGAGCGCCTTCGCCCCCTCCGGCACGGTCAATACGGCCTTGCCCGCGCGGTTGCGCGAATACAGGTCCTCGAGCTTGACGATGAAGCCGTAGCCGGCATCGCTGGCCAACAGCCAGCGATCGGGCGGCTCACCGATCATCACGCTCGGGAACGAGGCGCCATCCGGCGGATCGACCCGCCCGGACATCGGCTCGCCCTGGCCACGCGCCGACGGCAGCGTGTGCGCAAGAATGCTGTAGGTGCGGCCGGTCGAGTCGAGAAACACCGCCTGCTGGGTGCTCTTGCCACGCGCCGCCGCCAGGAACGCATCGCCAGTCTTGTAGGACAGCGAGCGCGGATCTATCTCGTGGCCCTTCGCCTGGCGCACGAACCCGGCCGTGGACAGCACGACCGTCACAGGCTCGGCGGTGACCAGCTCGGTCTCGTCGATGGCCTTGGCCGCTTCGCGCTCCACGATGCGGGTGCGGCGCTTGTCGCCGTACTTCAAGGCATCCGCGCTCAGCTCGTCCCGAATCAGCTGCTTGAGGCGAACCGGGCTCTGCAGCAACTTTTCGATGCCGTCGCGCTCGGTGGCAAGCTCCGCCTGCTCACCGCGGATCTTCATTTCCTCGAGGCGCGCCAGGTGGCGCAGCTTCGTCTCGAGAATCGCCTCGGCCTGCTCTGAAGACAGCGCGAAGCGCTTCATCAGCACAGCTTTCGGCTCATCCTCGGTACGGACAATACGAATGACCTCGTCGAGGTTCAGGTACGCGATCAAAAGGCCGTCGAGGATGTGCAGCCGGGCGTTGACCTTGCCCAGCCGGTACTCGAGACGGCGCGTCACGGTGCGCGTGCGGTAGGCGAGCCATTCGACCAGCATCGGCCGCAGCCCCAGCACCTGTGGCCGGCCGTCGAGCGTGATCACGTTCATGTTCACGCGATAGGTGCGCTCAAGGTCGGTGGTCGCGAACAGGTGAGTCATCACCTGCTCCGCATCGACGCGGTTGGAGCGCAGCTCGAGCACGATGCGGGTCGGATCCTCGTGATCCGATTCGTCGCGCACGTTCTCGACCATCGGCAGCTTCTTGGCGCGGATCTGCGCGGCGACCTGCTCCTGGATCTTGGAGCCGGACACCTGGTACGGCAACGCGGTGATGATCACTTCGCCGTCGCCGACCTCATAGACCGCACGCGCCCGGAACGAGCCCGTGCCGGTCTCGTACATCGCGCGCAGCTCCGACTTCGGCGTCACGATCTCCGCACCGGTCGGCAGATCCGGACCCTGCACCGACTTGAGCAGCTCCTTCAGCGGCGCGTCGGGCTCGTCGAGCAGCTTGATGCACGCGGTCACCACCTCGCGCAGGTTGTGCGGCGGGATGTCGGTCGCCATGCCGACCGCGATACCGGTCGCACCGTTGAGCAGCACGTTGGGCAGCCGCGCCGGCAGCAGCGCCGGCTCGTCCATCGTGCCATCGAAGTTGGGGGTCCACTCGACGGTGCCCTGCCCGAGCTCAGCGAGCAGCGTCTCGGTATAGGGACGCAGCCGCGACTCGGTGTAACGCATCGCAGCGAACGACTTGGGGTCGTCAGCCGAGCCGAAGTTGCCCTGGCCGTCGATCAGCGGATAGCGGTAGGAGAAGTCCTGCGCCATGTGGACCATGGCTTCATACGCAGCCGAGTCGCCATGCGGATGGAACTTGCCGATCACGTCGCCGATCGTGCGCGCGCTCTTCTTGTGCTTGGAGCCGGCCGCCAGGCCCAGCTCGCTCATCGCATAGACGATGCGACGCTGCACGGGCTTGAGGCCATCGGCAAGCTGCGGCAGCGCCCGATCGAGGATGACGTACATCGAGTAGTCGAGGTAGGCCTTTTCGGTGAACGTCTTGAGCGGCTGACGTTCGACGCCATCGAAGTTCAGGTCACCCGAGCTCACGGCACCACCTCGGCCATATTGCCCTTCGACTCGAGCCACTCACGCCGGTCGGCGGAGCGCTTCTTCGCCAGCAGCATGTCCATCAGCTCGTCGGTATTGTCAGCGGCCTCCACCGTCAACTGCAGCAAGCGACGCGTGCTGGTCGCCATGGTCGTCTCGCGCAGCTGCAACGGATTCATCTCGCCCAGGCCCTTGAAACGGGTGACAGTGATCTTGCCGCGCGTACCCTCGGCGGCAATCCGATCGAGGATGCCGGCGCGTTCCGCGTCGTCGAGCGCGTAGTAAACGTTCTTGCCCACGTCGACGCGATACAGCGGCGGCATCGCGACATGCACGTGGCCGGCCAGCACCAGCGGCCGGAAGTGCCGCAGAAACAACGCGCACAGCAGTGTCGCGATGTGGGCGCCATCCGAGTCCGCGTCGGCGAGGATGCAAATCTTGTGGTAACGCAGATCCCCCAGCTTCGGCGAGCCGGGCTCGACGCCGATCGCGACCGAGATGTCGTGGACTTCCTGCGAGGCAAGCACGCCCGCAGCATCGACTTCCCAGGTGTTGAGGATCTTGCCGCGCAGTGGCATCACGGCCTGGAACTCGCGCTCGCGCGCCTGCTTCGCGCTGCCGCCGGCGGAGTCGCCCTCAACCAGGAACAGCTCCGTCCGAGCTGGCTCCTGCGAGGTGCAGTCGGCCAGCTTGCCCGGCAGCGCCGGACCCGACACCACCCGCTTGCGGATGACTTTCTGCGCGGCCTTCAGCCGCGCCTGCGCGTTCATGATCGCAAGGTTCGCGATCTTCTCGCCGGCCTCCGGGTGCTGTGACAACCAGATACCGAACGAGTCCTTCACCAGCCCAGACACGAACGCCGCCGACTCGCGCGAGGCAAGCCGCTCCTTCGTCTGCCCGGCGAACTGCGGCTCGTGCATCTTGACCGACAGCACGTAGCAGAGCCGGTCCCAGACGTCCTCAGGCGCAAGCTTCACGCCGCGCGGGATGATGTTGCGCAGGTCGCAGAAGTCGCGCACCGCGTCGGTGATGCCGGCACGCAGGCCGTTGACGTGAGTGCCGCCATCAGTGGTCGGGATCAGGTTGACGTAGCTCTCGCCGACCGACTCGACGCCGTCTTCGTTGAGCCAGACGAACGCCCACTCGGCGACCTCGCTGCCGCCCTTGAGCGAGGCGGCGAACGGCTCGTCCGGGACGACCGCCACCTTGCCCATTCGCTCCAGCAGGTAGCTCGACAGACCGCCGGTGTAGAACCACTCGTCACGCTCACCACTGGCTTCGTTGAACAGCGTGACCTTCAGGCCCGCGCACAGCACGGCCTTGGCACGCAGCACGTGCTTGAGCTTGGTGACCGAGATCTTGTCGGTATCGAAGTACTTCGGATCTGGCCAGAAACGCACCGAGGTGCCGGTGTTGCGCGCGCCGACCTTGCCGACGGCCTGCAGCTTCTCGGTCAGGCGCCCACCGTTGAACGCGATCAGGTACTCGCAGCCGTCGCGCCGGACGCGGCACTCGAGGCGCGCGGACAGGGCGTTGACGACCGACACGCCAACGCCGTGCAGCCCACCGGACTGCTGGTAGGTCTTGTCCGAGAACTTACCGCCCGCGTGCAGGCGGGTCAGGATCAGCTCCACGCCCGGGATCTTCTCGACCGGGTGGATGTCGACCGGCATGCCGCGGCCGTCGTCGACGACCTCGACGCTGCCGTCCTTGAAGACGGTGACGTGGATCTCGCGGCAGTGGCCGGCGAGCGCCTCGTCGACGCTGTTGTCGACCACCTCGTGAACCAGATGGTTCGGTCGCGAGGTATCGGTGTACATGCCCGGGCGGCGGCGCACGGGGTCCAGGCCCGAAAGGACCTCGATATCGGAAGCGGTATAGGACTGGTTCATCGCGGGCGCGAGGGTACTAGAAAATCCTGACGTTGGGTGAGGCCCGTGGCGAACGCCCGGGCCGACGAGTGAGTGTTCAGCGGCCCAATTCGATGCCGATCCTGACTGACCGCGCCGCGCAGCCCTCGCGCGCCGACGCCACAAGTCGAAGCCCAGAAAATGCAGCGCCGAGGTCTGCTGCTGGCGTCGCGCGTCCGGAGACTCGAGGCGCAGTGCCCCCTTGAGGCTGTTACCGCCCAGAATCAGGGAGTTGCAGGCGTCAAACGCGGCCGGAAGGGCGTCCTCGAGGAAAATCCGCCCGGCGCGCCGCAACTCCTGAAGCTGCTACTGAACTTCAGTCGGCCCGCGACACAACCCCCCGCAGCCGGGCCGATGGCGATTCGCCGCGCCTGCGGGTGGGCGCTGAGCTGCGCCCCGGTCCGTGGCTCACTGCCGGCGACGCTCAACGGCGGCGGCAACGTTGCATCCGGCGCGAAATGCCACGCGTTGACGCCTGCTTCCAGCGGCCGGTACTCTGCCTGCCTTCCCACTGGAACGACCATGCCCCGCGCCCCCCGCCCCGCCGCCGACCCGCCCCCCACCGCCGTGCCGTTCGACTTTGAAAAGTCGATGGCCGATCTCGAGGCCGTGGTCAGCCGACTCGAGCAGGGCGACGTGCCGCTGGAGGAGGCACTGGCGACCTTCGAGCGCGGCGTCGGGCTCACGCGCGCCTGCCAGGAGGCGCTCACCAGCGCCGAGCAGAAGGTAGAACTGCTGCTGGCCCGACCCGATGGCAGCCATGAAGCCGTCCCGTTCCACGACCCCGAAGACGACGAGTGACGAGCGCCGCTGAACGCCACGCACGGCTCGAGGCCTACCGGTCGCGTGTCGAGGCAAGCCTTACCACGCACCTGCCGCCCGCCGACGAGCTGCCGTCACGACTGCACTCCGCCCTGCGCTACAGCACGCTCGGTGGCGGCAAGCGCATACGGCCGGCGCTCGTCTACGCCACCGGTGAACTGCTCGGCGTCGCGCTGCCCGCGCTCGATGCCGCCGCGGCCGCGGTAGAGATGATCCACGTCTACTCGCTGATCCACGACGACCTGCCGGCGATGGACAACGACGACCTGCGCCGCGGTCGCCCGACCTGCCACCGGCAATTCGACGAGGCAACCGCGATCCTGGTGGGCGACGCGCTGCAGGTGCTCGCGTTCGAGAGCCTGGCCATGGCCCCGGCGGGGGCGGAGCAGCGGGTTGCGATGATCCGGCTGCTCGCCACCGCCAGCGGCACGCGCGGCATGGCCGGCGGCCAGGCGATCGACCTCGCCTCGGTAGGCCGGGCCCTGTCGCCCGCCGAGGTCGAACAGATGCACCGCCTGAAGACCGGCGCACTGATCGAGGCAAGCGTTGGGCTGGCGATCAGCCTCGCGCCGGGAATTGCCGCGACGACCCGCGACGCGCTGCGCCGCTTCGCCGCGGCGCTGGGACTCGCCTTCCAGATCGTCGACGATATCCTTGACGTCGAAGGCGACCCCAGCCTGATGGGCAAGGCCGTCGGCGCGGACCAGGCGCGCCACAAACCCACCTATCCGGCCGCTGCCGGCATGCCGGCAGCGCGCGCACGGGCCGCCGCCCTCAATGCAGAAGCGCAGGCGGCGATCGCACCGCTAGGCCCGCAGGCCGGGATGCTCAGCTGGCTGGGTGCGTTTATCACCGAACGCGCCTCCTGATGCCGCGTCCGGCTCTGCGCCGCGGCGGTCGTTACAGGTAGACTGTACAAATGGCCGGCCCGGAGCGATATCCCCACCTTGACCGCATTGCGTTGCCGGCAGACCTGCGCGCCCTACCCGAGCACAAGCTGCCGGCGGTAGCGGCCGAGCTGCGGGCGTTCCTGATCGACACGGTCAGCCAGAGGGGCGGCCACTTCGCTGCGGGTCTGGGAACGGTGGAGCTGACGCTCGCCCTGCACTACGTCTACGACACCCCCCTGGACCGACTGGTGTGGGACGTCGGCCATCAGGCCTACCCCCACAAGGTGCTGACCGGCAGACGCGACCGATTGCACACGATCAAGCACAAGGATGGGCTTGCGCCATTCCCCACGCGCGACGAGAGCGAGTTCGACACCTTCGGCGTGGGTCACTCGAGCACCTCGATCTCAGCGGCGCTGGGCATGGCGATCGCCGATCATCTCGCTGGCGACCGTCAGCGCGCCGGCGCGCGGCGTCACGTCGCCATCATCGGCGACGGTGCGATGACCGCAGGTCTCGCGTTCGAGGCACTGAACCATGCAGGCTCACTCGACGTCGACATGCTGGTGGCGCTCAACGATAACGACATGTCGATCTCGGAGAACGTCGGTGCGCTATCGAATTACTTCGCACGCGTACTGTCAGGCCGGCTGTATGCCGGCCTGAAGGAAGGCGGCAAACGGATCCTGCGGCGAGTGCCCGCCGCGTGGGAACTGGCGCGCCGCTCCGAGGAGCACATGAAGGGCATGATCCTGCCCGGCACCATGTTTGAAGAGATGGGCCTGAACTACATCGGTCCCGTGGATGGCCATGACGTGATCGGCCTGGTGCGCATGCTGCGCAACATCCGCCATCTGCGCGGGCCGCAGTTCCTGCACGTGGTCACCAAGAAGGGCAAGGGCTATGCGCCGGCTGAGGCCGACCCGATCAAGTGGCACGGCCCCGGCCCGTTCGACGCGGACAAGGGACTCATCTTCAAGGAAAGTGCGACGGGACCGAGCTACACACAGGTGTTCGGCCAGTGGCTGTGCGACATCGCCGAGCGCGACCCGCGCATCGTCGCGATTACGCCTGCGATGCGGGAAGGCTCCGGGCTGGTTGAATACTCGCGCAAGTTTCCGACCCGCTACTTCGATGTCGGCATCGCCGAGCAGCACGCCGTGACGCTGGCAGCGGGCCTCGCCTGTGAAGGCCTGCGCCCTGTCGTCGCGATCTACTCCTCGTTCATGCAGCGCGCCTACGACCAACTGATCCACGACGTCGCACTGCAGAAGCTGCCGGTGATCTTTGCCCTGGACAGGGCCGGCCTCGTCGGCGGCGACGGCGCCACCCATCAGGGGGTGTTCGACCTGACATTCCTGCGCACCGTGCCGAACATGACGATCATGGCGCCGGCGGACGAAAACGAATGTCGTCAGATGCTCTACACCGCGACGCTGCTCGACGGGCCGGCCGCCGTGCGCTATCCGCGCGGTACTGGACCGGGAGTGCAGACCATCACAGAGATGACCGCACTACCAGTCGGTCGTGGCATCATCTGCCGCGAAGGGCGCTCGGGTCTTGCAATCCTCGCGTTCGGCACCATGGTGGCAACGTTGGCGCCGATCGCTGAGAAGCTCGACGCGACGCTTGTGAACATGCGCTTCGTGAAGCCCATCGACGAGGACCTGATCCGACTTCTGGCCGAGCGCCACGAGTCGTTCGTGACGGCCGAGGAAAATGCGCTAGCCGGTGGCGCCGGTGCGGCGGTTCTGGAGGTAATGAGCGCGCACGGCCACGTACTGCCGGTGCTGCAGCTCGGGATCCCGGATCGCTACATCGGCCATGGCTCGCGCACCGACAACCTCGTCGACGCGGGTCTGGACGCGGCAAGCATGACGAAGCGCATCGAGCAGTTTTTACAATCCCGCCAACGTCGCGCGTGAACATGGCGCGCGGCGCCAGGCAAACTTTCTAATTCACCGCTGCGAGCGACAGGACGAAATTTCGATGGACACGGGTACAACGGCGCCTACGACACAGTCGATCGAGGACGTGCAGAATCATGCCGACACGCGCCAGATAGCGATCGATCGGGTCGGCATCAAGGACATCTATCACCCCGTGCGCGTCCGCGACCGCTCGGGCGGCGACCAGAACACGGTCGCCAACTTCAACATGTACGTGTACCTGCCGCACAACTTCAAGGGCACGCACATGTCGCGGTTCGTGGAGATCCTGCATCTGCACGAACGCGAACTGACGGTCGACTCGTTCCGCGCGATGCTGCGGGAGATGGTCACCCGGCTTGATGCCGAGACCGGCCACATCGAGATGGCATTTCCGTACTTCATCATGAAGAAGGCGCCGGTGTCGGGCGTGCAGAGCCTGCTCGACTACCGTGCAACCCTGATCGGCGAAGTCAGCGGCGAGCGCATCGACACCTGGATCAAGGTGGTCGTGCCGGTCACCAGCCTGTGTCCGTGCTCGAAGAAGATCTCTGACTATGGCGCCCACAACCAACGCTCGCACGTCACGATCACGGCCCGCATCAACGGCCACGTCTGGATCGAGGAGCTGATCGACATCGCCGAGAGCGAAGCCTCCTGCGAGGTGTACGGCATCCTCAAGCGCCCGGACGAGAAATACGTGACCGAGCGCGCCTATGACAACCCGAAGTTCGTCGAAGACATGGTGCGCGACGTTGCGGTGCGGCTGAACGCGGACGACCGGATCCGTGCCTATATCGTCGAGTCGGAGAACTTCGAGTCCATCCACAATCACTCGGCGTATGCGCTGATCGAGCGCAACAAGGACGCGCAGGCAGCCTGAGCCTGCGCGCGTGTAAAACCCGGCGCGCCGCTAGGCGCTCGCCGGGTAGTCGGTATAGCCGACGCGCGGATCGGGCAACCCCGAGCCGTAGAAGGTCTTCGGCTGCCACGGATTCAGCGCCAGCCCCTTGGCCAGGCGCGCCGGCAGGTCGGGGTTGGCGATGAAGTCCTTGCCGAACGCGACCGCATCCGCCTCGCCCGAGCGCAGCAGCTGACGCGCGGATTCCGCGCTGAAGCCTTCGTTGGCAATCACAGCCCCGCCGAAGCGCGCCTTCAATGCAGGCGCTATGCGCGGCTCGCGCAGCGACTCGCGCAGGCACAGAAAAGCGATCTTACGGCGACCGAGCTGCTCGGCCAGGTAGCCGAAAGTCGCCAGCGGATTGGAGTCCCCCATCGAGTGCGCGTCGCCACGCGGCGCAAGATGCATGCCCACGCGCCCCGCGCCCCACACCTCGATGGCAGCATCGGTGACCTCCAGGTGCAGTCGCGCGCGATTCTCGATCGAGCCACCGTAGCGGTCGGTGCGATGATTGCTGCAGTCGTGCAGGAACTGATCAAGCAGGTAGCCGTTCGCGCCATGCACTTCGACACCATCGAAGCCGGCGCGTTTGGCGTTCTGCGCACCGCGGCGGAACGCCGCGACGATGCCCGGCATCTCGCTGCTCTCCAGTGCGCGCGGCACCACGTAAGGGCGCTCCGGGCGCAACTGGCTGACGAAGCCGGCGGGTGCGATCGCGCTAGGAGCCACCGGCAGTGCGCCGCCGAGCAGTTCGGGATCCGAGACGCGGCCAACGTGCCACAGCTGCAGCATGATGCGACCGCCAGCGGCATGTACGGCCTGGGTGACCCGCGCCCAACCGTCGATCTGCGCCTCCGACCAGATGCCAGGCGTGGCGTAATAGGCCACGCCATCGGCACTTACACTGGTCGCCTCGCTAAGAATCAGGCCGGCGCTGGCGCGCTGGCTGTAGTACTCCGCATTGAGCGCAGTGGGAACGCGACCGTCACCAGCCCGGCAGCGGGTCAAGGGCGCCATCACGACGCGGTTCGGCAGGTTCAGCTCGCCCATGCGGATGGGCTCGAAAAGGTCGCTCAAATCACTCTCCTCGGACGCCCGTACAAGGGCGGAACCGGCAGAAAGTTTGGCAGCGACGCCATGCAGCAGCAAGGCGGGAAATCGGTCCCCTCACCTGCCGCCACGAAGAGATCGGCGGCGCTCAGCCCTGCGTGGGCGGAAGCTCGGTGCCTTGCAGGCGGCCGATCAGCGAGCGCAGGAAGACTTTGTTGAAACGCAGCTGGCAGGATGCGGACACCTGCTCGAGCAGCGTGGAGCTGACCTTCATCACGCTGACCTGGCCACGCGCGCGGATCGTCGCCAGACGCTTGGCGCCGTACACGAAGCTCGTCTCGCCGAAACATTCGCCAGCCTCAAGGCTGCCGACCTTGCGGCCAAAACGCTCGACCTCCACGTTGCCGGCGACGATGATGTAGAAGCGATCATCGATCTCGCCTTCCTTGACGATCTCCTCGGCTTCGGAGTAGTCCTGCCACTGGCTGGCACGCAGGACCTCCCAGATCTCGGCATGAGAGAAATCGTGGAAAAACTTGAGCCTGCGCAGAATCGCAAACTGCTCATGGCGGTCTATCTTGTTCGACTCGACGCGCAACCGCTGGTGCACTCGCGTGAGGTCGGCGGCGAAGTCCTGGCCGGTCGCGTAGCGCCTCGAGGCGTCCTTCTGCAACGCCAGCGCAACCACCCGCTCGAGCTCTTCGGGCACGCCCTCGCGCAGCGTGTGGATCGGTGGTGGCGTCGCGTAGACGATCTGGTGCAGCAGCTTTGAAAGGTTGCCGGCACGGAACGGGCGGTAGCCGGTGAGCAGCTCGTACATCACCGCACCGAGCGAATACAGGTCGGAGCGCTGCGTGATTTCGGCCGACTGCACCTGCTCGGGCGACATGTAGGAGGGGCTTCCTGCGATGCCGTCGATACGGGAGATTTCGGAGTCGGCAACAATCGCGATGCCAAAGTCGATGATGCGCACGTCGCTGTCGACGGTCAGCATGATGTTGGAGGGCTTGATGTCGCGGTGAATAACGCCACGCCCGTGAGCGTAGGAGAGCGCTTTGGCGCACTTGTAGATTAGTTCGACAACGTCATCGATGCGCAGCAGGTTGTCGGGCTTGCAGTAGGTGGCAAGCGTGCGCGCGCCATGCACGAACTCGGTCACCACGTAGTAGTGACCGCCTTCCTCGCCCGCATCGTAGATGGGCAGGATGTTCGGGTGCTGCAACATGCCCACCATGTGGGCTTCAGACAGGAACATCTTGCGCGCGACTCGCGCCTTTTCCGGATCGTCCGTGGCCTCTATGTTGTAGACCTTGATGGCGACATCGCGACCGTAATACGGATCGTGCGACAGGTAGACGTTGCCGGTGCTACCGCGGCCGACTTCCTTGATGATCTCGTACTTGCCGATACGCTCGGGCACGGGACGGCCGCCGCGACCCGCCGGCAACCCTCGACTTCCCGTCATTGGAGTCAAATTGCGAATAAAGCACTCCCCGGCTGACCCAGGCCGCGATCAGACCCAGCATCGACGGCCAGCATAAGGCCCCGCCACGGCGGGGACCGTGAAGCACATCCCGCTTTACCGCCCGCGCCTACCCGGGCTGTCATGCGTGGAAGTGGTCCCAGCCGCGGGGGATGGGCAGTTCGCCCCGCTCGCCCAGGACGCGCACTCCCCGACCCGCCACCACCTCGCCAATGCAGTGGCAAGCGGGCGCCCCGGCGCTGGCCGCCAGCTGAAACATCTGCTGTCGGGCGCCCGGCGCAACGGTATAGAGCAGCTCATAGTCATCGCCGCCGCCAAGGGCGAAGTCGCGCGCCCGCGCCTCGCCGGCCAACGCATAAAGAGCTCGCGACAGCGGCAGCTCGGCCGCGCGCAGCACCGCCCCGACGCCGCTCGCCGCAACCAGGCGGCCGAGATCGGCGGCGAGTCCGTCGGAGACATCGATGCAACTGCTGGCAATACCCCGCAGCCGGCTGCCGAAGGCAACCCGCGGCTCGGGACGACGAAACTTGAACTCCAGCGCGCCGCGATCCGCACCGTGACCCTGCAGGCGACCCTGCAGCAACGCCAGTCCCGCCGCAGCATCGCCAGGCCAGCCGGTCACGTAGATCAGATCGCCGGGACGCGCCCCGCTACGGCGCAGCGCCGTGCCCGTCGGCAGCAGACCCAGCAGCGAGACGCTGATCGAAAGCGGCCCGCGGGTCGTGTCGCCCCCGACCAGCGCGACGCCGTGCTGCATCGCCAACGCGCCGAAGCCCGCGGCGAAGCCCTCGAGCCACTCCTCGTCGACATCCGGCATCGTCAATGCGAGCATCGCCCAGGCAGGCGTTGCACCCATCGCGGCCAAATCAGACAGGTTGACCGCCAGCGCGCGCCAGCCGATGTCGTCGGCGTGACTGTCGTGCGGAAAGTGGTGGCCGGCGACGAGCGTATCCACGCACGTGACGAGCTGCTGGCCGGGCGGCACCGCGAGCAGCGCGGCATCGTCGCCGACGCCCTGAACCACGTCAGCGCGCTGCGCGCCGAGCTGGGAAAAGTAGCGATCGATCAGCTCAAACTCGCCCACGGCGTCCCCTGTGCTACAGCTGGCGCTCGTTCGGCCTGAGCTCGCTCGCAGCGCGGTCGAGCACGGCATTGACGTACTTGTAGCCGTCGGTGGCGCCGAAGCGCTTGGCAAGATCCACCGCCTCGCTGATCGCAACGCGGAACGGCACGTCGAGGCGATGCTGCAACTCGTAAAGCGCCATCCACAGAATGCCGTGCTCGATCGGATCAAGGCGCGCAGGCTCGATATCGGAATAGCGCGCGAGCAATTCGTCGAGCGCGTCACGACCGGTGGCGATGTTCATCAGCAACTCGCGGATGAAATCCGCGTCAGCGCCGGCCGAGTCCGGATCCTCGAGGTACTGGTGGTAGATGTCCTGCCAGGGATTGCCACTGAGCTGCAGCTGGTACAGCGCCTGCGCGAGCACCTTGCGCGCACCGCGGCGAGCGCGTGACAGGGCTCTCGAATCGCTTTGCCGTGCCATGATTCAGGTGTCCAGGCGCTTGAGCAGGTTGTGGGTCTCAAGCGCCGCCAGAGCGGCCTCCGCCCCCTTGTTACCTGCCTTGCCGCCGGCACGGTCAATGGCCTGCTCGAAGGTGTCGCAGGTGAGCACGCCAAAGCCGACCGGCACGCCGCTATCGAGCGAGGCGCGGGCGACGCCGGACGAACATTCGCCGGCAACGAAGTCGAAATGCGCCGTGTCGCCCTTGATGACGGCGCCAAGCGCAACGATCGCATCGTAGCGGCGCGTCAGCGCGAGTTTCTTCACCACCAGCGGCATCTCGTAGGCGCCGGGCACGCGCACCAACTCGAGGTTCTTCTCCGAAGCGCCGTGGCGCACCAGCGCGTCAATCGCGCCTTCGATCAGCCGGGAAACCACGAAGTCATTGAAGCGCGCCGCGACGATCACTACGCGGATGTCGCGGGCCAGCAGGTCCGCCTCGAGGGTCTTGATCGTGGTCATGAACGAAGCTCTCCGGCCGGGTCTTGCTCGACGCCGGTGTTGACGTATTCGGTGATCGTAAGGCCGAAGGCCGCGAGGCCCTGCAGTTGCTTGGGTGCCGACAGCACGCGCATCTGCGTGACTCCCAGATCCTGCAGGATCTGCGCACCAATGCCGTAGGTTCGCAGCACCGGACCTTGCACGGCGCGCGGCACCGCGTCGCTCAAGCCGCGGATGGAGTCCACCAGTTCGCGCGGCCCCTCGTCGCTGCGCAGCAGCACGACGATGCCGTTGCCGTCCTCAGCGATGCGGCGCAACGCGTCGCGCAGCGGCCAGCCGAGCCCGTGGCCGCGGACGCCGACGACATCACGCAGGGTCTCGGCGAGATGCACGCGCACCAGCGGCGGATGACCCGGATCGAGCTTGCCACGCACGAACGCAAGATGAACGTTGCGATTGACATGGTCCTCGTAGGCCAGCATCCGGAACGTCCCGAACTCGGTGTCGACCTGCGTGTCCTCGATGCGCTCGACCGAGCGCTCCTTGCTCAGCCGGTAACGGATCAGGTCCGCAATCGTGCCGATCTTCAGGCCGTGCTCGCGCGCGAACTTCTCCAGATCGCGCCGGCGCGCCATCGTGCCGTCTTCGTTGAGAATCTCGACGATGACAGCGGCGGCTTCGAAGCCCGCCAGACGCGCAAGGTCGCAACCCGCCTCGGTGTGCCCGGCGCGCGTCAACACGCCACCGGGCTGCGCCATCAGCGGAAAGATATGGCCGGGCTGGCGCAAATCCTCGGGGCCCGCGCCCTTCTTGACCGCCGCGCGCACCGTATGGGCGCGATCGTGGGCAGAAATCCCGGTCGTCACCCCTTCAGCAGCCTCGATCGAGATCGTGAAGTTGGTGCGATGGGTGAGGTCCGTGCTCGACACCATCAGCGGCAGCCGCAGCTCGCGGCAGCGCTCGGCGGTCATCGTTAGACAGATCAGGCCACGGCCGTAGCGGGCCATGAAGTTGACGTCCTCGGCGCGGACGCACTCGGCAGCCATTAGCAGGTCGCCCTCGTTCTCGCGATCCTCGTCGTCCATGATGACGACCATGCGCCCGGCACGCAGTTCGGCAAGGATGTCGTCGATGCTGTTGTCGAACGAGTTCATCGGGCGCGCCGCCCCTTGAGTGGCCAAAGGAGTAATTGTAACAGGGACCTGTCAGCCGCCGGCCCGCTTGGCAGCGATCCCCCGCCGAACCAGCTCCGCCAGCAGCGTGTCCCGGTGCTCGCCCTGGATCTCGATGACGCCCGCCTCGACCCGCCCGCCGCTGCCGCAACGCTGCTTGAGCTCGCGGGCGAGCTGTTCGAGCTGTGCGGCCGGCAGCCCCAGACCGGTCACGACCGTCACCCCCTTGCCGCCTCGACCCTGCACCTGGCGGGCTACCCGCACCGGCCCCGCCGGCGCGGCCGGACGGCTGGCAGCCAGCGCCTTGCAGCGGCAGGCATTGGCCGGAAAGCCGCAGCCGGGGCAAACCCGCCCCGGGCCGGTGGAGTAGACGAGGCGAGCGTCTGGGCGGGACTTCATGCGGGCAAGTTTAGCGCGGCCTGCGCCGGCGCTCGACGGCAGAGCTCATGGCGACCGACAATGGCGCATGGATGCAATCCAAATCGCCCCCGCCCGCCGCGGGGATGCCGCCCGCCTCGCCTCGATGTCGCGACGACTCGTCGAAGCGGGTCTGGAGGCGTGCTGGACCGAGGATCGCGTCGAGCGCGAGCGCAAGAATCCCGACAGCGTCGTGCTGACCGCGCGAGTGGCAGGCTCGATCGGTGGCTTCGCCATCATGCAATACGGCGACGAGGCGGCGCACCTGAGCGTGCTTGCGGTCGAACCGATCCACCAACGCCACGGCATCGGCCGCAAGCTGGTCGCCTGGCTTGAGGACACCGCGCGTGGCGCCGGCGTGTTTTGCGTCCGGCTCGAGGTCCGCGACACCAACCACGGCGCGCGCCGCTTCTATACGGCGCTCGGCTATGCCGAACGCGGCTGGGTCCGCGGCTACTACCAGGCGCACGAGGATGCGCTGCGCTTCGAGCGCGACCTGCGCGTACGCGACGCGAGCGTCTAGCGCACGGTGCGCAGAGCCCCCTGAACCGCCCCTTTCCAGCGCACGACTAGTCATTCGTACTGGACGATTCCTATATGATAGCCGCCATCACGTCCGCTATGTTGCGCGGCAACAGACCAGTAGCCACCAGGAAATGTTAGCTCATGCACTACCGCCTCCGACCCCTGACCCTCGGCGCCCTGGCACTGGCCGTCACGCTGCCGACGCTCGCCGCGCCGCCCGCTGCGATCGACGCGCTGGACGAGATCATCGTCACCGCCAACAAGATGGCCGAGCCACTCAACAAGGTCGCCGAGAGCATCGGCGTCATGACCGCCGCGCAACTCGAGTCGAGCCGCACGGTCGACCTGCAGGACGTGGTCAATCGCGTCCCCGGCGTCTCGTCCAACTTCGCCGGAGCTCCGGGCACGGCCTCGTTCGCGGTGCGCGGCGTCAGCGCTAGCGGCGGCAACTCGACGACGACGGGCATGTACATCGACGACGTGTCGATCAATTTTGGCAACTTCGGCTTTGCCGGCGCCTTCGAGCCTGCCTTCTTCGACATCGACCGCGTCGAGGTGCTGCGCGGGCCGCAGGGCACGCTGTACGGCGCAGAATCGTTCGGCGGCACCATCCGCTTCGTCAACACACCCGCAGTGCTCGATGCGCGCGACGGCTACGTCAGCGGCAGCCTGTACTCGCAGGCGCAGGGCACCCCGGGCGGCTCGGCACGCGCCGCCATTAGCGTACCGCTGGTCGAGCAGCAGCTGGCGCTGCGACTGGCCGGCATATACCAGCACGACGGTGGCTTCGTCGATCACGTCGATGCCGACGGCGAGCGCATTCGCTCCAACACCAACTCGCAGACCGTGACGGGCATGCGCGCGACGCTGCTCTGGCAGCCGACCGAGTACCTGAAGATCTCGCCGCTGTTCCAGTACCAACTGACCGAGAACAAGGACACCTGGACGTACGATCGCTCGCTCGGGGAGTACAACAGTCCGCGCCGGCTCGACGAGCCACTGCGCGACCACTTCCGTCTGACTGCAGTGACCGCGACGCTGGAGATGGGAGACCACGTGCTCACCTCGGTGAGCAGCTACGTCAACCGCTCGATCGACCGCATCCAGGACTATACGAACTATGACGTCGGCTACGTCGCGCCGGTGCTGGTGGACTACTTCGCGCCAGCCAACCCGGACGCCGCCCTCGCGCAGTTGCTGGCGGTCTCGGACCGGGCCTTCCACACCAATAGCAATGAGCAGTGGTCGCAGGAACTGCGCCTTGCAAGCCGCTTCCCGTCATTGAATGTGACCACCCTGGTCGGCCTGTATCTGAACCACGAGGCTCGCGGCCACGTATCGGCGGAGAATGCGGCCGGCTTCGGGGACGTCACCCAGCAACTGTTCGGGCTCGACGCCAACGAGGCACTCGCTGCCGCGTTCGGTCAGGCTCCCGGACAGGCCGACCTGGGCGACGTGCTGTACGCCGAAGACTCGCAGCTGCGTTTCAATCGCACAGCGATCTACGGCGAGGGCTCCTGGGAGCCGGCCTCGCTGAAGGGTCTGAAGGTCACCGGCGGCGCGCGCTATTCGCGCATCACCGAGAAGCGCTTCGGCTACGCCGATGGATTCTTCAACAATGGCTTCCAGCCGCTGAACCAGGGCTTCAACGAGAACCAGACGGCGCCCAAACTGCGAGTCGCCTACCAGGCGAACGATGCGACGCTGCTGTATGTGTCGGCGGCGAAGGGGTTCCGCCTCGGCGGCCAGAACTCGTCACTGCCTTCGAGCTGCGGCCCCGAACTCGAGGCATCCGGCCTGACCTTCACACCCAGCTACGCCACCGACAGCCTGTGGAGCTACGAAGCTGGCGCCAAGCTGACGCTCGCCGACCGACGTCTGCAGATCAACGCCTCGGCGTTCCACATCGACTGGACCAACATCGTTCAGGCCATCAACTTCAACGTCTGCGGCTTCGGCTTCAACGTGAACCTCGGCAAGGCCGCCAGTGACGGCGGTGACATCGCCGTGCAGTGGCGCCCGATCGCCGGCCTGGACATCGACCTGGGCATCGCCTACACGAACGCGCGCTTCAAGCAGAACGTCGATGTGGCGGGCATCGAAGCCGGCTCGCCGATCCCGTACAGCGTGCCGTGGACTGGCAACGTGGGCATTGGCTACGAATGGGCTGCTGCAAGCGGTCGGGCATACGCTCGCGCCGCCTACCTGTACACGGATGCGAGCCGCGGCGACATTTACGCCGGCAGCTCGAACTTCATCCGCCCGGCCTACAGCACGGCCGACGCCTCTGGCGGCTATCGCTTCGACCGCTGGGATGTGTCGGTGTACGCGAAGAACCTGACCAACGCGCACCCGCCGCTGCAGCAGGACACGGGACTGGGCTACTACAACGTCGCGACGCTGCGCCCGCGGCAGATCGGCGTCGAGGCCCGCTGGACCTTCTGAGCGTGGCGCGTTCGGCGCCGCCCTAGGGGGCAGTGCCGAACGCGCGCTGGATGAACGCCACGATCCGTCGGCGCGCGTCGTGGCCGTGCCACGGCTCGGTAGATGCTTCGGCGTAGATCGCCTGCGCGAGGGGACCATGGTCCTCACGCGGATAGGTGACCAGTTCGACCGGAACGCCGGACTGGCGCAGCGCGCGATACATCTCCTGCGACTGGCCGAGGGGGTCGGTTACATCCGCCTCTCCCTGCAGCAGCAGGAAAGGCGTGTGGCCGGATACGACGCGCGACAGCGGACTTTGCCGCCACGCATCAGCGCTGCGCTCCCACGGCTTGCCGAAGTACCAGCGGTCGTACCACGACGAATCCTCGGTGCCGTACTCGCTGTACTGGTCGATAACCGGCGCACCGCTGACGATCGCACGGAAGCGGTCGGTACTGCCCTCCACGAAAGCGGCCATCTCGCCGCCATAGCTGTAGCCGACCAGCGCTAGCCGCGCAGGATCGATCGGCTCGCTGGCCAGCACCCGGTCCACCGCGCTCATCAGGTCGCGGTAGTCACCACCGCCCAAGTCGTTCTTGTTGGCCGCGGCGAACGCAGCGCCACGACCGGCGCTGCCGCGCGGATTCACCCGCAGCACGGCCCAACCCTGCCCGACCAGGAAGTCGGCAAATGGATCCTGGTGATCGAAGTAGGCCCCCAGCGGCCCGCCATGCACTTCCAGCACGAGCGGCACGCGCTGCTGGCCGCGGTCCGACGGCATATAGAGCAGCCCCTGCAGCTGGCGACCCTCGTGCTCCCACTGCAGGCGCTGCGGCGCGACGCTGCGCAGCGGCGACGGCGACAATGCCGGCGTCAGCAGAACGCGCAGTGGCCCACCGAGGGACGCTGCGTAGTACAGCGCCGACGGCTGGCCACCGCTGCTGGCGAGAAACACCCAGCCACGGCGCATCGCGTTGCTATCCATCTCGCTAACGACCGCGGCCGGCAGCGCGAGCGTCGTGGCCACGCCTCGCTTCGCGCCATAACGAACCATCGACACGTCCAGGCCGCGCTCGACGCCGAGCAGCACTTCACCGCCGGCGAGCGCCATCGGGGCACCGGCGGGATTGCCATCGAGCGGGTCGGGCCAGGCGTGTATCACACCGTTCGCCAGTTCGTAGTCGTACAGGGCCGAGTAACCGGGCGGCGCCTCCTGTTCGGCCTGCGCCACGAACAGCAACCGCTTGCCGTCTAGCGACCAGACCGCACTCGACACGGTGGGCGGCATGCCGGCCAGCCGGCGCGCATGCGTCGGCTCGGCCGCCTCGATCAACCATGTCTCGGTGGCTGGCCCCAGGTCAGCGGCGTGATTGCCTCCCTCGGCGAGCGCCACCAGGCGATGGCCATCCGCACTCCACGCGAATGCGCCTACATCCAGCTCGCCGCCGAGCGGCACCGGCAGCAAACGCCCGGTCGCAATTTCCAGCAGGTAGAGGCGGACATGGTGCAGACCGTGATCAACCCACGCCGCGTCCGCGCGCGCGTCCTTCTGGCGCTTCTCGCCCGGCGTCTCCGGATCACGTGCCGTCAGCGCGATCAAACGGCCGTCCGGCGACGGCCGGAACGCGACCACGTCCGCGGCAAGCTCCACAGCTGCCGGCAGCCCCTCACCGGGCGCAGCCGGCGGCAGTGCAAGCGGATCGCGCGCGTCGTCAGCGACGACCGGCACGTTGACGGCGAGCACTCTGGCCTCGCCGCCGGCAAGTGCCAACTGGTAGAGCGACGTGCGTTCGCCGCGATGAGCGATGAACAGCACACTGCGTCCGTCGGGCAGCCACTGCGCCGATCCCTCGCCCTGCTTGTCGGAGGGCGGTGAAAAGGTCAGCTGGCGCGCCGCGCCAGCGTCGATCTCCGTCAGGAACAAATGACCGCGCCCGCCGTCCGCGCTCGAATCAACCACCCGCATCAAGACCTGCCGGCCGTCCGGCGACAAACGCGGCTGCTCAAGGCGACGAAGCTGGCGCAACGCGTCACTGGAGGGCAGCGGCGGCTCGCCAGCGCTCGCCGCTACGCCAGGTAAAGCCACCAGCAGCCATAGCCACGGCGCGCACAGATGGACGATGGATAAGGATGCAGCGCGGAATTTCATCGCAATATCTCATGCGCAAGGACGGGACGGCATTATGACTGGTGTACGACACGACTTGCCAAGGCACTGATGAAGCGTCAAAACTCCGCAGTGGCTCGCCGCCTCCCGACGACCATGACGGTGCACGCGGACCGCCCTGCCGCAGGTCCGCCCAAGCCCGCTGCGGCAGCGATCTTGCGCACAGCGAAACTTTCGTAGCCCTCACCGACGAGCATCGCGCGAGCCGCAGCGGCAATGCGCTCTCGCGTTAGCTGGCCCTTCGATACAGCAGCGGCCCCGGGGCGCGGGCGGCCGCGGATGCTCATGGCGTGCGCAAGGCCGAGGCAGTCACCAGACGCTCGACATATCGCGCGATGATGTCGATTTCAAGATTGACCGAATCGCCCACGACAAGCGCGCCGAGCGTAGTCACCTCACGCGTGTGCGGGATCAGATTCACGCCGAAGCGACGCCCCTCAACCGCGTTGACCGTCAGGCTGACGCCCTCGATCGTGGCCGAGCCCTTGGCGGCGACATAGCGCGCCAGCGACTCGGGCACCTCGAACGTGAGCCGCAGCGAACGCGCGTCATCCTGCGCTTCCACCAGCGTCGCAAGGCCGTCAACGTGACCGGTAACGTAGTGACCGCCCAGCGCGTCACCGGCACGCAGCGCCTTCTCCAGATTCACCTTGCTGCCTACAGCCCGTCGCCCCAGCGTCGTGCAGGCAAGGGTTTCGTTGGAGACATCCGCCGCGAAGTGGCCGCCATCGAGGCGCGTCACCGTCAGGCAAGCACCAGCCACCGCGATGCTGTCGCCGAGCACGACGCCATCAAGCGACAGGCCGCAGGCATCGATCAGCAGCTCCACGTCGCCACCCTTGGGCGTCATCGCTGCAATCCGGCCAACGGCCTGAACGATACCGGTGAACATCACGCTACCTCGCGAGCCACGGGAACGAGCGTCAGGCGCAGGTCAGGGCCGATCTGGCGCACGTCGGTGTATCGAAATTCCCAGCGATCGCCCAGGTCGTCGAGCATCGGCAGCATCGCCAGCGGCGCGCCATCGTGACCCAGCAGGTGCGGCGCGAGGTAGAGCACGAACTCATCGACCAGCCCTGCGCTGATGAAGCTGCCGGCGAGCCGGGGACCGGCCTCGACCAGCACCTCGTTGAGGCCACGCTCACCAAGCAGACCCAGCACCTGCGCAAGATCGCGCCCACCGCCGGACGCCACGACGACCTCGGCACCGACTTTAGTCAGCGCCGCCTGCGCGGCGGCATCGCCAGAGCCGGTAAGGATCAACACCGGGCCCGTCTCGCTGAACAACCGCGCAGTGGGCCGCAGCACCAGTCCCGGATCCAGAATCACCCGTAGTGGCAGCCGGCCGCGCAGCTGCAGATTCACATCACGAACCGTCAAGCGCGCGTCGTCACGATCCACCGTGGAGGCCCCCGACAGCACCGCGCTGCTGCGCGCGCGCAAGCGCTGCACGTCGGCACGGGCCGCCTCCGAGGTCAGCCACTGGCTGCTGCCATTGGCAAGCGCAGTGCGACCATCGAGACTTGCGCCCAACTTAACCCGCAGCCACGGGCGACCGCGGCGCAGGCGACTGAAGAAGCCCACGTTCAGCGCTTCGGCCTGGCCCGCCAGCAGGCCGGACTGAACGCTGACGCCGGCCGCCGCGAGCCGCGCAACGCCGGCACCGGACACCAGTGGGTTCGGGTCGCCCGAAGCGTAGACGACGCGAGCGACCCCCGCCGCCAGCAGCGCCTCGGCGCAAGGTGGCGTGCGGCCGTGGTGCGCACAGGGTTCAAGCGTCACGTAGACGGTCGCGCCGCGCGCAGCGCCGCCCGCGGCGGCGAGCGCGTGCACCTCGGCATGCCCTTCACCGGCACGGGCGTGAAACCCCTCGCCCACGATTCGACCCGCATTGACGATCACGCAGCCCACCCGTGGGTTCGGGTCGGTCGAGTAAAGACCCAACTCGGCCAGCTGCAGTGCCCGCGCCATATAGAGGTGATCGTTGGCGTTGAAGTCGGTCATACGCCGCGCTTGCGTCCCTGCTTTTCCTTTTCCTCGGCAGCCGCCGCCTCGAGGAACGACAACTGGCCCACCGGCTGGTCGCGGCGCGGCTTGTGCTTGAGGCGTGCGATCTCGTCGTGGAACGCCTCGACGTCCTGGAAGCTGCGGTAGATGGAGGCGAAGCGTACATAGGCCACCTCGTCCAGGTGGCGCAGCTCCTCCATGACCAGCTCGCCGATCAGCCGCGAGCCCACCTCGCGCTCGCCCAGACTGCGCAGCTTGTGGCCGATGTGCACGATGGCAGCATCGATCGCATCGTTGGCGACGGGGCGCTTCTCCAGCGACTTCTGCATGCCCGAGCGGAGCTTGGCCTCGGAGAACGGCTCTCGCGTCTGGTCGCTCTTGACGATCTGCGGCATCACCAGTTCCGCCGACTCAAAGGTCGTGAAGCGCTCGCTGCAGGCTAGGCACTCACGCCGGCGGCGGATCTGTTGACCCTCCGCGGCCAGCCGTGAGTCAGTGACCTTGGTCTCGACGTGGCCGCAGAAGGGGCAATGCACGTCGGCTGCCCAGGCTTGCCGGTCAGCTCTGCTTGTACACAGGGAAGCGGCGGCAGATCGCCTCCACTTCGCCCCGTACGCGCACGATGACCTCCTGCTCCGCCGTCACACCGCCCTTGCCATCCGGCGAGCCGAGGTGGGCGCGCGCCGACAGGTTGTCGAGCAGATCGGAGATCAGGTTCGCCAGCTGCACGACCTCCGCCTCGCGGAAGCCCCGCGTCGTTACCGCGGGAGTGCCGATGCGCAGGCCGCTGGTGATCATCGGCGGACGCGGGTCGTTGGGAACCGCGTTCTTGTTGACCGTGATGTGAGCCGCGCCCAGCGCGGCGTCCGCATCCTTGCCGGTGACGTTCTTGGCAATCAGGTCGAGCAGGAACAGGTGATTGTCGGTGCCGCCCGAGACGATGTTGTAGCCGCGCTTGATGAACGCCGCGGCCATCGCCTGGGCGTTGATGACGACCTGCCGCTGGTAGTCCTTGAACTCCGGCTGCAAGGCCTCAAGGAAGGCGACCGCCTTGGCGGCGATCACGTGCATCAGCGGGCCGCCCTGCGTGCCAGGGAACACCATCGACTGGAACTTCTTGGTGAGCTCCTCGCCGCCGTTGGACAGGATGATGCCACCGCGCGGTCCACGCAGCGTCTTGTGCGTGGTCGAGGTGACGACGTGCGCGTGCGGCACTGGGTTCGGGTACACGCCAGTCGCGCACAGGCCGGCGACATGGGCCATGTCCACCATGAAATAAGCGCCAACAGCATCCGCGATCACGCGGAAGCGCGCCCAGTCGATCACCCGCGAGTAGGCCGAAAAGCCCGCGATGATCAGCTTCGGCTTGTGCTCCTTGGCCAGCGCCTCGACCTGCGCGTAGTCGATCTCGCCGGTCGCAGCGACGATACCGTACTGGAAGGCATTGAAGACTTTGCCGGACAGGTTGACCTTGGCGCCGTGGGTGAGATGACCGCCGTGGTCTAGGCTCATGCCAAGGATCGTGTCGCCGGCCTTGAGCAACGCGAAGTAGACCGCAGCGTTCGCCTGCGACCCTGAGTGCGGCTGCACGTTCGCGTAACTCGCCCCGAACAGTTGCTTGACGCGATCGATCGCAAGCTGCTCGGCGACGTCGACATGCTCGCAGCCGCCGTAGTAGCGCTTGCCCGGGTAGCCTTCCGCGTACTTGTTGGTGAGTACCGAGCCCTGTGCTTCGAGCACGCGGGGGCTGGCGTAGTTCTCCGACGCGATCAGCTCGATATGATCTTCCTGGCGAACCCGCTCAGCGCCGATCGCGGCGGCCAGCTCAGGGTCGAATCCGGCAATCGTCATCTTCGAGTCGAACATGGGGCGAGCGCTTCCAGCGGTGGCGAACCCGATGCGGGTCGCGTAAGTCAGGGATTTTACCGAAATTCGAGCCGTCGCCGGGACGGGAATTCAACTTTGGTGGTCGACGAAGCTCTTGACGACCCGCGACCAGGCACGGGCGATGTTGCGACGGTTGTAGCCGCCCCCGCCAACCCCCAGCAGTCGGCCCTCGCAGAGACGGTCCGCAAGCGTCGCCAGGCGAGCGGCCGCATGGGCATGCGCCTCTTCGGTATAGCGCAGGTGAGTAATCGGGTCGCCTTCGAGGCTGTCCGCGCCGCATTGGAGCACGATGAACTCCGGCTGGCGCGCCTCAAGGTACGCCTCGACCCGCTCCCAGGCCGGCCAGAAGGCCTCGTCCCCGGCGCTCGGCGGCAACGGGATATTCAGCTTGGTGCCAGCCGCCCGGCCACGGCCCGTCTCATGGGCAGCCCCGGTGCCGGGAAACAGGAACCGACCATCCTCGTGGATATCGGCAAAAGACACGTCCGGGTCTTCCTCGAACGCGTAGAACACCCCGTCGCCATGGTGGGCATCGATATCGACGTAGGCGACCCGGCTGATGCCCCAGCGACGCCGCAGCTGCTCGATCACGACCCCGCAGTCGTTAAAGACGCAGAAACCGGAGGCGTGCGCACGCGAGGCGTGATGCAGGCCAGCGATCGGCACGAAAGCGCGCTTCGCGCGCCCCTCCATAATTGCCTCGGTGGCGACCAGCGTCGCGCCCACCACCGCACTGGCCGCGTCAAACACGCCGCGGAAGGCCGGCGTATCGCCGGCGTCCAGGTAGCCGTTACCGTGCACGGAGCGCTCGGCGACCAGCGACACGTAAGCCGGATCATGGAAGCTCTCGAGCTCCGCCCGGGTCGCGGCACGCGGCGCCAGCAACTCAACCGAGTCCTCAAGCTCGTCCGCCTTCAGCTCACGCAGGAACACGTCATGCCGGTCCATGCCGAACGGATGGCCCTCGCCAAAGCCATAACGGGCAATTGCTTCGCCGGCGACCAGGAGCGTTTCTCGAGCTTTACGCATAGCCTTGAGGGTAGCAGCTTGGCCCGCCATGGTCAGCGGGGGGCCTGCCCGGGTCCGCCGCGCAGCACCGGCCGCAGCAATGGCGGGATGCAGCACACCCTCGGCCGCGCATTGGCGTGAGCCGCGCCGATCTGCAACGCCCAGATCATCAGCAGGCCGTCGCTTGCCAACGAACCGACCGCGAGTCAGGCGCCCGCCGTGAAGCGCGACGCCTCGAGGCGCGCGTGCCCGCTGCTCTGCGGAGCGCTTGCGAAGCTAATCGCCACGCCGCCGATCACGCGGCGGGGCAAGAGTGCAGCGAGCCCATCGACAGCGGCGCGGCTCCGCCACGGCCCTGCCGCGGCGCCGGTCTGAACGACGCCGCTTGGCGATATACTGGGCGCTTTACTACGCTGCCCGCGTGCGCCAAAGCGCTGCGCGAGGGCGCCGCCGAGTGTCTTGAGCGCGTGTTGGAAGAGGCCGCCTGACAGCCTTACAGCACGACACAACAAGTTGATTTAAAAAGAGTTTAATAAATGGCGCAGTTTATCTACACCATGAATCGGGTGTCCCGCGTGGTGCCGCCGAAGCGGACGATCCTCAAGGACATCTCGCTGTCGTTCTTCCCCGGCGCCAAGATCGGCGTGCTCGGCCTGAACGGCTCGGGCAAGAGCTCGCTGCTGCGAATCATGGCCGGCCTCGACACCGAGTTCGACGGCGAGGCGCGCCCGCAACCCGGCATCAAGATCGGCTTTCTGGAGCAGGAACCGGACCTGGACCCGAACAAGACCGTGCGCGAATGCGTCGAAGAAGGCGTCAAGCCCATCAAGGACGCGCTGGCCCGGCTCGATGCGGTGTACGGCGCCTACGCCGAAGAAGGCGCCGACTTCGACAAACTCGCCGCCGAACAGGCCGAGCTTGAGTCTTTCCTGACCACCGTCGACGGCCACAACCTTGAGCGCACCCTTGAGGTCGCCGCCGACGCGCTGCGACTGCCGGACTGGGACGCAAAGATCGCACCCCTGTCAGGCGGCGAGAAGCGCCGCGTCGCGCTGTGCCGCCTGCTGCTGTCGAAGCCCGACATGCTGCTCTTGGACGAGCCCACCAACCATCTGGACGCCGAGTCGGTGGCCTGGCTTGAGCGCTTCCTGCACGAGTACCCGAGCACCGTGATCGCGGTCACCCACGATCGCTACTTCCTCGACAACGTCGCCGGCTGGATCCTCGAACTGGACCGTGGCCACGGTATCCCCTGGGAGGGCAACTACTCGTCCTGGCTCGAGCAGAAGGACAGGCGCCTGGGCATCGAAGAGCGCCAGCAGGAGGGCCTGCGCAAGATGCTGCAGCAGGAGCTGGCGTGGGTACGGCAGAACCCCAAGGCCCGCCAGGCCAAGAGCAAGGCGCGCCTTGCCCGCTTCGAGGAACTGCAGTCGCAGGAGTTCCAGAAGCGCAACGAGACCAACGAGATCTACATCCCGCCAGGCGAGCGCCTTGGCGAGATGGTCATCGAAGTCCAGAACCTGAAGAAGGCCTACGGCGACAAGGTGCTGATCAACGACCTGTCGTTCAGTCTGCCGCGCGGCGGCATCGTCGGCATCATCGGCCCGAACGGCGCCGGCAAGACCACCTTGTTCCGCATGCTGGCCGGCCTCGAACAGCCGGACAGTGGCGAGATCCGCAGCGGTGCGAGCGTCAAGCTCGCCTATGTCGACCAGTCGCGCCAGGCACTGGACGACTCGAAGACAGTCTGGAACGAGATCTCCGGTGGCCTGGAGATCATGAAAGTCGGCAACTACGAGACGCCATCGCGCTCCTACGTTGGCCGCTTCAACTTTCGCGGCGCGCAGCAGCAGCAGGTCATCGGCGAACTGTCCGGGGGCGAGCGCAATCGCGTGCACCTGGCCAAGGTACTCAAGACCGGCGGCAACGTGCTGATGCTCGACGAGCCGACCAACGACCTCGACGTGGAGACGCTGCGCGCACTCGAAGAAGGCCTGCTCGCGTTCCCGGGCTGCGCGGTGGTGATCTCGCATGATCGCTGGTTCCTCGATCGCATCGCGACGCACATCCTCGCGTTCGAAGGTGACAGCGAGGTGATCTGGTTCGAGGGCAACTACCAGGATTACGTGGCCGACCTGCATCGTCGCAAGGGCGCCGATGCCGACCAACCGCATCGCATTCGCTACCGCCGACTCGCAGGTTGAACCTCATGACGCACATGCTCGATGGCCGCGATCTGACCCTGGACAGCGTTGCAGGGCTCGCCGCCGGCGCTCGCTACTCGCTCGCTCCCGAAGCGCTGGTGCGCATGAACCGCAGTCGCGACGCGGTCGACGCCACCATCGCCAAGGGCGCAGCCAGTTACGGCATCACGACCGGCTTCGGCGCCTTCGCCAACCGCCGCATCCCGCCGGCGAAACTGGTCGAACTACAGACCAACCTCGTGCGCAGTCACTCGGTCGGTGTCGGCGCGCCACTGGCCGCCCACCACGTCCGTCGGATCCTGCTGCTGAAGGCTAACAGCCTGGCGGCGGGCTACTCCGGCATCCGCCCGGCCGTCGTCGAGACGCTGCTCAAGCTGCTCGCCGCGGACGTGCTGCCAGTCATCCCCGGCAAGGGCTCGGTCGGCGCCTCGGGCGATCTTGCCCCGCTCGCCCACCTGTCGCTCGCGCTGATCGGCGAGGGCTCGGCCATGCACGGCGGCCGATTGCTCGAGGGCGCCGAGGTCTGCCGCGCCGCAGGCTTCGAGCCGGTGGCCTTGCAGGCCAAGGAGGGACTGGCGCTGCTCAACGGCACGCAGGTCAGTACCGCACTTGCGATCGACGGCTGGGCGCGCGCGCGACGTCTGCTGGAGAGCACGGTCGTCGTCGGCGCACTGACGGTCGAGGCCCTGGCAGGCTCGCATACGCCGTTCGACGCCCGCATTCACGATGCGCGCGGCCAGGCCGGCCAGCGCGAGATCGCCCGCCTGATCCGCACGATGCTCGGCGACAGCGAAATCCACTCCAGCCACGCCGATTGCGACCGCGTGCAGGACCCATACGCAGTACGCTGCCTGCCGCAAGTGGCGGGCGCGGCCTGGGACACGCTAGAACACGCCGCCCGGGTGCTGACCGGCGAGATCAATGGCGTCTCGGACAATCCGCTGATCTTCGGCGACGACATCCTCTCGGGCGGCAACTTTCACGCCGCACCGATCGGTCTGGTCGCCGACTTCATGGCGATCGCGATCACCGACCTGTCGTCGATGACGGAACGGCGCATCGACCTGCTCGACCGGCGCGTGAACCCGGCGCTGAACATGTTCCTGACGACCGAGCCGGGCGTCGAGTCGGGGTTCATGATCGCGCACGTGACCGCCGCGGCATTGGCTTCCGAGAACAAGACCCTCGCCCACCCCGCCTCGGTCGACAGCATTCCGACCTCGGCAGGCCAGGAAGACCACGTCAGCATGGCGCCGTGGGCCGGCCACAAGCTGCTGCAGATCTGCGACAACTCGGCCATGATCCTGGGCATCGAGCTGCTGGTCGCGGCGCACGCACTGGACTGCCAGCGGCCGCTGCGCACCACGGCGCGGCTGGAAGCCCTGCATGATGCACTGCGGCGAATCGTGCCGTTCCAGCCGCGGGATCACCGTTTGGACGGCGACATCCGTGCCGCGACCGCCCTGATCGAGTCCGGCGCCATCGCCGCGCTGCTACGGACTTGAGCGGACCTCTGCAGGCCGGCGGAGTGCGCTAGACTTCCAGTCGAGCGCACGTCCATCCCCGACCAAACAGGCCGCCATCCGGCGGCCAGGGCGGCGGACAGGCGCCTGCGGAGAGCGCATGCCGATCCATATCGATGCCGCCGGAACGCTGCACCACGATCAGGCCCACAACTTCGCGTTGACCTGCCCGTACTGCGAGGTGCTGTCGCACGTCACGCCCGTGTCGGTGCCGCAGTTTTCACAGCTGCTCACGTTCAAGCCCTCGCACGTCGGCATCGTCTACCGCTGTGACGCCTGCAACGCGCCGCTGTTCCTGAAGTTTCCGGTAAAGATGTACGGCAGCACGCGCGTCGAGCTGTCGCCATCGTTCCAGGAACTCGAACGCCCGCGCGAGAAGTTCGAGCTCACCCATCTGCCGGATGACATCGACAAACTGTGCCGCGAGACGCTCGAGTGCTTCTCAGCGGGCTGCTACAACGCCTTCGCATCGATGTGCCGACGCGTGGCGCAGGCGACGTTCACGGACCTGGGCGAACACGGCAAGCTGCGCATGTTCGACCAGCTGAACGACTCACGCGAAATGGCGGAACTCGACCAGGAAACGTTCAACGTGCTGCGCAAGGTGCTGTTCGGCAACGACAGTCCCGGCTCACGCGCGAGCATGCCGGCGCTGGACGCCACTACGGCAGGCGTCCTGCTCGAGGTACTCAAGGACCTGCTCTACCAAAGCTACGTGCGCCGTGGCCGCCTGCAGCAGGCGATGATGACGCGCCGTCGCTACGTCGGCGACGACGCGGCCACCAACGTCACACCGATCAGCAAGAAGAACTGACGCCGCGCCCGCCAGCGGCCCCTCAGCGGAGAGTCATCAATGCGTTGCCTGCGTTTATGGATGCCGCTCGCCACGATGGCACTGGGCCTGATGATCTCCTGCGCCAGCGCACTGGCAGATGCCAGCGCTGTCAGCGCGCAGATCATCGTCGCCGGCCACGGCGAGGTCACGATCCCACCGACGCACGGCCGCTTCACCATCGCCGTCACCACCAGCGCCGCCACGGCGAGCACTGCAGGCAGCGACAACGCCCGCCTGTCGAAAGCGGTATCGGACGCGCTTTTTGCAGCGGGCATGACGCGCGAGGAGCTGCTCGGCACGCGTCTGAACGTCAACGCCAAGTGGGACTATGACGATCACGGTCGCCGCAAGGGACGCACCACGTACGAGGCAACCAACACGCTGCGCGTGGAGTCGGCGCGCCTCGAACAGCTTGGAGTGCTGGTCGATGCAGCGCTTGGCGCCGGCGCCAGCAGCGTCTCGGACGTAGACTTCTCGGCCCGCAACGCGACGACGGCTCGACGTCAGGCACTGACGCTGGCGATGGAGGATGCGCGCAGCGAGGCCGACACGATCGCCCGCGCTGCCGGCGGACTGTTAGGCGAGCTGGTCGCTGTCACGACCGAGCGATCCGGCGTCCCGGCTGGCGAGCTGCAAGAAATGATCGTTACCGCGAATCGCCGCGCAATGGCAGCGCCGGTGCCGACCAGCGTGACCCCGAATGACATCGTCATCGAGGCGCATGTGAACGCGCGCTGGGGCTTCCTCCCCGCGCGCCACTGACGAGCCGCTCAGACGTCGACGAGTTCGACCTCTGCCGCGAGCAGCGGCCGGCCAAGGAAGATGCTGCCGACCCGCGCGAAGCGCTCCGGGCCATCGGTCGCCAGAAAGTGCGTTGCGCCGACGGCAAGCGGGCTTGCCAGCCCCCGCTGCGCCAACAGTTGCGCCACGGCACGCGCCGTGGTGGCCGCTGAGTCGACCAGCGTCACGCCCGCTGGCAGCACGCCTGCAAGCGCCCGCCCGAGCACGGGGAAATGCGTGCAGCCAAGCAGCAGCGTGTCGGGCGGCAGCGGCTGGGCGAAGGCGGCATCGAGGTAGCGACGCGCCGCGAGTTCGACGATCGGCCCTTCGGTCCAGCCTTCCTCGGCGAGGGCGACGAACAAAGAACCGCTGAGGGCCGTCACCCGTACGTCGCTTGAAAGCGCGCCGATCGCGGCCTGATAGGCCCCGGCCCGGATCGTCCCTTCGGTCGCAATCACCGCAATGTGGCCCGAGCGGGTCGCCGCCACCGCAGCGGCAGCACCCGGCTCCACCACGCCGATCACCGGCAGCGTCGGAAACTGCCGCGCCAACGCAGGCAGCGCCGCACTCGCGGCGGTGTTGCAAGCGACTACCAGCAGCTTGATGCCGCGCGCGACCAGCGCACCGGCGCACTGCGACGCGTAGCGTGCGACGCTCGCCGGGCTCTTGGTACCGTACGGCAGTCGCGCCGTGTCACCCAAATACAAAAACCGCTCGCCGGGCAAGGCCGCCTCGAGCGCCGCCAGCACCGTCAGTCCCCCGACGCCCGAGTCGAACACGCCTATAGGCAGGCTGCGATCGGGCAACGAGGTCACCCTTTAGCCGAGCGCGACGCGGGCGTTGCGGAACAGGCGCATCCAGCCACCATCCTCGTGCCAGTCGCGCGGCCGCCAGGAGTTTTGCGCTGCGCGGTAGACGCGCTCGGGGTGCGGCATCAGCAGCGTCGTGCGGCCATCATCGCTGACCACGCCTGCGATCGCGCCAGGCGAGCCGTTCGGGTTCGCAGGATAGGTCACCGCCGGCCGGCCCTGGTGATCAACGTAGCGCATCGCAACGCCGCGCGCGGCGATCAGCGCCGCCAGATCGCCGTCAGCGGCAAACGCTGCGCGGCCCTCGCCGTGCGACACCGCGATCGGCAGGCGGGAGCCGGCCATGCCAGTCAGGAAAGGCGACGGCGAGTCGGGCACGTCGACCATCACCAGCCGCGCCTCGAATTGCTCCGAACGGTTGCGCATGAAGCGCGGCCAGTGCTGGCTGCCAGGAATCAGCTCGCCCAGGCCCGCCAGCATCTGGCAGCCGTTGCAGACGCCCAGCGACAAGGATCCGGCACGCTCGAAGTAACGCGCAAACTCGTCGCGAGCGCGCGCATTGAACAGCACCGACTTCGCCCAGCCCTGCCCCGCGCCCAGCACGTCGCCGTAGGAGAATCCGCCACAGGCGACCAGCACCTGGAAGTCATCAAGACTGACCCGGCCTTCGATGATGTCGGTCATGTGCACATCGCGCGGCGCGAAGCCGGCGCGGTCGAACGCTGCGGCCATCTCGGCCTGACTGTTGACCCCCTGCTCGCGCAGTACCGCGACCCGCGGGCGCGCACCGCGCAGCACGTAGGGCGCGGCGATATCGTCGTCGGGGCTGTAGGTCAGCTTCGCATGCAGTCCCGGATCATCGAGCTCGGCGAGCGCGGCGTATTCCTCGCGCGCGCACTGCGGATCGTCACGCAGCTCACGCATGCGGAAACTGGTCGCGGACCACGCGCTGCGCAGCTCCACCAGCGCCTCGTCGATGACAACGCGGCTACCGGCGCGGATCACGACGCGCGGCTGCGGCGCCAGCCGGCCGATCACGCGCGTGCAGCCGTCGAGGCCGTGGCGATTGCAAATCTCCAGCAGCCGCACGAGGTCGGTATTGCGCACCTGCAGCACGGCACCGGGCTCCTCGGCATACAGCGCCGCGACCGGATCTGCGACAGCGCCAAGCGCGATCTCAAGGCCGCTCCTGCCCGCGAACGCCATCTCCACCAGCGTCACGAACAGGCCGCCATCAGAGCGATCGTGGTAGGCGAGCACGAGCCCGGCGCGCGCCGCCTCGCGCACGGCGCCAAAGAAACCCCGCAGCAGCGCCGGATCATCGAGGTCGGCCGGCACGTCGCCCAGCGCCCCGTACACCTGCGCAAGACACGACGCACCGACACGGTTGCGGCCAGCCGACAGGTCGATCAAGAGCAGCGAGGACTCGCCACGATCGGTCTGCAGCTCAGGGGTCAGCGTCCGGCGCGCGTCGACCACCGGCGCGAACGCCGAGACGATCAGCGACACCGGCGACCAGACCGAGCGCTCGCCGTCCGCGGCCTTCCAGCCGGAACGCATCGACAACGAATCCTTGCCGACCGGAATCGCGATTCCCAGGGCCGGGCATAGCTGCTCGCCGACCGCATATACGGTGTCGTACAGCGTCGCGTCCTCCGCCGCATCGCCGGCGGCCGCCATCCAGTTGGCCGACAGCTTGATATCGCCGATCGCGGCGACATCGGCCGCAGCGAGGTTGGTGATCGCCTCGGCCACCGCCAGGCGCCCGGAGGCCGGGCCGTCGAGCAGCGCCACCGGCGTGCGCTCCCCCATCGACATGGCTTCGCCGAGATAGGTCGTGTAGCCGGCGAGGGTCACCGCACAGTCGCTCACCGGTACCTGCCAGGGGCCGACCAGCGAGTCACGACTGATCTGGCCGCCAACGGTGCGGTCGCCGATCGTGATCAAAAACGTCTTGTCGGCGATTGTCGGCAACGCGAGCAAGCGGTAGGCGGCCTCGCGCGCATCGATGCCTAGGGTAGCGAGCGGCTCGCGCGGCCGCGCACGGCGCTTGCCGTGGCGCGTCATGCGCGGCGCCTTGCCCAGCAGCACCTCGATCGGCATCGATACCGGCGTCGTGCCGGTCAGCCGGTCGCGCACCTCAAGATTTCCGTCATCGGTGATCTCACCCACCACCGCCACCGGGCAGCGCTCGCGCGCGCAGAACGACATGAACTGCTCGATGCCTGCCGGCTCGATGCACAGCACGTAGCGCTCCTGCGCCTCGTTGCACCACAGCTCCAAGGGCGACAGCCCCGGCTCGTCGGTCGGGATCTGGCGCAACTCGATGATGCCGCCGCGCGCGCTGTGCGCGATCGCCTCGGGTATCGCGTTCGACAGCCCACCGGCGCCGACGTCGTGGATCAGCACGATCGGGTTCGCCTCACCCAGCGACCAGCAGCGGTCGATGACCTCCTGGGCTCGACGCTGCATCTCCGGGTTGCCGCGCTGGACCGAGGCGAAATCGAGGTCTTCGGCACTCGCGCCACTGCCTACCGACGAGGCGGCCCCGCCGCCCAGGCCGATCAGCATCGCAGGCCCACCGAGCACGACAATCTTGGCGCCCGCGGGCACCTCAATCTTGTTGACGTGATCGCGGCGCACGTTGCCAAGGCCACCGGCGATCATGATGGGCTTGTGGTAGCCGCGGGTAACGCCAGGCGGATCGCCAGCGACGCTCTGCTCGTAGGTGCGGAAGTAGCCGAGGATGCCGGGGCGGCCGAACTCGTTGTTGAAGGCCGCGGCCCCGAGCGGGCCGTCGAGCATGATCTCCAGCGCCGAGGCGATGCGCGGCGAGCGCGCTGCAGGGCCTTCCCATGGCTGCTCGAAGCCTGGAATCCGCAGGTTGGAGGTCGTGAAACCCGACAGGCCCGCCTTGGGCTTCGCGCCGCGGCCGGTGGCGCCCTCGTCACGGATCTCCCCGCCCGAGCCGGTCGAGGCACCGGGGAACGGCGAGATCGCGGTCGGGTGGTTGTGCGTCTCCACCTTCATCAGGATGTCGATCTGCTCGTGCACGTAGCGGTATTCGTGCGTCAACGAATCCGCGTAGAGCCGCTCGGCCTTGCTGCCCTCGATGACCGACGCGTTATCACGGTAGGCGGACAGGACACCCGCGGGACTGTGCGCATGGGTGTTGCGGATCATCGCGAACAAGGACTTCGGCTGCACCTCGCCGTCGATGGTCCAGGCGGCGTTGAAGATCTTGTGGCGGCAGTGCTCGGAGTTCGCCTGCGCGAACATCATCAGCTCGACGTCGGTAGGGTCGCGACCGAGTGTCGCGTAGGCCGCCACCAGATAGTCGATCTCATCGACCGACAGCGCCAGACCCAGCCGCGTATCCGCGGCAACCAGGGCCATGCGGCCATCAGCACCGAGCGCGACGCTGGCCAGCGGTCGCGGCGACTCCGTCACGAACAGGCAGCTGCCCTGCTCGAGCGAGTACAGCACCGCCTCGATCATGCGGTCGTGCAGCAGTGCGGCGAGGCGCTCCAGCGCGACGCGCTCGAACGCGGCGCCGTGCAGGGTGTAACGGATGCCCCGCTCGAGCCGACGTACCGCCGTCAGACCACAGACGTGGGCAATATCGGTCGCCTTGCTGGACCAGGGCGAGATCGTGCCCGGCCGGGGCGTCACGACAAGCGCGGTGCCACTCGCCGGCACCGACGGGGCGACGTCAGACTCCAGCAGGCGGCTCAGCACGCCGGACTCGTCCGTCGTCAGCGGCCGCGCAAGGTCGATGAAGTGGGTGTAGTGGGCCTCAACTGACTCGACCCGGGGGTCGGTCGCGCGCAACGCGCGCAGGAGTTTTTCGAGGCGGAAACGGGACAGGGCGGGCGCACCCGGCAGTAGCAGCATCTGGAACTCTGGCTATCCGGCGCCGCCGGCTGGAAGATCATTCTACCGCACGCCCGGGGGCGCCGGGGTTGCTGGGGCCGGCCGCTGGGGGCTATTTTCGGCCGCTGGAGTCCGATCCGGGCGGCACGAGGGGCATCGGGAACGCGGCGACGTTGCTGCCGTCGTAGGCCGAAATCTTGCTCGGACCGGTCTTCTTGACCTCGTCCACGCGCAGCACCGACTGCATCGGCAGCCAGGTCCGCTTGACCCCCTCAAACTCGCCCTTGATCCGCTCCTCGCCGGGGTCCACCACGACACTGGAGCGCTCCCCGAAAACCAGATCCTCCAGCTCGATAAAGCCAAAAAGCCCCCCATGGGTGACCTTACGGGCGTAAACCTCCCAGACCTTGCCCTCGCGGACAAACTGGACCTTAAAAATGTGACTGGCAGCCATTCGTGGAACTCGCTCCCGGGGTAGTCTTTGCCATATTACTCGCGGACCCGCTATGCCGCTCACGCTCCGAATCTCTGGCCCCCAGGCCGCCCGCCTGGCCGAACACGCGACGCGTGTCTTCGGCGTGCACGGCGGCCGGATCGGTCGCGCCTCGGACAATGACTGGGTGCTGCCAGACCCGCATCGGTTCCTGTCCGGCTATCACGCGCTGGTCGAGTACCACGGCGGCCGCTGGACGCTCACCGACACCAGCTCTAATGGCGTTTTCGTCAACGAGGCGCTGCGGCCGCTGGGCCACAACACCCCGCACCCCCTGCGCAACGGCGACCGAATCCGCATGGGCGAATACGACATCGGCGTCAGCGTCACCGCCGACAACGACTTCGTGACGCCGGACGAATTTGTGCTGGAACTGTTCGATGAACAGGAATTCGCGCTGGCAACCCATGGCGATCTCGGCGCCGAGCTCGACCTCAAGCGATTGCTCAGCAGCGCGACGCCCCCCCCTGACGACGATCCGCCAGTGCCGTTCAAGGTCACTGACGCCTACGGCCAGGCCGCGATGCGCGGCCGCGCCCGGCCTGCCAGCCGCCCCGTCGCACCGCGACCTGTGCACGCGGCACCCGTCACGGCCTTCTTCCGTGGCGCCGGGCTCGACCCTACACCCCTGTCAGCTGAACAGGCCACCGCCGCGCTCGCCCTAGCCGGGCAACTGCTGCGCGAGATGGTGCTCGGCCTGATCTCCAGCCAACAGCACCGACTCGAGCAAAAAGGCCGCTATAACCTCGAGGACACGGCGATCGTGCCGGCCGAGCAGAATCCCTTCCGTTCCGCTGAGAGTGTCGACGATGCGCTGAAGCGCATGTTCGGCCCGCGCTCGACCCGTTTCCTGACGCCGCTCGAGGCGGTACGCACGAGCTTCAATGACCTGGCGCGGCATGAACAGGCCACCCAAGTCGCGATGCAGGATGCACTGGCCGTATTCATGCGGCGCCTTGCGCCGGAAGACCTGGAGCAGCAGTTCGGCGAATCCCTCGCCCACAGCAGCGGCCCGGTACCGGCGAACGCCGGCGAACGCTACTGGCAGATGTATGCGGATCTGTACCGGGTGATCGCACAGACAGGCCCGGAGGGCCTGCCACATGCGTTCGCCGAGGAATTCACGAAGGCCTACGAAGTGGCCAATGCCGAGCTGCGCGAACGCAGCCAACGCGCACGCGGCAGACACCAGCCGACCTAGGTCGCTGGCGCCCACCGCTGTATCGCCTCAGGGAGGCAGCGTCGGCACCATGACCTTCGGCAACGGCCCCGACAGCGCTTCGAGAAACGCCACCAGATCCGCCACTTCCGGATCGGTGAAGGTGCGTGACAGTTCAGTGCTACCCATCACCCGCACCGCCGCTGCCAGCGTCGGCACCAGGCCGTTGTGCATGTACGGCGCCGTGTAGGAAAGATTGCGCAGTGACGGCACGCGCCACTGCGAACGGTCCGCCTCCTTGCCGGTCCATTCAAAGCGTCCGAGATCCGCGATGAGCTTGTAGGTCGCCGCATACGGGCTGCGTGGATAGCTCGGGAAGCGCATCGTGAATACCGTCTCCGCAGCGAGCGAGGGACTGTCGAACGCCGGCCCCTGATGGCAGCGACCGCAGCCGGCGGCCCGAAACGCCGTCATGCCACGCTGCTGCTGCTCGTTCAGCGCGTTCTTATCGCCCTTGACGAAGCGGTCGTACGCCGAGTCGGGCGTGATAAGCGTGCGCTCGAAAGCGGCAATCGCACGCACGATGTTGGTGATATTCACAGCCTCGCCCACACCAAAGGCACGCTCGAAGTACGGCTGGTAGCCGGCGATGGAGCGCACGCGTGCCTCGACGTAGGCAGCATCTTGCATCCCCATTTCGATTGGGTTCAGCAGATGCATGCGCGCCTGCTCCTCGAGGCTGGCCGCGCGACCATCCCAGTAATAGGACGTCAGGAATCCGACGTTCCAGACGGTTAGCGCGTTGCGGCCATTGAGCTCGCCGTGCACCCCAAGGCTGGTCGGATGATGATCCGCGCCGCCCTCGGCAAGCGCATGACAGCTCGCGCAGGACACGCTGCGGGACTCTGACAGCCGCGCATCATGGAACAGCATGCGGCCGAGCTCGACCTTGGCCTCGCTGGTCGGATTGGCCGCGGGACTCGGTACCTCCGCGGGCAATGACTGCCACGGTCGATCACTACCTGCGGCAAACGCAGAGGATACGAACAGTCCCAGGCACAGTAGAGGCAGGATCTTCATATGGCGGCTCCCTAGGCTGCCGATGGCAGCGACCTGCACCTGGCAGCGATCCACGCTGCACGGGCGGCCGGCGGGGCGCCCGTGGGTAGATACCGCATGACAGTGCGCCGAGAGCAGAACACGACCATCCGCATTTCCCGTATGGACCATTGCCCGATATCTGGTTAGACATAGAGCGTTACGCCCACGCCGAAAAATCCGTATTAACCGCAGCGCCCTAGACAGATCAGCGGCGTGAAGAGCAACAATTACCCGCCCCAGGCCAATCGGATGGACCACAATACGCACGGGGCGTTCACTCGAAAGCGAGTTCGAATTTGCTCCTAGCCGATCCAGGGACACAACGGCGACGAGACGGGCAACCCGACGCATGCTGGAGCCAACCTTGCACCACTACGCAGCACTCTCGTCAGCAGCCAACGCAGCCTTGCGCCGGCTTGAAGCCGTCTCCAGCTCCCAAAGAATCACTCTGCACGTAGGAGTCGACATGAAGCTTCGTTCTGCACCGGTTCGCCTTGCGGCCCGCCTGCTCCTGCCAGTGCTCGCGATGCTGGCCGCGCCGACCGCCAACGCGGTACCAAGCTTTGCCCGCCAGACCAGCATGGCCTGCGAGGCCTGCCATACGGTCTGGCCCGAACTGACGCACTTTGGGCGCGTCTTCAAGGCGAACGGCTACACCCTTGATAATCTCAAGCAGGTGCGCGGCGTGACCGCGCAGCGCGAGGAGATCCTGTCGCTCGCGAGCCTGCCGCCGCTGTCACTGATGGTGCAGGTGGCATACACGCAGCTGGCCACGCCGCTGCCGGACAGCGCCGGCAACGGCGCTTCGCAGCAAAACGGCACCGTCGCGTTCCCGCAGCAGATCAGCCTGTTCTACGCCGGCAAGATCGCGCCGCACGCGGGCGCGTTCATCCAGCTCTCGTACGAAAATGCGAGCGGCTCGCTGGGCCTGGACAATACCGACATCCGTTTCGCCGGCCTCAAGGTGCTGCCGGGCGACCGGAGCCTGATCTATGGCGTGTCGCTCAACAACAACCCAACCGTGCAGGACCTGTGGAACTCGACGCCGGCTTTTGGATTTCCGTACGCGGCCTCCAACGCCGCGCCCGCCGTCCCTTTCGGCGCGCAGATCGACGGCACTCGTGGCCAGGACGTCGCGGGGCTGTCAGTTTATGCGTTCTGGAACGAATCGCTTTATGGCGAGCTCGGCGTCTACCGCTCAGCGAAGCAGGGCTTCGACGGCGCACTCGACAGCACCACCGCAGGCGGGGTTGTCTCCGGCATCGCGCCTTACTGGCGCTTCGCCTACGAACACAACTGGGGCCGTCATTCGCTCGAGGCGGGCGTGTACGGCATGACACTCAAGCTGTTCCCGGAAGGCCAGGTTCTGCACGGCGCAGCGGATCGCTTCCAGGATGTCGCCCAGGACCTGCAGTACCAGTACATGGGCGACAAGAACCTATTCAGCATCACCGCAACCCGCATCCACGAGAAGCAGACGCTGGATGCGACGTACGCGGCCGAGGGCTCCGACAACCTGTCGAACGACCTGACCACCACGCGCGCGTTCGCGACCTACTACTGGAAGCGGCGGCTCGGCGGCACGGTAGGATTCTTCGCAACCACCGGCACAAGCGACATGACCTACCTGGGCGGCGCAACAGCTCCCGACACAAAGGGCTGGACCGCTGAGCTCAACTACGTGCCGTGGTTGAACACCAAGTTTTCAGTGCAGTACACCGGTTACAGCAAATACTCAGGTTTGAGCAACAACTACGACGGCACAGGCCGAAATGCGAGCGACAACAACACGCTCTACATCCTTGGTTGGCTGTCGTACTGAGCTGCACGCTCGAGGAACAAATCACATGCGTAACGCAATAGTTATTGCTGCCAGCCTGGTGTTGACCGTGGGTGCCACGGCCGCGCGCGCCGACGAGGCTGCAGATCCCATTGTGACCGCGCACGCCGAACGGCTTGCCGTCGGCACCTGCGGCACCTGTCACGGCGTCAAGGGCGTCAGCCAACAGCCGAAATACCCGCGCCTTGCCGGTCAGAACCCGAGCTACCTCGCCGCACAGCTGAAGGCCTTCCGCGGCCAGCAGCGTGGCGATCCGGACGCGATCGGCTACATGTGGGGCATGTCGGCGTCGCTTGAGGATGGCACGATCGATGCGCTAGCCGCCTACTACGCGAACCAACCGGCGCCAGCAGCAGGGCCCAGTCAGGACGCCGCGATGGTGGCCCGCGGTCGGGAGATCTACGAAAAAGGTGTGGAGTCAGCCGGTGTACCCGCCTGCAGCGCGTGCCACGGCCCGGACGCCCATGGCATTGCGGACTTCCCGCGGCTCGCCGGCCAGCATGCGCAGTATGTGATGAAGCAACTCGCCTCGTTCCAGAACAACATGCGTAACGTCGCGGTCATGCACGGCGTCGCCCAGGCGCTAAAGGTTGAGGAGATGCGCTCGGTCGCGGCGTTCATGGAGACACTGCCCTAACCTGCAACAAGCAGCGCTGCAGACCGCCGCCAGCGCTCTGCGCCACGCTCAAGCGACTGACCAGCGGCGCCAGGCGCCGCTGAACTTCGCCATGTCGAACAGCAAGACCGGCGCAGCGCCGGCGACGACAGCGCTGATTGCCGCAAACGCCGTCGGCTCGCCAAAGTGAAAGAACACGCGCACCAGCGGCACCAGCAGCGTCACCGCCAGCAGCCCGCCGGCACCCGCGATCAACCACCAGACGGTCGGGTTCGGCACTCGCAGCATCGCAAGCGCGCTGCGGCTCACCGAGCGATTGGCGAGTATCAGCGCGACGAAGCCGCCGACAAGTGTCGTAAAAACCAATGCGCGCGCGATCCCGTCGTCGTTGCCTGTGCGCGCGAGCAGGAACACCACCAGACACGCCAACAGCACCAGACTTCCCTGCAACACGGCCACCCCGACGCCAAACGCCGAAAACAGCCTGGCGGCCGGCGCACGCGGCGGCCGCCGCATAACGTTAGCCTCGGCCTCCTCCGACTCAAACACCAGCGTGCACGCCGGGTCAATGATCAGCTCCAGGAAGACGATGTGCACGGGCAGCAGCAGCAGCGGCCAGTCGCCGAAGAACACTGGAATCATCGACAAGCCGGCGATCGGCACGTGTACTGCGAGAATGAACACCACCGCCTTACGAATATTGTCGTAGATGCGCCGACCCAGACGCACCGCCGCCACGATCGAGGTGAACGCATCGTCGAGCAGCACCAGCGACGCCGCCTCGCGCGCGACATCCGTACCGCGCCCACCCATCGCAATGCCTATATGAGCGGCCTTCAGCGCAGGCGCGTCGTTGACACCGTCACCGGTCATCGCGACGATCTCGCCACGCGCCTTGAGCGCCGCAACGATGCGCAGCTTCTGCTCCGGCACGACGCGGGCAAAGACATTCACGATGCCGATTCGATCTGCCAGTTCCGCGGACGAGAGCCGCTCAAGGTCGGCGCCGGTGAGCACCTGCGCGGTAGCGGCGATACCAGCCTGACGGGCGATATTCTGGGCCGTCAGCGCGTGGTCGCCGGTGATCATCACCACCCGAATGCCTGCCGCACGGCACTCCGCAACCGCCGCAGGCACCTCCGCACGCAGCGGATCCTCGAAGCCGACGATCCCCAGCAGGCGCAGCGGCAACGCCAGCGGCGTATCGGGTAGGGGCTCCGGCACCGACTCGGCCCGTGCGACGGCAAGCACCCGCAAGCCCTGCTCTGCAAGAACTGCGACCTCAGCTGCCAGTTGCGCACGCTCAGTGGGCGACAGCTGGCATAGCAGCGCAATCGCCTCGGGGGCGCCCTTGGCGGCAGCTATGCGCCCCCCTTCCGCGCCTTCCCAGATATGGGTGACCGCAAGCAGGTCCGCCGTGAGCGGATACTCGTGCACCAGCCGGCGGGCGGCGTCGACGCCAGCGCTGGCGGCGTCATGCAGTGCGCGTTCCATCGGGTCGAACGCGGCGGGACGGCTCGCCAGTACCGCGGTGGCGAGCGTACTGCGACACCCGTCATGCCCATCACACGCGCCCGGCGCGAGCGTGACGCCACCCGCGCCGACCCAGCGCAGGACCATCCTGTTCTGCGTCAGCGTGCCGGTCTTGTCAACGCAAAGCACAGTGGCCGAGCCGAGCGCCTCGATTGCCGGCATCCGCCGCGTGAGCACCTGGCGGCTCGCGATTCGCCAGGCCCCGAGCGCGAGAAATACCGTCAGCACCACCGGAAACTCTTCCGGCAGGATCGCCATCGCCATCGCGATGCCTGCCAGCAGCCCGTCCTTCCATACGGCCGCGCTGCCGCCCCGCGCCAGTGCGTAGGCGACCACCACCAGCACGCAGCAGCCGAGCCCGAGCAATGCGAGGCGACGCACGACCTGACGCGTCTCGCGCTGCAGCGGCGTCGCCTCCGTCTGTAGCTGTTGCAAGGAAGTGCCGATGCGACCGAGTTCCGTCTGCACACCCGTACGCATGACCTCGCACAGCGCCTGTCCCGCGGTCACCAAGGTGCCCGAATAAACCGATGGATGCTGTTCGCCGCCAGGCGGGTCCAGCGTTTTCGCCGCGGCAGACGGGCACTTGGCCACCGGCGCGGACTCGCCGGTCAGTAGCGACTCGTCAACCTCAAGCATTGAGGCGCGCCGCACCAGCGCGTCGGCGGGGATCCGTTCCCCCTCTGCAACGACCATCATATCGCCACGCACGACCTCTCGACCGGGGATCCGCTGCGTCACGGCGTCGCGGATCACCAACGCCTTGGGACTCGACAGATCGCGCAGCGCCTCGAGCGCGTTCTCGGTACGACGCTCCTGCACGATCGTGATCGCCATGACGACCACCACGAAACCCATCAACATCATTGCGTCGCCCGGTTTGCCAGTGGCGAAGTAAAACGCGCCGGCACTGAGCAGCAGCAAGAACATCGGCTCGGTTGCGATATCCAGGGCAATGCGCAGGACGCCGCGCCCGCGCTGCGAGGGCAGCTCGTTGGGTCCCTCCCCCTGCAAGCGCTGTTGGGCTTCTGCCTGGCCGAGGCCAACGACGCCGTCAACACTGAAGCGCAGCGTGGGCGAGCCAACCACCGGAGCCGTCTGTGACGTCGTCGCCATGGTGGCGCAAGAATAACTGGCGTCACCCGGTGCAGGCGTTCGCGTATACCGCAGGCGGTAGGGGTCCCGTCGTTTTCCGTGCAACAACATACGGTAGCGGAAGGCCATATTTCTCGGGTGCCGCAAGGGATGCCTGCGCAAGTCTCTGATTGTATGGGGCGCTCTGATCCCCGCAGAACAGCGAAATCCTAGCCCTGTTCCAGCGCTTCACGAGCCCGCCGCCATCGTTTTCTCGGCACCAGCAGACGGTAGGGTCTTGTCGGCGTAGCGCTCGACCGAGAACCGGAACACGCCGCTCGGGTTGATGCCCTCGGTGCGGGTCGGCGCGACCCGGCCGATGAGCTCCGGAGGAACGCCGCCGCCGCGACGGTGGACCCAGTGATCGAAGACTTGCTGCATCTGAGCGGTAATCCAGGCCATCAGGATGTTGGCAAGAAGGCTCAGTGCATCGGCGACCGTCTGCATTTCATCAGGGCGCTTGGCCGAATGACACAGTGAACTTCGGCTGAAAGTTCGGAATTAAGGCCAGATGACCCGTGACAGCTTGTGAAAGAAATGAAGTTGAGAGGACCATTGGAACCCAGCCACCGCAGCCACTTCCAAGCCGCCGATCATTCCTCAACGGGAAAGGATTTTCTTGAGCGCAGAGGTATTGATGGTGGCTTCGAAAAGATCGAGGGAGCTGTTCTGCTCTGCTTCAAACAGTTGATCCGGAATCGCGACGCGGACGTAATCGTGCGCAAATTCGACATCCAAAAGACTTGCGGTTCCTGCGCCGAGCGAGCCGGTATTGATCACCCGTCCCGGCGTGAAGGTCAGCAGCTTCAAAATATCCGGACCGCCACTCAATGACAAAATATGCCGCGCGATCGCGGTATTTTTCAATCGATCCAGATCGTCCTGGCCTTCGATGACGATCGTGTAATGAGAAAAGAGTGAGAAACCACAAACGCCATCTGTTTCATCCGGCACGTTGTGGTGCCAAATGAAGCCAAGTTTGCTTTCGTTGGCAAGATTGACGAGCGCGATTACGGGGATATAGGCCTCATCCGCGCGGTCAGGCCTTGTCTTCGCGTTCGGTATAGAGAAGGTCAGGGTTAGCGCCTGATGATCCTTAAAGTAAGACGATCGGTTCGGGTTGCCGCCAAAGCGCTCGATGATATCGCGCAGTCTTTCTTTGCTTAAGACCCCGCTTTCATCTCGCCGGTAAACAAGCAGGTCGTCGTTGCTCATAGCGCCGGAGTCGAGCAGCTTCAGGCGCGAAACGATTTTGCTCAGACCGTTAAATACCAGCGTTTCTTCGCCCGGGATATTGTTATACGCAAACTGTGAAATCGCCTCTGTCTTGGCGAAACTGGGATCCTTGGATATCAGCAAGGAAGCGTTGCGCTGAGCGTCGGTCAGGCGCTTGCTGGTATAGAAAGGGATTGCATCCAGGGTCGTCAGCCGATACTGATCGCGGAACAGTCGATCAGCCAAGCGGTTGTAGAGCGGCGAATCCTTCGGATAATTCATCTGAATCTCACGCTTGACCTCCGGCAGGATGGTCGGCGTGAGCACGATGACGACTTCAGTTTTGCTGTTTTTCGGGCTTTCGTAGGAGAACAGCTTGCCAAGCCCCGGGATCGCGGACAGGTAAGGCACGCCTGAGCTTTGCGTGGAGCGGGTTTCGTTGACCAGACCTGCGAGAATCAGTGGATTGCTGTTGGGTACGCGAGCGTAGGTTTCCACTTTCCTGGAATTGATCGTCGGCGCACTGGCCACGACCTGACCGGTGGAGTTGGTGATAGCGACATCGGCACCGGGCACGACGGTCGTCACCGAGGCATCAATCAACAGACTGATTTCGCTGTTGTCTTCCGATACACGCGGCCGGACATTGAGCGAGATGCCGGTCGACTGATAACTGAACGATGAACTCGAAACACCCAGATTGCTCGTGGTGTTGGCAATCGGAATATCCGTGCCGACCTTGATGGCCGCCTGGCGGTTATCGAGCGTGATGACACTCGGGCGTGACAGCACGGTGGCCGCATTCTTGTTGATCAGCGCATTGAGCGTTGCGCTAAAGGAGCTCGGGTTGGAGGCGGCATTTCGCTGCACCAACAACGCCTGGCCGGCGCCGGCGGCGATGGGCCCCAAGGCGCCGACCGTGAACGAATTTTTGCCGCTGACGCTTTGCCACTGCACGCCGAGTTGCTGCAGCGCGTCGGAATTCACTTCCACGATCAGCGCCTCGATATAGACCTGCTTGGCCGGTTTATCGACGATGGAGTCGATCGCCGCTCGGATTCGATAGAGCTGACTGGGGTCATTCGGATCGGAAAGTATCAACAGTTGCGCGTTCGCGCCGTTGGTGACTGGCATTGCCAGCGGTGAGGTGCTGCTCATACCGGCCAGTGAAGCGTTCGCCATGCTGCCGCCGCCGACGCCACTGCCGCCACTACCGCCCATCCCGCCCCCACCGCCCATCCCGCCGTACCCCCCCATCATCCCGCCACCCATCATGCCGCCCATGCCGCCCATGCCGCCGCCCATCGGCGGCGGAGCGCCCACCAGACCCGTGCTGTATTCATCAGCGGCCGGCATTTTCAGAATCATCGGCAAGCGTTTGTAATCGATCGACGTCGGTAGCTGCCGCAGCGTGGGGTATTTGCTCGAGGCGGGTAGTGCGCTGGTGCCTGTGCCCCCGCCCATTCCGCCCATGCCGCCCATGCCGCCCATCATCCCGCCCATGCCGCCCATCATCCCACCCAAGCCGCCCATCATCCCGCCGCCCATGCCCCCTCCCATGCCGCCCATGCCGCCCATGCCCGCCTGACCCGGCATGCCGGCGGCGGCGGCGGCGGCGGCAGCGGCGGCGGCCGCGTCGATCGGGCTCCCGCCCGCAGGTCCCTGATGGGCGGCGGCGTCTAGGCCGCCCTGAAAAGAGTCATCCACAAACAGACCCTGATCACTGGTGACCGCGGAAAAACCCATGGCGCGCAGGGCGTACAGCGCACCATCCGCATCGACATAGGACAGGTTGATCACATCGGAGCGCAGATCCTGGAAGGACAGATGCGCCTGATATTCGGCGGTCTTGGCAAAGACGGCTTTGATCACGCCATCGAGCCATGGCGCGTTGGCAGACACCTCCAGACCGCTCGACAATGCCTGATGGACCGAGGAAAAGATCCACAGCTGCGGACTCTGCCGAGGCAGCAGGAGATAACCGAAGTAGATAATACTTTTTTGATAGCCCGCACCGATCGCAACGGCTCGATACGTCACCGTTTCCTCTACCGGAATTACAGCTTCGTCGACGGTGCTGCGGTTACGTTGGAATCCATGATTCAGCTGCAGCTCGGTGCAGATGTCGTCGATCAGGTTCTCGACATCCTTGACCCGCAATTTGGGTAGCGTAATAAACCGGGAACTGGTGATTGCCGGTGGCGTCGCCTCATCCTCCTGGACCGTTGTGAACTGGCCGGATCCGCCGCCAAACCCGCTCACAATGGCTGGGCTTAGAGCCACGGGGTCTGGTGCAACTTGCGCAGCCACGGTTGCACTCAGCAACAGGCCGCAGCACCCCCCCAAGGCAACACTCAGCAGCCGCGACTGCAGTCGCTGCGAGAATCTAACGGCGACTTCGATGGCTAACATGGCATTGACCTGAATTTACGAAAAGCGTTGCGACCCATAAACATGCGGTCATCGGTCTTGGGATCTGGGGACTCACCTACTGACGAACACGACCGCTGATGAGCCGCGCTTGCCAGCACTTTTTGACGTGTACAGCGCCTGCCCCCCGGGAGTCCGGCGCGTTATGTGACCCGGGCAGCCGCCTTCATGGCCGATTCGCCCTGAAGGTGTGCGCTGCGCGGCCTCGTTTATAGCATGTGCAAAAATTGCTTCCTGTCACCACCTGACAAGCGGCAACCCTAGCCGTCAGGGGAAGCCCCTGTCGGGCGCCGGCAAGGAATTACTGCGTTGCAGCATAAAACGCAGCGCGACGGCACCTGAAAACACCTAAAGCGCTAATTAGTTGGGGAAAAAAGTTCAGCGGCCACCGCACTTCCACACACGTGAATACCCTCCACAGAGCCAAATCCCGGTCGGGGTGGGTAGCGCGCCACGATCAGCGCGAGCGACAGACCGGCAGCGCCGATTTGAAAGTTTTGAACCCAAAACAGGCCGGTCTTGTCCGACCACAGGCCGTGCATGTTCTGCAGCATCGGGTTGGCAATGCTGATGACGGGCTTCGGGTCCACGGATGCCACACAGGCCGCCCCGGCCGGACCGACGGAGTGGTGAGTGATCAGGTAACGCGGCTGTTGCGGCCCGCGAGGGCCGTATCCGGCGATGGTGGCGACCGATTCGCTCGATACCCCGCAACCGGCGCCCCGCGGGTGGTTGCTGATGCTGCCGGTGACCATCAGGTTAGTCGTATCGATCTGTGGCGTGTCCAGAATAGCCGGCCATTTCGAGGCGTAGAACGGCACGAGATAACTCGGCGGCGCATTGATCTGCACAACGCAGGCGTCATTGCCGCGACACGGCAGTAACAGCGTCTGGCTCGTGGCACTGGGGATGGAACGACATTCCGCGGCCGACCGGCCGCTGCTGAATAGCGTGGCGGCCAGGCAAAGTGCCAGCGCACTTTTCTCGCCAAACAGGCTGTTTATTGATTTAACGTGCATTCCCCAACGACGGCGTGGCTTCTGCGTTGAACTTCGGACCCCGCTTCCTGAATGTCCTGAAAATGCAGCCTATCTGACCGCCAATCGCGAAACTGACACTGTCTGACAGGCCGGACGCCCGGCGCACTGGCTTGTTTGCCGGGACAATGGCAACCTGCGGCTCCATATCAGGCGTACTGGACGGGATGGCATGACACCCGCAGGCGTCCGGACTACAGCAACGCGATTTAGGGGGCTGTACGGGGCCCTCTGGATGCTGTGGTCCCTGGCCTACCTGGCCCCGGCACACGCACTGGAATGCGACTCCACGCAGTCGTATTACCGCGACCGCGCCAGCGCGCTAACGCCCGCCCTGATCAGCCCGGCGGCGATGACCGCCTACGCCGGCGTGCTGCACGCGGGCGTGGTGGACTATCCCGTGTGGATTCGTCTGCAGCTGCATTGCATCGAGCTGTCGGAGCCGGCCGCACGGGTGCTGGTGCGCATCGAGCCGCGCCAGCTCGATAGCGTCGAGGCTTACGACGAGAACACCGTGGAATCGGTCCGCCACTTCGAGCCGTTGAGAAACCTCCATGCCATCATGGGCTTTCAATTCGAGCTGCCGGCGGGTGCCAGTGAGCGGGTGATTTGGTTGCGGGTGCTCAATGGCGGCAGCGCCATCGTGAGCACCGCCATCCTCAGCCCCACCGAAAGCACGCGGCGCGGCAATGAGTTGCTCACGGTACTGCTCATCTTTGTGATTGTGGCTGTCGCCGTCAGCATTTTCGCGATCCTGCAGGTCGTCGTCTTTTTTGACGCCTTGCAAATCGGTTTCGCGGTCTACCAGTTCGGCACGGCGCTGTATTTGCTGCTGGGTTTGGCCATGGGACTGGACGCGTGGCCGGACAGCTGGACGTGGGTCTCCGCCCACGACCTGACGCGCGCGGTTGGGATCATGACCGCTGCGTCCGGCGTGTACTTTCAGACAACGCTCATGCGCGACTACCACCCTCCCGCCCGCATGCTGCGATTCTCCTTAGTCCTCATTGCGGGTCTGCTGCTCGACGCGAGCCTGATGCTCTGTGGATTTTCCACCGTCGCAGCTCACGGATTCGCAGCGCTTCTGCTCGCCAACGTCGTTTATTTCACCATGCTGGCCTTCAGCTCAAGCCGTTTCGGCACGACCGACGCCACGGTCGAAAGCAACTTGGGTTATTTCCTCATCATGACGCTGACCTTCGCCCTCTCCCTCTATCGGCTGATGATGATCGTCGCCATAGAGGGGCTGGGATTTCGCTGGTCGTTTTCGCCTGCCCTTTTTCTCACCGCCATCACGATCATTCTCTCGATTCCTATTCTACTGATCACGTGGCGGCGTACCTGGCTGCGGGTTCGCCACCTCAATTCCCAGAAACTCAGGGCGGACCTGGCCGAACAACAGGCGGGCCAGGAAAGAGCCGAGAGCGAACGTCAGCAAACCATGCTCGCGATGCTCACGCACGAGTTACGCACGCCGCTCTCGGTGATTGGCCTGGCAACAGATCAGGAAACACCCTCCCTATCAGTGCGCCAACGAGCGAGCCGTGCGATCAGAGATATTTCCCGGGTGCTGCATAACGTGATGCTGGCCGATCGGGTCAACAACGATCAGTTGTCGCTGCGGGGGACGCCCTGGTCGGTGATGGAGGAACTCGACACGTATCTGCAAAACTATGCGCTGGCAGAGTTCTATACCGTCACCGCCGACGAGGGCGTTCCGCGCACTCAGGTCAATCGCGACGCCGGGCTCGTGATCCTGACGAATCTTCTTGATAACGCGCGCAAATACAACAGCGGCCTATCCCCCGCGCGAATTCACGTCAGCGCAGACCAGAACGCAACGGGCATCGGCATTCGTGTCGAAGTAAGCAATGAATCCGGCGCCGAGGAATGGCCCGATGCGCTGCGCTTGTTCACCAAGTACTACCGCCAACCGCGGGCCCACCGCAAAACCGGCGCCGGACTCGGATTGTATTTGTCGAAGCGGCTCGCCGGCTTGAGCGGCTGTACGCTGGAATATCTGCCAACGGATCGAGATGTGAGATTCGTGCTATGGCTACCGGTCTAAACATCGTCGTTGTTGAGGATCACGATGACCTGCGAGAGACACTCGTGGAGTTGCTGCGCTCGCACGGGCATCGGGTTGTCGGCGTCGATTGCGCCGAGGCTCTGGAGGATGAGGCAGGCCGAGACCTTATTGATCTGCTTCTTCTTGATCTGAATTTGCCCGGTGAGGACGGTATCAGCCTGGCGCGGCGAATGATTACTCATCAGCCGAGCGTCAGCATCATCATGATGACCGCCCGCGGTGAATTAAATGATCGCCTGATTGGCTACGAAAGCGGCGCGGACATCTATCTGCGCAAGCCCATCAACAGCACCGAGTTGCTCGCGGCGATCGGCGCCATCACCCGGCGCCGGCTCGCCGCACTGGAATCCAACATGCCGGCCACCGACGCGCTCGCCATCATTAGCGGCGTCAGCTATACGGCGAGCAAGGATGGGGCGTCGGTCGCGATCAGTCGCGAGGAAATCGCGATACTGACGGCGCTGATGCGAGCGGCGGGCCGCAATCTGGAAGTCTGGCAGTTGCTCGCGATCACCTCAGACGATGACACGACGTCAGTAAACGCGCTGCAGGCACGCATGACGCGACTGCGCCGCAAACTCGTGTCGATCGGACTCACGGCGGACTGCATCCAGGCCCGTCGCGGCCAGGGCTACTACCTGGCGGTCAATCTGATCATACGGTGATCCGTTCGGCGAGCGACCGACGGTGCCCCAAACTCGCGGGCATCGAAACCCAAGCGGACAGCCGCGATGCCTGCAACGACCGCAGTGAGTCCCGTCGTAGTGCCTTCGCCATACGCGGCCTTGCACGGTAGGCCGCTTGTGACCGCCGCCGCGTGGCGCAGACCTGTATCCCGTCCAAGCTCTGCTGCATCGCCCCTGCGATAGGCATCTGGACGAGAGCCGGCTTGGGACGAATTCTCTACGCACTGCCAGAGGGCATCACTGCGTACGACATGGACTCCACGCAGCGCGGCACCGAGTCGATGCCAAAACCTCTAGGGCGCGGCGACTACATCGTAATCGTGACGTCCTCGCCATGCATCCTGAACTCACAGCCCTTCACGGCTGACGAGGCAGACTGCTCCCCTTGCCGCCAAGCTGACGGCATAAGATGCGCAGACGCGTTAACAGGCATCACGTTGCATTCCAGCGAGCGCGGCACGCCGCTGGTGCCCATAACCAACCATGCCGCGCCGTCCTGCACATAATCGTACACTCTGACGCGCGCACCCACGGGAAGGCTCATCGACCCGCAGGTGGCCGCGGCGTAGGTCACGAGGCCGAAACACGGCTGACCGCTGTACACGGGGGCCCCTTGCGAACTCCACACTTGAATGAACACCTGATTCTTATCACACCCTGCGCACGACTGAGCCACGCGGTTGATAATCAGGTTGGCGGCCAAGGCCCCCGAGGAGCAGATCAGCGCGATAGCCACCGCGACTGTGCTGGCAACGATAGTTCGATTCATAAAGCGTGACATCGTATCTCCTAAGGGACAGGGCCACCGGCCCGCTCGCAGCGCTTAGTTTGGGTTCCAATCAGGCGATCTGGCCCCCACGAGGCGGCCATCAGGGGCGTTTATAGCAAATCGAAAAATAGTTTTCTGACACTCGCTGACAAGGGGTGGCTGGACGCAATCAATCACTTGTTGCGGCGCAGCATGAGGCGGGTTTATTTGCCGGTACGGGGAGCCCGACCCAACGGCCGCCTCAGGCCTGCAGTGCCGTGCGAAACGCCATGCCCAGCAGCGTGGCCTAGATCATCTGCTGCAGCGTCGATGCAGAAACGCCAACGAGATACAAAAACGACACGCGGAACAGCAGCGAGGGCAAGGCGGTGGCGACCTGCTGCGCTGACAGCAGCGCGAGCCCGGCGGACGGCGGCCGGTCGTCTAGAGAGTGGATCGCATCGGTTGGACGCCGCCGTGGGCGGGAGGCCGGCAGCAGTGCCGCAAGACGATTCCATGACATCACTGCCGTCCACCTGCATAGACCCGGTCAAACCCCACCGGCAATTGCAAGCAAGCGGGAAGGCAGCAGCCAGTTGACACCGTTCGCCACGGCATTATTATATTTATATGTATATCAAGGAACGGCCCATGACAGCGCTCAAACTCACCGCGGTCGGCACCTCCACGGGCGTGGTTATCCCTAAAGACATGCTCTCCCGCATGAAAGTCGCTCGCGGCGACTTGCTGCATGTGGTCGAAACGGCGTCCGGATACCTCCTGACGCCTTACGACCCCGCTGTCGCCGCTCAGGTGGAAGAAGGCAGAGACTTCATGAAAGCCTATCGCGACACCTTCAAGGCACTCGCTGAATGAGCGAGAACTGCCGATGGCTCGACAAACAGGCCTTACTGAGTCTGCACGAAGAGAGCATTGCCCACTTCGGTGGCTCGCCCGGACTTCGGGAGCTCGGCATGCTTGAGTCGGCCATGGCTAGGCCGCAGAACCTGCTGGCCTACGAACCGCAGACGACGCTTTTCCAGTTGGCCGCCGCCTACGGGTTCGGGTTGGCCAAGAATCACGCATTCGTTGACGGCAACAAGCGAGTGGCCTTTCTTGCCATTGGCGTATTCCTCGCCATCAACGGTTGGCGCTTGCGGGCTGAGCCACTGAACGCGATCACAACGGTGCTGTCGTTGGCGGCGGGAAATCTTTCCGAAAAAGAACTTGCAGACTGGATCCAGCGTAACAGCCAGCAACGTCAGTAAGCGGCAACCCAGGAGAGCCAGCCCGCAAAGCTAACGCTATCCGCGACCAAGGCGGCGACTGTACCGCCCGCCTGGGCCGAGCAGCGGACACGCTCGCGAAGCCAGCAGACCGTTGTCATGGCCATATCAGGCGCCCTCGTCGCCGTCCGGCAAGCACCCATCGTGCCGTCGCTGCCCAATCGCCGCATCGCGGCATGATCACTCAACAGCACGTTGCACAACGGAAGCGCAGGGACGCGTTGACCCCGCTGCGACGGTTGCGCTAGCACAAGGAGCTGCGGCCCAGTTTTTATTGCTCATGCGGCGCTCGTTGCCGGGCTGCAGTGGATCGCTCGATATCTGTACGAACTGGGCAATTTCTCGCGTACGCCGCAGCAAGTGGCGCCAGCAAAATCGCGCCAATGCCCAAGACCCCAGTCCCGACCGTGACCCGCACGCTGCGTTTCAAGTTGCGCCGCGAGTCTCCGTGGCTTGAGGCTTCGGAAGATCGTGAATACGTATCAGACTATCGTCGTGGGCGATGTGAGCCGCGTGAAGCTGGCCAGAACCAGAAGGGCGAAAGCCGTTCTGGACTCTGGCTGGGGGCTGCTCCGGACACAGTTGCAGGTCAAGGGCGAGCACGCCGGCAGAAGTGTCAGAGTCGTCAGCGAGCGCAACACCAGTCGCA
>CAIYLH010000084.1 GCA_903927005.1 uncultured Pseudomonadota bacterium
AACAAGATCCGCGTCATCCAGCGCCGAGCCTACGGCCTGCATGACGAGGAGTACCTCAAGCTGAAGGTGCTGACCTGCACGCTGCCTGCACTTTGATCAATAAACGTACAGAATCTACCCACACGTTTTCACGAAGACCCAAAAGATCGTTGAGTATTATCTTTTAATGCCATGAATTTATTAAATTTAGTGTTTGCCGTGGATCGCGTGGAGCAGGGGTTGTCGTGGTCGTAAAGCGCGGCCCCACGGCCCTTCGGCCGGCGCGGCCATCGCTATGGAACCAGTTGTTCGAGTTGCATCCGGAGGCGCCGTTGACCATCCAGGCGCAACTGCGCGCCGGCATCGTGGCGGCGATCGGGGATGGGCGGATCCCCCGCGATCGGCCGATGCCCTCCAGTCGGGAGCTCGCCCAGCAGCTAGGTATTGCCCGTAATACCGTCGTCAGTGCGTATCAGCAGTTGGCAGACGACGGTCATCTGATCGCGCATGACCGTCGTGGTTATTTCGTCAATCCGGCGGTGGTCGCGGCCCGGATCCAGCCACCGGCAGCCGCGCTGGACGGCACTGCCACCGTGCGCGACTGGCCGGCGCGCTTTCAGCTGCATCCCTCATTGCAGCGCAACATTTCCAAGGTCGCGGACTGGCAGCAGTACGAGTTCCCCTTCATCTACGGTCAGTTCGATCCGAGCTTGTTCCCGACCAGCGAGTGGCGTTCCTGCTGCCAGCAGGTGCTGGCCGGCGATGGCGCGCTGGATTGGGCGCAGGATCTGTTTACCCGAGACGATCCGCTCTTGGTCGAGCAGATCCGCAACAAAGTGCTGCCGCTGCGCGGTGTCTGGGCTGATACCGACGAGGTGATGGTCACGATCGGGGCCCAGCAGGCGCTCTATCTGTTGGCCGATCTGCTGGTGGGCGAGGACACCGAGGTGGGTGTCGAGAGCCCCGGTTACCCGGACGCGCGCAACATCTTCTCGTTACGGACGCGACGGCTACGGGGGCTGCCTATCGACGCGGAGGGGCTGCAGGTGGGGCCGGCGCTGGATGGTTGCCAGTTCGTCTACGTCACGCCGAGCCACCAGTCGCCGACGACGGTGACGATGCCGGTTGAGCGGCGCCTGGCGTTGCTGCGCCGTGCGGCCGAGGACGACTTCCTGGTCATCGAGGATGACTACGAGCACGAGACTACCTTTTCAGGCCTGCCGAACCCGGCGTTGAAGAGCCTGGACCGCGCCGGGCGGGTGATCTACGTGGGTAGTCTGTCGAAGTCGTTTGCGCCGGGCTTGCGCCTGGGCTATATCGTCGCGCCCGCGCCGCTGATTGCTGAGTTGCGTGCGCTGCGACGGCTGATGATTCGTCATCCCACCGCATTCATCCAGCGCAGTTTCGCCCAGTTTCTGGCGCTCGGACACTTCGACCTGTTGCACCGGCGCCTGCGCGAGAGTCATCGGGAGCGTGCCCGACTGCTGGCGGTGGCGCTGGCCCAGTACGCACCGGACATCCGCCATCCGCCGGTCCATGGCGGTTCGTCATTCTGGCTCGAGGGTCCTGCGTGGCTCGATACTGCCCGGCTGGCGGAGGAGGCGCGTGCGGCGCGCATTCTGATCGAGCCGGGTCAGGTTCATTTCTTCGAAGCCTCGCCGCCGGGCCACTTCTTCCGACTGGGCTTCTCCTCGATTCCCGCGCAGCGGATCGGCGATGGGATCCAGCGCTTAGGCGCCCTGATCGAGCAGCAGCGACCGACCGGTTGAGCTGTGGGCTGGACCAGTGCACGGGGCGGCTGTGGCCCTTTCGCGCTGCGGCGTGCGCCGCCTAAGATCGGCTCCTGTCGATTTGCCGAGACCGCCATGCCGACCCGAGATTTCGCAGCGCGCAGCGCGATGATCGATCGCTTGCGCGGGGCGTTCAAGGCAGCGCTCAAGAGGGCGGTTAAGCCTCGCGCTGCTGATTGCGCGGCTGATAACGATTTTCCGGTGTCTCGGACAGCGCATGCTGTACGACTGGCACCGGCTACCGACGTGGCGCGTTGAGGCGCTCCGAGCCGCGTCCCTCACTGCATTCAAGACATCAGGAGACCCATGCTATGAAGATGACGACCGAGGAAGCTTTCGTAAAGGTTCTGCAGCAGCATGGCATCGAGCATGCCTTTGGCATCATCGGTTCGGCCTTCATGCCGATCTCCGACCTGTTCCCCAAGGCAGGTATCAACTTCTGGGACGTGGCCCACGAGACTAACGGTGGCTTGATCTGCGACGGCTACACCCGCTCGACCGGCAAGATCGCGATGGCGATCGCGCAGACTGGCCCGGGCGTGACCGGCTTTGTCACCGCGATCAAGACTGCGTACTGGAACCACACGCCGATGCTGCTGGTGACGCCGCAGGCCGCCAACAAGACGATCGGGCAGGGCGGCTTCCAGGAAGTGGAGCAGATGGCTCTGTTCCGCGACATGGTTGGTTACCAGGAAGAAGTGCGTGACGCGAGTCGCGTGCCGGAAGTACTCAACCGCGTCATCTGCAAGGCAAAGCGCCTGTCGGCGCCTGCACAGATCAACATTCCGCGTGACTTCTGGACGCAGGTCATCGACGTGCCCATGCCGTCGTCGGTCGAGTTCGAGCGCCCGTCGGGTGGCGTGCTGGCGATCGCTGAAGCTGCGCGACTGCTGTCGGGCGCGAAGTTTCCGGTAATTCTGTCCGGCGCTGGCGTCGTGCTGGGCAACGCGATTGGCGAGTGCGTCGCGCTTGCCGAGCGTCTGGACGCGCCGGTCTGCAACAACTATCAGCACAATGATTCGTTCCCTGGCAGTCACCCGCTGGCCGTCGGCCCGCTCGGCTACAACGGTTCGCGCGCGGCGATGGAGCTGATCTCGAAGGCCGATGTCGTGCTCGCGCTGGGCACGCGGCTGAACCCGTTCTCGACGCTGCCGGGCTACGGCGTGGACTACTGGCCGAAGAACGCCGCGGTGATTCAGGTCGACATCAACGCCGATCGCATTGGCCTGACCAAGCCGGTGGCTGTGGGTATCTGCGGCGATTCGAAGCAGGTGGCGACGCAGATTCTCGCGCTGCTGTCGGCCGCTGCCGGCGACGCCGACCGCGCGGCTCGCCGCAAGGCGATCAGCGACGCCAAGCAGGCGTGGGCCGCGGCGCTGGCGGTGATGGATCACGAGGACGATGATCCGGGTACCGTCTGGAACGCAGAGTGCCGCTCGCGTGAGCCTGAGCACATGGCGCCACGTCAGGCATGGCGCGCGATCATGGCCGCGCTTCCGAAGGACGCGATCATCTCCAGCGACATCGGCAACAACTGCGCGATCGGCAACGCCTACCCGACCTTCGAGAGCGGCCGCAAGTACCTGGCGCCGGGCCTGTTCGGGCCCTGCGGCTACGGCTTCCCCTCCATCATTGGCGCGAAGATCGGCAATCCGACCACGCCGGTGGTGGGTTTTGCTGGTGACGGTGCGTTCGGTATCTCGATGAACGAGATGACCTCGATCGGCCGTGATCCATGGCCGGCGATCACGATGGTCATCTTCAGGAACTACCAGTGGGGTGCCGAGAAGCGCAACTCGATTCTCTGGTACGACAATAACTTCGTCGGCACCGAGCTCGACGCGAACTTAAGCTACGCCAAGGTCGCGCAGGGTTGCGGCCATCAGGGCGTGACCGCGCGCACTACGGCTGAGCTTACCCAGGCGCTCAAGGATGCCTGTGCGGCACAGGCCAAGGGCGTGACGACGTTCATCGAGGTGCTTCTCAACCAGGAGCTGGGTGAGCCGTTCCGTCGTGACGCGATGAAGAAGCCGGTGGTCGTCGCCGGCATCCGGCGTGAGGACATGCGGTCGCAAAAGCCCGCATGACCGCCGCGGCCGGCCGGCGCGTGCTGGTCCTCAATGCGGGTTCCTCGTCACTGAAGTTTGCAGTGTTCGAGGGGCTCGCTCGTATCTGGCACGGCCAGATTGAGGGGATAGGTACACAGCCCCGGTTTCTTTTCTGTGGCGAGGGCGGGGCGCGGCGTGCCAGCCGCGAGCTGCCGCCCGCGACTCGGCACGCGTCGGCGCTGGCGGAAATTCTCGCGGCGCTGGCGGAGCAGGGCATCGGCATTGCCGATATCGCTGCCTGCGGCCATCGCATCGTGCACGGCGGCGAGCGCTTCGTCGCGCCCATGCTGGTGGACACGGCCCATCTGGATGCGCTCAACGCCCTCAGGGCGCTGGCGCCGCTGCACAACGGCTTTGGCCTGGATGCGATCGATGCGCTCAGGTCGCTGGCTCCCTCGCTGGCGCAGGTGGCCTGCTTCGATACCGCCTTTCACGCGTCGGTGCCGGAGGTCGGTAGCGCCTATGCGCTGCCGCTCGAGCTGCGCGAGGCCGGCTACCGCCGCTTCGGCTTCCATGGTCTTAACTTCGAACACGTTACCGCCGAGCTTGCCGCGCGCTGTGGCGGGACGCCGCCGTCGCGGCTGCTGGTGTTCCACCTCGGCAACGGCTGCAGCATCTGCGCGGTGAAGGACGGCCACAGTGTCGGCACCACGATGGGCTACTCGACGCTGGATGGGCTCGTCATGGGGACTCGCTGCGGTGCGATCGATCCCGGCGTGCTGATTTCGCTACAGCGTGATCGCGGTCTGTCGCTCGACGCGCTCGAGGAGCTTCTCTATCGTCGCTCGGGACTGCTGGGCCTGTCGGGTCACAGCTCCGACATGCGCGAGTTGCTGCGGATCGGTGATGCGGCCAGTCTGCAGGCGGTCGCGCAGTTCACCTACTGGGCCGCGCGCCACGCAGGCTCGCTCGCTGTTGCGCTCGGTGGCGTGGATGCGATCGCCTTCAGTGGTGGCATCGGCGTTGGCAGTGCCATCGTTCGTGCGCAGGTCGTCGCGCACCTCGGCTGGCTGGGCTTTGAAATGGATGGCGCCCGCAACCAGCGCGGCGACCAGGCGCTGGCCGGTGCAGACTCGCGTGGCCCAATCTGGATTGTTGACGCTAACGAGGAACTCGCCATCGCACGCCATGTTCATGTCGTCCTCGGAGGTGCCGCGTGAGGGGCGCAAACGAACTGATGCGCTGGCTGCGCGGCTGGCCGGGGCTTGCGTTTTGCGCGGCGCTCGGCCTGCTGTCGGTCTGGCTGGCCGGGATGCCCGTGCTGCAAAGCCACGGCATCAGCCCGCTGACCGTCGCCATCGTCGTCGGCATGCTGGTGGGCAACACGTTCTACGCACGGATTGCGCCGACGGTGGGTGGTGGCGTTGCGATCTCCCGCCAGACCATCCTGCGTCTTGGCGTCGTGCTGTACGGCTTTCGTCTGACCCTGCAGGACGTCGTTCGCGTCGGCTGGGTGGGTGTGCTGATCGATCTGGTCATGCTCGCCTCGACCTTCCTGATCGCCTATCACGTCGGCACCCGGCTGCTGAAGCTAGACCGGACCTCGTCGATGCTGGTGGGGGCGGGCGGCGCGATCTGCGGCGCCGCCGCCGTGCTTGCGACCGACCCGATCGTGCGCGGCAAGCCCGAGCAGGTCAGCGTTGCGGTGGCCGGTGTCGTCATCTTCGGCTCGATCTCGATGTTTTTGTATCCGCTGCTGGCCGGTTTGAACGAGCTGTGGCACGTGATCCCGGGCGGGCCGGCGCAGTTTGGGATCTACATCGGCTCGAGCGTGCACGAAGTCGCTCAGGTGGTCGCTGCGGGTCGCCAGGTCGGGCCGGAGGCCGCAGGGCCCGCGGTGATCGCCAAGATGGTGCGCGTGCTGATGATGGCACCGTTTCTGGTTGTGCTGGCCGCGTGGGTGCGGGCAAGCGCCGCGCGCGCCGCCCCTGCAGGCGGTGGCGCGGCGGGGCGGGCAGCGGCGGTGCCGGCGTTCGCGTTCGTCTTCGTCGGCGCGGTGCTGTTCAACTCACTGGGCTGGCTGCCGCTGTCGCTGGTCGCCTCGATCAACCAGGTCGGCATCTTCCTGCTGGCGATGGCGATGGGAGCGCTGGGTCTGTCGACGCACTTCGGCACGCTGCGGCGGGCAGGCGGCAAGGCCATGCTGCTGTCGTTCGTGGTATTCCTGTGGCTGGTGATCGGTGGCGCGCTGGTCAACCGTACCATCACGTTGCTGGCCCACTGACGGCGGACGCCCGCCGAGTGGCTTTACTCATGAGGTCGAGTCGGCGAAGCTGCCGGCACGACTGCCGCACTACCTACCGAGGTCCCGCTTGAACAACAACCCCGCGACGGAACAGACCGGTCCCACGGGCCTTCGGCGCACGCTGAAGACCCGCCACATGCAGATGATCGCGCTGGGCGGGGTCATCGGCGCCGGGCTCTTCGTCGGCAGCGGCGTGGTGATCCAGGCGACCGGGCCTGCGGCGGTGCTGTCGTTCGCGCTGACCGGTGCGTTGGTGGTGCTGGTGATGCGCATGCTCGGCGAGATGGCCGCCGCGTACCCCGCCGTCGGCGGCTTCTACGAGTACAACCGCCTTGCGCTGGGCGAACTGGCCGGCTTCATGACCGGCTGGATGTACTGGTACTTCTGGATCATCGTCGTGGCGCTGGAGGCGGTCGCGGGATCTAAGCTGCTCACCTACTGGTTCCCCGAGGTTGCACCATGGCGCTTCACGCTCGGCTTGATGACCACCTTCACGCTGCTCAACCTGCTGTCGGTGCGCTCGTGGGGTGAGGCGGAGTACTGGTTCGCGTCGGTCAAGGTAGTCGCGATCACGTTGTTCCTGGGCATTGGCGTGGTGGTCGCTGCCGGCTTCTGGCCGGGTGTAGGCGGGGGCTTTGCGAACCTGACAGCGCATGGTGGATTCATGCCAATGGGCATCGTGCCGGTGCTGACGGGCGCCGTTGCCGCCACCGGCTTCTACTTCGGCTCCGAGATCGTGACCCTGGCCGCGGCCGAGTCGGCCGAGCCCGAGCGGGCGATCGCGCGGGCGACCCAGTCGGTGATCTCGCGTGTATTGATCTTCTACGTCGGCTCGATCCTGGTGGTTGTGACGCTGGTGCCCTGGAACTCGGGCGGCATCGTGCAGCCCTACGTGACGGCGCTTGCGGCGGTCCACATCCCGGGCGCGGCGCAGATCATGAATGGCGTGATCCTGACTGCTGTGTTGTCCGCTCTCAACAGCGGCCTGTTCGCCTCGTCGCGGATGATGATGGCCCTCGCCGGGCGTTCCGATGCACCGCGCGGACTGTCCAAGCTCAACAGCCGCGGCGTGCCGGTGCGTGCGATTTTAGTCAGCACGGCGTTCGGCTACGTCGCCGTCATCATGAATTACGTCTCGCCCGAGCACGTGTTCAAGTTCCTGGTCGATTCCTACGGCACGGTCGCGATCTTTGTCTATCTGCTGATCGCGCTGGCCGAGCTGAAGCTGCGGCGGACGCTTGAGCGTGAGGCGCCGGAGCGGCTCAAGGTGCGCATGTGGTTTTTCCCGACACTGACGATCGTTGCGATCGTGACGATGGTTGCGATCGTCACGGCGATGGCGTTCATTCCGGACCAGCGCTCGCCGCTACTGTTCGGCGTCATCAGTGCGCTGGTGATGCTGGTCGGGTATGGGTGTCGTCACCGCTTTGGACGTGCTGCCGGCTGAGCGGGGCAGGCGGCGAGCAGGAGAAGGCCGATGACTCGATCCGGCGATCGCCCGCCCGCGCCATTGCCGTTCGACGCGCAGGCCGAAGGCGACATCAACTCATCGCCGCGCCGGCGAGCCTGGCAAGAGGCGAACATCGGCGCCGCGACGCGCCGCCTGCTCGATGACGACGCCCGCTATTTCCTGCAGCAGTCGTTGTCCACGCCCTGCCTCGATGCGCTGGTCGGCGCCGAGGGCGTCTACCTGATAGACGCGGAGGGTCGGCGCTTCATCGACTTCCACGGTAACAACGTTCACCAGCTTGGCTATGGCCATCCGCGCGTGATCGCCGCTGTGCAGGAGGCGCTGACGAGCTTGCCGTTCTCGCCGCGACGGTTCACGAACCGCTACGCCGTCGATCTTGCGGCGCGGCTGGTCGAGCTTGCGCCTGGCAACCTTGGCAAGGCGTTGTTCGCGCCCGGCGGTAGCGAGGCGATCGGCATGGCGCTGAAGCTTGCGCGTATCGCAACCGGGCGGCACAAGACGGTGTCGATGTGGGATTCGTTCCACGGCGCGTCGCTGGACGCCATCTCCATCGGCGGTGAGGCGGTGTTCCGCCGCGGCATCGGCCCGCTACTGCCAGGGACCGAGCACGCGCCGCCCTGCGATCCACGCGCTTGCCTGTACGGTTGCGGTGGCACGTGCAACGCGCGCTGTGCCGACTATGTCGACTACATCCTTGCCAAGGAGGAGGACGTGGCGGCGGTCGTGGTCGAGACGGTGCGTTGCACGGACGTGCAGGTGCCGCCAGCGGAGTACTACCGGCGGCTGCGGGCGGCGTGCGACCGGCACGGCGCGCTGCTGATTCTCGACGAGATTCCGATCGGGCTGGGCCGTACCGGCCACCTGTTCGCGTTCGAGCGCTATGACGTCGTGCCGGACATGGTGGTGTTGGGCAAGGGGCTTGGCGGTGGGGTATGGCCGATGGCGGCGTTGCTGGTTGATGCACGGCTCGACGTCGCCGCTCACCATTCGCTCGGACATTTCACTCACGAGAAGAGCTCGGTGGGCTGCGCGGCGGCGCTGGCCACGATTGACACGTTGCTGGGCGAAGGGCTGCTGGCGCGCGCCGAGGTGATTGGGGCCCGCCTGCAGGACCGGCTGCAGGCGCTGCAGATGCGCGTGCCGCTGGTGGGTGAGGTGCGTCGCGCCGGGGCGTTGCTGGGCGTTGAGCTGACTCGTCCCGATGGCTCGGCGGCGCGGGACGAGGCCGAGGCGGTCATGTATGCGTGCCTGTCGGCGGGGCTCAGCTTCAAGATCGGTCAGGGCAACGTGCTCAACCTCTCGCCACCGCTGGTGATCAGCGACGCGGAACTGGACGCTGCAGCCTCGATCCTCGAGGCTGCGCTGCTGAGCGTCGCGGCGGGCTGACAGCGCCCGTGGCGTGAGGGCTGTACGGGTCGATTGACGCCCCAATGACGAAGGGTGGAGACTGCGGCCGCGATCTTTTTTTACCGCCGGCAATGACTCTGGCGCCGCGACCGGCGATCCGGGTCCGGCGCAAGTGCAGCCCCGGCAGGCCCGGGGAATGCAGATGTTGCCAGTGTTTCGGTTGGCTCGTTCACTAGTAGTGGCTGTGTTGTTGGCTGCGCTGAGCTTGACCGCGGCGGCCCAGGTTCCCGCGCCGCTCGACCGGCCGTACCCGGGCAAGATCATCCTGCAGGCCGATGCGACGGATCTTGCTCACCGGCGCGTCCATGTGCATGAGCACCTCACCCATCCCCCCCGGGAGCTGGTGCTGCTCTACCCGCAGTGGCTGCCAGGAACGCATTCTCCGGTAGGACCGTTGGATCGGCTGGCCGGCATCGAGGTGCGTGGCGGTGCCGAACGACTCGCCTGGCGACGCGATCCGCTGCAACCCTACGCGTTGCACGTCACGGTGCCGGCGGGCATGGATGCGGTCGATGTCGACTTCGATTATCTCTCCCCGACCAGCCCGAAGGTGGGGGTGCAGGAGTTCAGTCGCGAGATCGCGTTGCTGGAGTGGAGCTCGCTGGTGCTGTACCCGGCCGGTCACGCTGCGCGCCGCATTCCGGTGGAGCCTAGCCTGCGCCTGCCGCCCGGCTGGCAGTACGGCACTGCGCTGGAGACGAGTGCGGAAGAGGGCGGCCTGATCCTGTTCCGCGCCACGGATCTGGAGACCTTCGTCGACAGTCCGGTCTACGCCGGGCGCTACTTTCAGCGGATCGAGCTCGACCCCGGCGCCAAGGCGCCGGTGCGCCTGAGCCTGTTCGCCGATCGGCCGGAACTGCTCAGTGTGAGTGAGTCGCAGCTGCAGTCTCACCGGGATCTCGTGCACCAGGCGGATCTGCTGTTCGGTTCACGCCACTTTGCGCATTACGACTTTCTGCTGTCGCTCAGCGACCAGGTTCAGCAGCACGGGCTCGAGCATCATCAGTCCAGCGAGAACGGCGAGGACCCGGGCTACTTTAGCGAGTGGGACAAGACCGTCGAGGGGCGCGACCTGCTGCCGCATGAGTACAGCCATTCGTGGAACGGCAAGTTCCGCCGTCCAGCAGATCTGTGGACGCCGAACTACAACGTGCCGATGCAGCAGAGCCTGCTGTGGGTGTACGAAGGCCAGACGCAGTACTGGGGCCAGGTGCTGGCCGCACGCGCGAGCTTATGGACCCGCGAGCAGGCGCTGGATTCGCTGGCGCTGACGCTGGCGTACTACGAGGGCCAGCCGGGCCGCGACTGGCGGACAATGCAGGACACGACGCAGGACGGGGTCATCAATTCGCGCCGGCCTCAGTCCTGGCCCAGCTGGCAGCGCTTCGAGGAATACTATTCCGAAGGCCAGTTGGTATGGCTCGACGTGGATACCCTCATCCGCGAGCGCTCTGCCGGCCGCCGTTCGCTCGACGATTTTGCGCGCCTGTTCTTCGGTGTCGAGGATGGCCGCCAGCAGCCGCTCACCTATACGTTCGACGATGTCGTCGCTGCGCTCAATGCGATCGAGCCCTACGACTGGGCGACGTTGCTGCGCGCGCGCGTGCAGGCGACTGGCGTTGCTGCGTTCGCCGATGGCGTGCGCCGGGGCGGCTACCGGCTGGTCTACACAGAACAGCCGAGTGATTTTTTCAGCGCAGCCGATAGCAACCGCAAGCAGACGACGCTGCTTGATTCGGTAGGGCTCGTGATCCAGGAGAAGGACGGCGCGGTGAGCGAGGTTCGCTGGGGCAGCCCGGCCTATCACGCGGGCATGACCGAGGGCATGGAGGTGCTGGCGGTCGACGGCGCGGCCTACAGCGGCGAGCTGCTGCGAGATGCCATTCGTGCTGTGCAGCATCAGTCGCGCCCGCTGGAGCTGATCGTGCGTCTGGGTGAGCGCTTTCGCGTGGTGACGATCGACTACCACGGCGGACTTCGCTATCCGCATCTGGAGCGTGATCCGTCGCAGCCGGCGCTCTTGGATCAGATCCTGGCGCCGCGAAAGTGAGCTGCCGCAGCACTACTGCTCGGTGCTTGGCACCAGGGTCTTCGCGACCATCAGCCGATTGAGGTTTTCCTCACGGCAGTAGACGACCTCGTCCATCATCGTGCGGATCAGGTGCAGGCCCAGACCGCCGATGTTGCGCTCCTCGAGCGGGGAATCGAGGTCGGGCGTGGCGAGCGACAGCGGATCGAACGGCGGCGAGTCGTCGGTGAGCGTCATGCGCACCGACGCTTCACCCGCCAGTTCTAGACTCAGGCTGAAGCGTGTCGCGGCGCCGTGCGTGACGGCGTTGATGAACAGCTCCTCGAGCGCCAGTTCGAACGCAAAGATCGCGCCCTCCGGTAGCCCCGAGGCAGCCCACCATGCGCCGAGAAACCCCTGCAGAGTCGCCAGTTCGGCTACCTGTGCAGGGACCTCCGTCCGCGCGACGCTCACGCCCCGGCGCCAACCTTGGTCATGGCGCTCGCGTGGTCGGGAAGTACGTCGATGATGCGACCGAAGCCGCTGACATCGAACACTTCCTTGACTGCGGTGGTCAGCGAGTGGACCGCGAAGGCGACGCTCGCGCCCTTCGCGGCACGTGCGGCGACCAGAAAGACGCGCAGGCCGGCGCTGGAGACGTAGTCGATGCCGGCGCAGTCGACGATGACGGCGGCCTTGCGTGCGGCGGCTGCCGCGATCGCGGCCTCAAGTTCCTTCTGGAAGGCGGCCGAGGCTTCGAAGTCGAGGCGACCGCTGGCGGCGACGAGGGTCGCACGGTCCTGCGGGTCGATGAGAGTGTTCATGGCGTGATTCCTGACAGTGGCAATGTTCAGTGGACGGAGAGCATCATGACGTGCGCGCGCAGCTCGGCTTCGTCGCGGATGGCGGCTTCGACGCCACGGACGATGAGGTCCAGGCCGCCAATCTCGCCAATGCGATCGGACAGTTGGGCGATCTGCCGGCGCGTCAGGAAGCTCTCCAGCAGGCCGCCTGCGAACGCCAGTCCAATCAGCACCGTGTCGTGGGGCGTCGGCAGATCCTCCGACAGCAGGATCGACAGGATGCGCAGCTTGGCTTCCTTCTGTTCGCGACCATCTACGATCGGGTAGCGGCGTGAGCGCAGTGCCCACAGGAAGCGCGCTTCGGTCTTCTCGAGTACGCCGCGGCTGATCAGCGAGGCGAGGGTGGCCTTCATCAGTTCGCCGGACTGCGCCTGCAGTTCGCGGACTTGCTGGCGCACGGAGGCGTGCGAGCCGTCGAGCTGGCGCAGCACCGCGTCCGCGGCGACGTTACCGGTAGGCTCCCTCGACAGGATCGTAATCGTCTCGAGGTCGGCGTCGATGCGGCCGGCCAGGTTGAGCTCGACCAGGCACGCGCCGACGAGCGCCATGGAGAAGTCATGCGAGCCGGCGGTATAGGCGATCTTGCCGTCATCCTCGACAGCAAGCAGTACAAGTTCCTCTACGAGGCTGATCACGGGACTCTCCTGGGACGATTGACGGGCGATTATAGGGCCTGCGCGGCCCCGTGCGCGGCGAGTTGTATCAGGCCGCCGCTGCGGTGGGTTTCATCAGCGCCAGTGTCACGAACGACACCACAGCGGCCGCAGCGAGGTACAGCGCCGGCGCCGTGGGGCTGGCGAAGCGCACTGTGAGGTACATCGCCACCAGCGGGACGGTGCCGCCAAAGATCGACTGCGCGAGGTTATAGCCGACCGAAAGGCCCGAGCAGCGGACATGCTTGGGGAAGGCCTCGACCATCAGTGCGGCAGCACTGCCGAACACGCCCGCCAGTATGACGGCGAAGGCGGATAGTGCCAGGAAGACGCGCATCGGATCGCCCGTCGACAGCAGCCCGAACAGCGGTACGGTAGCGACGCTCATGAGGCCGAACGCGATCAGAATCAGCTGCTTGCGTCCAATCCGGTCAGACAGCACACCGGCGCCGATGGTCGCAACCAGCATCACCAGTAGCGCGCCACTGTTGATCAAGAGCGCCTGCGACGGCGCCATGTGGTGCTCGCGCCTGAGCCAGCTGGCGACGTAGATGAAGCACAGGTAGAAGCCGATCGCGTTGCCCATGTTCAGGCCGATGACCTGCAGGATCGTGCGCCACTGCGTCTTGAAGACCGCGGCGAGCGGTGCCTCGCGGGCGCTTTCGATCGCGGAGACCGTGGCGTCGGGCGGTAGCCGGCGGCGAATCAGGTAGACGACGATGCCGATCAGCAGGCCGGTGAGGAAGGCCAGTCGCCAGCCCCAGGCGGCAGCGTGCTCCGCCGGCAGCAGCGCCAGCAGCGTAGCGCCGACCACGCTACCGAGCAGCATGCCGGCGACGGCACCGACCGGTGCGAAGGCACCGACGCGGCCGCGTCGGCCGGGCTGGGCGGATTCAACCAGCATCACGACCGAGGTGGTGTATTCGCCACCCACCGCGAGCCCCTGCAAGAGGCGCAGCAGGATCAGCAAAATCGGCGCGGTGATGCCGATCTGCTCGTAGGTGGGCAGGACCGCCATCAGCAGCGTCGGCACCACCATCAGCAGGATGCTCATCATTACCGCGGCGCGACGGCCACGGCTATCGCCGATGTGACCGAAGATGAGTCCGCCCAGCGGTCGCGCCAGGAAGCCCACGGCAAATACGCCGAACGACGCGAGCAGGGACACGGCCGGGTCGTGGGCAGGGAAATACAGCTTGCCGATCGCCTCGGCAAAGAAGCCATAGACGCCGAAGTCGAACCATTCCATGACATTGCCGGCGAGGCCGGCAATGACGGTGCTGCGCTCCGCCTTGCCCAGTTCCTGACCGAGCTCGACCGCCGCGCGGGTGATGTCGCGGCCGATCAGGTCGAGGGAGGCGATCTGGCGGATACGCGGCGTGGCGCGCGCCAGTTCGCGCGGGGGAAGGATGCGCTCGAACACCTGGCAGGCGTCGGCCACGGCCGTCAGCGCGATGTCGGTCGCGTCTGGGATTTCGTCGTTGAGCAGCAGGGTGAGGATGCGGCGCTTTGCCTCCGGGCGCTCTTGCCCGGCGACCAGCGGATAGCGGCGGTCCGACAGGCCCCAGGCGAAGCCCGCCGCCTGCACGCGCAGGATGCCGCGCTCGCACAGCTGCTGCAGCGCCTGCGCGCGCAGTGAGCTTGAGCGGATCGCCAGGCGCTTGGTCCGGCTGCGCGCGGACTGGCGCTCGGCGGACGCTGCGATTTCGGCCAGAACGCCGTCCAGGATCGGATCTCCCGTCGGCGTCGGGTCCACGACCCACAGTGCCTGCAGGTCGGAGTCCACGCGACCGCGCAGGGCCAGATCCAGCAAGGTGGCGCCCGCCACGCCGCAGGCCAGCTGCAGTTCCGGCACGCGGTCGAACTCGCCGCCGCCGTCTTCCAGCGTCAGCAGCAGCAGTTCTTCGAGCAGTGAAATCGGGGTCATGAAGGGGCCTTCGCCGGGCTGGCGGCGTCTCGCACTGGGGCGAGTGGTACTGGACGGCAATGTTATTATATTTGCACATATACGCGATAACGCGAATAAAATCAGGGATTCTGCCTACCGGCGCTGCGGGCCGTGGGGCAGCTGAGCAACGTTTTGGCAACATTGCATTGCTATAAATTTCTGTTTTTCATCGTTTTGGAGCGCCAATGTCATCCCGCGTCGCGTCGTCCAGCCAGCTGCGTCTGCGCCGCTCCCTGTTGCAATTGGCCAGTCTGTTGCTGCTGACCATGCTCGCCTCCGGCCTGTTGGCGCTGTTCTCGGTCTGGTCGCTGAATGCGGCGCACATCCGCAATCAGCGCCACCTGGCCGAGGTCGCGGCCATGGTCGATTTGGGGCGCACCGCCCAGGTCCGCTTCAAGACCCAGGTTCAGGAGTGGAAGAACCTGCTGCTGCGGGGAGCCGACCCGGCTCAGCGACAGACCTACGAGGTGGCGTTTCACGCCAACGAGGTCGAGGTGCACACCCTACTGCGGCAGATGGCGGGGCGTGGGGATCCGTCCGTGGGTTTTGGGCTGACAGCGGAGGTGGAGCGGATCGACGCCGGCCACGTGGCGCTGGGTCTGGTCTACAGCGCGGCGCTGGCGTCGGCCGATCCGCTGCACTGGGATGCACCGGGTCTTGACCGAGCCATGCGCGGCCTTGATCGGCCGCTCAATCAGCAGCTCGACGCGTTGGCCGCGCGACTGGCGGCACAGACTGAGCCACTTATTAACGAATCGATGTTGGCGGAGCGCGCTCGGTTCGACACGCTAAGTCGGGTGCTGTGGCTGGCGATGGCGGTCTCGATCGTCCTGATGGGCTCCTTGCTGTGGCGCGCCATGAGCGAGCGGACGGCGGAGGCGTGAGTGCCGGCATTGAGGCCTGTGCCGGGCTAGGACTCTTCTTTGTCGGCATGCGCACCGTCACCGCGCATCTGCGCGAGCTTGCCGGCGGCAAGGTGCGGGCGTTGCTGGCGCGGACGCTGCACCGACGCGGCGTCGGACCGGTTGCGGGATTTCTTGCCGGCGCGCTGACCCAGTCGACCAGTGCGGTGACCTTTATTGCCGTCGGCCTGGTGGCGGCTGGCGCCATGACCGTGACGCCGGCACTTGCGATGCTGGCGTGGGCCAACGTCGGCACCTCCGTGTTGGTGCTCGTCGCTGCGATCGATATGCATGCGCTGGTCTTGTACCTGTTGGCGCTCGTCGGCGCCGCCTACTTTGCCGGCATGGAGCAGACGGACCGCTATCGGCACGCTGTCGTTTCTTTGCTGGGGCTTGCGCTGCTGTTGTTCGGCCTGGCGATGCTCAAGAGCGCGGTCGCCAGCATTCACGATGACGTCTGGGTGCGGGAGTTCGTCGAGTTCGCAGGTTCCGGGGCGGCGGTGGCGTTCCTGATGGCATTCGTCGTTGCCGTTGCCGTGTCGTCGTCGTCGATCGTGGTCATGCTCGCGCTGCCGCTGGTGCAGCAGGGCCTGCTGTCGATGGACGCGACGGTGCTGATGGTGCTCGGCGCCAGTGCCGGTTCCGGCGCCGCCGTGGTCCTGCTGTCCTCGAACCTCGACGGTACGTCGCGGCAGGTGGCGGTCTGTCAGGGATTGCTGCGCTGTATCGCAGCGGCGGCGCTGCTGCCGCTGTATTTCCTCGAGCACGACTACGGCGTACCGCTGATGTTGGCGGCAGTGTCGCGGCTGACGGCTTCGCTGGCGACGCAGGCGGGGCTGCTGTTTCTGATCGCGCAAGCGGCCTCGGTACTGGTGGTGGCGATTGCTGGCCGCTGGTTGATTGCGCTGGCGGCTAGCCTGTCGCCGGCCGCGCCGGTCGATTCGCTGGGGCAACCCGTCTATCTGTTCGAGGGGGCGATGGAGGATCCCTCCACGGCGCTGTCGCTGGTGCGACTGGAGCACGCCGCGTTGGTGGCGGCCCTGCCGGACTTTCTGGATGACCTGCGACCTGCCGGTGAGCGTCGTCCCGGCTCGCCGCCGCTGGCCGCTAGGCAGGCGGCGAGCGGCGCCGTGCTTGCCGCCACCGAGCGATTCCTCGCGGGCATGCTGCGGACAAATCCCGAGATGAGCGCGGAAGTGGTTTTCGAGGCGCGCCGCGGTCTGGTGGCGTTCGGGGAACTGCAGGGCGCCATCGGCCAGTTCGCCACCGAACTGCTGTCGGTGCCGGCGGTGGAGCGACCGGCGTTCGCCGTTTCCCTGATCGAGGGCCTGCATGCGTTGCTGGGCATGGTCGTCGATGCGTGCGGGCCGGATGCGGCAGATTCGCGTGAGCTGCTCGCCCTGCTGACTGCCGAGCGGGGTGAACTGGTAGAGCGCGTTCGGGCGGAGTTGCGCGGCGGCAGTGCGAGTATTGCTGGGCGTGAGGCGCTGCTGTCGGCGACGCTGCTGTTTGAGCGCATTGTCTGGATGCTGCGCCAGCAGACGGCGCTGCCGCCGCTACCTGAAGGCAGCGCGTCATCTTAGCCACTAGCAAGTCGGGCGTGCAGCGGCGTAGCGCGCCCCGGCTCGGCGGCTGTTGCGGGGGCCGTCGGGCGGGTCCGTCGGCCCGGCGGCACCCGGCACGCTTGGTAGGGCTATGGCAGGGTGTGTGCCTAAGCCCCGTGCCTCGAGATTCGCGTTAAGCTCCCCGCGGCCTGATAACTAGAAAGATGTCCCGATCCTCATGAGCACAACGATGGATGTTGCCGCAGCGTTCGTCGCTGACGAGGCGGTCATGGACGTCCTGGCGCGACTGGCCGAGGAGCTCGCCTTTGTGCGGCCTGACTCGGACGGTGGCCTGTTGGCTGTGAACGCGTTGCTGATGGATCTCGAGCAGTGGGGGGCGAATGGCCTGCCGCCGCCGGTTGCCATTGCGGTGGCCGATGCACGCCGTCTGGTGGATGCCATTCTGGACAGCGATGGCCGCTTCACCGCTGAGGCCATTGCCGGCCTCGTTACCTGGCACGACTGGCTGATTGCCTGGATGCTGGATGTGCAGTCAGGGTCGCCGCCGTCGGCGTGGCAGGCCATGGAAGTGCTCGCGCCGAGCAACGCGCCGGCGCCAGCCGCCCAGCCTTCGCAGGCCGTCGCCGCCGCTGAGCTTGCCCACAGCGCAGAAACCGCCTCGATCCGTCTGCGCCTGCCGGATGACGCTGAGCTACTGCGCGAGTTCCATACCGAATCGTTGGAGTTGTTGCAGTCCATCGAGCAGGCGGTGCTGGCGCTGGAGGCAACGCCGGACGCGCCGGATGCCGTCGGCGCGATCTTTCGCGCCTTCCATACGTTCAAGGGTAGTGCCGGCTTCCTGCAGCTGGATGCCTTGCGGGATCTGGCACACGAGCTGGAGTCGCTGCTCGATGCGATCCGTAGTGGCACGCTGGCGGTGACACGTGCCGTGATCGATGCCGTCCTGGCCGGGGCTGACGTGCTGGCCGGCTGTACGCGGCAAGTCGGCGTGCAGCTGGCGGGTGAGGGTGCCGGCGAGCCGATTCCGTTGCCCGCCGCGCACGTCGTGGCGCTTGTCCATGCCGCGATGCGGGGTGAGGTGGCTGCTGTCCCGGCGGCATTACCGCCGCCGTCACCGTCACCATCGCCGGCAGCGTCGGCTGCGCGGGTTATGTCCAATGGCGTGGCGCCTGCTGTGCCTGCGGCCGCCGCGGCCGTGGCGCCCGAGGCGGTCGTCCGCGTCGACGCGGCCAAGCTCGACGCGCTGGTGAATCTCGTCGGCGAGTTGGCGGTCGCGCAGTCGTTCGTTCTTGGCAGTGCCGAGGTCAGCAACAGCGCCAACCTCGACTTAGCACATGCGGTGCGCAAGCTGACGCGTGTCACCGAGGAGCTGCAGCAGACGGCCATGTCGATGCGCATGGTGCCGCTGGGCGGCCTGTTCCGGAAGATGACCCGGCTGGTGCGGGATCTGGGTGCGGCCCAGGACAAGCAGGTGCGCCTGGCGCTGGCTGGCGAGGATACGGAGTTGGATCGGCAGATCGTAGATCGCCTCGGCGATCCGCTGATCCACATGATCCGCAATGCCGTCGACCACGGCATTGAGCCGCCCGATGATCGCATCGCCGCCGGCAAGGAGGCGCTAGGCACGATCTCGCTGTCGGCCTTCCACCAGCACGGCGGGGTGATGATCCGCATCACCGACGATGGCCGCGGCCTCAACGCCGAGCGCCTGTATCGCAAGGCCATCGAGCGACGCCTGATTGATCCGGCGGTGCCGCTGTCACTGGCCGAGACGCTGGAACTGGTGTTCCTGCCGGGTCTGTCGACGGCTGCGGCGGTGACTGACCTGTCCGGTCGCGGTGTAGGCATGGATGTCGTGCGCGAGCGCATTGAGGCGCTGCGCGGTCATGTGGAGATCGAGTCGACGCCCGGCGTTGGCACCAGCTTCACGATCCGGTTGCCGCTGACGCTGGCCGTGATCGACGGGCTGATGGTAGGCGTGGGTCGCGAGCGCTACGTCATTCCCGCACTCGCCGTGCGCGAGTGCTTCCGGCCGGCTGCGGGCGCCGTGACCACGGTTCACGAGCAGGGCGAACTGGTTGATGTGCGTGGCCGGCAGTTGCCCGTGCTGCGCCTGGGTCGCTTTCTCGGTGTGCCGGCGCGGTCGGAACGGCCGGAAGAAGGCATACTCTTGGTTATCGAACTAGGCAGCACGACCCGTGCCGTGCTGGTGGATGAATTGCTCGGGAAGCAGGAAATGCTCATCAAGAACCTGGGACGAACCTTTTCATTGCAGAGCCTGGTGGCTGGCGGTGCCGTCCTCGCTGATGGCTCGGTGGGCCTGATCCTGGATATCGATACGCTGCTGCGCGCGCCGCGCGCCGGCACCAGCGGACAGGCGTCATGAGTGCAGCTGCAGCAGCCGTTGCGCGCGGGCCGGTGTCTGGTCGCTACCTGACATTCCATCTGGGTCAATCGCGCTACGCGGTGCCCATTCGAGACGTGCGCGAGGTGGTGCGGCTGCCGGCCATCACCGCCGTGCCGCAGATGCCGGCGCATGTGCGCGGCGTCATGAATCTGCGCGGGGCGGTCGTCGCCGTGCTCGACCTGCGCGCCAAGTTCCAGATGGGCGCCATCGAATATGCCGACCGCGCCTGTGTGATCGTCTTCGACGCTGGCCGCGGCGAGGGGGCTGGCGCCTGCGTTGCGACCATCGTTGACGGGGTCGACGACGTGCTGCCCTTGTCCGCCGCGCAGTTGGCGGCGGCCCCGGATTTCGCCGGTGCCGTGCAGGCCGACTATCTGCTTGGTGTTGCCACGACGCCGGAGGGCGTTTGGGTAGTGCTTAACATGCCAAATATCCTTGCGACCGAAGGTAGCCTTGTACTGCCGGCGCTCACGACTGACGTCTCCACTGCTTTCGAGCCCATATGAACACGAATGATTGGACTGTCACCCGTCGGATCACCGTCGGCTTTACCGTCTTGCTGGTCATTCTGGCCGGCCTGAGCGGCCTTGCGCTGCTGCGGATCGGGAACCTGAAGTCGGATGTGGTCTTGCTCGCCGAAAGCACACTGCCTAGTGTGGTATTGCTCGGCGACATCAGCGCCGATGTGCAAGGCCAGGTGCTGGCACGCGCCCGCCTCGCGGAGGCAGATCCCTCGACCCAGCAGCCGCTCAAAGACGAACTCCTCAGCCTTGAATCGCGTATTGTCGCTTCGCTCGAGCACTACCGCACGGCGCTGATCACCGACGAGGGCGACCGCCGCCTGTTCGCTGACGTGGTCAGCGCGCACGAGGCGGTCGTCGTGACCCAGAAGCAGCTCGACGAGCTCGACGCACCGAGTGCTACGGACGAGTTCAAGCGGCTGCTCGAGGAGCAGCGGTTGCTCAAGGAAGTGCAGACGCCCAACTACGAGAAGCTGCTCAAGGCGCTGCGTGCCCAGTCCACTTATAACGACAAGCTCGGTGGGGAATCGGCGGCGCACGGCAAGTCCTCGGCGCTGTTCACGATGTGGCTGCTGGCGATCGTGTCGCTGCTGGCGGTGGGTGTGGGCATGTTGCTTGGCTGGTTCACCATTCGCGCCATCTCTCAGGCGCTGGGCGAGATCACCGCCGACCTCGATCGCGGGGCGTTGCAGACCTCCTCCGCGGCCAGGCAGGTGTCGGTCGCCAGCCAGACGCTGGCGGGTGGCGCGAGCGAGCAGGCCGCTGCGATCGAAGAGACCAGCACATCGCTTGAAGAGATGTCCGCCATGATCCGCACGACCGCGGAGAACTCCCAGAAGGCGAAGGTGCTGGCCTCTGACGCGCGCAGCGTCGCAGGTGCCGGACTTGGCAACATGACCTCCATGAGCGAGGCGATGGAGGAGATCCGCGCGGCGAGTGCGGACGTGGCGAAGATCGTCAAGAACATCGACGAGATTGCCTTCCAGACCAATATTCTTGCGCTCAACGCGGCGGTTGAGGCGGCCCGCGCCGGCGAGGCTGGTGCCGGCTTCGCGGTCGTCGCCGATGAGGTGCGCTCGCTCGCCCAGCGCAGCGCCGCCGCTGCCCGCGAAACTGCCGACAAGATCGACGCTGCGATCGCCAGCGCGCGACGCGGTACGGAGCGCAGCGCGGAAGTCGCCCGCTCGCTGCGCGACATCACCGACAAGGTCGTCGCCACCGACCAGCTGGTCGCCGAGATCGCCACTGCCGCCGGAGAGCAGGCGCAGGGCGTGGCGCAGGTGAATATCGCGATCGCGCAGATGGACCGCATTGCGCAGAGCAACGCCTCCAGTGCCGAGCAAAGCGCCACCGCCGCCGAGGAACTCGATGCGCAGGCGGAGGTGCTCAAGGTCACGGTCGCCCGGTTACACGCGCTGGTCGGGCAGGCGGCAGCCCACGATACGCAGTTCGCGGCACTGCCGGAGTCGGAGGCGAGCTTCGGGCGTACGTCGCCGGCGCTTAGCCGAACGCTGCGGCCGGCGCTTGGCCGCATTCCAATGCCGCGCGTCCCGCAGACGCAGCGTCGCGGCGAAGACGACGACTTTCGCAGCTTCTGACGCGTGGCGAGCGTACTTACAGACCGGTCCGATGCGGCCGCGGGCGGCTTAACGCCGCGCGCGTTGCGGGTGCTTGCGGGTCTTGTGCACTCCTATAGCGGCATCCTGCTTGGGCCTGACAAGCAGATGCTGGTGTCGAACCGGCTGCGCAAGCGGCTTGCCGAACTCGGGCTGGAGTCCTACGACGCGTACTGCGAGCGGCTCGCGACGCCGGAGGGCGCCGAGGAGATCGAGACACTGATCGATCTGATCACCACCAATCACACTGGATTTTTCAGGGAGCCGGATCATTTCCGTTTCCTCAGTGAGCAGCTCCTTGGCCCCGACGGTCCGGTGAAGGCCGGATCGCGCACGCCGCTGCGGATATGGTCGGCCGCGGTCTCCTCCGGCGAGGAGGCTTACACGATCGCGATGGTGGCTGCCGAGGCGGCCCGTCGCGGCCAGGGGCCAGAGGTCGAGATCTTAGGCTCCGACATCTCACGCCGCATGGTCGCGGCCGCGGAGCGGGCGGTGTACGGGCTGGACGCGGTGGCGGCGATACCTGCGGAGTTGCTGCGGCGCTACTTCCAGCGAGGGGTGCGCTCGCAGGAGGGTCAGTGCCGCGTGCAGTCGCAGTTGCGCAGTCGCGTGCAGCTGCGCCGCATCAACCTGCTCGACGAGGCGTATCCGCTCAATGGCTTGCAGCACGTGATTTTCTGTCGCAACGTCATGATCTATTTCGACGCGACTTGCCGCGATGCCGTCGTCGATCGGCTGGTGCGGCATCTGCTGCCGGGTGGCTATCTGTTCGTCGGTTATTCGGAGAGTCTCAACGCGGCCTCTCACGGGCTCGAGTCCGTACGGCACGGGGTGTACCGGCGGCCATGACTTCGACTGCATCGCCTATCCGGGTCCTGATCGTGGACGATTCCGCGCTCGCGCGTCGCGCCATCGCCGATGCGCTCGCGCTCGATCCTGCGATCGAAGTGGTCGGCGTCGCCGCCGACCCTTACGCTGCTCGCGAAAAAATTCTCGCGCTCGAGCCGGACGTCATCACGCTGGATATTGAGATGCCGCTGATGGATGGGCTGACGTTCCTGAAGATCCTTCAGGAGCACCACCCCATACCGGTGGTGATCGTCAGCGGAATGACGCCCGCCGGCTCTGAGCTTGCGCTCGCCGCGCTCGCTGCCGGGGCGATCGATGTGATCAAGAAGCCCGATGGCAGTGGCTCGCTCGGCGAAGTGGCCTGGCGCCTGGCGACACAGGTCAAGGCCGCTGCCCGCGCGCGCTTGCGCCCTGCAGGTGCGCCAACCGACACGCTGGTGGCGGCGGCCGCGCCTTCGGTGCCGCGCGATCCGACGGGTCGACGCGTGTTGCTGCTCGGCGCGTCCACTGGGGGCGTGGAGGCGCTGCGCTTCTTGCTGCCCCGCCTGCCGGATGGATTGCCGCCGATCGTCATCGTGCAGCATATCCCGGCGACCTTTTCGAGCATCATGGCGAGCCACCTCAACCTGCTGGCGCCTTTCGAGGTGCGCGAAGCGGTCGACGGCTTGGCGCTGCGGCCGGGTCTGTGTGTGATTGCGCCTGGGGACTTTCACGTCGCGCTTGCGCCGCAGGGCAACGGCTATCGACTGCGGGTGATGCGCTCGCCGGCGGTGAACCACTGCCGGCCTTCGGTCGACGTGCTGTTTCGCTCCGGCGCCGAGCACGCGGGCAAGCACGCCGTTGGCGTGCTCTTGACCGGCATGGGCTCGGATGGTGCCCGCGGCTTGCAGCTGATGCGCGCGGCCGGGGCCCGAACGCTGGCCGAGTCGCAGGAAAGTTGTGTGGTCTTCGGCATGCCGCAGGCGGCTATTCGTCTGGATGCCGTGGACGAGGTCGTGCCGCTACCGCGGATGCCGGCTGCGATCATTAACGCCCTGGTAGGGCGAGGGACTTCATGACGCTGGTCACTAACGCTGTGGACGATGCCGTGCAGGACGTGTTCGTGCGCGCGTTTGGTTGCGCGCTGACGCCGGCGGATGGTGCGCCGCCGCCATCGGACCTGCTGGCCATCGCCATGCCGCTGGTGTGCGACGGCGTCGAGGGTAGTGCGGTGCTCGGGTTGCCGCGCGGCCTGGTGGCGCTGGTGGCCGGACGCCTGCTGGCTGGAGCGACTGAGCAGAGCCTCGACGAGGCCGACCTGCGCGATTTCGGCGGCGAGATTTGCAACATGCTCGTTGGCCGTATCGCGACGCGGTTTTCCGCTGCCGGCACCGTGCTCAGTCTGGGAACGCCGCAGCCTGCGCTGCCGGCGGACGCCGCCTTGCCTGCGCAGTGGCTCTGTGCGGGCTTGCCTTTGAGCTTCCACCTGCGTCTGCCGGGTGTGCGGTGACGGCGCCTGTCATCCTCAGCGTCGACGACAGCAGTGTGCTGCGGCGGGCGCTGGTACAACTCTTCGCGCCCTACGACTGCGTGGTGCAGCAAGCGGCCGATGGCGAGGCGGGGCTCGTCGCCGTGCGCGAACATCGGCCGGCACTGATCCTGCTCGACTACAACATGCCCGTGCTTGATGGTGTAGGCATGCTGCAGCGCCTGCGGCTGGAGCCGGACGTGGCGCGCACGCCGGTTATCATGCTGACGGCCAATGCTGCCCCGGAAATGCTCGCGCGCGTCGCGCGGCTCGGCGTGCGCGACTATGTCGTCAAACCCTTCGATGGCCCGAGCTTGCTTGCCAAGGTGTCGCGGCTGGTGCCGCTGCGGCAACTGCCGGCGGCGTGAACGATTTTCGTTACCTTTCTTGCTGGAACCAGACCCTGCCATGACCGACACGACTGCTTTGTCCGCCACTGAATCCTCCGCCGCTCTGTTGGCCAGCGCCAGGGTGCTGGTGGTGGACGACAGCAGGCTGATGCGCATGGCGTTGATCCGCGCGCTGCAGCAGCTGGGCGTCCGCGACATCAGCGAGGCGGGCAACGGTCGCGAGGCGCTTGCACGGCTGCACGTCGACAGCTTCGATGTGATGCTGCTGGATGTTGAAATGCCGGAGATGAGCGGCATCGAACTTTTGCTGGCGATGAAACAGGACGCCAGCATCGGGCGGGTGCCGGTGATCGTGATCTCCAGTAGCGAGCAGATCGAGACTGCGGTGCGCTGCATCGAGGCGGGTGCCGACGATTTCCTGCCCAAGACCTTCAATCCGACGCTGCTGCGCGCCCGTGTCACCTCGTCGATCGAAAAGAAGCGTTTGCGCGACCTCGACGCCCGGCGGGTGGTCGAGTTGCAGACTGAGAAGGACCGGCTCGAGCGCACGCAGCGTCGACTCGACGAGGAGTTGGCGGAGGCCGGGCGTTACGTGCAGTCCTGCTTCCCGGCGCCGAGCACCTCGCCGCTGCGCGTTGACTGGTTCTACCAGCCCTCGACGGAGCTTGGCGGAGATTCATTCGGCTACCACTGGATCGACGACGAGCACTTCGCTGTCTACCTGCTCGACGTCTGCGGTCATGGCGTCGGTGCCTGCCTGCTGTCGGTGACTGCCATCAACGTCATCCGCTCCGGCGCCTTGCCGAATACGGACTTTCGCGATCCTGGCGCGGTGCTCGCGGCGCTGAGCAACGCGTTTCTCTGCGAGAAGCAGAACGAGATGTATTTTACGTTGTGGTATGGCGTCTATCACGCACCCACGCGTACCTTGCGCCACGCCAGTGGCGGCCACCCGCCGGCGCTGTTGCTGGCGCCGGCTGCGGCCGACGAGGTCGCTTCCAGCGTGCAGCTTCGCGCGCCGGGACTGATCATCGGCGTGATGCCGGATGTCAGTTACGACGCGCAGACGATCCAGGTGCCGCCCGGCAGTTGCCTGCTGGTGCCTTGCGACGGCTGCTTCGAGATTGTCGACGCCGAGGGTCATGACGCGACTTACGAAGACTTCGAGGCGTTCATGCAGGGTTCGGGTAGGGCCGAGGGCGGCCTTGAGGCACTGTTCGCGTGGGGGCGCAACCGCCGCGGCGCGCCCATCCTGGATGACGATTTCACGATCGTCCGGATCCACTTCTGAGGACCGCTGCGGGCGATCTCTTTAGTCGGGGACGTCGGCGTCGGTAACCGCCTCGGCCTCGATCTCTACCAGGTAGTCGCCGATCAGGCGGCCGACCTCGAGCAGTACGTTGGCCGGGCGGATGGCGCCGAAGTAGCGGCCATGCACGCGCGAGACGGCCTCGCAGTCCGCCGCATTACGCAGGTAGACCCGCGTCGAGACGACATCGTCCAGCGACGCGCCTAGCGCGGCGAGGCTCGCGGCGATCTTGTCGAGTACGAACGTCGTCTGGCCGGCCGCGTCGCCCGGGCAGACCACCTCGTCGACGCCATTGGTGGCGGTGGTGCCGCTGACGATCACCCGCGCGCCGACCCGTACCGCGCGGCTGTAGCCGCAGATCGGCTCCCAGCGACTGCCGCTGGATACCCGCCAGCGGTCCTGACGGCCCTCCACGGCAGTGGCTTGGTAGGCGTTGGGCATCGACTGCAGGTGATGGCTCAGATCGCCCGATGCCGTCAGAAATGGCGCCCGACGGTACTCGTCACCGCAGTCACCCGGCAGCATGCGGGTGCGCTCGAATGCCGTTTCAAGCGCTGCCCGGTCAACGGCGTCGAGCGTGAAATCAAATACGCGCAGGTTGTCCGCCCGATGCTCGCGCTCGCCAAGCCGGGCCCCGACGATGGTGGCTGCGACGGCCGGATGCTCCAGCACCCAGCGGGTGGCGACGTTGGACAGTGAGACATGGTGGCGCTTCGCGATCTGGTCAAGCGCGGCGAGGATTCCCTGCAGCGCGTCCCAGCCGCCGATGGTGTCGACGAAACGCTTGTATTTCATTTTCGACCAGTCGCCGAGCACGCCGGCGACTGGCTCCGGCTGGCCAAGCCAGCGCTCCGAGATCAGGCCGCCCCCCAGCGTGCCGTAGGCCAGCAGGCGAATGCCGCTTTCTAGGCAAAACTCACTCATCTCGCCCGCAGCGCGCCGGTCCAGCAGCGAGAAGCTCACCTGGTTGGTCGCAATGGGGATGCCATGGCGGGCGAGCAGGCGCAGGTGGGCGGTGTCGAAGTTGGTGACGCCGAGGTGGCGGATCAGGCCTTCGCTACGCAGTGCAGCCAAAGCCTTCATGGCGTCCAGATACGCGGGGTGATCGAAGCTCCACCAGTGGAACTGCAGCAGGTCGATGCAGTCGACGCCGAGTCGCTCGAGGCTGCGCTCAACGCCAGCGCGCACGATCGCCCCGCTCATGGGGCCGGGCGTGGGACACCACTTGGTGAATACCGTCGGGCGCGGTCGACCAGGCAGTTCGCCCGCCGCCACGCGCACGAGCATGCGGCCGCTGATCACCTCGGCGCTGCCGTAGTGATCGGCCATGTCGAAGCTGTCGAAGCCGGCGCGCGCGTAGTCGAGCAGTAGCGACGAAGTCGCCTGGGGATCCAGCGGTTCGCGGTCGCGTTCCATGTCGCCGACCTGCCACAGCCCTGTGACGATGCGGCTGATCTCAAGGTCCGGGCCGAGACGGAAGCGCTCAGGCACGCATGTGGCGGTCATGGTTTGGCTCCGGCAGGTTGAGCGGCCAGGCGGGCGTTGAGGGCGGCGACTGCTGCGGCGCTCATCTCGCCGATGGTCGTGACGACTCCGTCGCTGATGCGCCAGAGCCGGAAGGGTCCGCTGATGTCACCGTAGGCGTCGAAGGATACCGGACCGATCACGCCCTCGTAGCGCAACGACTTGCCTGCCTTGAGCAGCGCGAGCGCCTTGACGAACTCCTCGCGGCCGGCGTGCACTACGGCGCCTTTAGGGTCCGTGACACGCAGGATGCCGGCACGAATGGCAAGCGGCTCCGGCTTCGTGGCCGCAGCTAGCGCCAGCCCGACGATGGCCCCTGCGTCGTAGGCGCGGTCAGCGGCGGGGCTGGCAGGGTCCATATGGGCGAACGCGCGGTATTCGGCATTGAAGTAGGCGCTGGAGGCGCTCGGCGTCGTGCCGGAGGAGGTGCCATAGGCGCCGTTGAGGTATTTGGCGCCGACTGCGTGGATGAAGTCCTCGCTGTTCATGCCGTCGTTCAGCAGCAGTTGGCGCGTGCCGCCCTGCGATATCCAGGCGCGTGCGATCGTCGCGCCGTCCACCGGCGTGGAGATCAGGTAAAGCGCGTCGGGGTTGTGGGCGAGCGTTGCGGTGACTTCCGCCGCGTAGCTGCCCTGACGCTCGTTGTAGCCGGTTTCAGCCACAATGGCGCCTCCCAGCGCGCGGTAGGCGCGCACGAACTCGTGCTCCAGCTGGCTGCCGAAGTCATTGTTGACGTAGATGACGGCGATCCGCTTGAAACCCTGCGCCAGCGCAAAGTGCGCGGCGACCGTGCCCTGCAGGGCATCCGAGGTGATGGTGCGGAAGAACAGGCCGCCGGTCTTGCCTGCACGACCAAGTTCGGTCAGCCGCGGCGAGGAAGCCGCGGGCGACACTTGCAGCACTTTCGCCGGGCCGGTCACGGAGGTCAGGATCGGCAGTGTGACTGACGAGACGATTCCGCCAATTAGCACAGGTACCTTGTGCAGCTGCACCAGCTGATTGGCGGCGTCTACCGCGACACTGGGCTGGCTCTGCGAGTCCTTCGTGTCGGTGACGATGCGACAGCCGTGTGTGCCGCCAGCGGCGTTGATGTCGCGGAACGCCATCTCCAGCGACTTCGCCGCGGCCTGGCCATAAGCGCCGGCGGTGCCCGTCAGTTCCATCACCACGCCCACCGTGACGCTGCAGTCGACGGCACTCGCCGCCGCTGGCAGGGCGAGCAGGGCGGCTGCGAGCAGCCACGCCCATGGCGGGGTCTCAGATCGGTCGATCATCGGGGAGGAATCCTCAGGTGCTGGCAGCGCCCTTGCT
>CAIYLH010000085.1 GCA_903927005.1 uncultured Pseudomonadota bacterium
GACGGGCCAGACCGTAACGTTCTCGAACGGAACGACGACATCCGTTGGCCCAGATACCGTGAATGTATCTTCGTCGGCGATTCAGGACTGGTCAAGAATCAACGCCGATTCGCTCGCGTCCATGCAACAGGGTTTCAGGTCAGCGCAACTTGGGTCGAGTGGCGCTAGTGCTGTAGGAGGATCAGCCGGTTATGGAAAACTGTCGACAGGCCTCCCTCCGTTTTTAGCTGTTGCAGTCCATTTCGTCTCCGGCACGACAATGATCGGCGCAGCGATCAAGGGTGGTGAGGCGTTAGCGGAGCTGCCGGCTGCGTTGGCGGCCGCCGAAAATATGATATTGGCAGCTGGTGCCATTCATGAAGTTGCCGGAATGGCGTTGGTCGGTGGCACCCTCGGGTTCGAGGCGGGGCTGGTTCTATTGATTCCACTAGGGGCCGGGTACCTGGTTGGTACCATAGTCTATAATGGGTTCACTAATTGATCTCGAAAACGCTAGCTGTGTCGCAGCGTACGTGCTTTGCACTTACGGGATTCCGCGAGTTGAATGGAGAGGACCTGAATTGATTGCATATGCCATAGGTGGTGTCAGGGCTGCCTCCGTTGATCGACTGATGAGGAAGCCCCACGCGGAGGTAGTTTGTGCGCTTGTTGCTGCCGGCATCGGCGTCGCGCTACTACTGATCGCTGGCGGGCCAGGCTTATCAACGGATGGAATTGCCAGATTTTTGAGAAGCGAGGCTAAAACTCTTGCAGCATTCGCGGCGCTATTTGGCGGCGGTGGCTGGTGGTTAGTCCACAGCTGGAGACTATTGTGGCGGTGTGGTCGCAGTAGGTGGGAGCATTCTGTCTTTGATCTCGGCGTGCGAACATTCGGCGTGGCGGTCGCTCTCTTGCTGATAGTAATCGGCGCGTCACTTGGAATTAATGCCGATGTCGGCGGGACCGCGCTTGCGCCAATGATGCTTGCTGGCGCCGTTGTGAGTCTTATTTTTGGTCTCCCCATCTCGCTGCACTTGGGACACTATTGGGGTCGTAGATGCGCCGAAGTGCTCGGTGTGCAACGCGAGCCAGACTTGGAGATTGGGGATCCACCGCTAGTATAGATCCCGTGCAGTGTGGGGCGATTTGTCGGCCGTCCAGCATTTAGCGCGTGACCATTGATTACGAAGCCAACTCGCATTCCTTGCGAGGATAGAACATTCCAAAGAAAGTGCCGGAAGCGATAATCGGCGTAGCGATCGGCGTCCGTCGCAAGAAGAATGGGGAGGCTCGGAATGTCAACGCGCCGGATAACGCTTGTATCAGCTCTATGCGGGTTACTGATCATGGTCGTCTCGGTGGGCGCAGCAGCAGCGCTTCATGAAAGCCCAGGTGACGCCTTTCGTCGCGGTGATTTCACCCGAGCAGTTGAGCTCCTCAAGCCTCAGGTGCGGTCGGGCGACGTCAACGCGCAGATCATGTTGGGCCAAATGTACCTGAAAGGTCAGGGTGTACGGGTCGACGTGGCACGCGCGATGGAGTTGATCCAAAAGGCCGCGGATGTAGGCTCGCCGGTCGCGGCCTACGATATGGCACTCTTCCGGGTGTCCGGAATTGGTGGCCCGTCAGATCTGGCCGCCGCAGCCACGTGGTTCCGACGGTCGGCCCACCTCGGCTACAAGGACGCCGCCTATAATCTAGCGGTGCAGTACTACAAAGGAATGGGCGTCGCGCAGAGCGACGCTCTGTCGCTCCGTTGGATTGATGCGGGCGTTTCGTATCAGCTCTCGGTGGGGGCCGAAGATCTTTTACCCAAATTCGCAGAATTAAAAGAAAGGGTCTTGGCGAACATGACCGCCTCGGAAGTGCGCGCTTCGGAAGAGTTGTCCTCACCGGACGGGCCCTTAGACGTAGCGACAATACTCAATAAAATCGACTTGCAGAAGCAGGGGACCAAGGCGTACCCGCTGGGACTCGCTCACCTCGGATGGGGCGGCCACGTTGTGGCGCTGGTCCTTGTGCGGGCTGATGGTACGGTTGCAGAGACGCGCATCGAGGCGTCGAGCGGATACCAACAGCTGGATGAATTGACGAGCCGGCTGCTGGCTGGCGCGCGCATTATGCCGAAGCTCCGAAATGGTGCGCCGACAGACTCTTGGCAGTTATTGCAGTGGCACTGGAGTGCCACCGAGGAACCATGGAATTCGTTCGGCAAGCTGAATGCCATGCGGCAGCCTCATTGATCTGGACAATAGCGCGACTGATATCGCATTGGTAAGTGCTCAATGAATCGCGTACTTCCGAGCTGACTCCTGAACGAGCGCTCTTCCGCCAAGCATTGGTATAGACGAGTGATGGCTAAGAATCTCATGGATCGGCAGCGAGCGGCGCTGGATGCCGGTAGCACAGGCCAGAGCCTTTCTGACCTCCAAGCTAATCGTCTTAGGAGTCGTATTGTTGACTTTCGTAACACACCAGCCAGTTGGAGGAGTCCCCCAATTGTGGAACTGTCGAGACGTCTGATGTTTCCCAGTAATGTCCCGAATGGGGGCTTAAGTTGAAATATGGGCGGTACGCTGTAATCTGCGGATATGACGATGGAATTCGAGTGGGACGACGCCAAGGCGAGGGCGAACCTCCGCAAGCACGGCATCTCGTTCGATGACGCCTCGACGGCCTTTTACGATGCGCTGTCGGTCACGATTCCAGATCCAGACCACTCCGCCGGCGAGCGTCGGTTTCTGCTGATTGGCGTCACGTTGACCGGGCGCCTAGTCGTGGTGTCCCATACGGACCGCGGCCGCCGAATTCGAATCATTAATGCACGGCGGGCGACCCGCCGAGAACGAACTGCCTATGAAAAAGCCTGATGCCGACGAGATGAGGCCGCACTACGATTTCGCGGGTGGCGTACGCGGGAAGTACGTCGGACGGCTCGCCAAGGGCGCCAATATTGTGGTGCTGGACCGTGATGTCGCGAAGATTTTCCCGACCTCCAAGGCGGTCAACGACGCGCTGCGAGTCCTGGCGGAAGCCGGCAAGCGTCATGGCAAGGCCAAGAGCAGCCGTCGCAGCGCCTAGAAGCTTTCCCATGAAGGTCCCTTAATGGGAATGTGTAGAATGCGCGGATGGCAAAATCCCCGCGCAAGACGCAGCCTAAGCGCCAGGCGCCAACACTCGTAAATGGGAAAGTATCCTCCTCGCAGGCCGCTGGGAGGCCTCAGGCGCGGCGATCGCGAGCCACCCCGGGCTCTCCCCTCCCCCCTCGCCGGGTTGCCAACGCCGAGCGCCGGGCGCGTGAACATTTGACGCCGGACGAGGTCGAGAAGCTGCTCGCTGCGGCGGGCAAGGCCGGCCGGCACGGGCATCGCGATCGGACGCTCCTCCTCCTTGCCTATCGGCATGGCCTGCGCGTGAGTGAGCTTGTCGCGTTACGGTGGGACCAGATCGAGCTCAAGGCCGGAATCCTGCACGTCTCTCGGCTCAAGAACGGGCTGCCCTCGAGCCACCCGTTGCGGGGACCGGAGCTGCGCGCACTACGCGAGCTGCAGCGCGAGTACCCCGGCTCGCCGTATTTATTCGTCACCGAGCGTGGTGGACCGATGACGACCGCGACGGTTCGGAAATTGATGACCCGGGCCGGCGTCCTGGCGCGCCTCCCCTTCCCGATCCATCCGCACATGCTTCGGCACGCCACCGGCTACAAGCTCGCCAACGACGGCCACGACACGCGGGCGATCCAGCACTACCTCGGGCATCGCAACATCACGCACACTGTCCGCTATACGGAGATGGCGCCGGGGCGGTTCAAGAACTTTTGGAAAGATTGACCATCGGCGGTCCGAGCTTAGGCTGAAAATCCGCTTCTTGAGGCGACGCCCAGGTGCGTAACCCGGTTTTCTGTTCCATTGCTCCCGAAACCCGTCTCGCCGACGTCCGCTTTGGCGGAATATATCAATCGCCAGTTGCTCGTCTCAGCGCCTTCCTCGCCACGTCATCGAAGAGCTTTACTGACTCTTTGGCCGCCGGCTGTGCATCGATCCACTCCTTGACGCAGGATTCGATCATCTCGAACAGCAGCTCTTGCCGCGATCCCCAGACCGACGGGCACTGCTTCTGCAGCTCATCGAGTTTCGCCACGGTACTGATCGGTAGGCGCACGGTGATCGGTCGCACCTTGTCGAGGAGCTTCATGAAATCGTCGTAGCTGACGTAGGTCCGTGGCTCCGTCGGCTTGCGGCGCATGCGCTTCAAAAATTCGCTCATGGATCTAATATTGCGCCAGAGATTGCAGGTGTGCAATATAAGCGCATGGCGCTACGTTTCCAACCCAAGCCGCGATCGGTCGTGTTCTGCAATTTCGCGGGCTTCATCGAACCCGAGATCATCAAGCGACGGCCCGTGGTCGTGCTCGCGGTCCACAAGAGAAACTCGCGGCTCGTTACGGTCGTGCCGCTCAGCACGACGGCCCCCGATCCGGTCGAGGCCCATCACTATCGCCTGAAGCAGAACCCGCTACCGGGGGCCGCGGACAAGGTGGTCTGGGCCAAGTGCGACATGGTGGCAGTGGTCTCGATTGAGCGATTGGATCTCGTGCACACGGGACGGGGCCCGGACGGTAAGCGCCGCTATCTGTCGCTGCAGATCGGTCCCGAGCAGTTCGATGCCATCCGCCATGGCGTCGCCTCGGCATTGGGGCTGTTATCCCTGGCAGCACTGAAGCCGCCGACGGCGTGAACCATTCGGCGGATTCGGGCCGCTGCGACTACCTAAAGTTGACTTTTCGCCCCCTTCTCCCAATGATAGTCATGTTCCCGAAAGGGGCACTCGAGACTCGGGGTAACAGCCGAGCTGGACCTGGCAGACGATGACAAGCTGTCAGGCCCACAGAATCAGGGGCACCGCGAGGTGCCCCTTGTCTTTTGTGGCTCCGGCACGCGCCCGCCATCGTACGTTTCCACCGCGCCGAGCTAGCCCCCGCCTTGCCTAGCTGCTCGAGCCTCACCAAACCTACGCGCGCTCCAATTGGACATATTGCGCAACGCGCGCTATATTTCATGAAATCATGTTTTGCATTCTACATGAAAGGCAGTTTTCTTGAAAACAATCGTCGTTACCTCACAGAAGGGCGGCAGCGGCAAAACCACCCTCGCCGCTCATCTCGCCGTTGAGGTAGAGCGCGCCGGTGATGGCCCGGCTTGGCTGATCGATACGGATAAACAAGGCACCCTGAGTCTCTGGCATGAGCGGCGCGAGAGCGAAACACCGCAGCGCGCGGATGTGCCGTTTATCCATCTTGCCCAGGGACTCGAGCGGCTGCAGGACAGCGGCGGCGCCTACTGTTTCATCGATACGCCGCCCACGATCTCTGAGCAGAGCGAAACGGTGCTCGGCCTGGCCGATCTCGTGCTAATTCCGGTACGCCCCTCCCCTGCAGACCTGTGGGCGGTCTCTGAGACCGTAGCGCTCGTGAAAGCCGCGTCGAAGCCGTTTCTGTTCGTAATCATGCAGGCGAAGGCCCAGGCCAGCATCACGGCGCAGACCATCGCGGCGCTGTCGGAGCACGGGCGCGTCGCGCAGACCTTCGTTGCCGATCGGGTGCCGTACGCAGTGGCAATGACCGGTGGGCGTACGGCGCCGGAACTCAGCGCCAAGAGCCCGGCGGCCGAGGAAATCGCGGGCGTGTGGCGGAATGTGAAATCATGCTTTCATGAAAAGATGAAAGCTCCAAAACTAGTGAGGAGTGTAGCGAATGGCTAAGGCAGTGGCTTTAAGCGCGGCGGATCTCAATCCGACCAAGCCCAGGTTGCAGGCGATCATGCGACAGCGGGGTGTCGTTCCCTCGACCGACCTGGTGCCGCTGCAATTTCGGATGCCGCCCGAATTCGTCCGCGCCTTTAAGCAGGCAGCGCTGGACCGGGACATGAAACTGAATGAATTGCTGAATGAATGTTTTCAACATTTCATGAAGAAGTGATTGGCTCAAAGATAGCGGTCACATGCAGCCGCCCGGCGGGTCGGGGAAGGGGAGGGGAGTGACGAAACAAAAAGCGCCAGAACCCATCGGCACAGTCGCCCGGCGTCTGCGCATTCTCAAACCGGCGGCCGCGGCGCTGACCGAGGCGCAGCACAGGCTCGCCAACACGAGCGTGAGTATCTTCGGTGAGACGGCGACCGCGAGGGATGCAGCGTTCATCGCTCGCGAGCTGGTGCAGGCCAGCCTGCCGCACAGCAACCCTGGCGATAAGCCCCTCTGGACGCGGCACAACGGCAACGTGACGCTCGCGATTCAGCCCGGCATGAACATCCAGACAGGCAAGAGCTACGGATACCCATACGGGACCATCCCGCGGTTGCTGCTGTTCTGGATGACAACCGAGGCGCTACGAACGCAAAGCCGGCGCCTGGAACTCGGCCACTCGTTGAGCGGATTCATGACCGATCTCGGCTTGAGCCCAGACACTGGTGGCGGCAAGAGGGGCGACGCCAAGCGGCTCCGGGAACAAATGGAACGTCTTTTCAGATCGCGCTTCAGCCTGGAGCGGTACGAAACGGATGGATCACGAAGCGGCAAGGGCTGGCTCGACATGCAGGTCGCACCGCAAGGCGATCTGTGGTGGAGCGTGAAGCAACCGAACCAGGCCGTGCTCTGGGGAAGCTGGATCGAGCTGGGCGAAATTTTCTATGCGGCCATCACGACCGCGCCGGTGCCGGTGGACATGCGAGCGCTGCGGGCACTGAAGCGATCGCCGCTGGCGCTCGATCTCTATGCGTGGCTGAGCTACGAGGCGTTTCGGGCACACCACAGCCACAAGGCGCGCTTCGAGACTTGGACTCAGCTACACGGCCACATGGGGGGATCCTATGCGGATATCGACAACTTTCGGAAGAAGGTAAAGGGCGCCCTGCGAAAGATCCGCGTGGTGTACCCCGGATTAAGGCTCGGCAAAAAGCAGGGTGGCGTTCAGGTCCTACCGGAGAGCTTTCCGGCAATTCAGCCCCGTGAGTTATTGATCAGAGGCCCCGCGGTGGGCTTGTGAATAACCGTGTGGATAGGGCTACTTATCCACGGTGAAACGGTACCCCCCTCGATGGGTGAAACGGTACCCCCTGGACGGTGAAACGGTACCCCCTCCCTATAGTAGTAATAAGAACTCCTCTAATTGTTCGCCTTCGGCTGTGGACAGCAAGGCTGCCCACAGCCTCTGGGCGACAACTCGAATAAGGTTTTTGGCTTCACGACCGCAAGACACGAAACAGATTTTTAAGCACGCTAAGGTCGGCCCGGGGTGACCTCAAGAAACGGACTTTTACGTACGCTAAGACCGCCCTGACCCAGCCCACACAACGCCGCACTGCAACATCGGCGGCCGATCGCGCTGAGGTGACTGACCGTTACCGGTCTGCCGACTTGTCGAGTCCGAACAGCGCGCGATCGGCGGAGCGGGAGAGGGCAGGATCGAGCCAGGCGCGGAGCTCGGATTCGGAGAGCTGACCGGCGGCGATCCGGTCGAGGACGACACCCCCGACCAGGATCTTGCGGCGCGTCTCAGCCTTGCGGTCGCGCCGGATCTGGAGCTCCTGCTTGCGGGCCTCGATGCGCTGCTGGCGGGCCTTAAGCTCGGAGAGCCGATCCTCGAGCTGGCTGATGTGCTGATCAAGCTGTGGCGTCGGCGTCATGGCTGAAGACCTCCTGTAGCCCCTGAGAGCTTGCTGCGTAGCCGATCGGCCGCAGCGTCACGCTCAGCTCCAACCTGATCCAGATCCCGC
>CAIYLH010000086.1 GCA_903927005.1 uncultured Pseudomonadota bacterium
CCCTCGACCACTCGGAAAACTACCACGACGCGGGCCGGAACGACAAGGCGCCGTGGCCTCCCCTCAGCCTTGATCGGCCAAGCCCCGACCAATAGCCATCGCGGTCTCCGCAGCTCGACTTTTCAACGCCATCGCTGCGGCCCTAGCCTGCCGCCAAGGCTGCGCCAATGCACGCCGGTCGGCACCGACGGGGCACAGTTTGGGGCAGGCGGGCTATATTCGGCAAGAAAACAAGACGTTTGGTGTCAGAGTGGCGACTCCGGCAAGCTCAGGCGGTCGCGACGGTGCGCCGCCGCAGGCCCTCCAGCTGCTGCTGCGTCGCCCGAATCAGCGCGTCGTAGAGCTCTTGCATCAGTTCCTTCCATGGTTGCGCGCGCTTGCGTTCGGACCGCGTCGTCACCGCCCGATAAATGGCCAGCAGGTTGTACGTCAGCCGCCGCAGCAGCATCATCACGACCATCCCCTGCGGCCGACGCAGCCAAGGTCGCTTATCTTCTTGGAGAATCCGGTCCCACGGGTTGTGGTTTTGGTTCTCGACCGACCAGCGCCGACGGATCAGCGTCTGCCAGTCGTCGGCGCTCATGTGATCGACAGCAAGGCTGCAAATATAATAGCGATCCTCGGTCTTAACGTCGCCAGTCGTCTTGTCGGTGCGCGTGGTGTGAAGGCGCAGCACCGTGCGCAGATGCGTCCAATCCAGCCAGTTTTCCAGCAGTTTTGTGCGCCATAGGTGCCGGACCACCACCTCGCTGCCGTCCAGGTCCTGAGACACGGCGTCGGCGGTCTTGAGCGGCCGCCAGCCCAGGACGCGCGTCGCTTGTTCCAATAAAGCCGGCTGGTTATCGCGCAGGCAAAAGAGGTAGTCGAGTCCGCGCTCCACCGTTGCGGTCGCGTTGGCAAGGCTGCAGCCACCCGCGTCGAACATCACGAGATCAAAGAGAGTCCGGTCGTACGCACCGAGCAGTGCATCCAGCGCCGCCACGTAAGTGCCCATTTCGTTGGTGCTTGGCGGAATCGGATACGCGTCTAGGCACGGGCGCGCCGGCGTCGACACCAGACACGCAGTCATCGTGCCGACTTTGCAGCTGCCCGTACTGCTCACCTGACCGTATTTCACTTTCGCTTCAGGGGGATCGAACACAAACGTCATCGTGTACTTGCCGTCCAGGGCGACAGCGCGCACCGGCAGGTCGTGCTCCAGTTGCTTGCGGTTGCGGGCCAGACGGACCTGATCGTGAATAAGCCCACGCACATCCGACGGTTCTAGTCGCGCAGCCAGGTCGGCGACGGTCGTGTCGGCGATGCGCTTGGGCAGATTTAGCCTGCGGCGCGCACCGGTACCCAGCCCCTTTGTCAGGTGCTCCATCTCGCCGAAGCCTTTGCATCCACTAGCAATTGCCGCCACCGTGCATGTCACGGCCCGGCGCAGCGAAAGCTTGATGTTGCCGGCTTTGGTGCGCGGATCCGTCAGGCGCTTTTCGATGTTCATCTCGTCGGTTCGGGCCGCGAGCTGGCCTATCATCCGGCGCGTTAGGCGAATAGTTGCTTCTTGTTGCATGGTTACCCCTGAAGACTTGCCGGCGGTCAGGCGAAGCGCCATGCTGCGAGTGTCCGTCGGCCACGTGGTGCTCGCGGGGACGCCACCCCGTAACGCCGCGTTTTCTTGCATGGTACATGGTTGCAGCCCGCGGGGCCGACGGGCAACTTATTGGCGAAAATCGCGGCAGGAACCGGGCCGCCGTCGACTGGACACCTGCCGAACGCGGCCCAAATCTCGGCCGTCGGGGTGTCTGACCGGACAGGGAATCGAATATACATAGGATGTTATGGCTCCTCGCTGGGCAAGGACGCCCGGGGCCGGCCGGCGTTGATCACAAAACGCCAAGAAACGGCCCAAAACTTTAGGCAAACTGGCGGTCTATACGGGCCCGTCGAACTTGTGCACGGCGTTTGCCGTCTGCACCGCCGCGCGGATGGGGCTCAAGTGTGCGTTTCAGGGCGGCGGGCTGGCGGAATGGCCGGTTGAGGCTGCCGATGCCGCGCCGTTGGCTTGTCGGCCGTGCTAGCAATGCTACGATGGCGGCGCTTAGGGGCGGCAGTAGGAGA
>CAIYLH010000087.1 GCA_903927005.1 uncultured Pseudomonadota bacterium
CCGGTCTGCCAGGTCACTCGCGGCTCCGATCACTGGACTATCTAACAAAAGTTGGAGCGGGCCGTGAACGATAAATTTCCAACTACTGTGGCCGCCGAGCGCGGCCGCTCAACCCTGAGTTAGCGGGACCAATGCTCAGTTGGAGCACCTTGACAGTCGGAGAGCGGATTCAGGCTACGTGCCTGTTACTGCTCTTTAGTGTCGGGCTGCTGACCTCTATCCTCAGCTCAACTTCAATTTCCGAGCGTCTCATTTACGCAAGTGCATTGCTCAGTGCCACCGCCGCAATACTCGACCCCCAATTCGTACGAGCGAGGTCAATACGAGCCATTACGCTTCGATCGATGCCGAAACTCTGCCGAACGCTCGTTACCGTCGGTGGGATCTTGGGTTTTGCCGGAATTGTAGGTGGCTGGCTATGGGCGAAATCGCCGTAGCGCGTCCCTCTAACAAAGACTGGAGCGTGCCGGTATGGATAAAGTGCCAATGACCGTGGCCGTCGCGCGCGGCCGCTCAGTCCTGAGTTAGACGCAAGAAATGCGCTATCCCTTTATAGCTGCCGCGGCACTGCTCATCTGCGGATGTAGCGCTCCAGAAATGCGGCAGCCTTCGGACGGCGCTTGGACGAGAGTCCCGTGGGCGGCGGGCTGCCTCTCCCATTCCGGAACTAGAGAGCAGCCTGCCAACCTGAATATTGTGCTTACTGACGCTCTCAAAGCAGAACTGCTGGGAAAGGTTAAAAGTCTCGAACTCGAGCCAAATTTCTGCTGGTACGAAACGCCAACGGGTGATGTGATGCTGCACGCCGGACCCGACTGCGGGCTCTCGCAAATCGTCAACTTTAGCCGCAGTGCCGGCAGTTGGGATGTCACTAACGTCAGTAGAGACTTCGCCCAATGCGAGCTACACGTCCGGTAGGGCTGCGTCTAACAAAATTTGGAGCGGGCCGGTATGGATAAACTGCCTCTTCCCTCGGCCGCCGCGCGCGGCCGCTCAACCCTGAGTTAGGCGACCAGCGCACTTCGGAGGCACCATTGTGAAAAAGAAGGGAGGCCCCGGCACATTCAGCGGCACGCTCGCCGAGATTCGAGACGGAAAGTATCTTGCGAACGCTCGCAATAGGTCGTCCCGAAGAAAGAGCAAATGGAACCTGCTACTGCCACTAGTCATCTTTCCGATATGGATCCTATTGTGGTGGGTAATGATTGAATTTGGGTGCTTGGCGAGCTTTCTGCTCCACGGGACTGCGGTGCCGGCTATTGGTGAGTGGATGAAGATTCTCGGTCCCGGGCCGATGACACTTGGAGGGGCGCTAATAGCACTGCCGCCGTTCGTGCCGACGATGACAGCGGCGATGGTGATTGGAAACTTTCTTGTCTACCTGATACCTCCAGCTCGCCGAGCCATGGATGCCGAGGATCAGGGATTTCCCGGAACGGAGTACGCGACCGCCCAGTCCTCACTCGGACGCGCAACCGTCTATACGGCGCCGGTCGTCCTGTTCTTGTCTCTCCTAGGAGCATGGCTCATTGGTTAAGAACCACCCGAACCTCCGGTACTGGCCCAACAGGCAATGTGCTCGCCTAACAAAAGTTGGAGCGGGCCGGGATGGATAAACTGCCCTTGAATATGGTCGCTGCGCGCGGCCGCTCAAGCCTGAGTTAGGCGACCCAAGATGCGCTTCCGATTGCTCAAGATCTTGGCTGCGGTCGCGCTCGCAGCGACCGCAATCACGATCGGGGCAGCGAACTACCTTGCCCGAAATCAGAAGCCTCAGCCGCTCGCGGTCGCGCTCCTCATTACCGGGGACGACGGGCTGACGAATAGGTTTCGGGATGCGCTGGAGCACGCGCTGCGTACGGATCCGCGCTTTGAGATGGCACGTGCGGGCGCAGCCTACGATCTACAAATGCGAATCCCAACGAACCTGCAACCTATAGCCGTAGGTGACCATTCTGGAATTCAAGTGCTGGTGACATTTGCAGACCACAGCGGCAAGCAATTCGGCTCCAGCGACCGAAGCTGCGTTGAGGAGGAGATGGCATCTTGTGCCGAGGGGGTGCTTGCCGACGCGAGACAGCTGTTGGCGGCTCGCCTAACAAAACTTGGAGCGGGCCGGGATGGATAAACTGCCTTGGTATGTGGGCGCCCCGCGCGGCCGCTCAAGCCTGAGTTAGGCGAACCATTTTGGACTCAATGATTGAACTCTCCCTCGCGCGCCCTTTGACGGTGGGTGACACCGGCGTCACAGACGTTAACGACGTTGAGTCGGTACGGGCCTTCTGCGACCGATTTGCCGCGCGTCTCATCGAGCGTTACCTGGCGCAAGGAATGTCGTGGGAGAGCGCCGACCTAGCGATTAACCGAGTCTACGATCTCATGATCCTCAATTGCGGCAGTAGCGTCCCTCGCTTTGCCTGGGACGTGTTCCTGGCCTTCGATGGAGGTGAGTGCTCGAATCCAAAAGGTGACTCATTTACACGGCCGCACATTGAGGAGCTCGCACGTGGTGGCCCGCCTAACAAAAGTTGGAGCGTGCCGTGAACGATAAAGTGCCGATTCCTGATGCCGCTTACCGCGGCCGCTCAACCCTGAGTTAGACAAAGTGCCCAGCGTCACGTTCTCGGCATCGATCGTATTCGTCGCGACCGTGCTCGTGGCGCTAAACGCGCTTGCGGCCGAACCTGGACCTACGCGCGCGTTTATGGCTGAACTCAATAGGCTAGAGAGTCAGGCCGAGCGATTCCGTCCGGGCCGAAGCTCGGGCCCACTCCGTGCCGACAATATTCGAGACGAGGAAGTACGCGAGCTTCAAACTGCAGCGCGAACTCTCCTGCCCGAAGCAGTCGTAAACATTGCGTCCGTAACTGCTGGGTGCCCGTGCGAGAACGGCACGGCCTGTACTGCTCAAGTCTGGATCGCGGCTGCAACCCCTCAGAAAACACAACGACTGTTGTTCTCACGCATCGATGGTGCGTGGCGTCTAGGGCCAGCGGAAGAGTGGTGGCTGAAATTTGATCACCTTCACGCATCGCAAAGAGACAACCGAAACGTAATGGACCTCCTAAACGCCGAAATGCGCCTGCTTAAGGGGATGCCCACATGTGCGCCCAAATGATTGCGCCTGCGGGCTAATCTCGTCTTTGTCTAACAAAGGATGAACCGGGCCGTGAACGATAAAGTGCCACTGACTATGGCCGTGTACCGCGGCCGGTCATCCCTGAGTTAGACCGCGCACCGATGCAAGGAGCGTCGCAGCATGAAGGCCAGTCTGCCGAATTTAACTAGCGTGATCACACCGGGCGCGGCAATCGTCTCAGCCGTACAGGTCCTGGCCATGGTTGTATGCGTCGCTTCATACGAGAATGCGCCGGAAAGCGCCCTTGGCTCGTTCCTGCACGAACCAAACGGCATCACGATTGCGATCGTGACCATAGTCGCGTTCAGTGCGGTAGCCGGCGGAATACTCGGTGCTCTGGGGCACCCGATGACGCCGCCGCGCAACAAGAGCGGCGGCTAACAATATTTGGAGCGGGCCGGTATGGATAAACTACCCTTGCCTATGGCCGCCGTGCGCGGCCGCTCAACCCTGAGTTAGGCGATTCACGAAATGAAGTGGCGACCCGTAGCATCATTCGTCCTACTAGCTTCTGCTTCAGGGAACACGCTCGCTGGCGACTGCCTCAAATATGAGCCAGCTAAGGTCCACCTTTCGGGAACCATAGCGCGCGAGACATTCCCAGGTCCGCCGAACTACGAAAGCGTAGCTTCCGGAGACGCCGCGGAAACAATCTGGGTGCTGCGACTTAGCAAACCCATCTGTACCGTTAGCTCTAGCTCCGACGAAATCAATGAGGCCGAAAACGACCAAAGCGAGCTGCAACTTGTTCTCGAACCGGCTCAGTACAAGAGGTATCGTGCCCTCGTCGGGCGTCGTGTAACCGCTACGGGAACGCTATTCCATGCCATCAGTGGGCATCATCACAAGACGTTGCTGCTGACAACGGAGGCGCTCAGTGGAATCGCCTAACAAAACTTGGAGCGGGCCGGGATGAATAAACTGCCTCGGTATATGGCCGTCGCGCGCGGCCGCTCAAGCCTGAGTTAGATCTCGCGCTTCTTTAAATAGCAGCGACTTGACGTACTACGGCAATGCCGTATGCTCCGCAATTGTTCAGCTTTGTAGAAACCCATCTCTTCACGAAGCTGGTGACAGACTATTTGACGGATGATGAGTACGCGGCGCTCCAGCTCGCCCTTGTCGCCCATCCAGACAGCGGCCCGGTAATCCCTGGCTCAGGCGGTATCCGGAAATTGCGCTGGGCGGCTCCTGGTAGAGGTAAGCGCGGCGGTTACCGGGTTATCTATTACGTTCGGAGGGCGAACGGCGTCATCTGGATGCTTACGATGTATCCAAAAAACGTCGCCGAGAATATCCCGGCGCATGTGCTCAGACAGATTCGGAAGGAAGTAGACGATGGCTAAAGTAACCCGAAACGTTGGTAAGGAAATTCTCGATGGGTTGCGCGAATTGAAGCGCGGCGAATATGGTCGGGTAACTAATCTTCCTGCGATTGCTTCGATCCGCGAAAAGACTGGTCTACCTCAAACGCGGTTCGCTGAGCTCCTCGGCGTTTCAGTACGAACGTTGCAGGATTGGGAACAGGGGCGTCGGGCTCCGTCCGGAGCTGCTCGTACGCTGCTTGTGCTGGTTGATCGCAACCCGACTGCGCTGCTCGACGTTGCCTAGTGCGTCGAGATCTAACAAAGGTAGGATCGGGCCGTGAACGATAAACTGCCGGTTCCTGACGCCGCCGCGCGCGGCTGCTCAACCCTGAGTTAGACGCAGAGCAGACGTCGTGCCATTCACGCCTTTCCATATGGGACTCGGTGCCGCGTTTAAGGCGCTCGCAGGAAGACGCTTTAGTCTCATCACATTCGGCGTCGCGCAAGTTGCTATGGACATCGAACCCTTAGTTCGCATGATCCGCGGCGATAGAATCCTTCACGGCTTCACCCACACCTACATTGGCGCGGCTGTCGTGGGAGCTGGAGTTCTCATTCTGGGCAAACCACTGGCCGCCCGCCTGAATGAGCTATGGCGCCGGGAACTGATCCGGGAAGGCGCTGCCTGGCTAGAGGAATCGGGCGGCCTCGACTCGGGACCGGCCGCGGCCGGAGCGTTCATAGGCACGCTTAGTCATGTCGCTCTCGATAGTTTGATGCACGCCGACATCCGGCCATTCGCCCCATTCTCGCAGTCAAACGACCTGCTAGGCTTAATACCGCTAGGTGAATTGCATGCGTTGTGCGTCGTCGCGGGGATTGTCGGCCTCGTAGTCTGGGGCGGCCTTCGCTATCTGCATCGCCCTGCGCCTAACAAAGGTGGGACGGGCCGTGAACGATAAATTTCCAGTTGCCGCGGCCGTATCTCGCGGCCGCTCAACCCTGAGTTAGACGCGGAACAATTGGTACTGGCAGCGGGGCGCGCGTCGCGATATATCTAGCCCCATGTCATCGCTAATCTTCAGCGACGTCGAGATAATGGGAGGGACGGCCTGCCTAGCCGGGACTCGCGTCCCATTCCAAACGCTGCTCGATTATCTTGAAGGTGGCGACTCCCTCGACCAATTCCTCTCCGACTTCCCTAGCGTCAGTCGGGAATTGGCTGTCGCTGCGCTGCATCAAGCCGGCGATCTGGCGGTCGCAAATGCGCGTGTTGCTTGATGAGTGCGTCCCGAGGCGCCTGAGGACGCAACTCGCCGGCCACGACGTTCGCACTGTCCCCGAGGCCGGTTGGGCCGGCTTAAAGAGCGGGCGACTACTGGCGGCTGCTGCTGCTGAATTCGCCTGCTTCATAACGGTCGACCGAAACCTCCAGTTTCAACAGCGTCCAGGCTCGCTGCCTATGGCCGTCATTTTGCTGACCGCTCCGAACAATAAATTCGAAACGCTGCAACTGGCGATGGAGTCTGTCCGAACGGCCCTCGCAGCACTTCAGCCTGGAAGCCTCGTAGTCGTTCACGTCTAACAAAACTTGGAGCGGGCCGGTTATGGATAAAGTGCCGCCGCATATGGCCGCTCAACCCTGAGTTATCGGTACGCAAGTGGCGACGTTGCGCTTGTCAGGGGTCGGTGCTACGGTAGTTGTTATGGCTCGCCCTCTAAGTCAAATACAGGAAGAAATTCAATCGCTTAGCGCCTCCGATAAGGAGTCGCTACTGCGCTCGCTCTTGGACGAATTCGATAGGCCAGCAAACCCAGACGTCGACGCCGCGTGGCTGCAGGAAGCACAACGGCGGAGTCGAGAGATCGACGACGGAACGGTTAGGTGCGTCCCTGCCGATGAGGTATTCGCGCGCATCGAGGACTCTCTGAAGAGATGACGCCCGAGTTTCACCCCGAAGCCCAGAAGGAACTGGCCGCGGCTGTGAAGACTGGAATAGAGCGGTCACCTGATCTCGGTCGCGAACTTCTTGCCGAAGTGCGTCGGGTCGTATCCATTACTCTGCGAAATGCCGCAACTCGGTGGACGCCTCGATTCGCAGCATCGACGCTTTCCGCTGACGAGATTTCCGTTCGGAGTCATATTTCGGGTTGACGGCGATCTGCTACGAGTCGTGGCCATCGCGCACCGTCGGCAACGACCGGGTTACTGGTCGTCGCGCACGTGACCTCTAACTCAGGGTTGAGCGGCCGCGCGCGACGGCCACAGTAGTGGGCACTTTATCCATACCGGCACGCTCCAAGCTTTGTTAGATCGTCCAGTGATCGGAGCCACGAGTCACCTGGCAGACGGCGCGCGGCACGACGGCCGCGGAACAGCGATGCCAGTCGGCCTACATCGAGCGAAGCCGCCCTACTACCTAGCCGAATGGTTGTGGTCGGCGGAACCATGCACCTCTCCGTGTGCAACTCGGCCCAATCGAAGCGCTCCCATCGTCGGCCCGGCCCTGCGATTCCGTCAAGCCCGGCGCGATCTCACTACCGAAATCCTGCCAAAGGACATCTAACAAGGATTGGAGCGGGTCGGGTATGGATAAAGTACCGACTCCTGATGCCGCCGCGTGCGGCCGCTCAAGCCTGAGTTAGCCGTCATGTTGGGGCTAGTTGCGCCCGGCGTTGACATTCTGAATTAACGTAGCTACGATAATTCATGCGCATCGCTTGCGACCCTGCGAAACGTGAATGGACGTTACGGGAGCGTGGTCTGGATATGCGTCGTGCCGGCGAGGTCTTTGCCGGCCTGCACTTCACTCGTTCCGACGATCGATGCGATTACGGCGAGCCACGCTTCATTACTGTCGGTTCGCTCGACGACCGCCTCGTCGTGTTTGTTTGGATGCCCCGGGGATCTGCCCGACGCATCATTAGCATGAGACATTGCCATGACCGTGAAGCGAAAAAGCTCGAGCCGTACCTCAGCTAAGCCAGTGGAGGCGCCGGAGATTGACGCCGCGTGGATTGCTGGCGCCGATCTGTATGACGGAACGAAACTCATACGGCGGGGACGGCCCAAATTGGCTAATCCGAGAAAGCTCCTGTCGTTGCGACTTCCCCCGGAAATTATCGCCCGTTGGAAGGCCTCGGGTCCGGGATGGCAAACTCGAATGGCCGAGGTCCTCGAGCGCTCCATTCCGAGACGTCGGCGGTCAGACGGCTAACAAAAAGTTGGAGCGGGCCGGTATGGATAAACTGCCATGGTATATGGCCGCCGCGCGCGGCCGCCCAACCCCGAGTTAGGCGTTTCTCTTGACCTAACTTACGTTGTAGTTATACTGTACGTATGACCAGTCTGACGTTTGAGTGGGACGAGCGAAAGAACCGCGCAAATCGAACCAAACACGGCGTTTCCTTTGAGGAAGCGCAGACGGCCTTCCTGGACGAAAACGCGCGCATCATTCCGGATCCTGAACACTCAGCCGAGGAAGATCGCTTCATCCTCCTTGGTCTCAGCATTCGCCTTCGCGTCCTTATCGTCTGCCACTGCTTCCGGGATCCCGACAACGCGATCCGAATATTCTCCGCACGGCCAGCCGATCCCTCGGAGCGCCGCGACTACGCTAGGTGGTTAAAGTGAAGAAGACATACGATTTTTCAAAGTCCACGCCCAACCCCTACGTTCGGAAGTCAAAGCGACAGATAACGATCCGCTTAGACGGCGATACAGTGGATTACTTTAAGGCTCTTGCCGAACAGAGTGGCATCCCTTACCAAAATCTGATCAATCTCTACCTTCGTGACTGCGCGTCGACGAAGAAGTCGCTCAAAATGGCGTGGGCGTCATAACGTCTAACAAAGCTTGGAACGGGCCGGTATGGATAAAGTGCCAAGTACTGTGGCCGTCGCGCGCGGCCGCCCAGCCCTGAGTTAGCGATTTCCGACACGCCATACCTAAGTATGGCAAAATCCCCATACCAGAGGTAGTATCCGTGCCATGGCTGCTTCGTTTGAGTGGGATCCCGCCAAGGCTACGGCCAATCTCACGAAGCACGGCGTTTCCTTCTCAGAGGCGCAGCTCGCATTTTTCGACTCCCGACGCGTGATGGCCCGGGACCAGCGGCACAGTCGCACGGAGCTGCGCTTCTACTGCTTTGGGAAGGTAGGGGACGGAATCATGACCGTGCGCTTTACCTACCGAGACGAGGTGATTCGAATAATTGGCGCTGGCTATTGGCGACAAGGGAAGAAGATCTATGAAGCGCAAAATCAAATACACGAGTGAGCCCCTAGGTCGAGTCGAAGTCGTAGCGGACTTCCTGCCGTCCCCAGATCAGCTCGTCCTGAACGACGACGGTGTCAAAGTAACGATCTCCCTGAGCAAGCGCAGCGTCGATTTCTTCAAAGCCCAGGCCGATCGTTCGAATACCTCGTATCAGCGAATGATTCGTCGTCTCCTCGACACCTATGCCGACCACTACACCGGGAAATCTCTAACAAAAGTTGGAGCGGGCCGAGATCGATAAAGTGCCCTGCTATATGGCCATCGCGCGCGGCCGCCCAGCCCTGAGTTAGACGCAGCGCAGATGTTGTGTCATTCACGCCTTCTCGACGTCATCCTCATGCCAGGCCTATCCGCGCCGATCTGTGCCCCGCGCCAACCGACCTCCCGCGTCCCGATGCCGGCGGCAGTGGCGCGATGATCCTCGGGCTGCGCACCGTGATCTATCCGACTCCCGACCTTGCCGCTGGCAAGCGCTGGTACACCGAGGCACTCGGTGTCGCGCCGTACTTCGACGCGCCGTTCTACGTTGGCTTCGCGGTCGGCGGCTTTGAGCTCGGCCTGGTGCCGGACGGGATACCGGGCACGAGTGGGCCGCAGGCGCTGTGGGGCGTGGCCGGGATCGAGGTGGCATACGCGGCGCTGCTCGAACTCGGCGCGTCGCCCCTTGAGCCGATCACTGCAGTCGGAGAGGGCATCCGCGTCGCCGCTGTCACTGATCCGTTTGGCAATCGCCTCGGCCTGATCGAGAATCCCGGCTTCGACCCGTCCCGTGTCCGCTGAGCGCCAGCGCGCACCGACGGCGGCGTGCCGTGTACGCTGGCGAGGCGGCTACGCCGCGTCAATTCGACCCTTCTGCCTGGAGTTCTAGCCGCCCCATGTCCAACCACTCGACAGACCGTGACCGCCGTGCAGACCTTGCCGCCGGTGTGCTGATGGTCGCGATGCTCGGTGGCGCACTCGCGCTGATCTTCATGATCCTCGACGCCGTACAGGGCCACTGGTCCGGCTTGAAGCTGGCGGCCCTGCTGCTTGCTGCGGTCGTGGCCGTGGCGGGAGGTATCCTCGCTCACAGCCGCGTCGACGCGCTGCGCGCTGCGTTGAATGGCCTGCTGGTGGCCGCCATTTACCTGACGGTGTACTTCCTCGATGCCCTGCTCGAGAGTCCTGCCAGCCGCCATACGGGCACCGTGCTGTGGGCGGCCGGTAGCGGCGCGGCGCTGTTGCTGGTGGTCGCCCTCATCTCGCGCCTGCCGCCGCCGGCTTCCGCCGACGACCCTCCCTGACGCGGCCACGGGCAGCGCGTGATGTTGCAGATGCGACCGGGCTGCGAATGCTGCGACCGCGATCTGCCGGCGGATTCTGAACTCGCGCGGATCTGCTCGTTCGAGTGCACATTTTGCGCGCCGTGCGCAGATGGCATCCTCGCCGGCCGCTGCCCGAATTGTGGCGGCCAGCTCGTCCGTCGGCCACCTCGCTCGGCTGTGCAGCTCGAGCGCTATCCCGCGTCGATGACCCGGGTATTCAAGCCGTCACCGATCGGCTGACCGCAATCGAACGTGCGCTCGGTCCGTGGCCGGGAGTGCGCTAGGATTTGCCGCTGCGACAGCTTTGCACGCCCGTGCATCAGGGACGACGCATGTTTTGGGAACTTAACGAAATTGCCCTTCTGCTGGGACTGCTGGCCGGCTACCTGCTTGTACTCGAGTTGTCGTTCCGCCTCGGTCGTGCGCGCGCCGCGCGCGGCGATGCCGGCGCGCGCGAGCACATAGGCTCGCTGCAGGGCTCGATGCTCGGGCTGCTGGCACTGTTGCTGGGTTTCACCTTTGCGATGGCAGTGTCGCGCTTCGACACGCGTAAGGCGCTGGTGCTCGAGGAAGCCAATGCGATCGGCACTACGCTGCTGCGGGCATCATTGCTGCCCGAGCCCGCCCAACAGGAGGTGCCGCTGCAGTTAGCGGCCTACGTCGATGCGCGCCTGGCGTTCTATGCGGCGGGCGTGGACCCGGCGCGGCTCGCGGCGGCCAACGCGTCGGCCGCGCGCCTCGAGCGGCAGTTGTGGCACTTGGGGTCCGCCGCCGCGCAGGCCGATGTGCGCTCAGTGGCAGTGGGTCTGTTCATCCAGTCGCTGAACGAGGTGATCGACGTGCGCGAAAAGCGCCGCGTGGCCCTCGACAACCACGTGCCGGAGCCGGTCATTCACCTGCTGCTCGCCTCATCCTGCGTCGCGCTCGCGCTGGTCGCCTACGGCTGCGGCCTGAGCCGTCGGCGCCGCTTCGTGTCAAATGCGACGTTTGCACTGCTGCTGGCACTGGTATTGACGACGATCCTGGACATCGACCGGCCACGGCGTGGGCTGATTCAGGTCAGCCAGGACAGCCTCGTCCGGCTCAAAGCGTCGCTGCCACCGCTGCCGTAACCGGCCGATGTACCGCGTGCGCGGGATGCCGTGTCGCGCGGCGAGCTCTGCGCTGCAGGTTGCGCCGCAGTACTATGTACCACTGCTACCGCGGTGTTCGCGTAACGGTTGAGGCCTGCGCCTTGGAATCGGGGAGAGCGAGCTTGGTACTGACGGAAACCTGGCTGAAGGGATCGATCGCGCTGTGGCTCGGAGTCGCAGCGACGTTCGCCGGCGTCTGTGCCGCCAGCGCGAACCTGCGCGCGCCGGTGCCCTGGCTGACGGCTGTTGAGGCGTTCACGATGCCGCTTGCGACGCTGGCGAGCAGCGCCGGGACGTTCGACAGCAGCGGTGTGTACTGGCTGCTGGTCTTGTCAGGGTTCCTGCTGTGGTCCGCGATCGGCTACGCCGCCGGCACGCAGCTCCTCAGGCATGTCGCTCACGGCTGATGCGGCACCTGCCGGCCGCGAGCCGCTGATCGGCAGGCCAGCCGGCGGGTCGGGGCGCTGGGCCGCAGGCGGAGCTGGCGTTGAGGTCTACCCGCCTTGGGAACAGGGCCCCGCTCAGGCATGATCCGCCGACAGGCAACCCCCCGGGACCCGATGCTCATCATCCGCAACGCCGACGTGTACGCGCCTCACCCACTGGGCACGCAGGACCTGCTGCTCGGCGGCGGCCGGGTGCTGTGGATGGGCGCGCCCGGCGCGTTGCCCGCCCTGCCCGCCGTTCTGCAGGCGGGCAGCGAGGAGCTCGACCTTGCGGGTGCCCGGCTGATCCCCGGCCTGATCGACTGCCACGTGCATGTCACCGGCGGCGGCGGCGAGGCGGGTTTTCGCTCACGCGTTCCCCCGGTAGGCCTGAGCCGGTTCACAACCGCAGGCGTCACGACCGTCGTCGGCGTGCTGGGCACGGACGACGTCACGCGCACCCCGGGCGAGCTGCTGGCGACCGTGCAGGCGCTGCGCGAGGAGGGCTTGAACGCCTGGGCGTGGACAGGCGGCTACCACCTGCCGCCGGCGACGCTGACCGGCAGCGTCCGCGGGGACCTGGTCCATCTTGAGCCGTTTGTCGGCATCGGTGAGCTCGCCATCAGCGACCACCGCTCCAGCCAGCCGACGCTCGACGAACTGCTGCGGCTCGCCGCCGACGCCCACGTTGCCGGGCTGATGACGGGCAAGGCCGGCGTGTTGCACCTGCATCTGGGCGACGGTCCGCGCGGACTGGAGCTGGTCCGCCGGGCGCTCGATACCAGTGAGTTGCCGCCGCGGGTGTTTCACCCCACCCACGTCAATCGCCGCCGCGCGCTGTTCGACGAGGCGCTGGATCTGGCCCGCGCCGGCTGCACGATCGACCTGACGGCGTTCCCGGTCGAAGAGGGCGAGGACGCCTACACGGCGGCCGACGCACTGGCTCGCTACCTCGCCGCGCAGGCGCCCGCCGAGCGGATTACCGTGAGTTCCGACGCCGGTGGCTGCCTGCCTTGCTTCGATGGCGATGGGCGGGTGTGCCGGATGGATGTCGGCCAGGCCGGTGCGCTGCTGGCGACAATCGCTGAGCTGACCGGCCGAGGACTGGAGCTCGGCCGCGTGTTGCCTGCGTTCACCGCAAATCCCGCGAGGTTGCTGCGTCTGGCGCGTAAGGGCTCGATCGGCGCAGGTCAGGATGCGGACCTGGTCGCGCTGGACGCGACAGGAGCGGCGCGGACGGTCATCATCGGCGGCAACGTGCACGTTCGTGATGGCGTGGCCCTGCGCCGCGGCATGTTCGAGCACTGATCGGAGCAGGAGTCGACGCCGATGCCCAGCAAGGTACCCGATGGCCAGCAACGCGGCTGGATCGTTCCGATCGGCGGCGCCGAGAACAAGGAAAACGACCGCCATATCCTCGAGCGGTTCGTGCGCGTGTCCGGCGGCGAGGCGGCCGACATAGTCGTGATCCCGACGGCGAGCCGCATGCACGAAACAGGTCCGCGCTATGAGCGCCTGTTCCGTGAGCTCGGCGCCGCCAACGTCAGCGTGATGGACTTCGATACGCGCCGTGACTGTCACGAGCCGGGTCGCCTGGAGCGGCTCACACAGGCCAGCGGCATCTTCTTCACCGGCGGCAACCAGCTCCGGCTGTCGACGCTGCTCGGGGGGACGCCGGTCGCCAAGCTGGTGCGGGTCCGCAACGCCCATGGCGTCACGGTGGGTGGCACCAGTGCCGGTGCCAGTATTCTCAGCGAGCACATGATCGCGTTCGGCGACGAGGGCTCCTCGGTGATCTCCGGCAGCGTGCGGCTCGCGCCGGGGCTTGGACTTACCAATCGCTTCATCATTGATCAGCACTTCCGTCAGCGCGACCGCCTCGGGCGGCTGATGACGGCGCTTGCCTACAACCCGTTTGCAGTCGGCATTGGCCTTGATGAGGACACCGCGGCGTTCATCGGCCCCGACGAGACGGTCGAGGTCGAGGGCAGTGGCGGGGTGACGATCGTCGACGGCGCCGACCTGAGCTTTACGTCGATGGACTCGGTCAACGAGGGTCAGCCGGTCTGCATGCTGGGCATGCGCCTGCATGTGCTGGTCGCTGGCGCGACGTTCAACCTGCACACGCGGCTCGCCGATGGCAGCCGCCTGATGCGCCCGAAGGAGTGACTTGCCGCTCGTCTGCGGACGGACGGGCCACGAAGCCGTATAAGTAGAGGGATCCGCGCGCGACGACGCGCGCGCTCCCAGCGACGCTACCGCAACAAGGGATTGAAGCTGACGCCATGCGCATCCTCGACCGCTCCGTCTACGTAGGCCCCTCCCTCCACGCTCACTTTCCGGTCATCCGGCTCGAGCTAGACCTCGGCGCGCTCGAGGCCTGGCCCACCGGCCGGCTCGGCGGCGAGTTCGTCGACCGCCTGGCGGTCGCGCTGCCTGGACTGGCAGAACACGGCTGCTCGTATCGCGTGCCCGGCGGCTTTCTGCGCCGCATGCGCGAGGACGAGGGCACCTGGCTCGGCCACGTGCTCGAACACGTCGCGATCGAGCTGCAGAACATCGCCGGCGAAGAAGTCACTTTCGGCAAGACCCGCAGCGCCGGGGCGGCGGGCGTCTACACGGTCGTCTACGAGTACGCGCAGCGCGATGAGGGCATCGCGGCCGGCGAACTGGGACTGCGCCTGCTGTGCTCGTTGTTGCCGGACGCGCTGCGCCCCGAGGACAGCGTGCCGGAGGGCTGGTGCTGGCCCGAGGCGCGGGATGAGTTCATTCGCTTCGCGCAGCGCCGGGCGCTGGGCCCTTCGACCGCCTCGCTGGTCAAGGCGGCCGAGCAGCGTGACATTCCCTGGCTGCGACTCAACGAACAATCGCTGGTGCAGCTCGGCCATGGCAAGTACCAGCAGCGCATCCAGGCGACCGTGACCGGTCGCACCTCCCACATCGCGGTGGAACTGGCGAGCGACAAGGAAGAGACCAACAAGATCCTCGCGACGCTCGGCCTGCCGGTGCCGAAGCAGGAGCTGGTGACCAGTGACGGCCAGGCGGTACGCGCCGCACACCGTATCGGCTTCCCGGTAGTGACCAAGCCCTACAACGGTAACCATGGCCGCGGCATCTCGATCCGGCTGACCACCGACGACGAAGTCAGCGCCGGCTACGCCGTCGCGCGTGAGCATTCGCGCTCGGTGATCGTCGAGACGTTCCTCGAGGGCGATGATCATCGCCTGCTGGTGGTCAACGGTGAGCTGGTCGCCGCGACCCGTCGTACGCCCGGTCATGTCGTCGGCGATGGCACCTCGACCGTCGCGCAGCTGATCCAGGTCGTCAACCAGGACCCGCGCCGCGGCATCGGTCACGAGAAGGTGCTGACGCGCCTGGAGCTCGACGCACAGGCCGTGAAGATGCTCGAGCAGGTGGCCATGACCGCCGAGTCCGTGCCGGCGCATGGCGAGACGGTCTATCTGCGCTCGACCGCGAACCTGTCCACCGGCGGCACGGCCACCGATGTCACCGATGTGATCCACCCCGACAACCGCGAAATGGCCGAGCGCGCAGTGCGCGCGATTGGGCTGGATGTCGGCGGTGTGGACTTTCTGTCGAAGAACATCACCGAGAGCTATCGCACGATCGGCGGCGGCATCTGCGAGGTGAATGCCGCGCCGGGATTTCGCATGCATGTCGCGCCCAGCGAAGGCACGCCGCGTGACGCGGCGGGCCCGGTGATTGACATGCTGTTCCCGCCGGGCGTGCCGTCCCGCGTGCCGATCGCGGCAATCACCGGCACCAACGGCAAGACCACGACCTCCCGCATGCTCGCGCACATCGTCAAGATGGGCGGCTACACGCCGGGATTCACGACCACGGATGGCGTCTACATCGACGGCCAGCGCACCGTGCAGGGCGACATGACAGGGCCGGTGGCGGCGCGCATGGTGCTGGCCGACCCGCAGATCGACTTCGCCGTACTCGAGACTGCGCGTGGCGGCCTGTTGCGCGCCGGCATGGGCGTGCGCGAGGTCAACGTCGGCGCTGTGCTTAACGTGCAGTCCGACCACCTGGGGCTGAAGGGCATCGATACGCTCGAGCAGCTCGCCGAGGTCAAGCGCATCGTCGTGGAGATCGCCACCGACTGCGCGGTGCTCAACGCCGACGATCCGCTGGTGCTGCGCATGGCGGCGCACACCGAGGCGAAGAACATCTGCTACGTGACCGTAAATCCGCAGCACACGCTGGTGCGCGAGCACATCCGCGCCGGCGGCCGTGCCTGCGCGCTCGAGGCGGGCGTCAATGGCCAGATGATCGCGCTGTACGATCGCGGCGGCCACATCCCGCTGGTGTGGACGCATCTGATCCCGGCGACGCTCGAAGGTCGCGCGATGCACAACGTGCAGAACGCGATGTTCGCCGCGGCCATGGCGTTCTCGTTCGGCATCAAGCTCGACGCGATCCGCCAGGGCCTGCGCACATTCGACTCGACGTTCTTCCAGGCGCCGGGTCGCATGAACGTGTTCAACGAGCATCCGTTCAAGGTGCTGTTCGATTACGGCCACAACGCCCACGCGGTCGCGGCGATGGCGGATCTGGCGCAGCGGCTGGAGGTGACCGGTCGCCGTCTGGTCGTACTCGCAGGTCCGGGTGATCGTCGCGACGAGGATCTGGTCGCGATCGCCAATGCGGTGGCGGGGCGTTTCGACCACTACATCTGCCGGCGTGACGACAGCCTGCGCGACCGTGCGCCGGACGAGGTGCCGAGAATTCAGGCGAAGGCACTGCGTGCCGCGGGAGTGCCGGACGCGGCGATCTCGATCATTCCCGACGAGCAGGAGGCGATTGCGGCCGCGCTGGAGATGGGCCAGCCTGGCGACCTGCTGCTGGTGTTTGCCGATTCACTGGTGCGCTCGTGGAAGCAGATCACGAAGTTCCGGCCTGCCGGCGCAGCGCCGGCCGCGCCGACCGTCGCATCTTCTGCGGCGGCGCCTGCCGCCACCTATGCATCGGAGCCGACCCCGGGTGCAGGCGACGGCCGGCCGGACACCTTCAGCCTCGAAGGCCTGATCCGCGATGAGCGCGGCGTACGGCTTGCGCCGGAGGTCGACGACTGAACGCGCCGCTGCTGCTGCCGTTCGACGATTCGCGCCGCCTGACCGGACCGAACCTCTACTTCGGCGCCACCGGCGCCGTGCTTGAGGTCGTCGGCATCGTCCCCGACGAGGCGCTGCTCGCCGGCTGGCGCCGCCGCGCTGAGCGTGCGCTCGGCTGGCTAGGCTGGTCCGAGCGCGAACTGGTGGCGCGCCGCCACGCAAGTGGCGTGTCGCTCGCCGTGCGTGCTCCGTGCGACCAGCTGTTTACTGCAACGGAGCTGAACGAGTGGGCGCTGTGCGCGACGCTGGCTGAGTTGGAGCCGGCGCGTACCGAAGAGCTCATGACGGCGCTGCTCGCCGCGGCATTGGAAAACGCAGCCGATCCGGCCAGCGTGATCCCGCCGCTGCTGGAGGAGGCGGGCGCACGCGCGCGCCTGCAGACACTCGCCGCGCGCGAGGCACAGCCGGCGCTGCAACGGCTGCTGGCGGCAGCGCACGGCCTGCAGGTCGTACTCGACGAGACGACGCTGACGCTAGGCTCCGGCACTGGCGCGCACAATTTTTTATTGTCGGCGCTGCCCACAGCGGACGAGGTGCCCTGGGCTGACGTGCATGGGGTGCCGACGGCCGTGGTGACCGGCTCCAATGGCAAGACGACCACGGTGCGACTGCTGGCCGCCTGTGCCACCGCGGCGGGCCGCCTTGCCGGCTACAACTGTACGGATGGTGTCTTCCTCGGCGGGGAGCGGGTCGAGAGCGGTGATTACTCAGGTCCTGCGGGGGCACGCCGCGTGCTGCGTGACTCACGCGTCCAAACCGCCGTGCTGGAGACCGCGCGGGGCGGGCTGCTGCGGCGAGGGCTTGCGCTGCTGACGGCGGATGTTGCGATCGTGACCAACGTCAGCGCTGATCATTTTGGCGAGTACGGCATCCATGACCTCGACGCACTGGCCGAGGTGAAGCTCAGTGTCGCGCGACTGCTCAGCGCTGGCAGCGGGCTGCTCGTGCTCAATGCCGACGACGCGGTGCTGTGCGCGTGCGCCGCGTCGCAGCCGGCGGATCTGCGCCGCGGCTGGTTCGCGCAGGATGCGGATCATCCGCAGCTCGTCGCGCAGCGTGCGGCAGGCGGCGCCACCTGCGGGGTACGCGACGGCGTGCTGTGGCTTGCGCAGGCCGGCGCCGAGACGCCGCTAGGCGTGATCGCGAACATGCCACTCGCTGTCGGTGGCAGTGCCGCCTACAACGTCGCGAACCTGGCCGCTGCTGCGCTGGGCGCGGTGGCGTTGGGGATAGCGCCTGCGACCATCGCGGGGGTATTTGAGTGTTTCGGTGCGGCACCCAGCGACAATCCTGGCCGGCTGATGCGCTTCGAGGTCGGTGGCGTGCAGGTGCTGGTCGACTACGCGCACAACCCGGCAGGCCTCTGCGGCCTGCTGACGGTGGCCGAGCACCTGCGCGGCGGGCAGGGTCGGCTGGGGCTGATCCTCGGTCATGCGGGTAACCGACTCGACGACGATATTCGGGCGTTGGCGCAGGTTGCCGCCGCGTTCAGGCCAGCGCTGGTCGTGGTCAAGGAGGATGAAGCGCATCTGCGCGGCCGGGCGCTGGGCGAGATTCCGCGCCTGCTGCGGGCAGAGCTGCTGCGTCTCGGCTTGCCGGATGCAGTGCTGCCGATGTGCAGCACCGAGCTCGAGGCGGCGCGTTGTGCGCTCGGCTGGGCGAAGCCGGGTGACGTGCTCGCCTTGCCGGTGCACTCGGTGCTGGCGCGCGAGGCCGTGCTTGCGATGCTGCCGCTTGAGGCCCGCGCGGCCGCCCGCCGTGCGGCCCGGCCGCCGCCGCCGCCTGCCCGTCGCTGACGCGGTTCAGCGCGCCGCGGCCACGCGGTCGTCGCGCACGACCACGCCGCCCTTCATGACGAAGTTCAGCGTGCGCAGCGCACGGATGTCGGTCAGCGGATTCGTATCCAGCGCGATCAGGTCGGCATAGCGCCCCGGCGTGAGGCCGCCGAGGTCCTTCTCGGCGCCGAGCAGGCGCGCCGGGTTGACCGTCGCGGCACGCAGCGCCTCCAGCGGGCTCATGCCCGCCTCGACGTACAGCTCGGTCTCGCGCACCGCGGCAACCGTGCCCTGGTTCGGCTCGAATGGAAACTGATCCGTGCCCATCGCGATGTTTACGCCCACGCGGATCGCGGTACGCAGCGCCTGCCAGTGGACCTCGCCGACCGACTTCGCGCGCTCCAGGTACCACGGCGGCGAACCGATCTTGGCGAAAAATTCCAGCGCTCCGGCCTGGCTGACGACGATGGTCGGCACGTACCAGCCGCCGCGCTTCTTCATCTCGCGGAACACCGCTTCGTCGAGGTAGTAGCCGTGCTCGAAGCAGTCGACGCCCGCCTCCAGCGCCTGCATCGTCGCGATCGGCGAGCCGGTGTGGGCGTCTACCTTGACGCCGTGGCTGTGCGCGATCTCTACCGCCGCGCGCATCTCGGCGACGGTCATGTCGGCCGCGGCGATGTCGCCCTTGGTGTCGGCCAAGCCCTTGCTGATCATCAGCTTGATCCAGCTGGCGCCCGCCATGATCTGGCGGCGGCTGAACTTGACCACTTCGTCCGGGCCGTCGACGCCGTTGGCGAGGAACTCGGCACCATGGCCACCGGTGGGGATCAGCGGCTCGCCGGCTGACCAGATGCGCGGGCCCTGCAGCGTGCCGTGGTCGATCGCGGCCTTGACCGCGAACTCGACGTGCTTCTCTTCCCCGGTCAGTCGCACGCTGGTGGTGCCGGCATAGAGTGAGGCGCGGGCATTGTCGGCCATCCGCAGTGCCAGTGCGCCCTCCGACTCATGCGCGAGTTCCTCGCCCTGCGCGCCAGGCAGCACGAGCCCTAAGTGCACGTGCATGTCCATCAAGCCCGGCAGCAGCCAGCGGCCATCGGTACGGATCACCCGTGCACCGGCCGGCAGCGCGATGCGATCCGCCGGACCCACCGCGATGATGCGCTCGCCCGCCACCAGCACGATGGCGTCGGGAATCGTGCGGCCGGTCTCCACGTCGACAACGGTGCCGCCAACCAGCGCGGTCACGGGCCCGGCGGCGGCTGGCGCCGGCATCGACCATGGCGCGAGCAGTGCGCCGAGCAGGAGTGCGATCGCTGTCTTCATGGGGGCTCCGGTCTGCGCTGCGGTCAGCGCGCTCAGGTGTTCAGGTTGTACTTCATGATCCGGCCGTGCCGGCCAGTGCGATCCCGCTCCAACTCGTAGACGTCGCCCCGCGGTCCCCGTGTGCGCGCGGTCACCTGCGCAATCGAGGCGAGCTCCTCAGCCATCAAAACGACCTCACCCAAGCGCACGTGCGCGGGCAGATGCGCGGCGCTCGTGGCGCCGACGATAGCCGCCGCGACCTGCGGCCGGGCGAGTACGGCGAGGGTTGCGACGGTGGCGATGTCGCAGTGGTGGCTGCGCGCGATGCCCGCCAGTACGCCGAGCAATTCCTGCAACAGCGCCCACGGACCGAAGTCCTCGATGATCAGCCGGTACTTGGTTAGCGAGCGGTTGGCGAGCTCGCCCACCGGCTCGGCGGCACCGAGCCAGCGCTCGGACAGGAAGCCGCCAAGCACCGTGCCGTAGCACAGCAGCCCAATGCCGTGCTGCTGGCAGAACCCGACCATCGCCTGCGCGGGGCGGGCATCGACCAGCGAGTACTGCAGCTGGTGCGTGAGCACCGGCACGCCGGCGGCGACGATCTCGGTGAGCCGCGGCAGGTCGAAGTTGGTGACACCGATGTGGGCGATCTTGCCCTTCGCGCGCAGCCGCTCAAGCTCGAGCGCGACCTCGACGTAGCGCGCCACGCTGTAGTCCCACCAGTGGAACTGCACCAGATCCAGTTGCTCGACGCCCAGCCGTGCGAGCGAGCGGTCGATGATGGTCTCGACATAGGCGCCGTCCGCGTCGACGAGGCGGTCCAGATCCGGCACGAACTTGGTGTGCACCCGAATCTGCCGGGCAAGCGCAGGGTACTCGCGCCGGAACGAGCCGATCAGCTCCTCGACGCCGGTGTAGATGTCGGCGCAGTCGAAGCTCGTGATGCCCGCCTCAACGAATGCGGCCATGTCGCGCCGCGCCTGCAGCGGGTCGACCGCGCCGTGGCCGCCGGCGAGATGCCAGCCGCCTTTGATCAGCCGCGAGACGTCATAGCCCGGCGCGAGCGTGTGGCGCGGGATCACCGCGCCGATCCGGCGGGTAGCGGCGTCGCGGTCGTGTCCGCGTGGCGGAACCAGCGCTTTGCAGTACGCGTGATCCTAAAGCGCGTCGGGCAGTTCGGGTCAGGGCAGGCGACCTCCGCATCGGTCGACATCCAGTCGGCGGCGTCGGTCATGCGCTGCTTGGCGGGCAGCAACGGCAGCAGTGCCGCCAGCGAGTACAGCGAGAACCCCTGGCCCGGCGGGAAGTGCAGCATCTCGCCGTGGACCTCGAAGTAGTCGCCGGCTGTCGCGCCGCAATAGATACGGGCACCCGGGGGGGCGATCACCTCGACGCGCAGGTCGTACAGCTCGAAGGAGCCGGGTTCGGTGGCAGGGTCTGCGGTCACGGCTGTCTCCGGCGAGCGGGCCATCGGGGGATGGCCGGGCTGGCGAGGATGACATTTTTCGTCGGCGCCGAGTATCGCCCGGCCACGCCCAAGCCCGGCATAATCGCGCGGCGACCGGGTCCCCGGTACGGGAGGAGCGATGACGAAGCGTAGCGTGCGGCAGGTACTGCAGGGTCGACCGACCTCCGACGGTGGCGGCGTGCGGCTGACCCGTCTGATCAGTCCCGAGCAGGGCCTCGACCCGTTCCTGCTGCTGGACGAGTTCGACTCGGACGCCGCCGACGACTACCTCGCGGGCTTCCCCGCGCACCCGCACCGCGGCTTCGAGACGGTCACCTACATGCTCGACGGCCACATGCTGCACGAGGATCACCTCGGCAATCGCGGCGAGCTGAAGCCAGGTGGCGTGCAGTGGATGACCGCCGGCCGCGGCATCGTCCACTCCGAGATGCCGCAGCAGGTGGCCGGTCGCATGCGCGGCTTCCAGCTGTGGATCAACCTGCCGGCGGTCGACAAGATGAAGCCGGCGGCCTACCAGGACCTCGAGCCGGAGCTGATTCCGCGTGTTGCGGTCAGCGGCGGCGAGGTGGGCGTGGTCGCAGGCCAGTTTGTCGCGGCCGACGGCGGCATCGTGGCAGGTCCCATCAGCGGCGGCGCAACCCAGCCGCTGTACCTGGACGTCGCGCTCGCCGCGGGCGCGGCGCTGGAGGTGGCGACGCCGCCGGGCCACACCGTGCTTGCCTACGTGTTCGAGGGTGAGGTGACGATGGATGGCCGTACGCTTACCAAGGGCACGCTGGCGCTGCTCAACGAGGGCGATACGCTGGCGCTGCTAGGCACCGAGCGCGCAACGCGCGTCCTGGTGATCGGCGGCCGGCCACTGGGCGAGCCGGTGGTCCACTACGGACCTTTCGTGATGAACACCGCCGACGAGATCCGCCAGGCGGTGCGTGATTTTCAGAGCGGTCGGCTGACGGCCTGAGCTTGCCGGCGCGCGATGCGCGCGCCGCTGCCTGCCAGCAAACGCCGCTAGCGGTCAGCCGAGGATACGTTCCCGCGCGTATAGCGCGATGGCGATACGCGCGAGCAGCGCGCCGAGGGCGAGCGTACAGCCTGCCGACAGCGCCACCGCCGTGGTGCCGATGGGCTCTGCGCGCAACAGCGACTGGATCAGCAGGTGCTGGCTCAGCGATGGCACCCACATCAGTCCCAGGCGAGGCTCGACCTGGTAGATGGCGGCGAACATGATCGGCAGCGTTGGTATGAGCACGAGCCCCGCCAGCCAGCTTTGTGCTTCGCGATAGCTGCGCGTGAACGACGCCACCAGCGTCAGCAGCGACGCTCCCAGCAACACGAACGGCAGCATCAGCGCATAGATCGTGCACGCGACGCGCGGGCCGAGGTTCAGCGCCATGCCATAGGCATCCAGATGCACCAGCGGCAGGCTGAGCGCGAACGTCGCGATCGTCAGTCCCAGCGACAGTGCCATGTAGGCCGCGGTCGCCAGGATCTTGCCGCCCACCAGCGAGCGGCGCGTGATCGGCAGGCTCAGCAGGGGCTCCAGCGAGCCGCGCTCGCGCTCGCCGGCGGTCGTGTCGATCGCAACGTACAGTCCGCCCATCAGCGTTGCAAACACGATGAAGTAGCTGAGCATGCCCAGCAGCGTCGTGGCCCGCCCCATCGGCGTCGAGACGTCGATCTGGTCGACCACGATCGGCTGCATGAGGCTCGGCGATAGGCCGCGCGCGGCCAGCCGCCAGCTGGCAACTTGCGCGGAGTACGCGCCCACCAGCGCTTCGGCGCGGGCGCGATCAGCGCCTACGCTGGTGTCGGAGGTGTCGGTGTAAAGCAGTACGCGGCTAGGCTCGCCCGTGCGCAGCCGCTCGCCGTAGCCGTCCGGGATCACGAGTGCGAGCCGAACCCGGTGGCTGCGAACGGCCTCGGCCGCGCCGGCTGCGTCGCCCGGCACGGCCTCGACATGGACGCGGTGATCGGTCAGGAACGCGACCAGGTTCGGCGCGTTTGCGCGCCCCGCCACGGCCAGCTGCAGCGGTCTGTCGTCATGCTCGCGGCCGCGTTCGATGCTCAGGTTCATCATCAGCGCGAACAGCAGTGGTGCGCCTAGCGGCCCCAGCACCAGTGCCGACAGCACCGTGCGCCGGTCGCGCAGGTTCTCGAGCACTTCCTTGCGGAACACCGTCCACAGCGCCCTCATGGCGAGGCCCCCTCCGTCAGCGCCGCGACGAACGCGTCCTCAAGCGTGCCGCTGGGCACGCCGCGCGCAAGAGCCGCCGGCGTGCCGCGCGCGACCACGCGGCCGCCGCTGATGATCGCGATCTCATCGCACAGCGCCGCGACCTCCTGCATCACGTGGCTGGTGAACATGATGCAGTGACCTGCATCCCGCAGCCGCAGGATCAACGCGCGCAGGTTGCGCGTGGCGAGCACGTCCAGCCCGTTGGTAGGTTCGTCGAGCACGAGATTCTGCGGTTCGTGAACTAGCGCCCGGGCGAGCGCGACCTTGATGCGCTCACCCTGCGAGAACCCCTTGGTGCGTCGCTCCAGCAGCGCTCCAAGCTCAAGCATGTCCGCCAGCGCATCGATGCGCCGCTCGAGCGCCACGCCGCTCATGCCCTGCAGCTGGCCGTAATAGCGGATGTTCTCGCGCGCAGTCAGATGTGGGTACAGCCCGGCGTTGTGTGGCAGCACCCCGAGGCGAGCCAGCGCGAGCCTGGGCTGGCTCGCCACGTCGATCCCGTCCACCAGGGCGCGGCCCGAATCGGGGCGCTGTACGCCGTACAACAGTCGCAGCGTGGTGCTCTTGCCGGCGCCGTTGGCGCCGAGCAGGCCGGTGACGCAGCCATCAGGCGCGATGAGGCTGATCCCGCGCACCGCCTCGATCGTGCCGAAACGCTTGGTCAGCGAGTCGAGCTCGATCATGGCGCCGGTCCCGACGGGTCGATCACGAACGGCGGAGGGCTGGTGTGCTCAAGGCAGCTGGTGTCGAGACCCCGCGTCGTGCCGGACTCCAGGAACGTGGCGATGAGGCGGGCGGCGCAGCCGACGGCGAGCTGGCCATGCGCCTGTCCGCGCACGACGACGTGACGATGATCGACGAATGCCGCCGCGGCCCGCGCACCGAACTGCGGCGGTGTCACCGGATCGAGCTCGCCCGACAGCACCAGTGCCGGACTGTTCGCGTGCAGCGGCGCGTACAGGTCGGCATCGACGAGCCCGCGGGGCCAGCCGCTGCACAGTGCCGTGAGCTGCTCGAACGGGGCGACGCCGAGAAAACCCGCAGCTGCGCGTGCCCGATCTGCCGGCCCCACCTGCGGCAGATCCTCGCTGCAGGACACCGCGAGGTTCATGCCGTAAGCGAGCTGTGCGTCGAGGTGCGCGCCATACATCAGCAGCTGCGCGGCCAGTGGCGCGTAGTCGCCGTGTGCGGCGCGATCGATCAGGTACGGCAGCAGCACGGCGCCGGCACTGGAGTAGCTGACCAGCCGCACGGTGCCTGCAAGCGCGGTGGCGTCGAAGCGCAGCTCGCGCGCGCTGCCGCTGGCCGGATCGGCGAGGTGCAGCTGCTGCGGTCGCGCGGCAAGCTCCTGGCGCAGCGCTTCGAACGTCGTCGCCGGGTCGCCGAAGGCCCCGCTGCAGGCCGCGTCCGCGCGGCAGCGGGCGAAGCTAAGGCCGAGCGCGCGGACGGCGTTGTCCGGGACCTGCGGCTCGGGGCTCGCGTCCGGCGGCAGTGCGCCGTCGAGCACGACTGCGCGCACGTGCGAGCCATAGTGGCGGACGTAATGCTCGACCACGCGCGTGCCGTAGGAGACGCCGTACAAGCTGATGCGCGGCGCAGCCAGTGCCGCCCGCACCGCCTCGAGGTCGCGCACGGCGACGCTGGTCGTGTAGTACTGCGGCCTGCCGGGCAGCGCTGCCCGGCAGGCGGCGGAGAGCGCCTGCAGTCGTGCGACGGACGGCGTGCCGAGCTCGAGGTCGGCGGGCATCTGGCAGTCGAGCCGAGCGGAGCTGCCGGTGCCGCGCTGGTCGACCAGCACCAGGTCATGCCGGCGCAGGATCCCGCCGAACGCCGGCGCGTAGCCGGCGTAAAAGTCGCTAGCCGCCTGGCCGGGGCCGCCCGCGATGATAAATAGCGGCTCCAGTGCGTGGGCCCGGTCGAGTGCCGGCACGACCGCCACCGCGAGCGACAACGACCGGCCGGCCGGCTCCGCCGGGTTCTCGGGGACGGCGAGCTGGCCGCAGCGGGCGGCGACCGACGCCAGTCCCGCCGGGTGCTCAAGGCGGCAGTCGCGCAGGACCAGCGCGCCGGCCGCAGGCGCCGGGACCGCCGGACGGGCGGTAAACAGCAGGGCGCAGAGCGCCGCGCGGGCAAATCCTCGGCCGGCACGGGAAGAGAACATCCGCACATTGTCCATGGCGGCCCGGCGGGGCGCCAGCCACGCTAAAATCCCCGTATGCATCCCGAGCAGACATTCGACGTGCTGATTGTGGGCGGTGGCCACGCCGGCACCGAGGCGGCGTTGGCCGCGGCCCGCGCCGGCGCGCGCACGCTGCTGGTGACGCAGAGCATCGAAACGCTAGGCGCGATGAGCTGCAACCCGGCCATTGGCGGTATCGGCAAGAGTCATCTCGTGCGCGAGATCGATGCCCTGGGGGGCGCGATGGCGCGTGCCACCGACCGCGCGGCGATCCAGTTGCGCGTGCTCAATGCCAGCAAGGGCCCGGCGGTGCGCGCGACTCGCGCCCAGGCCGATCGGGCCCTGTATCGCCGCGCGATCCGCTCGATGGTCGAAAACCAGCCGGGACTGCAGCTGTTCCAGGCGGAGATCGCCGACCTCATCGTCGAGCAGGGCCGCATTGCGGGCGCCGTTACCGCAACCGGCGTGCGCTTGAGCGCGCGGGCGGTCGTGCTGACCGCAGGCACTTTTCTGGCCGGCCTCATCCACGTCGGTCTGCAGCAGAGCAGCGGCGGGCGGGCGGGCGATCCGGCATCGAACCGGCTGGCGGCACGCCTGCGCGAGCTGCTGCCGCGCGTCGGCCGCCTGAAGACGGGGACTCCGCCGCGCATCGATGGTCGCAGCGTCGATTATTCGGTCATGACGCCGCAGTACAGCGAAGAGCCGCTGCCGGTGATGTCGTATCTGGGGACCGCGGCGGATCACCCGCGGCAGGTGGCGTGCCATATCACCGCCACCAACGAAGCGACGCACGCACTGATCCGTGCCGCTGCCGATCGCTCGCCGATGTACACCGGCATCATCGAGGGCCGCGGTCCGCGCTACTGCCCCTCGATCGAGGACAAGGTCGTGCGCTTCGCCAACCGCACCGGCCACCAGATTTTCGTCGAGCCCGAGGGGCTCGACACGCACGAGCTGTACCCGAACGGCATCTCGACCAGCCTGCCGTACGACGTGCAGCTGGCGTTCGTGCGCAGCATCCGCGGCTTCGAGCGCGCGCACCTGACGCGGCCGGGTTATGCGATCGAGTACGACTTCTTCGATCCGCGCGACCTGGAGTACACGCTGGCCGCGCGCGCGCTGCCGGGCCTGTATCTTGCCGGTCAGATCAACGGTACGACCGGCTATGAAGAGGCGGCGGCGCAGGGACTGGTCGCCGGCTTGAACGCGGCGCGCGCGGCGCGCGGCCTCGCACCGTGGTGGCCAGGCCGCGCCGAGGCCTATATCGGCGTGATGCTCGATGATCTGATCACACGTGGCGCGCCGGAGCCGTACCGGATGTTCACCAGTCGCGCCGAGTACCGCCTCAGCCTGCGCGAGGACAACGCCGATACCCGACTGACGCCGGCCGGCCGCGCGCTGGGCCTGGTCGACGATGAGCGCTGGCGCTTTTACGAAGCGAAGCGCGATGCGATCGCAACGGGTGGCGCGCCCGCCGATGCCGACCCGCGGCTCGTGGCGCAGGTCGAGCTGGCCATTGAAGTCGAGGCGAAGTACCGCGGTTATCTGGTCCGCCAGCAGGCCGAGGTCGACCGCCTGGGTCGTCACGAGTCGACACTGCTGCCGGAGAATTTCGACTACGCCACCGTGCGCGGTCTGTCGACCGAAGTGCGCGAGCGCCTGGTCGAGGTGATGCCGCGCACGCTCGGCCAGGCGGGGCGCATCCCTGGACTTACGCCGGTGGCGGTGTCGCTGCTGCTGGTACATCTGAAGAAGCTCGGCCGCGCCGGCTGAGCAGGCCCGAGTTCGTGGAGAGTGCTTGATGACTGAGTTCTGTGATTTTCGCGTCGCGGCGCTCGAGGGCGACGCGGACCTGCTCGCGCCGCTACGGGGCAAGGTCGTGCTGGTGGTCAATGTCGCCAGCGAGTGTGGGCTGACGCCGCAATACGCGGGACTGGAGCGCCTGCACAGCGAACTCGCCGCGCAAGGCTTTGCGGTCGTCGGGTTCCCCTGCAATCAGTTCGGTGCGCAGGAACCTGGCGACGCGACCCAGATTCGTGATTTCTGCCTGCGTCGCTACGGCGTTAGCTTTCCGCTCGCTGCCAAGCTCGAGGTCAACGGGTCTGCGCGGGCGCCGCTGTACGCGTGGTTGACCGATCCTGCGCAGGGCCATCCCGGTGACATCGAGTGGAACTTCGAGAAGTTCCTGCTCGGGCGCGATGGTCGGGTGCTGCATCGTTATCCGCCGGCCGTGCCGCCCGAGGACAAGGGCCTGCTGCAGGACATCGCCGATGCGCTCTGAGCTGCTCGCCGCACTCGTGTTTGCGCTGCCGTTGACGGCCGTGGCCGCTGCGCCCGCGCCGACGCCACTCGAGGCCGTCACCAGGACGCTCGGCGAGGACTTCGGCGCACGCCTGGCCGTGATGCTCTGCGCCGCTCCCGACCGGATGACCCGTGACGGCGGTCGCCAGCTGCGTGCCTCGCGGCCGGATCTGCCCGCTGCGGAGCTCGATGCGTTCGATGCGCGGCTGGCCGAGACAGCGCCGCGCATGCACGCCGCCTGCGAGGAACGCGTGGCCAAGCTGCTGGCGGGCGAGGACGGGCCGCGCGCGCAGTATGTCGCGCGGCTGCGCGAGGCTTTGCCGGCAGCGCTCGCGCCGCGTGAGATCGAGCAGCTGCGCACGTTCCTGGCCTCACCCGCCGGTCGCCATACCGAGGCGGTACGCCGTGACGTCGAAGGCGCCGCCTACGAGCAGGTCGTGCCTTGGGCGCAACAGGTGGCGCCGGGCCTGTACGGTGAACTTGGGATGATGCTGCGCGCGGATGTCGGCATGCCGTCGCCGAAGGCCGCTGCACCGCCGACGCCTGCGATCCAGGCGAAGCTGCGCAACGCCGCGGCCCTGGGGGAGCGTTGCGGCCCGTTCTACCCGGATGCCGCGCGCCGCGCAGGCGAGCAGGGCAGCGTCGTGCTGCTGGTTCACCTGTCCGACGCCGGCCGCGTGATCGGCCTGCTGCTGGAGGCCTCTAGCGGCTATCCGTCGCTGGATGTCGCGGCAGCGGCCTGTGTTGGCGCGAACGGTGAGTTCGAGCCGCTGCGGATCAACGGCGCCGCGGTGCCCAGCTGGCAGCGGATGAAGTGGACCTGGCGGCTGACCGAATAACGCTGCAGTAACAGTCGCGCGCTGTGCCGGGCGGAGATTCCTGCTGGCGGCGAGGGGCAGCCCTCCGGCTCGGGTTCACCCCCCGGCGACGCCAGCAGGCCCGACGCCCCGTTCTGGCCGCGGCGGGTGGCTGGCCCCCAGTCCCCGCGCGCGTTCGGGGCGTTTCAAGCGCAGCGGACTGCCAATCGGGCGGTCAGGCTCTGCGAAAGGGCGCCTGGGCACTCCTTAGTCCATGGGATGGGTGGGTCGACGCTGCACAGGTGGAATTTTCCGGGGCGGCTCCGTACCATTCGCCGGCTTTTAAATCGCGTTCAGGCAAGCCGGTTCCGGCAGGCGGAGAAGTATGGGATTCAGCAAAGGCACTCTTTTGACGTTCGCGGCCGCACTGCTGGCCACGTTTGGCATGCAGGCTGCAGAGGCGCAGGCCCCGGCGGGCGATGCGGCGCACGGCGCCAAGATCGCCTACACCTGTCTTGGTTGCCACGGCATCCCTGACCAACGCAACGCCTACCCGAACTACCACGTGCCGAAGATCGGTGGCCAGCACTACGGCTATCTGGTCGCGGCGCTGGGCGAATACCGCGCCGGCGCCCGCCAGCATCCGACGATGCGCGGACAGGCCTCAAGTGTCTCCGAGCAGGACGCCCGCGACGTCGCGGCCTACTTCTCGACCGAGAAGCCTGTGACCTCGGCGGGCAAGCCGACCGGTACTGCGCCGGCCGCCGCGCAGACCTGTGTCGCCTGCCATGGCCCGGACGGCGTCGGCATCCTGCCGGACTATCCGACGCTGGCCGGCCAGCACTACGACTACATCGAGCAGGCGCTGAAGGCCTATCGCGCCGGCAAGCGCCAGAATGCGATCATGAACGGCATGGCGGCAGCCCTGAAGGATGAGGACATCCGCGCGCTGGCTGAGTACTTCTCGCAGCAGTCGCCGTCGTTGTGGGTGCCGCTGCCCCCGCACAGCACTGCGGCCCGGTAAGGGTGGCCGCGAGCGGGACTGTCGATTCGGGGCCGGCGCAAGCCGGCCTCGTCATGTCTGAGCTCACCGATTTCGAGCACGGCATTACCGCGGTCGACACGCATTACGTGCGGCCGCAACTCGATGCGAGCCACCTGATCCGCCACGCTGGCCGGGCCGCCTTTGTAGACACCGGCACGACGCTGTCCGTGCCGTACCTGCTGGCCGCCCTCGAGGCGCGCGGGGTGGCGCGCGAGGCGGTCGACTGGGTGTTCCTGACCCATATCCACCTCGATCACGCCGGTGGCGCAGGCGCGCTGCTCGAGGCGCTGCCGAATGCACGGGCGGTCGTGCACCCGCGTGGCGCGGCGCATCTGGTCGATCCCACCATACTGATAGCGGCGACCCGCCAGGTGTACGGCGATGCGCTTTACGAGCGGCTGTACGGCGAGATCCGGCCGATCCCGACGGAACGGCTGGTCATCACCCGCGACGGCACCGAACTTGCGCTGGCCGGCCGGGTTTTTCGCTTCCTGCACACGCCCGGCCACGCCCTGCATCACCACGTGATCCACGACCCGCTGGCGGATGCCGTTTTCAGCGGCGATACCTTCGGCATCGCGTACCGCGAGCTGGACGTCGCCGGCCGGCCGTTCCTGATGCCGACCACGACGCCGACCCAGTTCGATGCCGTCCAGCTGCATGCCTCGATCGACCGCGTTCTGGCGCTGCGCCCGGCGGCGGTGTTCCTGACGCACTACAGCCGCGTCACCGACATCGTCCGCCTCGGCGTGGAGCTGCACGCCGCGCTGGATGCCTACGTCGGCTTCGCCGAAAGCCACGCCGCCGACCCCGATCCGGTCGCCGGCATCGTCGCGGACATGACCGCCTGGGCCTGGAACGAGCTGGATGCCCGCGGCCATCGTGCCGACGAGGCGACCCGCCAAGCGCTGCTGGCGGACGACATTCGCCTGAACGCCGATGGCCTGGTCGCCTGGCTGGCGCGGCGCAAGAGCTGACGGCCCCGGGGCGGGATTGCCGGGGGACAGGCCGCCGGGCACCCCTGCTGGGTTATACTGCGACGCAACACGAACAGAGGGGTAGCGGCATGTCTCGTACACCAACCTCGGCGGGAAGCCGCCTGTGGGCTGCCCTTGAGCAGGAGCGACCGCTGCAGGTCGCCGGTGCCGTCAACGCCTACAGCGCACTGCTGGCGGAGCGGGCGGGCTTCAAGGCCATCTACCTGTCCGGTGCTGGCGTCGCTAACGCCTCGTTCGGGCTGCCGGACCTCGGCATCACCTCCCTCAATGACGTCTGCGAGGACGTGCGCCGGATCACCAGCGCGACCGACCTGCCGCTGCTGGTCGATGCCGATACCGGCTGGGGTGCCGCGTTCAACATTGCCCGCACCTGCGCTGACCTGATCCGCTCCGGTGCCGCCGGCATGCACCTTGAGGACCAGGTCGCGGCCAAGCGTTGCGGTCATCGTCCCGGCAAGGCGCTGGTCTCCACCGAGGAGATGGTCGACCGCATCAAGGCGGCGGTCGATGGCCGCACGGACGATGAGTTCGTGATCATGGCGCGCACCGACGCGCACGCTGTCGAGGGGCAGCAGGCCGCTGTCGATCGCGCGCTCGCCTACGTTGAGGCCGGTGCCGACATGATCTTCGCCGAAGCGCTCAATACGCTCGACGAGTATCGCCAGTTCACCAAGGTCGTGACCGTGCCGGTGCTTGCCAACATCACCGAATTTGGCAAGACGCCGCTGTTTACCACCACCGAGCTTGGCGAGGCGGGCATCCGTCTCGCGCTGTACCCGCTGTCGGCGTTCCGGGCGATGAGCCAGGCGGCGCTCGCCGTGTACGGCGAGCTCAGGCAGGCCGGCACGCAGAAGGCGGTGCTCGACAAGATGCAGACGCGCATGGAGCTGTACGACGTGCTCGGTTACCACGAGTACGAACAGAAGCTCGATCAGCTGTTCACGAAGTAGAACAAGCGGCGCAGGCCACACGCAGTACAAATCACGCAGTAGATGACGGGGGTAGAGCCGTGAGCGACCAGAACACCGTGCCCGCAGCCGGGCCGAAGCCGAAAAAATCCGTGGCGCTCTCGGGCGTCGTCGCAGGCAACACGGAGCTGTGCACCGTTGGACGCAGCGGCAACGACCTGCACTACCGCGGCTACGACATCCTCGAGACGGCAGCGAACGCCGAGTTCGAGGAAATCGCGTTCCTGCTGATACACGGCCATCTGCCGACGGCGGCGGAGCTTGCCGGCTACAAGCAGAAGTTGAAGTCGATGCGCGGCCTGCCGCTGGTCGTGCGCGACGTGCTCGAGGCACTGCCTGCCGCCTCGCATCCGATGGATGTGATGCGCTCGGGCGTCTCGGCGCTCGGCTGCGCGCTGCCGGAGAAGGACGATCATGGCGCCGCAGGCGCCAAGGACATCGCCGACAAGCTGATCGCCTGTCTGGGCTCGATGCTCTGCTACTGGTATCACTTCGCGCACAACGGTCGGCAGATCGACGTCGAAACCGACGACGACTCGATCGGCGGCCACTTCCTGACGATGCTGCACGGCAAGCAGGCACCGGCCGACTGGGTGCGTGCGATGCACACCTCGCTGAACCTGTACGCCGAGCACGAGTTCAACGCCAGCACCTTCGCCGCGCGCGTCGTCGCCGGCACCGGCTCCGACATGTACTCGGCGATCACCGCCGCGATCGGCGCGCTGCGTGGTCCGAAGCACGGCGGTGCCAATGAGGTCGCGTTCGAGATCCAGAACCGCTATCGCACGCCGGACGATGCCGAGGCCGACATCCGCGCGCGCGTCGCGAACAAGGAGGTCGTGATCGGCTTTGGTCACCCGGTCTACACGATCGCTGATCCGCGCAACGAGGTCATCAAGGGCGTCGCACGCGGGCTTGCCAAGAGCGCCGGCGACACGCGCATGTTCGACATCGCCGCCAGACTCGAGAGCGTGATGTGGGACATCAAGAAGATGTTCCCCAACCTCGATTGGTACAGCGCCGTCAGCTACCACCTGATGGGCGTGCCGACCGCGATGTTCACGCCGTTGTTCGTGATATCACGCACCACCGGCTGGGCCGCGCATGTCATCGAGCAGCGCGCTGACGGCAAGATCATCCGTCCCAGCGCCAACTACACCGGACCCGAGCCGCGGCCGTTCGTGCCGCTGGCGGAGCGTGGCTGAAGCGAGCAGAAAACGCAGATGAATACCGCACACCGTAAAACGTTGCCCGGCACGGCACTCGACTACTTTGACGCCCGCGCCGCGGTCGATGCGATCCGCCCCGGTGCGTGGGATGGCCTGCCGTACACCTCGCGTGTGCTGGCTGAGAACCTCGTTCGCCGTTGCGAGCCTAAGGTTCTGGTCGCCGCGCTCGGTCAGTTGATCGAGCGCAAGCGGGAGCTGGATTTTCCGTGGTTCCCGGCGCGCGTGGTGTGCCACGACATCCTCGGTCAGACGGCGCTGGTAGACCTTGCGGGCCTGCGTGACGCGATCGCCGCCAAAGGCGGCGACCCGGCGCAGATCCACCCGGTGGTGCCGACCCAGCTGGTCGTCGACCACTCGTTGGCCGTCGAGCACGGCGGCTTCGAGAAGGACGCGTTCGCCAAGAACCGCGCGATCGAGGACCGCCGCAACGAGGACCGCTTCCACTTCATCGAGTGGACCAAGAAGGCGTTCCGCAACATCGACGTGATCCCGCCCGGCAACGGCATCCTGCACCAGATCAACATCGAGCGGATGTCGCCGGTGGTGCAGGTGCTCGATGGCGTCGCTTACCCCGACACCCTGATCGGCACCGACTCGCACACGCCGATGGTCGACGCGCTCGGCGTCGTCGGCATCGGTGTCGGCGGCCTGGAGGCGGAGAGCGTGATGCTCGGTCGGGCGGTGTGGATGCGCCTGCCGGACATCGTTGGCGTGAAGCTCGCCGGCAAGGCCGCGCCGGGCATTACAGCCACCGACATCGTGCTGGCGCTGACCGAGTTTCTGCGCAAGTCCAAGGTCGTCTCGGCGTACCTGGAGTTCTTCGGCGAGGGGGCCCGACACCTGACCCTCGGTGACCGCGCGACGATCTCGAACATGGCGCCGGAGTTCGGCGCCACCGCGGCGCTGTTCTACATCGATCAGCGCACGCTCGATTATCTGAAGATGACCGCGCGCGCGCCGGAGCAGATCAAGCTGGTGGAGACCTACGCCAAGGTCACGGGGCTGTGGGGTGACGACCTTGCGCGCGCCGAGTACGAGCGTGTGCTCGAGTTCGATCTGTCGAGCGTGGTGCGCACGATCGCGGGGCCTGCCAATCCGCACCAGAAGATCCCGACCTCGACGCTGACCGAACGGGGACTGGCCAAACACATCGAGACGGTGCCCGGCCAGATGCCGGACGGCGCGGTGATCATCGCCGCGATCACCAGCTGCACCAATACCTCGAACCCGCGCAACATGATCGCGGCGGGCCTGCTCGCGCGTAACGCCAATGCTCGCGGCCTGACGCGCAAGCCATGGGTGAAGTCGTCGCTCGCGCCGGGCTCCAAGACCGTGCAGTTGTACCTTGAGGACGCGGCATTGCTGCCGGAGCTGCAGAAGCTTGGCTTCGACGTCGTCGCCTTCGCCTGCACCTCGTGCAATGGCATGAGCGGTGCACTTGATCCGGTGATCGAGAAGGAAATCCTCGACCGCAACCTGTACACCACCGCGGTACTGTCGGGTAACCGCAACTTCGAGGGCCGCATCCACCCGCGCGCGAAGGAGGCCTATCTCGCCTCGCCGCCGCTGGTGGTCGCCTACGCAATCGCAGGTACCGTGCGCGTCGACATCGAGAAGGACGCGCTGGGCGTCGATCACGATGGCAGGCCCGTCATGCTCAAGGATCTGTGGCCGGAGGACGCCGAGATCGACGCGATCCTTGCCAGGAGCGTGAAGCCCGAACACTTCCGCCAGGTTTACGACCCGATGTTCACCTTCGTGGTCGACCGCGGCGAGAAGGTCAGTCCCTTGTACGACTGGCGCGCACAGAGCACCTACATCCGCCGACCGCCGTACTGGGAAGGTGCGCTCGCCGGCGAACGCAGCATGCAGGGCATGCGGGCGCTGGCTGTGCTCGGCGACAACATCACTACCGATCACCTGTCGCCGTCCAATGCGATTCTACTCGACAGCGCAGCGGGCGAGTATCTGGCGAAGATGGGCTTGCCGCAGGAAGACTTCAATTCCTATGCAACCCACCGCGGCGACCATCTGACGGCGCAGCGCGCGACCTTTGCCAATCCGCGTCTGAAGAATGAGATGGCGCGCGACGCCGACGGCAAGATCCGCGAAGGTTCGCTCGCCCGCATCGAGCCGGAGGGCAAGGTCGTGCGCATGTGGGAGGCCATCGAAACCTACATGCAGCGCAAGCAGCCGTTGATCGTGGTGGCAGGCGCCGACTACGGCCAGGGCTCTTCGCGTGACTGGGCGGCGAAGGGCGTGCGCCTCGCCGGCGTCGAGGTCATCGCCGCCGAAGGCTTCGAGCGCATCCACCGCACCAACCTCGTCGGCATGGGCGTGTTGCCGCTGGAGTTCAAGCCCGGCACCAACCGCCTGACGCTGGGCCTCGACGGCACCGAGACTTACGACGTGGTCGGCGCACGCACGCCGCGTGCGACGCTGACGCTACGGGTCACACGCAAGAGTGGCGAGCTGGTCGAAGTGCCGGTGACGTGCCGACTCGATACCGCCGAGGAAGTGGCGATCTACGAGGCGGGTGGCGTGCTGCAGCGCTTCGCGCAGGACTTCCTCGAGGCAACCTCGGCCTAACGCTGATAAGCGCGCCGTTGGCGCGACGGGACCTGCATGGCACACGCACCGCAAACCAGAATCGCTGCGACCTACATGCGCGGCGGAACCAGCAAGGGCGTGTTTTTCCATCTGCTGGATCTGCCGGAGCGCGCCCGTGTGGCGGGCGCGGCGCGCGACGCGCTGCTGTTGCGTGTGATCGGCAGCCCCGATCCGTACGCCAAGCAGATCGATGGCATGGGCGGGGCGACCTCCAGCACCAGCAAGACCGTGATCCTTTCCAAGAGCGCGCGGCCCGATCACGACGTCGACTATCTGTTCGGTCAGGTCGCGATCGACAAGCCCTTCGTCGACTGGAGCGGCAACTGCGGCAACCTGTCCGCGGCGGTTGGCCCTTTCGCGATCCGCCATGGCCTGGTCGACGCTGCGCGCGTGCCGCGTGATGGCGTGGTGACGGTGCGCATCTGGCAGGCGAACATCGGCAAGACCATCCTCGCGCACGTGCCCATCAGTGCCGGTGTCGTGCAGGAGACCGGCGACTTCGAGCTCGACGGGGTGACCTTCGCCGCGGCCGAGGTACAGCTGGAATTCATGGACCCGGCGGCTGACGAAGAAGGCGCAGGCGGCGCGATGTTTCCGACCGGTCAGCTGGTTGACGACTTGGAGGTGCCCGGCGTCGGCACGCTCAAGGCCACGATGATCAACGCCGGCATTCCGACGATCTTCGTGAACGCCGCAGCGCTCGGCTACACCGGCACCGAGCTGCAGGAAGCGATCAACGGCGACGCGCAGGCGCTGGCGATGTTCGAGACGATCCGCGCTCATGGTGCGCTGCGGATGGGCCTGATCCGGCACCTCGACGAGGCGGCCAAACGCCAGCACACGCCGAAGGTTGCGATCGTTGCGCCGCCGGCCGACTACGTGGCTTCCAGCGGCCGGCAGGTCACCGCGGGTGAGGTCGATCTGCTGGTGCGTGCGTTGTCGATGGGCAAGCTGCATCACGCGATGATGGGCACGGCGGCCGTGGCGATCGGTACCGCCGCGGCCATCCCCGGCACGCTGGTCAGCCTCGCCGCCGGCGGCGGCGCGCGCAGCGCGGTCCGCTTCGGTCATCCGTCAGGCACGCTGCGGGTGGGTGCCGAGGCCTGTCAGGTGAACGGTGACTGGTGCGTCACCAAGGCGATCATGAGCCGCAGCGCGCGGGTGCTGATGGACGGCTGGGTCAACGTGCCGGGCGACGCGTTCTAGCGCCCCGCCGGCCCCCCCGGCACGGGCCGCCTCGCGGCTGGTGCCGCTGTCCCCTTGGATCAGGCATCATCGGGATGCCGCCTCGGCGGGATCAAAAAAAAGCGAATCGGGGGACGTGAGATGAAGAAATTCTGGCGTATCGCCGGCTGGACAGCGCTGTTACTGGCGGTGGTGCTCGGCTATGCGGGATATAGAACGATCTGGGGCAAGCCGTTCACGATCAACGTGCTGGCCAACCGCCAGACGCTGTTTTACCTCGTTACGAACCCCGAATTGTTCACCTCGGTAGGCATTGCCGACGGCACCGTATTCGACTATCACTCGGACAAGCTCGCCGCCGTCGGTGTGGCCAAGCGTGATGAGGATTATGCCGATGCCGCCCGCTACCTTGCCGAGGTGCGTGCTTTCGATCGCTCGAAGCTGGATCGCCAGCAGCAGATAACCTACGACATCCTGGTCGATCAGTACTCGACCGCGCTGTCCTTCCGTCGCTTCGACTGGTTGTCGTCCGAGGGGCTGTATCCGATCGCGCCGATGTGGGGCGGTGAGGTGACGCTGCCCAGCTTCCTGCAGTCGCAGCACGTCGTGAAGAACGCCAAGACCGCCCGCAACTACGTCAAGCGCCTGCAGGCCATGGCCGTGAAGTTCGATGGCCTGACCGCTGAGATGCAGCGGCAGGCGAAGCTGGGCGTCGTGCTGCCGCCGGCGTTGCTGGACCGCTCGCTGCTGCTGGTGCATGAGGCGGTCGAGCCCAAGCCCGCCGAGCATCCGCTGGTGACCTCGTTCGTCAGCAAGCTCGCCGAGCTCAAGGACCTCGACGCGAAGGCTCGCGAGGAACTGAAGGCCCAGGCGATCGTTGCGGTGAGCCACGACATCTATCCGGCCTATGCGCGCATGAAGGCGGCCCTCGAGGGATTGCGCGAGGCCTCCGCAAGCCAGACCGCAGGCGTCGGCCGACTGCCGCGTGGCAAGGCGTTTTACGCCTTGATGCTGCGGCAGATGACCACCACCGACTACACCCCGGAGCAGATCCACGCCAAGGGCCTGTCCGAAGTGCAGCGGATCACCGCCGAGATGGATGCGTTGTTGAAGGCGCAGGCCCTCGATAAGGGCACTGTCGCCGAGCGCATGCAGGCGCTGGCGAAGGAGCCTCGTTTCCTGCTGTCCAACGACGATGCGGGCCGCAAACAGGCACTGGACCGGTTCGAAAAGATCCTCGAGGAGGTCAATGCCCGGATGCCGGAGTACTTCCAGACCCTGCCCGCTACCAAAGTCGTCGTGCAGCGCGAGTCGCTGGCCGCCGAGAAGGGCGCGGCGGGTGCCCATTACGAGCCGGCGGCGATGGATGGTTCGCGACCCGGCCGTTTCGTGGTGACGCTGCGCGACCTTGCGGAGCTGCCGACCTTCGGCATGAAGACGCTCGGCTATCACGAGGGCATTCCGGGACATCACTTCCAGATCGCGACGGCGCAGAACCTCAAGGATGTGCCGCTGATCCGCCAGCAGACGCTGTACTCGGCCTATGCCGAAGGCTGGGCGCTGTACGCCGAGAGCCTCGCGGCCGAAATCGGCATGTACAAGGACGATCCCTGGGGTGACCTCGGTCGGCTGCAGGCAGAGCTGTTCCGTGCGGTCCGCCTCGTCGTCGACACGGGTCTGCACGCAGAGGGCTGGAGCCGTGAGCAGGCGATCCGCTACATGGCCGATACGACCGGCATGCACGAGGCGGAGGTGACCTCCGAGGTTGAGCGCTATATGGGCCTGCCCGGCCAGGCCTGTGCCTACAAGGTCGGCCAGCTGAAGATCCTCGAGCTGCGCGAAAAGGCGAAGCAGGCGTTAGGTCCGCGCTTTGACCTGAAGGCGTTCCATGCGGTGGTCCTCGAGAACGGCGCCGTGCCGCTGACGATGCTGGAGCGCTTTGTCGATGAGTGGGTCGCGGGCCTGCAGGCCGCGCACTGACGCACGAGCCCCGATGCACGGCCGGCTAGTCCTCACTGACGCGCTGCGCGCCACGATTGTCGCCAGCGCGGCGGGCGAGGGCACGACGGCAGACGCCGAGCGCGCCTGCGCGCGCGCGACGCTGCTTGAGGCGCTGGCGCGCGGCCTGCGCGCGCTGCGCGCAGGCGAGTGCAGGGCATGGCTCGGACCGCTGCTGCCGGGCGCGACGATGATGGGTGGCGCGCGGGTGCCGGGCACGAGTTACGAGCTGGACCCGGTGCAGGCGGCCTTCAACCTCGGCCTGCTGTTCTACATCGCGAACGAGCAGCTGGCGCCGGCCAGCTGCCCGCACGATGCCGGCGACTGCCTGGGCGGCCTGCTCGCGGTAGCCGACTATCAGTCGCGCCAGAACCGTGCGACTGACCGGCCGGCACTGCGACTGCGGCACCTGCTCGACGCCCTCGGTCGCGCGCGCTCCATCCAATGCGCGCTCGCGCGGCCCGGCACGGATCTGCCGCCGCAACAGGAGCGCGCGCGTAGCGCAAGCATTGCGACCGCTGCGGTGGCCACGGCGCTGCTCGGCGGCTCGCGCGCGCAGCTCGCCGCGGCGGTCGCGACCTCCTGCGTTGACGGCGGCGCGCAAGGACGCGTCGCGCTTGCCGACGCGACCGCTCATGGCGTGCGCTGCGCGCTGCGGGCGATGATGACTAGCGACGACGCGCTCGGTACGCCGGCAGTGGCGTCGCCGCCCGCTGCAGTGGTCTGCGTTCGCTCGCAGCCCGACTTCCGGCAGTTGCTCGACGCGCTCAACGCGGCGGTCGTGGCGCACTATCCCGCCAAGCAGGCCGCCATGATTGCCTCGCTGTTCACGGATGTGGCGGCCTTGGACGCGCTGCCGGTCGACGCATTCATCGCCGCGCTCGTACGCAACTGAGCCCCGCGGTGCCGCAGCGCGTGGCGTAAACTGCACCGATGGATGCACATGCGCGCTCACTGCTCGAAGCTGGCGCCGCCGAACTCGGGATCGCCCTCGACGCGACCCAGATCGAGCGGATGCTCACGCTCTTAGACCTCGTCGTCGAGTGGAACCAGAAGTTCAATCTCACGGCGATTACCGAGCCGGTTGCGATGGTGCAGAAGCATCTGCTCGACAGCCTCACCGTCCAGCGCTGGATCGGCGGCCCGTTCGTGACCGACATAGGCACCGGCGCCGGCTTTCCCGGCTTGCCGCTGGCGATCGTGAACCCTGCGATGCGGTTCACGCTGATCGACTCGACCGCCAAGAAGATCCGCTTCGTTGAACACGCGGTGCAGGAGCTGGGCCTGGAGCAGGTCACCGCGGTGTGCTCGCGCGCGGAGGCCTGGAAGCCCTCGCAGCGCTCGCTCACCGTCGTGTCGCGGGCGCTGGGCAGCATCCCGGATTTCGTCAGGAACGCCGGCCACCTGGTCGCGCACTCCGGCCGACTGCTGGCGATGAAGGGCAAGGACCCGATCGCCGAGCTCGACGACCTGCCGCCGGGCTGGATCGCCAAGGGCATCGAGCGGCTGCACGTGCCCGGGCTCGCCGACGAGCGCCACCTCGTGATCATCGAGCGGGTGCCGAGGATTTGAGCGCGGCGCTGGAATACGTTCTGGAACGCCCGCCTGAACTTGCCACCAGCCTGCCGCTGGCGGCCGGCATCGAATGGCTGCGCTTGCCCGTCCCGGGTGGTCTGCGCCACATCAACGTCTGGCTGCTCGATGACGGCGACGGCTGCACGCTGGTCGACACCGGCATGAACGTCGCGGAGTCGCGCGCCGCCTGGGAGGGGCCACTCGGCGCCACGCTGCGCGGGCGGCCGCTGCGGCGCATCGTCTGCACGCACCATCATCCGGACCACGCCGGCCTTGCGGCCTGGCTAGCTGAACGGCACGGCGCGCAGGTGCTGATGACCGCGCCTGAATACGACCTGGTGCACTACCTTTATGCCTCGCAGGGCGATGCCGTCGAGATCGACGCCAGGCTCGCGCATTACGCCGCCAACGGCCTGCTGGCGACCGCCGAGAATCGCTCGATCCTCGCCGGCGAAGGCTACCTGCGGGTGATGTCAGGGCTACCGCCGGTGGTGCAGATACTGCGCCCGGGCGAGGTGCTCAACGCCGGCGGGCGGCGCTGGGACGTGCTGCAGCTGGCCGGCCATACCGACGGCCAGCTGCTGCTGCACGACGCCGACGCCCAGCTGCTGATTGCCGGCGACCAGGTCTTGCCCAGGATCAGTTCCAACATTGGTATCTACCCCGAACGCCGCGATCCCGATCCGCTGGACTCGTTCCTGGACGGGTTTGAGCGGTTGGCGGCGCTGGCTCCGGGAACACTGGTACTCCCCTCGCATGGCGAGGTGTTCCGCGGGCTCGGTGCGCGGCTGACGCAGCTGCGCCGGCACCACCTCGAGCGGTTGGAGGTGCTGGAAGGGCTGCTGCAGGGGGCGCCGGCGACCGCGGCCGAGATCGCGCTGCGGCTTTATCGGGGGGCACTGGACCCGCTCAACCGGATGCTTGCGCTAGGGGAAACGCTGGCCCATCTGCGCTACCTCGAGGTGCGGGGGCGGGCCGCTATAGAGGCGCCCCCGACCGGTCCGCGTCGTTACCTCGCCAGCTGCGGGGGCTGATGGCCGGTCGCGGTGTTATTCTGCCCGGCCTATGAACCGCACCATCGCCATCGCCAACCAGAAAGGCGGCGTCGGCAAGACGACCACTGCTGTCAACCTGACCGCGTCGCTGGCGGCGACCAAGCGGCGTGTTCTGCTGGTCGATCTCGATCCGCAGGGTAACGCGACGATGGGTTGCGGCATCGACAAGCGCACGCTCGAGCGCTCGTCCTTCGATGTGTTGCTGCAGGAGTGTTCGGCCGCCGATGCCATCGTGCGCATCGAGCCGGGCGGCTTCGACCTGATTCCCGGCAACCAGGACCTGACGGCCGCCGAAGTGCGTCTGCTGGGACTGCTGGCAGGACGCGAGGTCAAGCTCAAGCAGGCGCTGGCGCCGCTGAAGAAGTCCGATTACGACCTGATCCTGATCGACTGCCCACCGGCCCTGAACATGCTCACGCTCAATGCGCTGGTCGCGGCCGATACGGTACTGATTCCGATGCAGTGCGAGTACTACGCGCTGGAGGGGCTGTCGTCGCTGCTGTCGACCATCGAGCAGATTCGCGACAGCATCAACCCCGAGCTCAAACTCGAGGGCATCCTGCGGACGATGCACGACCCGCGCAACAACCTCGCCAATGAGGTCAGTGCGCAGTTGATCGAGCATTTCGACGAAAAGGTGTTCCGCACCGTGATCCCCCGCAACGTCCGCCTGGCCGAGGCGCCGTCTTTCGGCAAGCCGGCGCTGTACCACGACAAGGAATCTCGCGGGGCGCTCGCGTACCTGGCGCTGGCGGGCGAGATGATCCGCCGCGAGGACGAGCTGGCCGTTGCCGCCAGCACCTTCGCTGCGAACACCGGAGACTGATCGATGAGCCTGAAGAAGCCCGCGCTAGGTCGCGGACTCGGAGCCCTGTTGGGCGAGTCCGCTGCCCGTCAGGTCACCGCCAACGCCGCCGCGGTGGCGGCTGCCCGGCCGACCGCCGATTCGCTGACCAAGCTGCCGCTCGACCTGCTGCAGCGGGGCAAGTATCAGCCGCGCACCGACATGCGCCAGGACTCGCTGACCGAACTCGCCGAATCGATCAAGGCGCAGGGCATCGTGCAGCCGATCGTCGTGCGGCCGCTGGGCATCCCTGGACCCACTGAATCACAGCGCTACGAAATCATCGCCGGCGAACGGCGCTGGCGCGCCGCGCAGCTGGCGGGCCTGACCGAGATTCCCGCGATCGTGCGGCACGTGCCGGACGAGGCCGCAGTGGCCATGGCGCTGATCGAGAACATCCAGCGCGAAAACCTCAACCCGCTGGAAGAGGCGCGCGCGCTGGAGCGCCTGGTCAATGAATTTTCGCTGACCCATCAGGACGCAGCCACTGCGGTCGGCCGCTCGCGCGCGACCGTGTCGAACCTGCTGCGCTTGCTGGAGCTTGCCGACGAGGTCAAGGCGCTGGTCGGCAACCGCGAAATCGAAATGGGTCACGCCCGTGCGCTGCTCGGTCTCGCCAACAAGCGCCAGCAGGTCGAGCTGGCGGTTGAGGTGGCCAAACGGGGTCTGTCCGTACGCGAGACCGAGGCGCTGGTGCGTCGTCTGAGCGCGGCCGCTCGGGGCGGGGCGACCGCAGGCACCGCCGCGGCAGGGGCGGGCGACGCCGACGTACGCCGGCTCGAAACCGAGCTGAGCGAGAAGTTGGGCGCGAAAGTATCGTTCAAGCAGGGCGTTGGCGGACGCGGTCAATTGCTGATCAGTTACTCTAGTCACGAGGAACTGGACGGCATCCTCGCCCATATCCGCTGAACTACTGGCAAAACACCGTAAAGTTGGTGATTTTGCGCTGGTGTCGGACCGCCAGCGGTGTTGCGCGGATTTCTTGAAGCACTGCAAAAAGATCCCTATAATGCGCGCGCTTCGCAGCCCGACGGCTGCTCGGCTGTCGGCGGACTAGCGCGAGAGGGCCACGCCATCGGGGGGACCCGGACGTGGCTTTTTTGCGGCCAGCGGCAGGTCCTGCAGGTTGGTAGGCGGTGCATTGAACGATTCCGGACCCCGCTTGTTGTCGCCGGTCGCCGCTGAAAGGCGCGCCGCGCTCGCAGTGGTGGCCCGTCAGGCGCTGGTGGCGCTGGTGGTTGCCGGGATCGCGGGTTTGGGATTTGGATTTTCGGCTGCGCGCTCGGCTCTGCTGGGCGGCGGTATCGGGGTGGCGGCGACGCTGCTCTTCGTCATCGCGCTCTTCCGCTACCGGGAGGGGACGTCGGCGGCGAGGGTGGCGTGGAGCTTCTACCTCGGGCAGGCACTGAAGGTGATTTTGACCGTGGCGCTGCTGGCCCTGGTCTTTCGGTCCCGCGGGATTGCGCCTCTGGCGGTCCTCGCGGGGTACGTGGCGACTTACCTCGCCTACTGGTTTACGCCCCGCGGGCCGGCTTCGCGCTGGTGACGGATGGGACGGGAATCGGGAATGAAACTGGAACGATCGGAAGCTAAAAGCTGATGGCCGGCACCTCTAGCAGCGAGTACATCCCGCACCACCTCCAGCACCTGCGTTACGACGTGGTGCAGGGCGAGTGGGCGCATGCCGCCGACGGCATCGTCAACTTCCATCTGATCAACGTCGACACGATGGTCATGGGTCTGCTGATGGGCCTGCTGTTCTTCGCGATCTTCTACAGCGCCGCGCGCAAGGCCACGGCCGGCGTGCCGGGCAAGTTCCAGGCCTTTATCGAGATCGTGGTCGAGTTCGTCGACGACCGGGTCAAGGAAGTCTTCCACGGCGACCGCCGCTTCCTGGCGCCGCTGGCGCTGACGATCTTCTGCTGGGTCGTGCTGATGAACATGATGGACCTGCTGCCTATCGACGTGCCCGGCATGATCGCCGGCGCCGCCGGTGCCCCGCACTTCCGTGTCCTGCCGACTGCCGATATCAACACCACCTTCGCGATGTCGCTGACCGTGCTCGTACTGGTGCTGTTCTTCAGCGTCAAGGCGAAGGGTCTGGGCGGCTTTGGCCATGAGCTGATCACCGCGCCGTTCGGCGGCCACCCGGCGCTGTGGATCCCGAACTTCGCCCTTAACGTCGTTGAGCTGCTGGCAAAGCCCGTTTCGCTCGCGATGCGACTGTTCGGCAACATGTACGCCGGCGAGCTTGTGTTCATGCTGATCGCGCTGCTGGGCTTCGCCGCCACCGGCTCGTTCGCGACGGGTGGCGTGGGTAGCGGCATCGCATTCCTGCTCGGCCAGATCGCGATGGCGCTCGCCTGGGGCGGGTTCCACATCATCATCATTCTGCTGCAGGGCTTCATCTTCATGGTCCTGACCGTCGTGTATATCTCGATGGGGCAGGAAGGCCACTAAAGCATTTTTCAGTCGCGCCCGATCTACGGTGCGCGAGTTCGTTCAAATTTGAGACTGATCTTTTCCAGGAGACGACCATGCAGCAGTACATCGCGCTGATCCAGGCCTACACCGCGCTGGGCATCGGCATCATCATCGGCCTGGGTGCCATCGGTGCCTGCATTGGCATTGGCATCATGGGTTCGAAGTTCCTCGAGTCGGCTGCTCGTCAGCCCGAGCTGATGCCGCGCCTGCAGGGCAGCATGTTCCTGCTCGCCGGCCTCATCGACGCGGCGTTCCTGATCGGTGTCGCCATCGCGATGTTCTTCGCGTTCGCGAACCCGCTGCTCGCGCGTCTCGCGGGCTGATTCAAGAACGCCCGGGCACACTCGGACCGCGAGAACCGCCATGCAGATCAACTTGACCCTCCTTGGTCAGGCGCTTGCCTTCCTGATCCTCATCGGGCTCAGCTGGAAATTCATCTGGCCGCCTCTGCTGAACGCCATTGAGGCGCGTCAGAAGAAGATCGCCGATGGGCTTGCCGCTGCCGACCGTGGCCAGTCCGACCTCGAAGATGCCAAGAACCAGGCGCTCGCGATCGTTCGCGAGGCGCATGGCAAGGCCTCTGCGGTCGTCGACCAGGCCGGTCGCCGCGCCAACGAGATGGTCGAGGAGGCCAAGGGGACGGCGAGCGCGGAGGGTGCACGCATGATCGCGTCTGCCCGTAGCGAAGTCGCGACCGAGACCGCGCGCGTGCGTGGCGAGCTGCGGGCCGAAGTGGCCAAGCTGGCTGTCGCGGGCGCCTCGCAGCTGCTCAAGCGGGAAATCGATGCCAAGGCCCATGCGGCCCTGCTCGATGAACTCGCCGAGCAGATCGTCGTCGCCCGCTAAAGGCACTCGCCATGGCCGAAATCGCCACTGTCGCCCGACCGTATGCCCGCGCCGCGTTTCGTCACGCTCGTGAGCACAACGCGCTGGCGGCCTGGTCGCAGCTGCTGAGTGTCGGTGCGGAGGTTGCGGCCGAGCCGCGCGCGCGCGCGCTGTTCGGCAGCCCGCGCCTCACGGCTGCGCAGCTGGTTGAGCTCGTGGTCGGTGTTGCCAGCGGCGCCGGCGCTGCGGTTGACCAGAACGGGCGCAACTTCATCGCGCTGCTGGCCGAGAACCGTCGCCTGGGCCTGCTGGGTGAGATCGCGGCACAGTACGAGGCCCTGCGTGCCGACGTCGAGAACACCATCGATGTCGAGGTCACGACGGCGATGGCGCTGACCGACGAGCAGCGCGCCACGTTCAGCACGGCGCTCGCCAAGCGTTTTGGCCGTCAGGTCCGCCTCAACGAGACGGTCGACGCCGCCCTCGTCGGTGGTGCGATCGTCCGCACGGGCGATCTGGTGATCGACGGTTCGCTCACCGGGCGCCTCGCCCGGCTCGAGCAGCAGATGTCACAGCCGTAGGCCATCGGGCCCGCGGCCGCAAAGGTTAGTAAGGAAAGCAGCATGTCCATCAAGGCTTCCGAGATCAGCGATCTGATCAAGGCCCGGATCTCGCAGTTCGACGCGGCCGCCGAGGCCAATAACGTTGGCACCGTGGTCAGCGTGACCGACGGCATCGTGCGGGTCCACGGCCTCGCCGATGTTCGCTACGGCGAAATGATCGAGTTCCCCGGCAATACCTTCGGGTTGGCGCTCAACCTCGAGCGCGACTCGGTCGGCGCCGTGGTGTTGGGCGACTACCAGCACATCACCGAGGGCAACCAGGTCAAGACGACCGGTCGAATCCTCGAAGTACCGGTCGGTCCGGAACTGCTCGGCCGCGTCGTTGACGCGATGGGCACGCCGATCGACGGCAAGGGACCGCTGAACGCCGCTGCTCGTGCGCCAATCGAGCGCGTCGCTCCAGGCGTCATTCATCGCCAGAGCGTGTCGCAGCCGGTGCAGACCGGCCTGAAGTCGATCGACTCGATGGTGCCCGTCGGCCGCGGCCAGCGCGAGCTGATCATCGGCGACCGCCAGACCGGCAAGACCGCGGTGGCGATCGACACGATCATCAACCAGAAGGGCACCGGCGTTAAGTGCATCTACGTTGCGATCGGCCAGAAGCAGAGCTCGATCGCCAACGTCGTACGCAAGCTCGAAGAGCACGGCGCGATGGCCCACACCATCATCGTCGCGGCCTCCGCCTCGACGCCTGCCGCCATGCAGTACCTCGCGCCTTACTCGGGCTGTGCGATGGGCGAGTTCTTCATGGACCAGGGCGAAGACGCGCTGATCATCTATGACGACTTGACCAAGCAGGCCTGGGCGTACCGCCAGATCTCGCTGCTGCTGCGCCGCCCGCCGGGTCGCGAAGCGTATCCCGGCGACGTGTTCTATCTGCACTCGCGCCTGCTCGAGCGCTCGGCGCGCGTCAGCGCGGCGTACGTCGAGAAGGTCACCAACGGCCGCGTGAAGGGCAAGACTGGTTCGCTGACCGGCCTGCCGATCATCGAGACGCAGGGCGGCGACGTCACCGCGTTCGTGCCGACCAACGTGATCTCGATCACCGACGGCCAGATCTTCCTCGAGACCGACCTGTTCAACGCCGGCATCCGCCCGGCGATCAACGCCGGCATCTCGGTGTCGCGCGTCGGTGGCGCCGCGCAGACCGGCATCATCAAGAAGCTCGGCGGCGGCGTGCGACTCGCACTGGCGCAGTACCGTGAGCTGGCGGCGTTCTCGCAGTTCGCCTCCGACCTCGACGAGGCTACCCGCAAGCAGCTCGAGCGCGGCCTGCGGGTCGTCGAGCTGATGAAGCAGAAGCAGTACTCGCCAATGTCCGTCGCCGAGATGGGCCTGTCGCTGTACGCCGTCAACGGTGGCTTCTTCGACAAGGTGCCCAAGGAGAAGGTGGTCGACGCCGAGGCGGCTCTGCAGTCGTTCGCGCGCACTAACGCCGCGGACCTGATGAAGTCGATCGAGGACAAGCCGGAGCTGTCGAAGGACGTGGACGCGGCCCTGAAGAAGGTCTGCGAAGACTTCTTCTCCGCGGCCACCTTCTAAGAAGACGACCATGGCCGGCGCGAAAGAAATCCGCACGAAGATCGCGAGCATCAAGAGCACGCAGAAGATCACCAAGGCCATGGAAATGGTTGCGGCGAGCAAGATGCGGCGTGCCCAGGAACGGCGTCGCGCCGCATTGCCGTACGCGCACAAGATGCGCACGGTGATCGGCCACCTGCGTCTGGCGAACCCTGACTATCGTCATCCGTACCTGGTCGAGCGGCCGGTGAAGTCGGTTGGCTACATCGTCATGAGCACCGATCGCGGCCTGTGTGGCGCGCTGAACGTCAACGTCTTCAAGCAGACGCTGATCGACGTGCGCGAATGGCAGGAGAAGGGCGTCGATGCGCAGCTGTGCGTGATCGGCTCGAAGGCACAGCAGTTCTTCCGCCGCACCAAGCTCCCCATCACCGGCAGCGTCACGCACCTCGGCGATCGTCCGCATGTGTCGGCGCTGATCGGCACTGTGAAGGTAATGCTCGACGCCTATGTCGAGGGTCGCATCGACCGCCTTTACGTGGTGCACGCCGAGTTCCTCAACACGATGAGCCAGAAGCCCGTCGTGCGCCAGCTGCTGCCCGCCGCGCCCGTCAAGAGCGCCGAGCTGCAGGACATGTGGGACTACATCTACGAACCGTCGGCCGTCGAACTGCTGGAAGGGTTCATGACGCGTTACGTCGAGTCCCAGGTCTATCAGGGCGCCGTCGAGAACGTCGCCTGCGAGATGGCCGCGCGTATGGTCGCCATGAAGAGTGCGACCGACAACGCCGGCAAGATGATCGAAGAACTGCAGCTGATCTACAACAAGGCTCGGCAGGCAGCGATCACCAAGGAAATTTCCGAGATCGTCGGCGGCGCAGCCGCCGTTTGAGTAAAGGTTCTCATTCATGACCACCGCAACCGCATCCACCACCGGCAAGATCGTGCAGATCATCGGCGCCGTCATCGACGTCGAGTTTCCGCGCGAGTCGGTCCCGAAGGTCTACGAGGCGCTCAAGCTCGACGACAGCGGCCGTGAACTGACGCTCGAGGTGCAGCAGCAGCTCGGCGACGGTGTCGTTCGCTGCATCGCCATGGGCGTATCCGAGGGCCTCAAGCGCGGCATCGTCGTGCGCTCCACCGGCGCCGGCATCTCGGTGCCCGTCGGCACCGGCACGCTCGGCCGCATCATGGACGTGCTCGGCGATCCGCAGGACGAGCGCGGGCCCGTCAAGGCCTCCGATCATTGGGAAATCCACCGCCCGGCGCCGTCGTACGACGAGCAGGCCGGCGGCCAGGATCTGCTCGAGACGGGCATCAAGGTCATCGACCTGCTGGTGCCGTTCGCCAAGGGCGGCAAGATCGGCCTGTTCGGCGGCGCCGGCGTCGGCAAGACCGTCAACATGCTCGAGCTGATCAACAACATCGCGAAGGCCCACGCGGGTCTGTCGGTGTTCGCAGGCGTTGGTGAGCGTACCCGTGAGGGCAACGACTTCTACCACGAGATGTGCGACTCGGGCGTCATCGACAAGGTGAACCTCGAGAACTCGAAGGTCGCCATGGTGTACGGCCAGATGAACGAGCCGCCGGGCAACCGCCTGCGCGTCGCGCTCACGGGCCTGACGATGGCCGAGTACTTCCGCGACGAGAAGCAGGCCTCGGGCAAGGGCCGCGACGTGC
>CAIYLH010000088.1 GCA_903927005.1 uncultured Pseudomonadota bacterium
CCCGGTATTCGGCTTTGATCACTCCGACTCGTACTTCGCTGGATTCGACACCGGGTACTGGGACTTTTACTGATAAGGAATCGCAATGTCTGGAACAAATCAATTTAAAGCGTTCGCTACCGGCGGCGGAGCAAACACGCTCTCCCCTTCGGCCTACGCTGCATTAACGACCCTGATAGGCTCTGGATTCCAGTCCGGCCTGGCATCGTCGCAGCAAATGAATACCGTCCTTCGGCAGACATCGTTCATGGCGGCAGCAATTGCTCAGTTGATCGCCAACGCCGGGATGAATGCAAACGACGATGGTGATCTGACCACGCTTGCGGCAAACCTCGCCACGATGTTCCAGTCTCTCGGGTCCCCGACCGGACAGATCATCATACTCGGGGCATCTTCTCCACCGACCGGGTTCCTCGAGTGCAATGGCGCGGCGATCTCGCGCAGCACGTACTCGGCGCTGTTCGGCGCGGTCAGCACCGCCTTCGGCGTGGGCGACGGATCGACCACGTTCAACATTCCAGACTTCCGTGGCTACTTCCCGCGCGGGTGGGACCACGGTCGCGGAATCGACTCCGGTCGCACATTTGGCTCGGCACAGTCAGACGCGTACGGAAGCCACAATCACCCGATTTCAGACCCCAATCACTCACACTCGACCGATCTCACGCTGACAGGAGGATATGTTGGAGGCGGCTCATACGCATGGGCAGGCGGCGGGCAGGGGGCGACCAGCGGCACAAGCGGCGCTGCAACGGGCATCACCGTGTCTGCCGCGGGCGGAACTGAAACCCGTCCGAAGAACCTGGCGATCCTGTTCGGCATCAAATACTGAGGCAACCATGAAAATCTACAACTACGACGCCCAAACCGGCGAGTTCATCTCTGATGGCGAATCGGCACCTTCCCCTCTCGAAGACGGGGTGTTCCTGATCCCCGCCTACGCAACGACGGACGCCCCTCCGGATGCCGAGGCGGGGCACGCACGCGTTTTCAACGGCTCGACGTGGGTTCAGGCCGTCGACCTTCGCGGAACGCACTATTGGGACGCAGACGGCACCGAATACGTGATGGAGTCATTGGGCGAGATGCCCGATGACGCATTGCTTGCAAAACCCGAGCCAGTCATCCCGCCGGCCCCGACCCCGACCGATGCCGTGCTGGCACAGATGGCGCGCATGAGGCGAGACTTGCTAATCAGCATGGTGCAATGGCGCGCGACCCGATACGAGCATCAAACGGCTCTGTCGGTTGCGACGGCAGACACGCACGAGCAGTACGTCGCGGTTCTGACCTACATACAGGCGCTGCGCGACGTCCCTTCGCAGTCTGGCTTCCCGGCAACGATTGACTGGCCTGTTGCCCCGGCCTGACGCAGCAAAGCATGAGACACACCGCCTTCGGGCGGTTTTTTATTGCCTGATTCAAGAGTAATACGATGCCCTCAATCACCACGGTACACGTGACGTGCCTTGCGACGCGCCCGGACGGGAGCGTGATCGCCAATGCGCTGTTTCGCTTCGCTCTGAGTGCTGCAGACACGGAAAACGGGATCATTGTCCCGCGCGAGGTAACAGCTACCGCAGGGCTGGATGGGATCGCTGTCGCCCATCTTTGGCCCAACAGCATCGGCGCTGAGGGCACCACCTACCGCGTTTATGTGTCCGACCCGGGAGCGCGCCACGGTGAGTTTGATCTTGGCGACGCGACGGTGCCGACGGTGGCGTGCAACCTCTGGCAAATACTGAACATTGGCGCACCGCCCACGGTTGATGTAGCGACTCTGGCGAAGCTGGCGGCCCAACAGGCGGCTGCAGAGGCCGTTGTAAGCGCAGACGCGGCACACGCCGATCGCGTCCAGGCTGATTCTGACGTTTTGGCGGCATCTGAGAGTGCTGATATTGCGGCCGCTGCTGCTGTGGCTGCGACAGGCGTGCTGGCTGACTCCGGGTTTATCGCTGTTCACGGTGATCTGGCGAATATC
>CAIYLH010000089.1 GCA_903927005.1 uncultured Pseudomonadota bacterium
CCCGTGAGGGCCCCGCACGCTGAACAGGTGCGACTGGTGTTGCGCTCGCTGACGACTCTGACACTTCTGCCGGCGTGCCCGCCCTTGACCTGCAGCTGTGTCCGGAGCAGACCCCAGCCGGAGTCCAGAACGGCTTTCGCCATTCTGATCCTGACCAGCTTCACGCGGCTCACATCGCCCACGACGATAGTCTGATACGTATTCACGAATTTCGAAGCCTCAAGCCACGGATAGGACTCGCGGCGCAATTTGAAGGGCCGCGTGCGGGTCACTGTCGGGACTGGAGTCTTGGGCATTGGCGCGATTTAACTTGCGCCACCTGCTGCGGCGTACGCGAGAAATTTCCCAGTTCGTACAGATATCGAGCGATCCACTGCAGCCCGGGAACGAGCGCGGCATGAGCCCTAAACACTTGGCCGCAGCTCCTTGTGCTGGCGCAACTGTCGCAGCGGGGTCAGCGCGTCCCTGCGCTTCCGTTGATGGCGGCCCGTCCTGAGCCGCGGCCGGAGCGGTGGATTGGCAGCGCACGAGCCTGCGGCCACGAGCCGGAGGAATGCTCATGGCTCGAACGCAACGCGCGCTTGCAGGTGGCGATGTGGGGTGGTCCTGGCCTGTTCGACTTTGCGAGCAAGCGCTAGAGCGGCCTGGTGCGTGATTTCTACATGCTGCGCTGGACGCGGTGCTTCGAGCTGCTCAGGCTCGGAACGCCGGAATCCGCGATAGACGCGCAGTTGGCGCGGCTGGAGCTCGATTCCTGAAGAATTCGACGCTGTTGGCTGAGCAGGGCGCAGGCGCCTGGGCTAGAATCTCGTCATGATGCTGCCGGCGAAGCCAGCGCTGGTCGCTGGACAGATGCTCGTTGTCGACCCCGAACTTGCGACTGCCGTCTAGCCGCTCGGCTCTGCTGGCGACAGTAGCTACGTACAAGCTTTTCCCGGAGCCGGGCGCCGGTCCCCGAAAGTCGAGGAGACCCAAGAGTGAACGCATCAACAATCATCCGCCCTGAGGCTCCTTCGGAGACCGAACTGTGGCAGATGCGAGTGGACCTCGCGGCGGCGTTCCGACTCGCTGCGGCGATGGACTGGCACGAGGCGGTCGGCAATCACTTCAGCCTGGCCGTCTCGGCTGACGGCGCCAAGTTCCTCCTGAATCCTCACCAGCGGCATTTTTCGCAGGTGAGAGCAAGTGAATTGCTGTTGTTGGACAGCAACGATGCACAGACGATGAGCCGGCCCGGTGCACCGGATCCATCTGCCTGGTGCATTCACGGCCGTATCCATGCGAACCTGCCACGCGCCCGCTGTGTGCTTCATCTGCACCCGCCCTACGCCACTGCGCTCGCCACACTCTCCGATCCGTCGATCAAGGCAGTCGACCAGAACACAGCGCGGTTCCACAACCGCATTGCCATTGATCGCGGTTTCGATGGCATTGCGGACTTCCGCGAGGAGGGCGAGCGTCTGGTTCAGGTGCTCGGATCCAGGCGTTATATGATGATGGGCAATCATGGCGTGCTGGTAACCGGCGACACCGTTGCCCAAGCGTTCGACGACATGTATTTCCTCGAGCGCGCGGCCCGCACGCTTGTGCTCGCCTATTCCACCGGCCAGCCGCTGAATGTGATGTCCGATGCGCTTGCAGAAAAGACTGCCCGCGGTTGGGATGCCTACCAGGCAGACGCGTTCGCGCATTTCGCGCAGCTAAAGACAGGGCTCGACCGGACCGATCCGAGCTACGCGACCTGACCGCGACCGGCCGCGGCACCGTCGCGGCTGAGGGATTTTCATTGGATACCAGCAATCACCTGTCGACGAATCTCGTCGCGGGCGCCCTGACGAGCACCCACCTCAATATCCGCACGTTGATGCCGCTGCTTCTTGCCGTGCTTGCGCAGACAAGTGGCTTTGGCGAGGCGCAACTCGGTGATCTGGGGGCGGCCTATAGTGCCGGCGCCACTATCGCAGCAATGACATCCGTGGTTTGGATGCGTGGCTTGTGGATGCGGCTTCCTGCTGCCCTGATGCTGGCGTTGGGTTCGGCCGGTATGGGCGGTACGCTCTGGGTCCATGACTACGCCGGTTTGATGCTGCTGTTCGTGCTGGCTGGCGTCGGGCATGGCGGTGTGTTTGCGTTAATGATTGCGCTGCTCGCCAGGACCGACGATCCAAACCGTTCCTACGGCTGGCAGTGGTGCCTCGGCAGTGTCCCCGGGGTCGTACTGGTCTACGCGGCGCCCGCGTTGACAACGCAGGCTAATGCGCTGTGGATGAATTTCGGGCTGCTACTTGGCGTTAACGCGCTCATCGGCTTGGCGGTGCTGCGTCTGCCTATACGGGTCAAGCCGTTGCCAGGCTCGTTAGCAGACCGTGTGCAGCAACCTACAGCTGTGCATTGGCCGCTTTTCACTGGTCTTTTTGCGGTATTCGCAATCTATTCTGGGGTAACCGGTGCCTGGGCGTTCCTCGGGCGCATAGCCGTCGCCCAGGGCCTCGTTGGACAGTTCCCCGGTGTGGTGCTTGCTGTCGCAACTGCCGTATCGGCCATTGTCTCGCTGTTCGCCGGCGAGCTCAGTAACCGCGGGGCGAGGCCAGCGGCCATGGTCTTCGCCGTGGTGGTGATACTGCTGGGCTTTGGCTTGCTTGCCATATGGCCGGGTCGAGTCGGCTATGCGGTCGGTACGGTCGCTTCCATCGCGTTGGCAGGGTTCGTCCTGCCGTTTGGAATCAGCCTCGCTGCGCGTCTCGACGTGACTGGTCGCGCGGCGGGTCTGCCTGCGGCGGCGCTCGGTGTTGGCGCGATCACAGGCCCGGCGATCGCCGGGCACGTCTATCAGGCCGCCGGCAGCGCGGCCATGCTCAGCGTTGCCAGCGCGACGATCGCCGCCGGGCTAGTTGCCTACCTGATGGTTTATGGTCGGGCGTACCTGATTCGCCGCTGACAGGCTCCTTCCTTGACGCGCTGTTGCCTGGCAGCTAGCGTGCAGCGCAACCGATACTTAAGTGCACGTCCGGAGCTCCATCCCATGCGAAGTCTTTCCAAAGTGCTGCTTGCCCTGCTGGTGGCCGGATCGGTGGCCACAGCGGCAGTAGCGGCTCCCGTTAACGCCGAGCTTGTAGTTCGACATGCGCGAATCTACACAGCCGATGCGGCGCATTCGACTGCGCAGGCGTTGGCCGTGCGGGACGGAAAAATCGTATTCGTAGGTTCCGACGCCGATAGCGCCGCCTACGTGGGCCCACACACCACGATTCGGAACGCCGGCGGGCGCCGGATCCTGCCGGGGCTCGTCGATGCCCATCTTCACCCGGCCGGGATTGTCGATCTCGACGTTTGTGATCTGAACAGCAAGCCTCACTCGCTGCGGCAAATAACTGAATTTGTGCGCGCGTGCATCGTTCGCTATCGCGTTCCTGCCGGCCAATGGGTCAACGTTCAGCTGTGGAACTACACTGACGGCAATCAACCCGATGCGACGCATCCGACCCTGCGGGCGGCGTTGGATTTGGCCTCGACCACCCATCCGGTGCAACTGATGGGTAATGACGGCCATCATGGCGCATTCAACAGCCTGGCACTCGCGCGGGCGAAAAATTCTTCCGGCAGAGTCGTTGGCTTCTCGAAGGCGACATTGGCCTCGGACTTCGTGGCGATGAGTAAGCTGATTGGCGTCGATGCTGGCGGCGAACCTAATGGAACTGCCAACGAGGAGGCGAGCACCGCGCTGGGCGGTCCGGACATGATTGCCGTGGATTTTGATGAGGTCATGCGTGACCCGGGGCGCGTGACGCGGCGCCTGAACAGCGTTGGCATCACCACTATCCTCGATGCCGACGTGGCGCCGTCCCGGGTCGCTATGTACGACTCCCTGTATGCCAGCGGTGAGCTGACGATACGGGCGTCGCTCGCCCAGTTTTACGATCCAGATGCTCAGCGTGCCGAAAACGGCCAGCCGGACTGGGAGCGCATGCTCGCCAGCGCCCGTGAGATTCGGGCCAAGTACGCATCCCACCCGCTGCTGCGCGCGGGCATGGTCAAGCTCTACGCCGACGGCGTGCTCGAGGGAAATCCCTACGCGGTGCCGCCGACGCTGCCAGAGTCTGCGGCGTTAAGACCCTATCTGCAGCCGATTTTTGCCCTCCAGGGTAACGGCAGGATGGCGGTTACGGGCTATGTCGATACGGGTAGTGCGCTATGTGGCCAGGTGCGCGCACATCCTGCTGACTACGACGGTGCGGCCGCCGCAGGGGTGTTTCTTAAGGAGCATGGTTACCATCCTGCGCAATGCGCGGTGTCGGTCGGACAGCTGCAGCACGACCCGGCGGTGATCCTGGAATTCGCACGCAGATTCCATCTGGCCGGGTTCGAGTTGCACATCCATGCGATCAGCGACGCTGCAGTTCGCGTGGCAGTGGATGCGATCGAGGGCGCGCGCGCTGCGGACGGGATCAGCAGCCAGCACGACGCGCTTGCGCATTTGCAGCTGGTTCACCCAGACGATGTCGTGCGCATCGGCCGCGACAGACTGTATCTGGCTATGACCTATTCCTGGATATACACCGATGTTGCGTACGATATGAATGTCGTGCCTTTCTACGACCGTGTGACCGGCGGCAGTCAGGCGGCGCTGCATCCCGCAGATGGCTATTACGAGCGCAACGCGTATCCGGTCAAGTCGCTACGTGACGCCGGGGGGATTCTTGTGGCCGGTTCAGACGCGCCCGTCGACACGCGCGATCCGCGGCCGTTCGTGAACATGGCTGCGGCTGTAACTCGCTCGTCAAAGCACTCGCCTCCGTTGAATCGAGCCGAGCAGATCCCATTCCAGGATGTACTCGATGCCTACACCATTCGGGGCGCTGAATACTTGCATTGGGATGGAGACACCGGCTCTATCGAAGTGGGTAAGTCGGCTGACTTCGTGCTGCTGGATCGCGACGTCGTGGCACTCGCCGCGACCGGAAAGGCAGCGGATATCGCGGCCACCAAGGTGCTTGGCACGTGGTTCATGGGCAGGCAGGTCTACGGCTCATCGAAGAAGCACTGACGGCAGCGGAGTTAGCGCAGCGTCATGCGCCAATGGTCGGCGACCGCGCCGCTTGCGTTCGATAACGTAGAGCGGCGCACGGCAATTGCCTCGAAGCCGAGTTCTTTATATAGCGCGTGGCCGCGGGGGTTGTTGACGGATACGTCCAGCGCGACGTAATCGTGCAGGCGGGTGCGGCTGCGAGCTATGAGGTGTCGGATCGGTTCGCTGCCGATTCCGGTACCGCGCAGCTGGGGTGTGACGCCAAGGTGGCAAAAGGCACAGTTCGCGGGCGCGCGGAAGCCGGAATATTGACTCCGCGCGTTATTTTCAGCGGGACACCGGGGCCGCTACCGCCAGCGAGTCGCTACCGAGGTCGGCGATGGTGTTGGCGCCGAGCTGGGCCATTACGCGCGACAATTCGTCGGAGAGGATGTCGACTGCAAGATTGGCGCCGGCTTCGCCAGCGGCGATTACGCCGTATAGGATTGCGCGGCCTGCGAAGACGAAGTCCGCGCCAAGGGCGAGTGCGATAGCGATGTCGGCGCCGCGGCGAATGCCACCGTCGAGCATCAGTGCGAGCTTTCCCCCGATCTGAGCGCGAATGGCCGGCAGTGCCTCAAGGGGAGTCAATGCACGGTCGAGTTGCCGTGCGCCGTGATTGGAGATGACGATGCCGTCGGCCCCACAGTCGAGCGCTCGCTGCGCGTCTTTGGGGTGCAGCAGGCCCTTGATCACGAGCTTTCCTGGCCACATTGCGCGATAGGCGTCGATGTCTGCCCAGGTTTGGGTCGGGTACTTCTGCGCGAACTGGAAGGTGGCGATCTGCGAGGCGGATGCACCAGGCTCAGCGTATTGTGCCCAGCTGCCTAGCGGCGGGAGCCCGCCGTTGCGCAGGTAGGCGAGCGTCCATGCCGGATGGCTTACGCCATCCCATAAAAGGCTTGGCGTGTAGCGTAAAGGCAGCGTGAAGCCGTTGCGGATGTCCCGTTCCCGTTTGGCCTCCACAGGCATGTCGGCTGTCAGCACAAGTGTTGGGAAGCCTGCGTCCCGTGCTCGTCGCGCGATGTCGCGCGAGATGCGTACGTCCCGAGCCGGGTAGAGCTGAAACCACGCCCGGCCTGGACTTGCCGCTGCGATCTGTTCCAGCGGCGCAACGCTGACACCGGAAAGGACGTAAGGAATGTTGCTGCGATCGGCGACCCGGAGCAGGTGGTGCTCGCCGCCGGGCCGTAGCAGGCCAGTGTAACCTGTGGGCGAGATGCCAAATGGCAGGCTGTATTCTCGACCTAGCAGCGTGGTGCCGAGGCGGCGGCCGGACATGTCCAGACCGTAGCGAGGCACAAGACGATGCGCCTCGAACGAGCGGCGGGCGCGCTCTACGCCAACCTCGTCCTCAGCCCCACCCTCGACCCAGTCGAACAGAATGCGCGGCAGGCGCCGTCGGGCGCGCTTACGCAGGTCGTCGATCGTAAGGATCATGGATCCGTCACTCGTCCACAGCCACTAGGCAGGCGCAGGATACCAGCCGGCGAGGGTTGCCTGCTCAGCTCACGCCCGGCAGGCGCGTCCCTATCGCCGAAATCACCGCTCCGCTGGTGACAAGTTCGCTTGCGGCAGCGATGTCTGGTGTGAACATTCGGTCTTCCTCCAGCGCGTCCACTACGGCGCGTACCGCCACGCGCGCACGCGCTAGAGGCGCAGAGGACGGCGCGTCACCACGCAGTTCGCACGCCTGCACAGCGGCGAGCAGCTCGATTCCGACAACGGCGGCCGCGTTCGCTGCCATGTCGGCGAGCCGACGGGCACCGTGCGCCGCCATAGAGACGTGATCCTCCTGGTTCGCCGAGGTCGGGATGGAGTCCACACTGGCCGGGAAAGCCCGCTGCTTGTTCTCCGAGACCAGCGCCGCGGCGGTGACTTGCGGCACCATGAAGCCGCAATTGAGTCCCGGCCGCGGGCTGAGGAACGCGGGCAAGCGCGACAGTGCCGGATCCACCAGCATCGCAAGGCGTCGTTCGCTCAGAGAGCCTATTTCGCACACTGCCATGGCGAGCATGTCGGCGGCGAAGGCCACCGGCTCGGCATGAAAATTCCCGCCGGACAGTGCGACGACTTCGTCGGCATCTATCAATGGGTTGTCAGAGACGCCGTTGGCCTCGCGCTCGAGTATTGCGGCGCTTTGGCGCAGCAGATCGAGGATGGCGCCCATGACCTGCGGCTGGCAGCGGATGCAGTACGGATCCTGAATGCGATCGTCGCCGGCGTCACGCTGCGTGCGCAACGCGCTGTCGGTGAGCAATGCACGCAGCGTGCTGGCCACGTCGATCTGCCCCGGTTGCCCTCGCCAGGCGTGGATGCGTGCGTCAAACGGCTCTGCCAGTCCCTGAATGGCCTCTGTCGTCAGTGCGCCTGATATCAGCGCGCTCTGGAAGACCCTCTCTATCCGGAACAGGCCGGTCAATGCACAGGCGGTTGAAAATTGAGTTCCATTGATTAGCGCTAGACCTTCTTTCGGTCCAAGCACTACGGGCGCAAGGCCTGCGCGCGCGAGGGCCTCGGTCGCAGGAAGCCGCTGTCCCTCCACGACTGCCTCGCCGTGGCCAATCATCACTGCCGCTAGCTGCGCCAGCGGCGCGAGGTCCCCGGAGGCTCCGACGGAGCCTTGCGATGGGACGACGGGCAGGACTCGCTGGACCATCATCCGCTCGAGCAACGACAACGTCTCAAGGCGCACACCTGAGACGCCTTGGCCGAGGCTTGCGAGCTTGAGCGCCATCATCAGTCGGGTCTCGGCCGCCGGCAGCGGCGAGCCTACGCCTGCGGCCGAAGCGAGTACGACGTTGGTCTGCAGCTGCGCGAGATCTGCCGCCTCGATGCGGATGTTGGCCAGCTTGCCAAAACCGGTATTGATACCGTAGACGGGCGCGCCCCTGCCGACGATGGTCTGCACGGCGGCGGCACTTGCCGCCACCGCGGCGTGGCAGTTAGCGTCGAGCACGATGGCGGCGCCGCTGGCGATGTTGCGTCAGCTGGCCAACGACATCCGTCCGGGGTGAATCTGCTGAGGTGCGGGCATGGTAGACAGCTCCAGAGAATTTAGTGCGCCGACAGTCGCGCCAGCGTTTCGGCGTAACGACGCGCAACGAGCGCTTCGCGTGGATGCAAACGATCGCGGATAATCCAACGCCCGTTGACCATGACGTCACGGACCGCCTGTTCGCCGCCGCCGAGCAGCCACGCGTCGAGCACCGTGGTGGGTCCGTGGCCCAGTAGCCCAGGCGACAGCGCGTCCAGCACCACTATATCGGCACGCTGTCCCTTGGTGAGCGACGCGGACAAGCCGCCGCTGGCCTGCGAACCACCCGCCAGCGCCAGATCATAGAGCCGCCGACCACTGTGGGCCGTCACAGCGGACCCCGGCACCGCAAGTATGTTGCGCCGCGCCAGCCGCAGACGCTGGCCGCATTCGAGCATGCGCAGCTCTTCTGCCACCCCAGGTGCGTAGTTGCTGTCGCTACCGATGCCCCAGGCCCCACCCGCGGTCTGATGTTCTACCAGCGGGAATACGCCGTCTCCCAGCGTGGCTTCGGTCAAAGGGCATAGCCCGACGACGGCTCCGCTCGTGGCCAGGCCGCGTTGCTCGGCAGCGTCCAGATGGGTCGCGTGCACCAGCGTCCAGCGCTGATCGAGGTCGGTGTGGTCCAGCAGCCAGCGGACCGGCCGCGCGCCTAGACCTGCCTCCACTTCCGCGACCTCCTGCTTTGTCTCGGACACGTGGATGTGTACACGCCGCTCCGGAGGTTGCAACCCGGCGGTGGTGACGGCCAGCAGTTCCGCCGGCGCTACCGCCCGCAGGCTATGCAGCGCCAGTCCGATCCGGAGTGTGGGTGTGGCGCCATATGCGCCGTGGAGGCGCTCTATCAGAGCCAGATACTCGCTGGGATCTTCATGCGCAAAGCGACGCTGTGGTCCTGCTACCGGCCGGCCGATTCCGCCATGCAAGTAGAGAGTCGGCAGGAGTGTCAGTGCGATGCCGCTGTCGATAGCCGCCTGTAGCAGACGTTCGGAGGTCTCGGCTGGATTGGCGTAACGCGCGCCTCCAGGGGCGTGATGCAGGTAGTGAAATTCGCAGACCGTCGTGTAACCACCCTTCAGAAGATGCACGTAGACGAACTCTGCGATTGCCTGGTAGTCCGCGGGGCTAAGAGCTTCAACAAGGCCGTACATTGCCTCACGCCAGGTCCACAGATCGTCAGTCGTCCGCATCTCTGTGACCGACTCAGTGCGGCCGGCAAGGACCCGCTGGAACGCATGAGAATGGAGATTGTGCATGCCGGGCAACGCGTAGCCCGCTACCGGTAGCGTCGCGCCTTTAAGCGGCGCGCTCGCCTCGACGGCCGTAATCAGGCCATTTTCCACTGTTACGTAGCCGGGCGACAGCCAGCCCTCCGGCTGATGAAGGTGCTCAAACGCGTAGGTGGTCGTCACTTGTCGCCCCTCCGCGTGCAGTTAAGGCCGAGCGTCATGGACGATCTTGCCGTTTTTCAATACGAGGCTCGCGTGGCTGCGACCGAGGCGGTACGCCAGGTCCTCGTAACGCTCCAACGGGAATACGGCGATATCAGCAAGCTTGCCCGGCTCCAGTGAGCCTACCGCATCGGCGCGGCCAATCGCACGGGCACCATGTAGCGTTGCGGCGCGAATCGCCTCGTCGACGCCGAAGCCGTAGAGTCGGCATGCCAGCTGGATCACCGTAGGCATCGACTCCAGCCAGCACGCCGGGCATAGGTCCGTGGCTAGCGCCAGCGTCACGCCTGCGTCGAGCATGGCTCGCGCAGCGAATGGGTGGGGATGCCGTACAGAAAAGTCCAGCCCCGGCATTACAACGCCGACTACTCCGGCATCGCGCAGCAGCGCGTATTCGTCGCTATGGGTGTAGTTGAGATGATCGGCTGACACAGCGCCAAGCTCGGCTGCGAGAGTCGAGCCACCGATGTGGGAGTAGGCGTCGGTATGTATTTTCACACCGAGCCCCAGGGCGGCGCCGGCGCTCAGGATTCGGTGGGATTCGGCTACCGTATAGTAGGCCTCATCGCAGTAAACATCGTTGAACTCAGCCAGTCGTTCTGCGGCTACCGCGGGCAGCATTTCCTCCACCAGCAGCTGTAGATAGGCCTCGCGGGAGCAGTAGTCCGGGAACTCGTGAGCGCCGAGAAAAGTGCTGACGACGTCCACTGGGTGTTGGCGATCGAGCTCGCGATTGACGCGCAGCATGCGCAGTTCGGTTGCCGTGGTCAGGCCGTAGCCGCTCTTGCTCTCGACGGTAGTGGTGCCGCAGGCGAGCATCTGGTCCAGCCGTTGGGAGGCGCTAAGCACTAACTGCTCGCTCGAGGCTTGCTGCAACATCGCTACGGTGGCCTTGATGCCGGTCGGGATGCCGCGTGCCGCTATCTCGGCGGTAGAGGCACCGCGCATGCGCAGAGCGTATTCCTGAACCCGTGAGCCGTGGAATACGAGGTGCGTGTGCGAGTCGACGAAACCCGGCATCACCACACCGCCGCGGGCATCGATGCGCACCGCACCCTCCAAGGCGTAGCTTCTTGCAACGGCGGCGCGCGTCCCGACCGCAGCGATTTTCGTTCCTGCGATAGCGACGATTCCGCCCGGCACCAGGCCGATCCCGTCTGTGGCGGCAGCGGCGCAGGTCAGTACCTGAGCGGCGTTCTCGATGACTGTTGTGACGCCGGCAAGTGGCGGTGCGTCCACCGGTCAGGCCTCATCAGGGCCGAAGGTGGCTTCACGCGTCCACCATAGCGGCACCCGGACATGCTCCTTGGCAAATCGCTCGGCGGCCGTTCGCCGGGCAATCTCGTAGCCTGCCTGCGCGTGACGCACGACGCCGATGCCGGAGTCCGTGGTCAGGCAGGCCTCGAGGCGAACATCCGCCTCGACGGATCCGTCAGCGATCATCGTGACGCCGGTGTGGACTGCCTCACCCATGGAGTAGTTCTCCTGAATGGCCACGAGGTCGGCTCCCGCAGCGACGTTGAGTAGCGCATTGAGGTAGGGCCAGTCGGAAATCAGGTCGCTGCCGTCAATCATTCGCTCGGATTCAAAGGTCGGATTTACGATCGAACCTGAGTCGAGGTTGTCGCGCGAGAACGCGACTGGGCCCTGCAATTCGCCGCTACGCACCAACGCGTTAACGGCCATGCCAAAGGCCTTGCGCTGCCCAAAACCGAGGTAGCAGATTCGCGCGGGGAGGCCCTCGATCGGCAGGTGCTGCCGGGCGAGTTTTATCCACGTGCAGACCAACGCGTCGTCGGGAAACAGTTCGAGTACGAGATCATCGAGGCGTGCAAGGTCGGCCGCGTCACGCGACATGCACGTCCAGCGAAATGGCCCTCGCCCCTCACAGAACAGCGGGCGGATGTATGCGGCGACGAAGCCAGGAATCTTCATCGCATCGGCAACGGGCATACCTGCGTCGCGACTTTCCTTGCGCAGCGAGTTGCCGTATTCGAACACCTGCACACCACGATCGTGGAAACGGTTCATCAGGGTGAGGTGATCAATCATCGTGGCGCCAGCGCGCACGAGGTAGGCGGCGCGGTCCAGGCGCCGAAGCGCGCGTGCCTCGGCGACGCTCATCCCCTCCGGCACATATGCCAGTGGGTCGTGTGCGGGGGTCATGTCGGTGATGATGTCCGGAACGAAGTCCGTGCTCCACGCCTTTCTCAACACCTCCACGGCATTGCCGATGAGGGCGATTCCGAGCGGCTTGCGTGCCGCTGCGGCCTCGCGTGCGAGACGTACGGCCTCATCGAAGTTATCAACGACGACGTCGCAGAAGCCAATCTGCAGGCGGCGATGCGCGACCTCGGTATCGACGTCGGCGCAGATGCACACCCCGCCGAGCATTGTCATCGCACGCGGCTGGTTGCCGCCCATACCGCCCATACCGGCGGTCAGCAGAATCCGTCCGCGAAGGTCGCCGCCGAAGTGCTGGTCGCCGATCGCGACCAGCGTCTGAAACGTGCCCTGAATGACCCCCTGCGTGCCGATGTACTCCCACGGCGCGGCGGTATACTGCGCAAACATCGTCAGGTTCTTATCCTGCAAATCGTAAAAGACCGGCCAGGTGGCTTTCATGATGTTGGTGGTGGCCATCACGACACGCGGTGCAAGGCGGTTGGTGCGGAAGACGGCGACCGGCATGCCCGACTGCATCACCAGCGTTTCGTCGTTCTCCAGATCTTTTAGCGTGGCGACGATCGCGTGGTAGGACTCCCAGTTGCGTGCGCACTTGCCGATACCACCGTAGATCACGAGCCTGCTCGCATCCTCGGCGTTTTCCATGTTGTTCTCGAGCATCCGCAGTATCGATTCCTGCTTCCATCCCTTGCAGCGCAGTTCCTTGCCGCCTTGCGCGCGGACCTGATGGAGCACTTGTGGCTTCGACACTTGACTCACTCCTTTGCGGCCTAGCCCGTTGTGTTTATTACTCTAGGGTAATAAGATAATACACTAGGTGAAAATGGCGTCAAGGATATGACTGGACAGGCCGTTGCTGAGCTTCAGGATGACTACGCCCTGCCCGGAGGGCCGGATGACGCGCGGCCCTTAGGCGTGCGAATCCGGCAGTTCGTGCTCGGCAAGATCGAATGCGGCGCGTGGCCGGAGGGCTTTCGCGTTCCGTCCGAGACCGAGCTTGCGGCCCGATTTGGCACTGCGCGCATGACGGTGCATGGTGCATTACGGGATCTTGCGGCTGCTGGCGTGCTGCTGCGCCGGCCACGCGCCGGTACCCGGGTTGCGGCCCGACGGCCGCAATCTACCCTGCTTGAGGTGCGCAACATTCACGACGAGATCCTGGAGCGTGGCCATCGCCACACTGCCGTGGTTCATCGGTTAGCCGCTGAGCCGTGCGATCTTTCTACGGCCACTGAACTTGATGTTGCGCCGGGATCGCCGGTATTTCATTCGATCATCGTCCATTGCGAGAACGATGTGCCTATCCAACTTGAGGATCGTTACGTCAAGCAATCCTTCGCTCCTCTTTATCTGGAGCAGGACTACAGCCGTAGAACGCCGAATGAATACCTCATGGGGCTGGGCCCGCTCGAAGAGGTGGAGCACGTTATCCAGGCTCTTATCCCAGATCGGCCGATGCGGCAACAGCTCAAGATGCGTGAAGGCGAACCGGTGCTGCAGGTTCGGCGTCGCACCTGGTCCGGTGGCAGCGTAGTGACGAGCGCGCGACTAATTCATCCGGGTAACAGCTACAGTCTGGTAGGCCGCTTCGGCGTTGGTAGCAGGGAACGAGCATGAGTAGGGATCTGCGTCTGGAACTCGCGACGGGTCCTCTGACCCCCTTCCAGATTGCCGCGATCGCGATCTGCGTCGGCCTCAACATGCTTGACGGCTTCGATATCCTGGCAATGTCCTTTTCCGCCTCTGGCGTGAAGGCCGATTGGCAGCTCCACGATGGCCAGATAGGCGCGCTGCTCAGTGGTGGGCTGGTCGGCATGGCAGTGGGTTCGCTCACCTTGGGGCCGTGCGCCGATCGATGGGGCCGCCGCCGCATCGTGCTGCTGGCAGCCGCGATCGCAGGTGCTGGCATGCTGCTGTCCTGCGCGGCGCGGAACTTCACCGATCTGCTGGTGTTGCGTGTCATTACCGGGGTGGGTATCGGCGGGACAATCGCGAGCGTTGCGGTCATTGTTTCCGAGTACGCCCCCGACCGCTGGCGTCGGACTGCGCTGGCGATTTATGCGACTGGCTACTCGATCGGCGCGACGCTGGGGGGAGCAATCACCACGATCGCGGTTTCGCGTTACGGCTGGAGGGCCGCGTTCCTGACCGGCGGAATAATGTCTCTGTTGATGCTGCCACTGGCCTGGTGGCATCTGCCGGAGTCGCTCGATTTTCTTGTCAGTCGCCGCCCCCCGAAGGCGCTTGAGCGCGTCAATGCGCTGCTGCGACTCACCGGGCGTCCGCAGGTAAACGAACTGGATGCGCCCTGCTCACCGCTCGCGTTGTCGGCGGTCGAGCGTCCACGCCTTCTTAACGCCACTACGCTGCTAGCGTGGGTGGTGTTTTTCTCGACCATGGCAGGTTTTTATTTCATCGTTAGCTGGACGCCTCGCTTGCTGACCGCGGCGGGCTTGAGTTCGACCCAGGGGATGACCGGCGGGGTGTTGCTCAACCTCGGCGGCATTGCGGGTTGCGGGTTGTACGCGCTTGCGGCAATGCGCCTTGATGCGCACCGCTTGCTTGCCGCGGCGTTGCTGCTGACTGCTCTGATGATCGCAGCCTTCAGCCTTGCCCTTGGCTCGCTTTCCATCGCGCTAGGGGCCGGCCTGATTCTCGGGGTGGCCGCTAACGCTGCGATGGCGGGCCTCTATGCTGTCGGCCCGCCGCTGTATGCCACCGCAGTGCGCGCGACCGGCATGGGCTTGGCTATTGGTGTAGGGCGTTTCGGCGCGATAATCGCGCCGGTCGCGAGCGGGCTTTTGCTGGACCGAGGTTGGTCCGGCGCCGACCTATATCGGCTTTTTTCAGTGCCGTTCCTGATCGCGGCCGTCGCAACCTTTGCGCTGGGACCGGCGCGGTCCCGCTGATCGCGCTCAACCCGTCCGGCGGTCGTGCATCGAATTTCTGTGTGGCGGTTCCGTATGGCTGGTGCTGGGCAGCGCTGATGGGGTCCTCTCGTTTTCCGTGCAATAACATACGGTAGGATTTGCCAGAAATTTCAGAGGTCGATGCCGATTCTGGCTGTCGTGACCAACATCACCTTGATGACATGGGCGGATGCCATGCCGGCCGACCGGGACGAGAAGCAGTTTTTCAACGGCCTGGGGGCGAGGATTGCGGAGCTACGCAAGTCCCAGAACATCACCCAGGTGCAGCTCGCCGAGACCCTGGGCGTCTCCCAGCAGACGGTCACCGCCTACGAGGTCGGACGGCGGCGCATGCCCGTGTCCTCATTGCCTGTCATTGCGCGGTATCTGGGAACAACGGTCGAGGAGTTGATTAGCGAGAAGGCGCCGCCGGCTAAGCGCGGTCCTACCCCGAAGCTGCAGCAGCAGATCGAGCGGCTGAACACCTTGCCGAAGGCGCAGCAGCAGGTCGTGATCAAAATGCTTGACGGCGTGCTCGGCCAGGCCGGCCGCTAAGGAGGCGATATGGAGCACATGATTCAGTTGCACATCGAGAAGCTGCCGGAAGGCGTGTATCTGGCCACCAGCGACGACGTGCAGGGACTGATTGCCCAGGGAAGGACGATTCAGGAGACCATCGAGATCGCCCGCGATGTCGCCAAGAAGCTCATCGAGGCGCAGACCGGCGCCTCACTTCCCACCGTCGCCGAGTCCTTCGACTACCCGGTGATCGTCGCCACCTGATGGGTCGTCTCGCCGGATTTCGCTACCGCGACATCACCCGGCGATTGAAGGAGCTGGGAATGGAGTTTCATCGCCAGGCCGCCGGTC
>CAIYLH010000090.1 GCA_903927005.1 uncultured Pseudomonadota bacterium
AACAAAAAAGGGCGGCCCTGCTTGCGCAAGACCGCCCCTTGAGGCTGTCCGTCCGACACGTCCGGGCGAGTCCCGGACGCGTCGTGCGGTGTCAGACGCCGCCGATCACGGGGCCCAGGTCGGGCTGCCCGCGGTGGTCTCAGACGCACCAAGGTACGTGAGCGGCCGCACGCAGTTGTTGGTCGAACCAGATGCCGATGTCTTCGTCACAGTGCTGACCGGGGTCGATGCGAAGGCCGTCGAAGCACCCGTCACAGGCACCGCGCTGTTGACGCCCGGGATCACGAGCACGCCGCCGTTAAAGCCCTGACCGGCCATCTTCGACGCCGCGTTCACGCCCGCAACTGACCCGATGGTGCCAAGCGCCTGAGTCGTGTTGGCGGTCATCACCGTCACCAGCGCATCAGCAACCGCGCCAGAGGCATTTGCCGCCGACCAGGCCGCCGAGCTCGGAGCGGTGTACCAGAACGACTGCGCCAGGAAGGAGTACTTACCGGACGCCGCGTTCTCGATCGACGGCACGACGCCGTCAACCTTGATGTAGCGGAAGTCTTTACGGCCCGCAGTGCTCTGATCCGACGCCGACAGGTTGTCGATGCTGGCAAAGCCAATCGCAAAGTGACCAGCGGCATCGTGGCCAGTCAGGCAGTCCAGCAGGTCGCCGGTACCGTTGCCGGCGAACACGCCCTTCGAGGTGACGTTGGCCTGCGTCCAGCTGCAACCGTCGGTCAGCGCCGTGGCGCACTGGCCACCGGTGATCGCCTTGAAGGGGTACGCGCCAGAGGCACAGTTGGTGTCGTTGAAGAAGATCTCAGACGCCATCTGCGTACCCGAGTTACGTCCACGACGGCAGATGTAGACCGTCTGCGAAACCGGCGCCGAGACGCCCGGGCTCGTGCAGGCGGTGCCGGTCGAGGAGCCGGTCCAGCACTGCGCGGTGTTCGCGATACCGAACGCGACGCTCGAGGTGCCGACCGACTTCGTGCCGTCCGCGCTCTTGATCCAGGTCCAGCCGGAGGCCGCCACCTGGCCCGAGAACAGCGACGACAGCTGCGCGCGCGACAGCGTGGGCATGTTGGCGATCGTGTCGTCCTGCGTCAGGCCTTCGACAGCCTGCAGCGCATGGTAAAGACCGAGGTTCACGGCCGGGGCGAACACGACCTGTACCGTCGGGCCCGAACCGAGCGCGACCGGAGTCGTCGGGTCCGTGTTCGGGAACAGCGTGCCTTCGACATCAGAGAAGCCGAGCTGCGGGGTCACCGGGTTAACGACAAAGGCTGTGCAGGTGTGCTTCGTGTACGTCTGCAGGTTGTTGCTGGTCGTGCCGGTGACGGCGGTCGTCGGCGCGCAGTTCGTGGTCGAGAGCTGCGACACCGTCGGGAAGTTCAGGCGGCCGTCCGTGTACGGAGCGCCAGAGAACGTCGTGTTCTGCAGCGCGGTGACGCCGTTCAGCGAGCCGGCGCCGTCTTCCTTGACGATTGCAATGGCGACCGAGTTCGGGGGCGTCGCACCGTCATTGATAAGTGCCGCGTTGGACATGCACGCCACCGCCGTGAACTTCGACGCAGCGCCCGTGCCCTGGTTGTAGACGTCGACGGTGCCCTTCGTTGAATCGCAAGGGGTGGTCGCATCGATCGCGTTAAAGAAGTAGGCCTTGAGCGCGGCGTCGATCGCGGTCGAACCCGACGCGTAGACGATGTTCGCGGTCGGGACGGTCGTGATGTCGATCGCGCCCGCGCTGCCGGCAACACCGACAGCAAGGGCGGCGAGGACCGCCTGATGGATACGAATGTTCATTAAAAAATCTCCGCAGTATTTAAATGGCGATTTCGGGTAAAGAAGCGATCAGGCAACGACAGCGACGCGACGGCGACGGGCGGCACCCAAGCCGAGAACACCCGAGCCGAGCAGCCAAAGCGCGGCGGGGAGCGGCACAGCGGCCGCGTACGACAGCGAACTGCCGGTCAGGGTAAAGATGCCGGTCTTGACGATGGAGCCGGCAGAGTTGATCGCCGCGTCGACAGAATTCGACGTGATCGTATAGAAGCTCAGCGGACTGCCGACGGTGGCCGTGAAGTCAATGCCGGTCAGACCCAGGCCCTTGCCCGGTGCTGTCGGGGTCGCGGCAACCGGGCCCCAGTTCTCGGCCATTGCACCGCTACCGACGAAGGTCTGATACGAGCCGACCTGATTGAACGAACCGGCAAACGTGCTCAGATACAGGTCCGCGCTGTTGACCGCATTGACGATCGCGGTGTTGTTCAGCTGCGCGGCCGTGTACGTGTTGTTGGACGAGGTGTACAGCACGTTGCCCGAATAGCCGTTCGAGCCCTGCGCTGACAGGTCGCCGGCGACAAGCTGGTACGACAGAGTACCGGCGCCGAGGTTGGTCGCAAGGTTAGGATCGACGGTGAACGTCTGGCCGAACGTGAGTGCCGAGGCAGTGACGCCCAGATCGATGGCTTCGGTCTTGCCGGTCGTCTGGTTGACGACAACCAGGAACAGGTCGGAGTTGACGAACGAACCCGGCGTGTTGGTGACCGCACCGAACGCGGTTGAGGCCGACAGGGCCATGACGGCCGCGATCGCGATACGAAGCTTGCTCATTTAGAACTCCCCTAGCGGTGTTTAGAAAACTCAGTTCGGCGCCCTCTTCGGCATCGATCCCGAGCAAATTTAGAATCAGAAAATAACCACGACTTTGAAACCTTGCGAACTTCGCAGCTCCCTTGCTGCACCCCTTCGGCCACCGCTTCCGTCGGCAGAGTCAAGGGCTTGTGTCGCAGCAAATGGCACTACTCAGTTTGCGCAGTGGAGGCTAGGGGTCGTCCATGACAGGTAATTGACTAGCGCATGAATGGTTAACGGCATCACACTTTGAAAATTCACCTGCAGCGCTTGGTAAAACAAACGTCGTCGATTTGTCTTACGTTGCTGCCACATTCCCGCCATGTAGGCACGGCACACTGCGCGACCTCCTGACTTCGCAGGCGCACTGCCCGCTTCCCATGCAAGCCTCTGCCTCAAAATCAGTCCGCCGGCCTATCCAACTGCCGGGCACGATGCCTTCTCTGCTGTCGATGCTGTTCGGTGCGGCTTTGCTGTTCGAGTGCCTTCGCTTTGGCTACACGACGCTGCACGCACTTCCTGCCACGAACGTTCCCGGCAGCGCGCCGAGCATTAATGTCGGCGCGGACACAGGCCTTGCCGCGCTACGCAGCCTCTTTGGCGCCATCGCTTTGCCATCTGAGCTTCACGCAGCACCGGGCAGCCTCAGCCTGCGCGGCACGATCGCGCTGGGAGATCCGACTCGCGGCTTCGCGATCATCAGCATCTCCGGCGCAGCCGGGTTGTATGCGGTAGGGGCGGATCTCGGTGGCGCCGTGCTGCATGAGGTGTATGCGGATCATGTAGTGCTCGATCGCAATGGCGCATTCGAGTCCCTAGAGATGACGAAGCCGGATCGAGACTTCGTCTACGCAGGCAACGCCTCCGCGCCAGGAGGCAGCAGCGGCTCGGACGACGCGACCCCTTATCGCCCGCCGAGTGCGGAAGAACTTCGCGAGCGGGTTGCGGTAGCGACTGCTCCGCTCGCCGCAGTGATCAAGGCACACCCGCTGATGAACGGCGGCGACTATCGCGCTTTGGTCGTAGAGCCCGGATCGGACGCCGAGACGTTTCGGCGCCTCGGCCTGCGCCCAGGTGACCAGATCATGGCGGTCAACGATAAGCACGTGACGCCGGAGACCTTCGACGTGCTCGCCAAGGACATCAAGGCCGGACGCAAGGTACGGCTGTACATCAACCGTGCCGGTGACGGACCGGAGGAAATCACCCTCAACGCCGCCGCGGTCGCTACCGCCGCAAGGGAATAAACCGCATGGCTCCCCAGGCTCGCGCGAGAACCCGCTCCACCCTCGACAGCTGGCTTGAAAACGGCGAGGCGGCACACATCGCTGGACGTTACGAAGAAGCATCCAGCTGGTTCAGGCGCGTTCTGGATCGGGATCCCGCGAATTTTGACGCGCTACAGCTACTTGGGGGAACTCGCCTGGCATTGGGCCAACTCGAGGATGGAGTCGCCCTGTTGCGCCGTGCACTCAAGATCGATACACGCGAAGCGATGACCCATAACAACCTTGGTAACGCACTGCTTCATCTGGGCCGGCGGGCGGAAGCCGTTGTTTCACTGCGAACGGCGGCCAACCTCGAGCCTGGGAACGGCGCGATTGCACTGAACCTTGGCAACGCGCTTCGCGAGCTAGGTGACCTGCCTGCAAGTCTCGCTACCGTACTGACACTCCTGCAGCGCGAACCAAAACTTCAGGCCGCGCATTTTTCATTAGGACTTGCGCTACGAGCGGCGGGGCGTCCGAACGACGCCCTGATCGCATTTGAGCGCGCAATAGCGCTGGACCCGCTGGACGCGCATGCTCACGCGCAATGCGGGCTGACCTACGCGGATCTCGGCGATTCGGTTGCAGCATTTTCTAGCCTGGGTACGGCTGCCGCACTCGCCCCGGAAAATGCGCGCAGCTGGATGACCCTGCTGAAGGCCTGTGCGGGCCTGGAAATTCCGGATTGGGCCACCTGGACCACTGCCTGCGAAATACTCTCAAGGCAGGACGCCGATGGCATCGAGGCGATCGACCCGATGCGGGCCATGCTCTTCCCCATCGACGACGCCGGCGTGGCAAGGATCACGCGCCGCTACACCGCGGCAAACGTCGTGCCTACCGCTGCACGCCGCCCACGTCCTGCGCTAAGCTCGCACCCCGATGGGCGGATCCGGCTAGGGTACCTGTCCCCAGATTTTGGCGACCACCCCGTGTGTCGCCTGATCGCACCAGCGCTACAGGCGCACGATCGCGCAAAATTCTCGGTCACTGCCTACGCGTGGGGATCTGGCGCAGGAACGCCCCACCGCGCCAATCTCGAAGCCACCGTCGACCGATGCATCGATGTCAGCGCTTTGTCAGACATACAGGTTGCAGAGCTTTTGCGTGCCGATGGCATCGATATCGCCGTCGATCTTGCCGGCTACACCGGCAAAAGCCGACCACGGATCTTGCTGGACCGGCCCGCACCGATTCAGGTGGGATGGCTCGGCTACCCAGGCACGCTGGGAACCGACGCGCTGGACTACCTGATCGCGGACACCGCCAGCATCCCTCACGACGCCGAGCAGCATTTCAGCGAGCGGATCGCACGCCTGCCGCATGGCTTCCTGCCATACGACACCAACGCGCAGGTCGCCCCCCCGCTGACGCGGGCGCAAATGGGTCTGCCAACGGCAGGTATCGTCTTCGCCTGCTTCTCGCAGACGCGCAAGCTCAATCCACTGTTGTTCGACCTCTGGATGCAGGCGCTGCAGGAAGTTCCCGACTCCATACTGTGGTTGGCCGCCAATACCAACATGGCAACCGACCGACTACGCGCGCAGGCCGCCGCTCGCGGCATCGATTCCACTCGCCTTGTCGTTTCGCCACGTGCTCAAAATCAAGCTGAATATCTCGCACGTTACGCTATCGCCGATCTCGCGCTCGATACCTATCCGTATGGATCCCACAGTACGGCGCTCGACGTTCTTTGGGCTGGCTGTCCACTGCTGGCGTTGCGCGGGCCCGCGATGGCAAGTCGAGTTTCAAGTTCGATACTGACCGCCGCGGGAATTCCGAACCTGATCCAGCAGGATCCCTCCTCCTATCTCTCGACAATGGTAGCGCTCGCGAAGGACTGCAAAGCGTTGGCGGACCTGCGCGCCCGCGTCCATGCTAGCCGACAATCCCCGCTGTTTGACCTCCGCCGACTGGTAACCGACCTCGAGCGCGCTTACCTGCAAATGCACGCAGCGGGCTGCGCAGGTCAATTGCCGGCATCCTTCGACATCGCCGCAACTCCATAACGCGGGCCGCCTCCGCGCGTGCCCCACTCAAATCGAGGACGTACAACGTGACTGCGAAACGCGCTTTGATCTCCGGCATCACCGGCCAGGACGGCTCGTACCTCGCTGAATTCCTGCTGCAGAAAGGCTACGAGGTCCATGGTATCAAGCGCCGCGCCTCGTCCTTCAATTCAGATCGAATCGATCACCTGTACCAGGATCCGCATGAGGCGGAGCGGCGCTTTCACCTGCATTACGGCGATCTGACTGACGCCACCAACCTGATCCGTATCGTGCAGGAGGTTCAGCCGAACGAGATCTATAACCTCGGTGCGCAGAGCCACGTCGCGGTCTCCTTCGAGACCGCTGAGTACACGGCCAATGTGGACGCGATGGGAACACTGCGACTACTGGAAGCGATTCGCATCCTGGGGATCGCGGACAAAGTCCGCTTCTACCAGGCCGGAACGTCCGAAATGTTCGGCAAGGTGCAGGAGATTCCGCAGCGCGAAACGACGCCGTTCTATCCGCGCTCGCCGTATGGCGTGGCCAAGGTGTACGCCTACTGGATCACCATCAACTACCGCGAGTCCTACGGGATGTTTGCGGCGAACGGCATCCTCTTCAACCACGAGTCACCGGTCCGCGGCGAGACCTTCGTTTCACGCAAGATCACTCGCGGCCTTTCGCGCATCAAGGTCGGCCTGGAAGAGTGCCTGTATCTGGGAAACCTGGACGCGCGCCGCGACTGGGGACACGCACGCGACTACGTCGAGGCGCAGTGGCTGATGCTGCAGCAGGACACGCCTAGCGACTTCGTCATTGCGACTGGCCGCGATCACTCGGTGCGCGACTGCGTACGCGTCGCCGGCGATCACCTGGGAATGCGCATTGTGTTCACTGGAACAGGACTTTCCGAAACGGGCATTGACGAAGCCACCGGACGTGTCGTCGTTCGGGTCGACCCGCGCTACTTCCGGCCGACCGAGGTAGAAACCCTGCTGGGGGACGCAACCAAGGCTCGCACCGAGCTTGGCTGGACGCCGCGGGTTAGCTTCGAGGAGTTAGTGACCGAGATGGTCGCCTCGGATCTGGAGCGCGCGGAGCGCGACGCCGCGATGCAGCGGCAGGGCTTTCGCGTGAGCCACCCTCATGAGTAACGCGCCGACCGGCCCAAGCAATGGCGGCGTCTTTGTCGCAGGCCACCGGGGCCTCGTCGGTGGCGCGATCGCCGGCGCGCTGCGGGCTCGTGGCGTGGAAGCTATCGTCCGCGACCGACGGCAGCTCGACCTTACCGATGCAGTGGCAGTAGACCGCTTCTTCGCCGAGGAGCGGCCCAACCAGGTGTATCTGGCTGCCGCCAAGGTCGGCGGCATTCACGCCAACAACGCCTACCCTGCCGAATTTATCCGCGACAACCTCGCCATTCAGACGAATGTCATTCACTCGGCGTGGAAGCATAGGGCGACCAAACTTCTATTTCTCGGCTCGAGCTGCATCTACCCACGCCTCGCGCCCCAACCCATGCGCGAGGAGCATCTGCTCACAGGTTTACTAGAGTCGACCAACGAGTGGTATGCGATCGCGAAAATCGCTGGCATCAAGATGTGCCAGGCCTACCGCCGCCAGTATCGATTCGACGCGATCTCGCTGATGCCCACAAACCTCTACGGCCCTGGCGACAATTTCGCGCTGGAGAACTCACACGTCTTACCGGCGCTGATGCGACGCTTCCACGACGCGAAGCTCGCAGGGAGCCCAGAGGTAGTCATCTGGGGAACCGGCACGCCAATGCGCGAGTTTCTGCATGTCGACGACCTCGCATCGGCCGCAGTTTTCCTGATGGAGCATTACTCGGACGAGCAGATCGTGAACGTCGGTACAGGGACCGACGTATCTATCCGGCAGCTGGCCGAGTTGATGCGATACGTAGTCGGTTTCAATGGCGGCTTGAGCTTCGATCCGTCGAAGCCCGACGGTACACCGCGAAAGCTACTGGACGTGAGCCGGCTCGCGACGCTCGGCTGGAGAAGCCGGGTGTCGCTCAGCGAGGGACTGCGGGGAACCTACGGATGGTTCAGGGAGAACCTAGCGCAGGCGCGGCTATAGCGATAGCGCCTGACGAAATCAGGGCGAGCGCTGCGATTCTGCCGCTGGCAATTCGCGCTCTGCACCCGACGGCGCCGCCGCACCGCTTACCTCGGCTCGCACGAGGCGATGGGTGTCAGTGGCGATGTCCCTGGCAAGGTCGCCAACCCGCTCCAGCGCTTTGATGACGAACACCGTCTGAAGCGTGTTGCGCAGCAGGCGCTGATCCTCAAGCACATACGTCAACAGGTCCCGCAACGCCATCTGGAATTCGACGTCGAGTTCGGCGTCGCGCTCCACGACCGCCTCTGCGCCAGCCAGATCCACGCGATCAAAGCAGTCCAGCGCGTCTCGCAACATACCGGTCGCAAGTCGAGACATCTTCTTCACGTCATGGTAGAAGTGCGCGAGCGGCGCGTCGCCTGCAAGCAGGTGCAGCTCGATTGCCAGCCGCGAAATCCGCCGCGCACAGAAGCCTATGCGCTCGAGGTTCACCGCGACCCGCCCCACCGCGAGCGCAGCCCTGAGGTCTGTCGCGACCGGCTGGCGCCGCGCGATCAGAGCAATTATCTCTTCATCAATGGTCTTGGCGTACGCGGACACGTCCGCCGTACGCGCAACTACCGACCGTGCACCATCATCATCGTTCGTTGTGAGCGCAATGACCGAGCGACGCACATGGTCTATGACGAAGCCGCCCATCCGCAGCGCCTGCAAGCGCAGGTTGAGGATATCCCCATCGAAGGTCCGGACAATATGACCTTCCATGCTACGTACGACTCAGCCGAACCGACCGGTGATGTAGTCCTCGGTCAGCTTGTGGCGAGGATTAGTGAAGATCTGGTCGGTGGGACCGACCTCAATCAGGTCACCAAGATGGAAATAAGCAGTTCGCTGCGATACGCGCGCGGCCTGCTGCATGTTGTGCGTGACGATGACGATTGCATAGTTCTGCCGCAACTCATCGATCAGGTCCTCGATCTTGGCGGTCGCGATGGGGTCGAGCGCCGAGCACGGCTCGTCCATGAGGATCACCTCGGGATCGACCGCGATCGCGCGCGCGATACAAAGTCGCTGCTGCTGGCCACCCGACAAACCCGTACCGGGATGATCGAGACGATCCTTCACTTCCTCCCACAGACCGGCCTTCTGCAGCGAGGTCTGCACGATTTCATCGAGGTCGGCACGCGTCGCTGCCAAACCGTGGATACGCGGCCCGTAGGCGACGTTTTCGTAGATCGACTTCGGGAAGGGATTGGGCTTCTGGAAGACCATGCCTACCTGCGCGCGCAGCTGCACCACGTCCTGACGCCTTTCGTAGATATCCCGTCCATCAAGGGTGATAAGACCCGTGACTTTCGCTCCCTCGATGGTGTCGTTCATGCGGTTGAGGCAGCGCAGGAAGGTCGACTTGCCGCAGCCCGAGGGCCCGATAAAGGCGATCACGGCGTTCTTGGCGACGTCGATGTTGACGTCCTTGATCGCATGCTTAGTGCCGTAGTGAACGTTCACTCCGCGCGCGCCCATCACAGGATCCACGACAGTGACCTGACCGACGGTTTTGGTTTCCAGATGCTCACCGGGAAGTGACTCGTCGGCAGCGCCGGAAACCGACACCCGCCCTCTGGAGGGGGCGAAGCGCGGGGCATCCGATGGGGTTGCGATGGGTGTCGACATCTCAGTCACCTGGGCGCTACCAGCGCCGTTCAAACCGGCTGCGGAGGAATACCGCGACCGCGTTCATGAGCAAGAGGAAGGCAAGTAGGACCATGATCGCGCCGGAGGTGCGTTCGACAAACGCACGCTCCGGACTCGTGGCCCAGAGGAATATCTGTACGGGCAGAACCGTCGCAGGGTCCGTAAGTCCCTTAGGTACGTCGACGATAAAGGCGACCATGCCGATCATCAGCAGCGGAGCACTTTCGCCAAGCGCTCGCGCCATGCCAATGATGGCACCGGTGAGCATGCCGGGCATCGCCAGCGGCAGCACGTGGTGCATGACCGTCTGCACCTTGGACGCGCCCATGCCAAAAGCCGCTTCGCGGATCGAGGGCGGCACCGCCTTCAACGCGGAACGACTGGCGATAATGATCGTCGGCAGGGTCATCAACGACAGCACGAGCCCACCGACCAGTGGTGCGGAACGCGGCAGGCCGAAGAACTGGATAAACATGGCCAGACCCAGCAGACCGAAAACGATGGACGGGACGGCCGCGAGATTGTTGATGTTGACCTCGATGAGGTCGGTCAGCCGATTGCGGCGCGCGAATTCCTCTAGGTAGACCGCAGCGGCAACGCCGATCGGAAAAGAGATAACGAGCGTGACCAGCAACGTCAGCAGCGTCCCAACGAGCGCGCCAAGCACGCCAGCCTGCTCCGGCTCACGCGAATCACCGCTCGTGAAGAACGGCGAATTGAAGCGAACCTCGACGTGCCTGCCGGCCTTGAGCGCATCGAACAGCCGCAACTCCATATCGTCGATCGCCCGGTCGCTCTCCGGCAGACTACGGTCGATCTTGCCCTTAGCGAGCATGTCGACACGATCGTCGGCCAGCACCCAGACGGAGTCGCGCTGGCCAATAAGCCGTGGGTTGGCCAACACGCGATCGCGCAGCGTCTGCTCGGCCGCGCCACTGACCAGACCGTAGAGCTTCTTAAGCTCGCTGCGTCCCTGGACGTCCGGAAAAGCCGCACGGAGTGCCGCCCGCACGGGCAACTGGTAATTCGCCGCCTGCAGGTCGTCGGGCGCTCGGCGGCCGGCCGGATCCAGGTCCTCAGCCGAATACGCCACATCGAGCTGGATATAGGTCTGCTCGAATGCCGTGTATCCCTTCTGGATGATGGTCCAGAAGAGGAATACGACGCACATGATGCCGATGAGCACGGCCGACAGCCCGTAGGCGCGGAACCGCAGCTCGGCGCGATAGCGCCGCTTCAGGGTTGCGGCGACCTTCTCGCGCGAGGTCAGCACCGGCACTGGAGTGGCGTCAGTCATACTGCTCCCGATACTTGCGCACGACCCGCAACGCAATGATGTTCAGCGCCAGCGTGACGAGAAAGAGCACCAGACCCAGCGCGAAGGCCGCCAGCGTCTTCGGGCTGTCGAATTCAGAGTCACCCACCAGCAGCGTCACGATCTGTACCGTGACCGTCGTGACCGCCTCGAAGGGATTGGCCGTAAGGTTAGCTGAGAGTCCGGCCGCCATCACCACGATCATGGTCTCGCCGATGGCGCGGGACACCGCAAGCAACACGCCTCCCACGATCCCCGGCAACGCGGCTGGCAGCACGACATTGCGAATCGTCTCGGATCGCGTCGCTCCCAGCGCATAGGCACCGTCGCGCAGCGACTGCGGCACCGCGGTGATCATATCGTCCGCCAGCGACGAGACGAACGGGATGATCATCACGCCCATCACGAGGCCCGCGGCCAGGGCGCTTTCCGACGCGACCGTGAGCCCAAACGACTCACCCACCGTGCGCAGCAGCGGCCCCACGGTCAGCGCGGCAAAGAACCCGTAAACAACCGTTGGGATGCCGGCGAGCACTTCCAGCAGCGGCTTGGTCACCGCCCGAAAACGACGGTCGGCATATTCGGCGAGGTAGATCGCCGAAAACAGCCCTACCGGAATCGCGATGAGCATCGCAATTACCGCAATCAGCAACGTGCCGGCAAACAGCGGCACCGCGCCGAAGGCACCCGACGAGCCGACTTGGTCGGCTCGGATCGCCATCTGCGGGCTCCATTTGGTCCCAAACAGGAAGTCGGTCACAGGCACGAGCCTGAAGAACTGCACCGCCTCGTACAGCACCGACACGACGATTCCGATCGTCGTTAGGATCGCTATCACCGAGCACAGGATCAGGGCGACCTCGACCAACCGTTCGACGCTATTGCGTGCCCGTAGCTCCGGATTAATTCGGCGCCACACGAACAGACCGCCGATCAGTCCGGCGCAGAGAGCGACGATACCGCCCGCGAGCCGACTGATTCCCTCAAGCCGCGACCACTCGATGGCGGCCGCCTGCACAGCCGGACGCGCGGCGCTAGCCGGGATATTGCCGGCCACAACGTTGCGAATGTCATTGAGCAGCAAGCCACGCTGTCCGGCGTCGAGCCCATGGAACTCCGCCGGCATCTGCGACAGCACTGAACCGAGTATCAGACGTTCACCGGCAAAGTGCCAAACGGCAAGAACGGCAAGCGCCGGCAGCGCGCACCAAGCCGCGGTCAGCAGGCCATAGTAGCCGGGCAAAGAGTGGAGGTTTCGGGCTCCCCGACGTCCACCAACAGCCGCCAACGAGCGACGGCGGCCCACCTGGTACGCCAGTGCCGTAAGCACGAGAATCACGATGACGATTGTGGAAGGCTGCATGCGTACCCGATGAAGATCCTGCCGCGGCGATCAGCCGCCTAGCGGCGGCTGACTCTGAGCCACGAAAGGCTCGCAAAATCAGGCGTCGATTATCTCGAACTTTTATGACAGTTTTGTTGCAGTCAAGGTAAGGGGTTGCCGCGAAAGCATGCGCAACCCTCTGTCTTGAATTGATTTTTTAAGATATTTAGGCCCGATATTCGACCGCCAGAACCCTTGCCGGGGGCACGCTGGCGCCGTATAAAGGCCGGCCCCTACCGCTTTCAGGCACCCCATGTCCGACACGCTCGCGCTGACTCAGGAAATGATCCGCCGCCAGTCAGTCAGCCCCGACGACGGCGGTTGCCAGGAACTGATAATCGAACGCCTCGAAGCAATCGGCTTTCAGGTCGAACGACTGCCGTTCGGCCCCGTGCTGAATTTCTGGGCAACGCGCGGCCCTGCCGACGCCCCAACGCTGTGCCTTGCTGGCCACACGGACGTCGTCCCGACCGGGCCACTGGAAAACTGGCACTCCGATCCCTTCGTCCCGACCATCCGCGACGGCGTCCTGTACGGTCGCGGCGCCGCTGACATGAAAAGCGGCCTGGCCGCGATGGTCACGGCAACGGAAGCTTTTGTCGCCGCGCACCCGCACCATCAGGGCCGCCTCGCCTACCTGATCACCAGCGACGAGGAAGGTCCGTCCGTCGATGGCACGCGCCGCGTGATCGAGTATCTGAAGGCGCGTTCCGAACGCATCGACTGGTGCATCGTGGGCGAGCCCACCAGCGAGGAGACCTACGGCGACACGATCAAGATCGGCCGCCGCGGCTCGCTGAGCGGCCGCCTGACCGTCCACGGCATTCAAGGTCACATCGCCTACCCACAGCTGGCGGACAACCCGGTCCATCGATTTGCCCCGGCGCTGGCGGAGCTCTGCGCACGCCACTGGGACAACGGCAACGCACACTTCGAGCCCACGTCTTTTCAGATTGCGAACATCGCAGCTGGCACGGGCGCGCCCAACGTGATTCCTGGTGAGCTCAAGGCGCGCTTTAACCTTCGATTCGGCCCGGTGCAGACCGTCGAAGCGCTGCAGCAGATCGTCACCGAGCTGCTGGATCGCCACGCCGTCAAATACTCGCTGGAGTGGTTCATCTCCGGCCTGCCCTTTTACACGCCGCCGGGGCTCCTCTCGGACGCCATCGTCGCGGCCGTCGAGGAAGTCACCGGACAGCGACCAAAGCTCTCTACCGGCGGTGGTACCTCGGACGGACGCTTCATTGCACCGCTCGGCGCGCAGGTGGCTGAGCTTGGGGTCGTCAATCGGACGATCCACAAGGTCAACGAGCACGTCAGGGTCGAGGATATCGGTCAGCTGTCGCTGACCTATGGGCGGATTCTAGAGAAGCTGCTGGCCTGACCGGTCCAAGACCCGCGCCGACCAGCGCGTCACTTCAACGCGCGCTTGGGCGCAAGTTCGCGCTGACGCCGCCAAGCCCGAACACCGCGGCAAACGCGAGCAGCCAGCCAGGCATCGAAATGCCGAACAGCGACCAAAGGATCGCCTGGCACTCGCCACCGCCGTTGACGATGCGGGTCACGACTTCGTTGAACGGCAGCATGTCGACCATCGTATAAAAATCAGCGCCGCAGGATGGCAGGCTGCCAGCGGGCTGCATCTGCATCCAGACGTGCCGCGCGGACAGCGCCGCGAGAACCGCAGCCGCGACCAGGATCAGTCCGCCGTAGATACGCCCACCAAGACGGCCAGGATTGTGCAGGGCGGCGATCAGAAACACGAGGCCGAGTTCGATGACGGCAAGCCGCTGCAGCATGCACATGTTGCAAGGCGCGAGCTTCATCACGTATTGAAAGAAAAGCGCGCAACCCAGCATCGCCGCGCAGCCGAGGAAGCCAAACAGGTTCGCCTGCCGCCGCGTAATTCCCTCCAACAGCGCGACCCTCATCAGGCGCGACTCCGTGCGTTCAGTTCCTTTTCCACGTCATCGAGCGACGTGTGACGAATGTCCTTGCCGTAGACCATGTAGACGACGTACTCGCAGATGTTCTTGGCGTGGTCGCCGATCCGCTCCAGCGCACGAGCCACCCAGACGACTTCGAGGGCCCGGCGGATCGTCCGTGGATCTTCCATCATGAAAGTGATGCACTGACGCTGGATGGACTCGAACTCTTCGTCGAGAACGCGATCCTCGCGGCAGATCTTTAGTGCAGCGTCCGCGTCCAGCCTGGCGAACGCGTCCAGGGCATCGTGCACCATCTGGTGCGCAAGGCGGCCCAGATGCTTGATCTCGCGATACCGGTCCACCGGTCGCTCCATCGATGCCAGGCGTGAGGCGATATAGCCGATCTTCTCGGCCTCGTCGCCAATGCGCTCCAGATCGGTGATGGTCTTGATGATCGCCACGATCAGGCGCAGGTCAGAAGCTGCCGGTGCTCGGGTCGCGAGAATGCGGCTGCACTCCTCGTCGATCGAGACCTCCATCTCGTTGACCTTGTGGTCGCCCCGCGCCACTTCGTCGCCGAGCTGACTATTGCCTTCGATCAGCGCGAGCACTGCGTTGGAGAGCTGCTCCTCAACAAAGCCTCCCATCTGCAGGACGCGACTGCGAACGCCCTCCAAGTCCTCGTTGAAGCGGCGGGAGATATGCGGACCGCGACCTGTAACGTCCATGTTCTGTGCACCTTTAGCCAATGGTCAACTATATACCGCCCAAACGTGCCATTTATCAAGGTTCCACGTCAAAGCGCAAAAAAAACGGGGCCCGAAGGCCCCGTTCCTAAGCACATCGAAGGGCTAGCCCTCAGTACTTGACGCCGATATCTATCTGCAGACGCTTGTAGTTCTCATCCTGCATGTGCAGGGACGAAGACTGCAGCGCCACATTGCTCAAGCCACTGTTGTTCAGCTTGTTCATAAAGTACGTCGCGTTGATCGTCCAGTTCTTCGCCGGCGCATAGCCGAGCCGGAAGATGCTGCCCTTCGTGTCGGTCGCGCCCGCACCAAAGTCGGAGTCGACGAAGGCGCCGAAGTACGCGTCCTTCTGCAGCTTCTCGTAGGCGTAGCCGATCTCCCAGGTGTTGGGGTTGCTCGCCTTGCCGATCATGAAGCCCGCGGTGTAGGCCTTGTTGAGGCCGTTATGCGCGCCACTGTTCTTCGCAAAGTCGCCCCACAGCGACACCGGAAGACCCTGGATCTTCGAGGCCAGCTCGAAGTTCACTTGCATGACATGGAAGTCGTACAGCAGGCCGCCGGCCGAATCCGTCGAGTTGCCGTTGGCCGCAACGATAATCTTGTTGATGTCGTTGACGGTCGTGTTCGTCACGGTCACCGTCGGCGTGCACGGCAGCACCGCGCAGGCCGAGGCCACGGCGGTCGTCGTCGTCGTGGTCGGGATCGAGCCACCCGAGAACCAGTACGGAATACGGCCCTTACCGGCGCCGAGGTCGGTGTACATAGCGGCAGCCGTCAGGGTCGTGTCGGCATCGATCGCCCACTTCAAGCCGAGCTGCAGGCCGCTATACAGGGTGCCCTGCTTGTCGGTGCCGATCGAGCTGGCAACACCGGTGGTCGGATTGAAGTTCGCCGCCGCCCGCTCGCTCATCCAAAAGCTGTAGGCGTTCGCGAAGAACATGCCGTGCTGGTAGTTGAACGCCAGGCCCTCGGGGTTGATGTCGCCGTCGTTGATCAGGCTCTGCCCACTGCGCCAGTACGGGTACGGCATGCGGCCGCCGATGACGTTCAGGCCATCCAGGGCCTTCCAGTTGAGGTAGTACTGGTCGAATGCAATCGTGCGACGGCCCATGCCGGTGTCTGCGGCACCCATCGTTTGGTTGGTCGAGCGCGGGTCGTCCGCGCCCGTCGCGAGGCGCGCGCCGACCGACATCGTGTCGTTGACCTTCGCCGTGAAGCCGACGCGGGCGCGAAGGCGATCACGAACCTGATCGGTGCGCAGGTCGCGGCTGATGCGCTCGTCACGGAAGCGGAAGTCGCCGTTCCACTTGATGCGCGTCGCCCAATCGGAACTGGCGGCCTTGGCGGCGGTCTTGGCGATCGCGTCGCTCTGCGAGTCGCGCGACTTTTCGCCATCGGCCTGCACGGTGGCAAGCTTGTCGCCCTGTGCCTTCAGCGCCGCATTCTCATGCGCGAGGTCCTGGTTGCTCTGCTCGAGCTTCTGCAGGCGCTCGGCAAGGGCCTGCAGCTGGGCGCGGACCGCATTGATCTCGTCCTGCGAGGCCATGGCCACTACCGGCGCGGCTTCCGCCTTGGTCGCCGCCATCGCTGTGCCGGCCGTGGCGGACGCCAGGGCTAGCGCAATCGCGAGGGAAATCTTCATATTCTTCATAACAACTCCCATGGTCGTTGCCGACCCGTATCTGAATTCGTCGAATTTGTTGGAGCCGAGGCGCCGGACGGCGCCCCGGCTAATGCAGGGTCTTTACAGACGCACGGCCTTGAGGTCGGCAGCGTCCTTGCGGGTCTTCGCCAGCTCGCCGGCCTTCAGCGGAATCAGGCCGCGCTCGGCAAGGTAGCCATCGGCTCCCATTGACTTGTCGCTGACGAATTCAGCGATGAATTCCTTGATGCCAGGAATCACGCTGACGTGCGCCTTCTTCACATAGAAGAACAGCGGACGCGAGATCGGATAGCTGCCATCAGCAATGGTCGCGAACGACGGCGCCTTGCCCTCGACGGTGGCAGCGGCAAGCTTATCGCCGTTCTGGTCGAGGTACGAGAACGTAAACACTGCAAGCGCGTTCGGGTTGCCGGCAAGCTTACCCATGATCAGGGCGTAGTCTTCCGAAACATCGGTCCAGACGCCATCTTCACGGACCTGCGTGCAAACCTTCAGGTAGCGCTTCTCGTCGACTTCCTTCAGCGACTTGAGCCAGGCGTACTGCTCACAGCCGTTCTGCAGCACCAGCTCCATGAACGCGTCACGCGTACCGTGGTTCGGGGCCGGGCCGAAAACCTGGATGGCGACATTCGGCAGCGCCGAATTGATCTGGTTCCAGTTCTTGTACGGATTTGCGATCAGCGTGTTCGGATCCTTCGAATCCGGAACGACCTTAGCGACCGCCAGGTAGATCTCCTTGCGCGTCAGCTTGTAGGCGGGCGCGCCCTTCTTCGTCGCGATCGTGATGCCGTCATAGCCGATCTTGACCTCGACGACATCCTTGACGCCGTTGGCGGCGCAACCCTCAAGCTCCGACGCCTTGACGCGACGGGACGCGTTGGAGATGTCCGGGTACTGCACGCCAACGCCGCCGCAGAACAGCTTGAAGCCACCGCCGGTGCCGGTGCTCTCGACCTTCGGCGTCTTGAACTTCGGATTCGCCTTGCCGAAATGCTCGGCGACGGTCGAGGCGAACGGGAACACGGTCGAGGAGCCGACCAGAGTCACGTAATCGCGAGCGGCCTGCGCGTGAGCCACGCCGCCGACGGCGATGCTGGCGAGGGCCAAGATGGAAAGGGAACGCTTGAGCACTATGATCTCCCGGTTTGGGTCTGATGCGCGACCGGGGCAGCGCCCCGTTTTCATGGCGCATTTATAAAGATGATTTGTTACAGCAGTCTTTCAATAGGGTAAGTAATCGCCACAAATCCCACTGCGTAACAATTAGTCCGTCCACCTAGCGGGTCACGAGTCACTGCATAAGCGGTTGTTTTTTAACAAAAACGTCAAAAAAAGCCCTGCAGACGCGGCCAGATCGTCAGACAAATCGTCATGCGGTCGTAAGACAAATAAGTTCAGGAGCGAGCATTGCGAAATGCCGCCGCGCCCTCTGTACCATGTACTTGACCAACACTTTTCCCTGCTGCTCATGCCGCCGCCCCGATACGTGCCAGATCGGCTTCGACGTTCCCCGGAGCGCCGATCCGCTCGAATAGGTGCCCGACGAACGTGTCGTCGGCCAGCAGGAACGACCCGATATAGCGTAGGTCGTGCTCTGCGGGGTGGCCGGTA
>CAIYLH010000091.1 GCA_903927005.1 uncultured Pseudomonadota bacterium
CCTTCGCCAACGCCTGCTCCCTAAACTCGCTCGTATGCCGTTGTTTCTTCATGACTAACATTGTCCTCGGTCTCCATCATCCAAGATGGAAAACTTGAGACGACAGATAGCTTGACGCCGGGGGCCACAGACGTAGAACTGATGTCGGCCATGCGGGAGAGTCGCCCTGATCAGGTTGACGTCGACGCGACCCGCATGGTGGAAGTCGGCGCCTGGAATATCGCTGGGCGTTGGCCGGCTGTAGGCGACGCATAGTTTGAAATGCTCAAATCGAGCGGCAGCACTCTGCAGCGTCGCCTTGAAGGCATGGTCCTCGCCATTGCGCACCCCGTAGTAGAGATGGAGGGATCTCTGCGGCTGCTCGTTGGCGCACCACAAGAGCATGCTAAGCATTGGCGTAATCCCGATGCCGCCTGCAACCAGTACGATGGGCAGCGGCGACTCAGTATCAAGGTAGAAGCGCCCGGCGGGCGCGCGGATCTTGACTACGTCGCCTATCTGAATTCGATCATGGAGGTAGCTTGACGCCACCCCGGCCGGCGCCTGTGGCGCAGCGGCGGGCGCGGATATCCGCTTAACGGTAATGCGGTAGGACGTCTCGCCCGGGCAGTCGGAAAGCGAGTAGCAGCGCGTAATCGTACCGTTGGATGCCGATGAGCGGATCGAATCTGATGCCGGCAGTGAGAAGGTCAGAAATTGGCCTGGCTTGAAAGGCTCTAGCGGCGCTCGATCGAGCGGCTCCAGGCAAAAAGAGCATTGCGTATTCGCGCGGTCCTCGTAGCTGCGCTCGGCAACCAAAAAGTCTCGCCAGCCGGACCAGGCCCCCGTCGGCGGAAGCGCTTCTACCGGCGGCGGCGGCGACCGCGACGACGGGATCTTGCGCCTCGCGGCCATTGCGATTCCAACGGCGAGTTGGAGCACAATCAACACTGAGATCCAGAGAAGCAGTTCAGACGCGTTCACGAACCGCCCCTCACCTAATGCTCCTTCCACTCAATGCTGCGGACGCCTACTTCATAGTTATACGTCTATCCGCACTGCTCCGTTAACCTACTTCTGCGCGCCAGGGATCAACGTGAGTCATGACGCTAAGTACGCGATGCTCGTCCAGCACTCTGCGGCGCGCCTCGACGGCGATTGCATGACTTGCTTCAACGGACAGTGTGGCATCTATTTCCAGATGCACATCGACGACGATCATATCGCCCATTTTTCGTGTTCGCAGATCGTGAAATCCGCGCAGCCCGGGCACGGCCGCAAGCGTCCCACAAATCCGTTCGATCTCCATACTGTCAACCGACCGATCCATGAGATCGTGTAACGCGTCCCATGCGAACGTCCAGCCCATACGCGTAACCATCAGGCCGACTACCAGCGCGGCAATAGGATCAAGCAAGGGCATCCCGGCGAGATTGCCTATGATTCCTATGCCGACGACAAGCGATGACGCGGCATCGGAGCGTGCATGCCAGGCGTTGGCGATGAGCATGCTTGACTTGACGCGCTTGGCGGTAGCAAGCATGTATCGGAACAGCAACTCCTTCGCGATCAGTGCGCCCGCGGCGACCCAGAGTGCCGCTATATGCACGGTGGCAATACTTGCGGGGTCCCTGAGCTTGTGCACCGCTGACCACAGCATTCCCAGACCTACGATGATTAGAAGGGCCCCAAGCGCCAGCGACGCGGCTGTTTCGAAGCGCTGGTGCCCATAGGCATGATTTGCGTCGGCATCTTTTTGGCTGTGGTGGTTCGCGATCAGGACGACGAAGTCTGCAATCAGGTCCGAGAGCGAATGCAGGCCGTCGGCGATAAGTCCCTGAGACTTCGCTAGGACGCCGACCGTCACTTGGGAGACTGTGAGTAATACGTTGACAACGACGCTGACCCACGTGCTGCGTGAGGCGGCCACAATTCGTAATTGCCGGGCCTGCTCTGGATCCTCCGATTCAGTGGCAGGTTCGTTAGCGATCAGGCCGCGCATGGGCGCCGCGCGTGCCACGCAACCAATCGCGCCGGTTGATCGCAATCCCGCCGCTTGGCGGTGTGCCCCGGACACAGCGGATATAGCTGGGTCGTCGGGCGCGGCGCCGTAAGAGTTACGGCACGCTCCCGGGCGTAAATTTTGAGGCGAATCAAGCGCGCCATCCGGCGCCTGAAGTTAGCCCACTAGGTGCGTCTGGCGCCAGCGGCGCTGGTTGCAAGGCGGGGCCCGCAACAGCGCGCACCCACTGATATCCGGCTGCGGCACTCACTGCAGCAGGTCTCCTGGCGTCGGCGGCAATCTCGGCATCTGCTGGTCCGGAAACGGGCCGGTCAGCGACTCCAGGAATGCAACGATATCGACGACGTCGGCTTCCACGAGCGTGCCATTCAGCTGCGTACTCGCCATGACGCGGACCGCGTCGGGCAGGGTCTTCACCGTGCCATTATGGAAGTATGGCGCGGTATAGACGAGATTTCGGAGCGTCGGCACTCGCCACATGTGTCGGTCAGCGTCGCTGCGGGTTGATTCAAATCGCCCCTGATCCTTGGCGAGATCAAAGGTCGCGACGTAGGGGCTCGCGGGATAAGTCGGAAACTTCATCAGAAATGGCGTGCCGACGGGGAGCGCCGGACCGCTGAAATTCGGACCTTGATGGCAGCTCGAACACCCTACCTCAGCGAATAAGTGCATGCCCCGCGCCTGGCGCGCGGTCAGCGCCGTGGCATCGCCTAAGACGTAACGGTCATAGGCACTCCCTGGGGTTATTAGGGTTCGCTCATAGGCGGCAATGGCCTTCGCTGCGTTGTCGGCAGACAGTGTCTCGCCTGGGCCAAATGCCTTGGCGAAATAGGGTCGATAGCCTTCGATTCTCCGAATACGGTCCATCGCCGCGCCGAGGTCCTTCATCCCCATCTCCACGGGGTTGACGACCGGTCCCTTCGCTTGGTCCTCGAGTGTCGCCGCCCGCCCGTCCCAGAATTGCGCGGACAGAAACGCGGCATTCCAGACGGTAGGCGCGCTGCGACCGCCCTTTTGGCCGTGGACGCCGATCGAAACCGGCCGATGGTCGTCGCCTCCTTCCATTACGTTGTGGCAATTCGAACAGGCCACGGTGCCTGTCTCGGAGAATCGCGGGTCGAAGAACAACATCTTGCCAAGTTCGACTTTGGCTGGCGTCGACGGATTGCTGGCCAGCTCTGGTGCTTGTCCGGGGAGTGCAAGCCAAGCAGGCTCAGAAGCTCCCGCCACCGAAAGCGAGGTCCACAAAACGGCAAGCAAAGCGAGACGGGGTTTCATTTGCGGCACTCCCACGAATTATCAAAGATCGTGGCTGAACACCGTACTCCCGCTTGCTTAAGCAATGCTTACGGCTTAGCGCAGAGGCTGCGAGTATTTACCGCGCTCTGCCACCGTCAGAACACGGATGAAAATTCGCTATTGCTCAGAACCGGTCACGCTGTTGTTCGAATATGCGAATCAACGCGTACAAGGCCCAATGACACTTGTATGACCCGAATGTGCACCCCGATTCGTTAGAGGCGGAACCCCGGTTCCTTCCCGGCGGGCGGCGCTCGGCCCCTTCGGCAGAGTCGCTTAACGAACTGTCACCTCTGCGGCTCATGCCGCCCTTCAGAGCCGTCACTTCCGCAGCCAAAGTAGCCCAGCGCGTCCGTGCGCTTCCGTGGAATTCCGCAAGGGCCAGAACCAGCGGTTCTCAATGCGCGGCCCGTCGTAAGCTATTGCGCCGCGTGGTGCTGCGATTGCGGTAGCCGGGCGGGGCGTCGAAAGTCGTCCCTACTCAGGCAAATGCCAGGATCGATGCGGCGAACGACAGCACCGCAAACCCAACGCCGATGGTCAAGGCCAGCCACAACGATTGATCGACCCTGGGCCGGGCCTGCAGACGCTGATGCAACAAACCCAGCAGGCCGTAAATCACGACGTTGCCGGCCAGCACGCCGGCAACGATCACATACGGCCACGGCCCCTGCGCGCCGTGCGCGGTCATGGCCGCCACGGCAAATGGCGACAACGGCGCCGAAAACAACGCGGGCATCGACAACAGCTCAGACACGATGGCGATCTGCAGCGTGTAGGCAATCCAGGACAAGCCGCCGAGCGTGGCCGGCAGCAGCAGTCCGCATGCACACCAGCGGAGAATCAAGGCACGCCCTGAAAGCTGAGCGGATCCCGTCATAACAGTTTCATTTGCAACCATATATCCTCGAGGCTCTCAAGCCGTGGCTGCCCCCGTGGTGAATACCAACGGACGGCAGGCGCCAGACGCTGGCGAGCTTACCCGTTACAGACCCTCGACGGCCTCCCAACGCTGGTCGAACACGGCGAACCCGGCGCGACGATAGGTGTCAATTGCGCGCGGGTGATCCCCTGTATCGGTATGCAACCAGATCCGCGACGGCCGCTCCGTCCACTCTGACTGCAGAGCAACGGCAAGCAGCCAGGGGCCCAGCCGGCGACCGATGTACGCCGGCAGTAGCCCGAAATTCGTCAGTTCCACGTCCGCGACGTTAAGCCGATCGAACTCGCACAGCCCCATCGGCGCAGCAGCGCCGTCCAGGAGCACATAGGTGCGCAGCCGTCCGGAGTGCAGCCACGAGTTGACCTCGGCCGCCGATTGCAGCAAACGCTTGTCCCAGCCCCACGGCGAGCCGATCTGCCTATACAGTTCAAGGTAAGCGGCAATCTCAAGCTGAACCCGCTGAACCGGCTCGGCACGCCGTAACAACGGCGCGACCGGCGGCGCGAACATTTGCATGTAGGTGACCTGCACCTGTGCGGGTTCCATCGTCGGCCTTTCCACAACGCCCAACCCTCACGATAACCGCAACCCGCGTTCAGGTCAGTGTCGGCGTGCGATCAGTGGACTCACCACGCCTGCCGTGCATCCAGCAAGCTCGATCGCCGTCCTCCCCCGGCAACGCTGGCAAGTCGCCCCTCGGATCGGCTAGTGTGCGACCCCACCCGACCCGCGGTGCGCTGGAGTTGCCTAGTGTTTGCCGGCCTGTCCCTGATGTTACTGATCAATGTTGCGCTGGTCGTGCACGTGATCAAGACCGGACGCAATATGCTGTGGATCTGGGCACTGCTGCTGTTACCGCCGCTGGGCGCGATCGCCTACGCGCTGCTCGAGGTACTGCCCGGACTGTTCGCCGCACCGGGCACCCAACGCGGCCTGCGCAGCCTGCGACGGGTGGTCGACCCGAACCGCGAACTCCGTAACGCCAGCGTCAATGCCGCGGTGACGGACACGGTTGTAAGCAAGGCGAGACTAGGCGCGGAACAGTCGCGGCGCGGCGACCACGCGGCCGCGATGACGACATTTCGCAGCGGACTGCGCGGACTCTACGAGCACGATCCGACGCTGTTGCAGGGCCTGGCCGAGGCGCAGTTCGCGGCGGGAGCCTTTACCGACGCGCGCGACAGCCTGGAGCTGCTTTCACAGAATAACCCTGAGTTCCGCTCGCCCAGCGCACAGCTGCTGTACGCGCGCGCGCTGGAGGCCGCGGGTGACCTTGTGCGTGCGGAGGCGGAATACCGAGCGGTTTCGGGCAGCTTCCCCGGCGCCGAGGCCAAGACGCGCTACGCGCTATTGCTCAAGCGGGTGGGCAAAGCCGCCGAGGCGCGCGAACTGCTGCTGGAGCTGCTCAAGAGCGCGGAAATCGCGCCCAGCCATGTGCGTCGCAGTCAGAGCGAGTGGTACGCACTCGCAAAGCGCGCTCTGGCGGACTGATCCCGCCTAGGACAGGCAGACGATCAGGCGCGCGCTGTGAGTGCGCCAGTTCAGCGGAATTACGACCGGGCGCATCTCTGTCGGCAGCGACAATGGGCCGGCGCTGGACGCGACGATGCTCGGCACCGAAATACAGAAGTCCCGACCGAAGTCGCGCCGCGCATTGCCGGAGATTGTGTTGGCCACTTCGCCGACGAGGTCGCGCATATTCTCCTCGCTGGTATCGGATTCATTCATCCGCATCAGCAAAACCATCAGCATCGAGCGCGGAGCGGTAAAGCAGATCACTCCCTTGCGCTTGCCGGAGACGGCGATGACGCCGGTGAAGTCGTTCACCGGCGGCGCTCCTGTCGTCACGAGGTATGGAACGCCAACGGCTACCGGTTGGCGAGCGGACACCTCGAAGTAGTGAACGGCCCCATCCAGGAAAGTCCGGACTTCGGTTTCTTTGAGCACTTTCAGCCGTCCTGCAGCAACTCCGCCAGAGCATCGTTCAGCTGGCGGTCGGTGAATGGCTTGCACAGGAAGCCATTCGCGCCGCGCGCGATGGCTTCCACGGCAGTTGCCTTGTCGGCCAACGCCGAGATCACGAGGATGCGGATCGAAGGCTTTCGGGCGACGAGTCGTTCGACGCACTCGACGCCGTCCATCTCCGGCATCGTGAGATCCATTGTCACGACATCCGGATCTGTCGTCTCAAACAGCTCCAGCGCCTCAACCCCATTGGCGGCAGAGCCAATAAAATCCAGACTATCTATCTGCTGCGAACGCTCAATCCTGCGCCGGATGATGTTCGAGTCATCGACAATCATCAGCTTCAACGTGGCGGGCGGCATCACCATAAAATCCTCACGCGACCGCCACGGACTGAACGCGCTGCAGTGACGGCAGCACAACACTAAGGCGCGTGTAGCGCCCCTCGCCGCTCGAAATCCCGAGCCGGCCATTGAGGTCCTTGACGATTTCGGCAACGAGACTCATGCCTACGCCGCGACCGGCATCTTCGTCGGCAACCGCGTGGGTTGAAAAACCCGCACGAAAAAGCAGTGGCAGAAGCTGCTTGGAGTCGAGCCGCGCCGCATCTTCGGCGCAGAGGATGCCCCGCTCCACAGCCGCTTCGCGGATGCGGCGCAGACTCAAGCCCGCCCCGTCATCCTCGATAATAAGTCGATAGCCAGCCGCGCCCTCGTCGCAGAACTGCACCGTCAACGTGCCCGCCGCCGCCTTGCCGCCGATCCGCCTGAGTTCCGGAATCTCGATGCCATGAACCACCGAATTCCTGATCGCCTGCACGGCGATATCCTTGACTGCTCGCCGGTACGGCTCCGGGACAACCTCGAGCCCATTAGTCACCAGCCGCGCAGACTTGCCGCGGTCCCCGGCAACACGCTGGAGCAGTTGGTCAAGCGTGTCGATCAGGCCACTCGCTGCGCGCCCCGGGTCAACGACCGCCCGCGGCGCACCCACGATGAACAACCCGCGCCCCGTGTCGCCGGGCGCCGCTGCCGCTTGCACGGGCTGGGCGAATCGCTCAACCAGATCGCCGAGCGATTCGAGGTGCGAGAACAGATCGTCCAGCCGGACCGCGAGGGTGAGGAAATCACCGCCCGAGACAGAACTCTGCTCGCGCAGCGCCTTCAGCGCATCTTCAAATTCATGCGCCCGGCTCTGCACCGTCGTGAGCCCCAGCGCCGACGCCTCACCTTTGATCCCGTGCATCTGCCGGAAGATGGCCTCCAATTTTCCTCGCAGCGAAGCCTCTTCCTTGGCAGGCTCACGCAGCATCGCATTGATCATGCGCATCGCCGTATCAGCGTCGGCCAGGAAGGACCGCAGCTGCTCGGGATTGACTTGCAGCACGCCAAGCAGCGTGTCGACCTGCGACTGTGCCTTCTCCCGCAGCTCGGCCAGTTCGCGGCCGAGGCGAACCCGGGGGGTCACGTCATTGACCGAGACAAGCAGATTGGAAAGTTTGCCGTCGTTGCGCACCCGATGAAAGTCGAACTCCAGCCAACGCGTTTCCTGGCCGCCGCTGCCGGTCTCGAAGCTCACCTCGACCTCCTGCAGAGGGTTGATGGAGCGAACAAGGTTCTCCTTGGTTCGCTCAGACCAAAGAATCTCGACAAAGCGAAGCGCGGTACGCAATGTCCTGTCGGGAACTATCGGCGCAAGCAGCTCCTGTAGACTCAGGCCCGCGACCGGATCCCGCTTGAAAAGACGGCGCATGGAGGCAGAGTGGGCAGCGCCGATATGGCCCTTGCTGTCGAGCAGAAACAAGCCCTCCTTCACCGTCTGCAGAATACCCTCCGTCTGCAGACGGGCCTCTGCGAGAAGCAAAGCCTGGCGACGGCGCGCCAACGCGTAGTAGGTCAGTGACGCCCCGACCGCGAGCGTTCCACCAAACGCGACCAGCATCAGCAGGCGCAGGAACGCGGAAAGTTGCGTCGACTGTGCCTCCAACGCAGCGGCAATCTGGCCCAGCGCGGCACTCATCTGCGCACCATCCCGGCGGGCGACCACAATTGCCTTGCGAGACTCCTGCACGAGGAGCCGACCGCCTTCGTTTAGCTGTACCCCGGACGCTTCGCTGTCTGCGTATGGAACACCCTGAAACGCCACTACCGGCACAAGACCAAGACGCAGCCGCTGCCAAGTCGCCTGGAACGTCACGAGGTCGGCTGCAAGCTCGGGGGACGAGCGGATGGGACGCGATGCGCTGACCGCGAAGCGTCCACCGAGGTCGGTCGCGGCATTGAGTGTCCGCTCGAGGGAATCGAGCTCCGCCATGCTGTTGCGAACCTCATTGAGCGGTTCGTCGACGTACCCGAAGCTGTCGAGGCGATCGCGCAGCGCGCCCAGCGCAGCGGCGACCACATCGGCCTGGCGACGTTGTTCACTGACCAGCCGTAGCGCGGCGGTCGTGTCGTCGAGACGACCAGCAAGCTGGAAGCCGGGCAACAGAACGGCAAATGCAAAGCCTGTTAGCGCGATGCCGATGAGCATCGGCCCACGAAACGCGAGCAGCCGATTGAGTAACTTTTTCATCGCGCTGATCTCCGCGCCCGGCACCTGACCGACCCGATGTAAGCCGCTATTGGAATTTCCATTTCTATCGTCCATGACATAGAGCCACTCACTTGCGATCATCCAGCTGGAACTTCACCCGCAGCGCGACCGTCGAGCGCAGGTGCGAGCCATCACTCGCGATCGCCGGACGGAACTCGCCGTGGCGTACGGCGGCCAGCGCTGCCGCGTCGAACAGGCCGGGTGGCGACGCCTCGAGGACGCGAGCCGCATCAACCCGCCCAACGGGGTCGATATCGACCTCCACCTGTACCCAGCCGGTTGTGTTCTGCAGAGCCGCCTGGCGCGGATACGCCACCTGCAAGGGCTTGCTCAGACGCGCCGGCGTCGCGACCAGCGCCGCCGTGGGCGCCGCTGCTGCGGGGTGCTCTGCAACGGGCAATGCAGGCTCTGCGCGGGCCGATGCCCGGACATCAAGCGCTGCGCGCGCATTGTCGAGCTCCTTCTCCAATGCTGAGGTAGCAACCGCTGACCCATGCGTCACACGCAGCTCTGCCAGCCAGGCATCCGCCTGCGCAAAGGCACCGGTCAAAATTGCGGCTCGCGCATCTGCCACCATCCGCTGCTGGTAGAGCTCTGTCAGGCGCGCGACTTCTGCGGCCATTGAGTTTCCTGCGCGATCCTGCAGCGCCTTCAGGTACTGGCGTGCGTTGTCGCCGGCCGGCTCGAGTAACTGGCCTTGTGTGATGCGGGCCTGTGCAAGCCTGGCCAGCTCTGCCAGCTGTGCGGTTGCAGAGCGACGCGCGATCTCCTGACGCAGTTGTGCGACCTCCGCCATCGCGATCGTGCCGTCCTTCTCGGCCTGGCCGAGAAGGACGGCAGCGCGAACAAAGGCGCCTGCCTGCATCGCGGCTTGTACCTGCGCCGCGGAAAGTTCGGTTGCCCGGCCGCTGATCTGGGCATCCAGCGCAGCGAGCTGGGGATGCTGTGGATCCAGAGCCCGCGCCGCCTCGAGCGCTCGCAGTGCAGCGGAGTTGTCGTGTGCCGCCAGGGCTGTCGCAGCACGCGCCAACAGCAGCTCAGCAATCCGCTGTAGCCCTTGGCTAGCCTCGCCGTTGCCCGGGCTGAGCGCCAGCACGGACTTGTAGGCCGCCAGCGCATTGTCTTGCGCCGGGTCGATGTAGCGCCGCGCGCGCATCGCTGCCCGGGCAGCGTCCAGACTTATCTCGACCTGTTCGTCCACCTGCACGTGGGCTGCACTAGGCGAAGGTAACGCGAGCTGAGCGACGGACGGCTTGGCGCGCTGCGGGCTGGCAGCGGAGGTGACGGGCAGCGGCGTTGCCGGCCGTAGCTGCCACCACAGGCCGATGCCTGCCAACACGGCAATGGCCGCCACTGCGAGCAGCGCGCCACGACCGCGCAGCGGCGGTTCGGCTTTAGCCGTTGCCGCTACCCGGACCACGCCGTCCCCATGAGCAGCAGTCACGGTGGCGGTAGCCGCCGGCGGCACAGGAACAGGAACAGCAACCGTAGCCGCCGTCGCGAGCCCCGGGTCACCGGCGGTCAACGACAGCCTGGCGGACGCCTCCTCGGCCGCTCGCTCCACGACGGTGCTGGCAGTTCCCGCATGCAGGGGTAGCAGCAGATGGTCAAAGAGCAGGCGCTGTCGCTCCAGGGCAGCGGCGGATGTCCGCCGCGCCTCGTCTACAATCGCCACCGGCACAAGTGCCGCCCCGTGGACGAGAAGTCGATTGATTTGGCCCGCCATGTCGCCGGTCTCGCGGGCGTCAATAATGACGACCGCAGCGCGACGACCGGGCCAATGGGAGATCAACTCCGCAACGGTGTCGAACTGGCGAGGATCGCTTACACCTGCGAGCCCTGTCAGGGCGCCCCACACGACGTCGTCGGTGGTGACAACGAGCGTGGCAACCGGCGGCGCGACGGCGGGCATCACCGGCGCCGTGGCCGGCGGCGGGGTCGGTATCGACTGAGTGGACCTCTGCCAGGACTGCACGATACGGCTCCTCCGTGTACCTCGCCGGCGGCCCCGATCATCAGGAACGCGAATTCGGCAAGTCGGAGGATGTTGCGGTCCGGGTCCCGGCCACGGGTCGGTCGATTTCACATTTTCTGGTCGACCCGGCCGCAGCGCCGTGAATATGCGACGTGACTCTCATTCGCGTTGATCCCGCACGGCCGTTGCCCCAGTTAGCGGCGTCGCCCTGCAGGCGCTCGCTTACCCAGCGATAAACCTAATTTTATTTATAAATAACAACAATTTATGAGTTTTTATTAATGTTCTATAGCAAATTCCGCGGCGATATCAGCGCCTGCCCAGCCACCGACGCGAGATCAGAATTTGCATGGTTGCAATTTAATCTCTGCTCGCTATAGTCGACGTAGACCATTGAGAGAACGGCTAAAAACGTCCCTCCCTGCAATAGAAACAACATCAAGAATTCGCTCCAAGTGCCTGCATGGTCCTTGCGTAGCGCGTGTACGACGGGGCTTTGAGAATGAGCGCCTGGGGAACACTCCACGCCGCCACGGTTGAGTTGGCGAAGGGAACACCGCTCAAACAGCGGCTCGTCGTCGCGTTCTCGATGCACCTGACCGGTCTGGACGCCGGGGCCGTACCGGCCCCGCTACGCGGCGAGTTCATCTCCCTTCTGGAGGCATTCGAAGCGGTGACGCCCTTGCGCGGCGAAACCGCGATACAGGCCACCGTCCGCAAGATGTCGGCCGACGAAGCCGACCGAATTGCATCCAGGATAGTTACGCTCTTTGGGCAGGTTGCGCGGGCAAGCAGCCCGCGCGCGGCAGAGCACGCCGCCAGTTCCACGAACCAAAGCTTCGACTTCGAGAACCCGCGGGAAGAGGCTGCGGTACTGCCGCTATTCGCGCTGAAGGCCTAACGGTCAGTCGAGCTTGAACTCGATGGTGTCCCACTGCGGCACCTGCTCGTTGCGGGCGTAGCGGCGCAGCGCCTCGATCAGCGCCCGTTCGCTCCAGTCGATCGTCGTATCCGCAAGCGCCTGCAGGTCGCGCGAGATAACACTAGTTCCGCCAAAGCTCATCAGCAGGATCACCGGCTTCTTCGCGCTGCGCGCGAAACGCGCCTGGAATTCGATCAGCTCCGGCGCCCGGCGGTGGTGGGATGCAACGATGATCACCGCCTCGGCGGCGACGATCTGGCGCCGCAACTCCTCCCGCTCCGCCTCTCGACCGCCCGGCGGACGCGGCTCAGGGCGTGCCGAATTGGCATAGTAGAAGTGCCGGGCGCTCTCGAGATACTCGAAGACGCGCAAATAGTCGTCGTCGGCCTCCCACACGTGACCTACGAATATGCGCACGGGGTCGGACTGGGAAATCATGTCCAGACGTCTCCTTTTGGCGGGCCAGTTTAGCTCACGGTAAGGCCTGCAACAGGCTAACATTCACGCACTGGCCGCCCGCACAGGGGGCGTCCAGAATGCCATGAGAATTCTGCTCTACAACATTCGCTATGCGACCGGCACGGGCCCGTCGTTCCACCTGCCTTTGCCTGGCGCGGGCTACCTGCGCGCCAACCGGCAGGTACTGACTGACATCACCGGCTTCATCAAGTCGGAGGATCCGGACATCGTCGGCCTGATCGAGGTCGATACCGGCTCGATCCGCAGCGGCATGATCAATCAGGCAGAGTACATCGGCGCCGAGCTCGGGCACTACTCGCTCTACGAGTGCAAATACGGCACCGACTCGCTGAACAACCTGATGCCGATCGTCCGCAAGCAGGGCAACGCATTCCTCGCCGCGCCACGAGTACACGGCGAGCGATTCCACTACTTCGACACCGGCATCAAACGCCTGATCATCGAGCTTGAGCTCGAGAATGCCGTGGTCTTCCTGGTCCACCTGTCGCTGAAGTATCGACACCGGCAGACGCAGCTGCGCACGCTGCACGAGCTGGTCACCCGCTCCAGCAAGCCAGTGCTGCTGGCCGGCGACTTCAACACGTTCTGGGGCGAGCACGAGATCTACCTGTTCATGCAGGCCGCCGGGCTGCGCAGCGCCAACACGGCCAGCCTGCCGACCTACCCCAGCGGCACGCCACGTCGGGAACTGGACTTCATTCTTTATACTGATGGCATAGAAGTGAGCAACTTTCGCATTCCCGCCGTTCGCTTCTCCGACCACCTGCCGCTGGTCTGCGATTTCGAGATAACCGCGCCGCGCTCCAGACCGGCCGCTCCCTGAACCGAGCAAGGAGTTCCTATGGCAGCCGAGGCTCTGGCAGCAACGCCACACTGGACCTGGTCGGTGGATGCGGACGGCATCGGCTGGCTCGGCGCGGATCGCGCCGGCGCCTCAACAAATGTGCTCTCTGCCGAGGTGCTCCAATCGCTAGACCTCGTGCTGGCAGAGGTTGAACGCGACTGCCCGCGGGGCATCGTCGTCTGGTCTGCCAAGGAGAACGGCTTCATAGCCGGGGCCGACATCACCCAGTTCAAGACCCTGCAGACGCCCGAGCAGGGCTACACGCTGATCCGCGCCGGCCAGCAGGTGATCGACCGCCTCGCACGCCTTCCCTGCCCCACGGTCGCGGCAATACACGGCTTCGCTCTTGGCGGCGGGTTGGAACTGGCGCTGGCTTGTCACTACCGGATCGCGCTGGACGATGACTCGGTTCGCTTGGGCTTGCCAGAGGTACAGCTGGGCGTGCACCCGGGCTTCGGCGGCAGCGTGCGAACGGCGCAGCTGATAGGGGCCCGCGCCGCGCTGGAACTCATGCTGACGGGGCAGCCGGTGCGCGCAAGACGCGCCCTCGCACTGGGGCTCGTCGACCGACTGGCAGCCCCCGGAACCCTGAAGCAAGCGGCTGTGGCGCTGCTGGCCGCCGCGCCGTCGAAGCGCTCACCGCCACTCCTGGACCGGCTACTGTCGCTGGCACCACTGCGCCGCCTGCTCGCCGCCCGTATCGAGCGGACAGTCGCACGGCGCGCAGACCGCCATCACTACCCGGCACCGTATGCGATCGTCGATCTATGGCGACGCCACGGTGCGCATGGCGCCGGCGCCTTTGAGGCCGAGGCCCGCTCGATCGCTGCGCTGTTCTGTACCGACACCTCGCGCAACCTCGTGCGCCTCTTCCTGCTGCAGGACCGCCTCAAAGCGCAGAGCGGCAAGCAAACGGACATCCGCAAGGTGCACGTCATCGGCGCCGGCCGCATGGGGGGCGACATCGCGGCACTCTGTGCCCAGCGTGGGCTCGAGGTCACGCTGCAGGACCGCACCGAAGCGCTGATCGAGTCTGCCCTCGCGCGCACACGCGCTGCCCTCACCCAGCGGGCCCGATCGCCGGAGGCCGCCGCTGCCATCCTCAGCCGGCTGCGCGCGGATGTCGAAGGCGGCGGGGTTGCCAGCGCAGATGTCGTCATCGAGGCGATCTACGAGAGCGCCGAGGCAAAACGCGCTCTCTACGCCACGCTTGAGCCGCAGCTCAAGGCCGGTGCCCTGCTCGCGACCAACACCTCGAGCCTGCGGCTGGACGTACTGGCCGAGGGACTTGCGTGCCCGGAACGATTAGTGGGGCTGCACTTCTTCAACCCGGTCGCAAAAATGCCGCTGGTCGAGGTCGTGCACGACGCGCAAACAGCCCCCTCGACCCTGCAGATGGCGATCGGGTTCGCGCGCCGCCTAGACAAACTGCCACTGCCCTGCCGCAGCGCCCCTGGCTTCCTGGTAAACCGCGTGCTGTTTCCCTACCTGACCGAGGCGATGCTGGCCGCAGCTGAAGGCGTCCCACTCGAGACGATCGACGCTGCGGCGATCGCCTTCGGCATGCCGAAGGGTCCGATCGAACTGGCCGATATGGTCGGACTCGACGTCGCCCTGCAGGTTGGCAGCGTGCTGTCAGCGGCATTCGGCACGCCGCGCCCAACGATCCTCGAACCACTGGTCGCCGCCGGCAAGCTGGGCCAAAAGACCGGCACCGGACTCTATGCATGGCGGGACGGACGTCCAGTTCGGCCTCTGCCCAGCGCAAGTGCGCCCGCAGATCTCGCCGACCGGCTGATCCTGCCGATGCTCAACGAAGCGGTCGCCTGCCTACGGGAGGGCATCGTCGCGGATGAGGACCTGCTCGATGCCGGGATCGTCTTCGGCACCGGCTTCGCTCCGTTCAGAGGCGGCCCGCTGCAATATGCTCGCCGCCGGGGACTGGTGCAGGTCGTGGCCCGACTGCACGAACTCGAGGCTCGCTACGGCGCTCGGTTCCATCCGGACAGTCACTGGGCCAACCTCGCACCGTGAACCAGCGCACGGTCCAGTGCATCGGCCATGTTATTATTCTTAATATGGTAAGAAGCCGTTAAGAGTTCCGGTGGAGAACGAATCGCTAGATCCGAAGCTACTGCGCGTTTTCACGCCGTTCGACGGCTTCAAGAAAGAGAATCTTGCTGCGCTCGCGCGCAAGACTTCCCTGAAGGAACTGCCGCCCGGTCGGACGCTTTTCCGCGAGGGCGACACCGACAAGCGCACCTTCTACTTGGTCAGTGGCGACGTCGAATTGCTGATGGGCAGCAAGGTCGTTGGGACCGTACGCGGCAGTAGTTTAGAAGCGCGCAATCCGCTGGTGCCGGGACTGCCACGGCGCTTCACCGCGCGCGCCGCATCAGCCCTCGAATACCTGGCGATCGACAGCGACCTGCTCGATGTACTGCTGACCTGGGACCAGACAGGCACCTACGAGGTCAGCGAACTCAATTCCAGCGAGCAGGTGTCCGGCGACGACTGGATGACCACGCTGCTGCAAACCAAGGCGTTTCACCGCATACCGTCATCCAATCTGCAGATGATCTTCATGCGCATGCAGCGGGTCGCCTATCGCGCCGCTGAAACGATCATCAAGCAAGGCGATGAGGGCGACTTCTTCTACGTCACCGTCGCCGGTCGCTGCCTGGTCACGCGCGAGACACCTCTCAACCGTGAAGGCATCAAGCTTGCCGAACTCGGTCCGGGCGACACCTTCGGTGAGGAGGCGCTGATCTCAGAGGCAAAGCGCAACGCCACCGTATCCGCCGTGACCGACGTGGTGCTGATGCGCCTGAACAAGTCCGATTTCTCCACGCTGCTAAATGAACCCATGCAGCATCGCGTCGCCTACGACGAGGCGAACTCAATGGTGACCGCGGGGCAGGCCCACTGGCTCGACGTACGCCTGCCGTCCGAGTTCGATACCTGGCACCTGCCAGGAGCGATCAATGTGCCTCTGTACTTCCTGCGGCTGAAGCTCAAGCAACTCGACCCGAAGCTGCGCTATATCGTTGTTTGCGACACGGGCAGGCGCAGTTCGGCGGGCTCGTTCATCCTCAACGAGCGCGGCTTCGAGTCTCTGGTGCTGACTGGCGGCCTGACGGTCGCGGAGCTCGCGCGCCACTCCTGACCTGCGGCCTATCGTGCTTGCACGCTGGCGGCAGAGCCTGATCGGCTTGCACCGGTTCCATTGCAGGTCAGCGCGCTCTGCGACGGCGGCTACGAGGCGCTCCGGGACGACCCCCGTTGGCCGGGCAGCACCCTGCACGCCCCGCGGTACCGATCCGCGCTTTCTGGCCCGGACCCAGGCCCGAACCCAGCACCCCAGAGGTCAGAGTACAGCCCGCTTTACCCCCCCCCACCGAGTGGGACCGCCGCCCAAAAGCAGACGACAGCGCCGCGAGCCTGCGCCTGACCACGCAAAAGCTGCAACGTGCCCGGCTCCGCCGTATAGCCGCCGCGTGGCAAGCCAACACCGAAACAGCCAGGCGCAGCGCCCGGTATGATTGACCAGGCGCCCCTTTTCCGGAACTCCCGATGAACCGTGTGATCGCACAAACAGGCTCGCTCGACGCTGACTGGCGCGCCCTGATCGCTCGCGTGGAGGATCAATGAATGCCCCCGCCAGCGCGGCGGTACGGCGCCGGATCCTGATCGTCGACGACACCCCCGGCAACCTCGCAGTGCTCGGTGAACTACTGGCGCCGCAGTACGACGTCCGGGTCGCCAACTCAGGCGCCCGCGCGCTGACCTCGGCGCTGACCGCCCCGCATCCGGACCTGATCCTGCTGGACATCATGATGCCCCTCATGAATGGCTACGAGGTGCTGCGCCGCCTGCGAGACCAGCCGCAGACCCGCGACATCCCGGTGGTCTTCATCACTGCACTCGATGACGACAAGGATGAGGCCCATGGTCTGGAGCTTGGCGCCAGCGACTACATCGTCAAGCCCATCCGCCCAGCAATCGTCCTCGCCCGGGTGCGTACCCATCTCGAAGTCAAGCAGGCGCGTGACATCCTGCGCGACCAGAACGCCTGGCTGGATGCTGAGGTGCACGAGCGCATGCGCCAGAACCAGCGAATCCAGGACATCACCCTGCGCGCGCTGGCAAGCCTCGCCGAGGCGCGGGACAAGGAGACCGGCAATCACATCAGGCGCACGCAGGGCTACGTGAGCGTGCTGGCGAACCAGCTGGCGCTGCAGCCAAACTACGCCCTGCGCCTGACCCCTGCCTTGATCGAGAGGTACACCAAGGCGGCGCCGCTGCACGACATCGGCAAGGTCGGCATCCCCGACTACGTGCTTGGCAAGCCCGGCCCGCTCGACGCGGCCGAGTGGGACATCATGAAGACCCATGCGCGGGTCGGCGCCGAGGCGATCTGGCGTGCGATCGAGCATGAGCCGGACCACGCCGGAATCGACTTTTTGTATACAGCCATGGACATCGCAGGCTCGCATCATGAAAAGTGGGATGGCAGCGGCTATCCGGACGGCCTCAAGGGCGAACAGATCCCCCTGCCCGGCCGGCTGATGGCGCTGGCGGACGTCTTCGACGCACTGATCAGCCGTCGCGTTTACAAGCCGCCGTTCAGTCTGTTGTCAGCGACACAGATCATTCTGGACGGCCGTGGCTCGCACTTCGATCCGGATGTCGTCGACGCCTTCGTTGCTCGCCAGCAGGACTTCCGCGACATCGCACAACGCTATTCCGATCCGGATCAGGCCCAGATGCCGGCAGTTGCCGAATGAACGGATCTCGGGCCTGCAACTCGCCATATCGCCAGCCATGCTAAAGCGCTTTCTCTCTGTCATCTTGCTGCCGACGCTGCTCGCGCCCGTTCTAGGATGGATGCTCCTTGAACGGCAGACTGAGGCAATGGAATCGCTCGCCTACCGCAATCTGGAAAGCATTGTCAGGCTGAAAACCGCGCTGCTCGACGCCTGGCTCGACGAGCGCCATGCAGATGGCGAAATATTTCTCGGATCCCCTCAATTTCTGGACCAGGTGCGGCAGCTTCTTCTGCAGCCAGGCCGCGACAATATCGCCCAACCGATACGGCAGCGGCTTGACACAACACGCCACTCCTACCGTTACCAGAGCACCTTGCTCATCGACCAGCAAGGCAATGTGCTGGTGCAATCTGGCCCGGACTCGGCGATCCCGGCCCCCCTCGCCGCCGCGATCGCAGCCGCGCAAGCGTCGAATCAGATCACGCACACCGACCTCTACCTAGAAGCCAACGGCGAAACCCACATGGACTGGGTGACACCGCTGCCTTCGGCAGACAATCCGGCAGCCCGGCCGATCGCGTTTGTCGTGCTGCGCGCCGATCCGAACGCATTGCTCTACCCGACGCTGGAAAGCTGGCCAACGATTACTCAGAGCGGCGAGACCTTGCTGCTAGAACGCGACAATCGCGATGTGCTGTTTCTGAATGACCGCCCGACCCGAGGGCAGCTGACGCCGCAGATGCGTAGCCCGTTGGCCAGTTCAGCACTTGCTGACCGTATTCTGCGCGACGACCATCCTGGCACCGTCCGCGGCCTCGACGAGGCCGGCGTCGACACGCTCGCCGCCTACAGGTCCGTGAACGACACCAACTGGCGCCTGGTTGCACGCATAGACCGGGTGGAGGCCCTGCGTCCGATGTGGCTCATCGCGCAATGGCTCGCGTTCGTCTCGCTGCTCGCAGTTGGCGCTGCCCTAATGGTGGTTTGGAAACTGCTTCGCCAGCAGCTGCGCGTGGCAGATCTCAAACGCGATGCGGCGCAGCTCAGCGGATTGCAACGATTTTACTCGGTAAGCGAAAACCTTCCGAACGGCTTTGTCTTTCAGTTTGAGACGAATCCTGACGGCAGGCGCAGATTCAACTACATCAGTGGCGGCGTCGAGAGACTGCTGGGAGTCAGTGTAGCTGCGACGCTCGAAGACGCCGACAGCCTATTTAAACTGCTCGAGCCGAAAACCCAACCACAGTTCTGGCGCCAACTGGCTCGCAGTGCCGATGAGCTGTCGGTGCTTTCTGTTGCGCTGGATTTCAGGCGGCCGGAAGGGCGTATCGTCTGGCTGCAGGGACAGGCGCAGCCGAGCCGCGGAGCGGACGGCGCCATACTCTGGAACGGCGTGGCGATTGACGTTACCCAACGCTTCCTCGCCGAGCAGCGAGCGGACAAACTGAAGTCAATCTACGCCGACCTGACGAAGATCAGCGACGCGATCCTGCGCTCAGATAATGAGCAGCAACTTTTTGATGTCGTCTGCCAGATCGTAGTGAACAGTGGCCTGCTGGCCATGGCCTGGATCGGCGTCGAGGATGCACGCACCCAGCGGATAGTCCCAAAGTACCGCTTCGGCACGGGCCTGGGATACCTCGATGACATCGTGGTCTCGACGCGCGAGGACCAACCCGAGGGGCTCGGCGGCACCGGCACGGCATGGCGCACGGGGAAACCGTCGATCAATGACCATAGCAGCGACAACCCCACGATGGCGCCTTGGAGGGAACGGGCGCTGAAATACGGCTGGCGCTCGGGCGCCAGCTTCCCGATCTTTCGCGGCGGCCGCATCTACGCGGTTCTCAGTGTCTACAGCGCCGATTCGGACATGTTCGAGACCGAGCTGCTGCCGCTGCTGGGCACGATCGCAGGCGACATATCGTTCGGCCTGGATCACCTGGACTCTCGGCGCGAGCTGTTTGACAGTCAGTCACGCATGGCGGCGCTGATCGGCGCAATTCCCGACCTCATATTCGTCAATTCCGCCGATGGCGAGTTCCTCGACGTCTACACGCCAAGTTCAGAGGCGCTGTACCTTCCCCCGGCGCAATTCATAAACAAGACGGCAGTGGAGGTACTGCCCGCGCCGGTCGGCGCGCAGTTCATGACCGCAGCCACGGCGGCGCTCGCGAGCAGGGAGTTACAGGAGTTCACTTATTCTTTGCCGCGGGATGGCGCCCAGCACCAGTACGAAGCGCGGGTGATGGCGAGCACGGAAAACACCGTGATATCCATCGTCCGAGACATAACTTCCAGCACACACGCCAACGCCGAGCTGCAACGCTACCAGACTATCCTGGAACGCCTCGTTCAAGAGCGAACCGACGCACTGACCGAGGCCCTTAGAATCATCCGCAGCAGCGAAGACTCGTTGCGGCAACTGAGCAACACGCAGCAGGCAATTCTTGAATCGGCGTCCGTCGGCATCGTCTTTGTCCGCGACCACATCACGATTTCCTGCAACCGGAAATTCGAGGAACTCCTCGGCTACGGGCCGAATGAACTGACCGGCAGATCAACGAACGACTGGTACCCAAACGAGAATATCCCCCTTGAGACCGCGGCAGACCTACAGTCCGCCTTGGCAGGCAACGCCTCGACCGAGCGAAGCCTTTCGATCGTACGCAAGAATGGCTCGGCGTTCCTCGGTCGCCTGCGCACGCGCCCGATCGACCGCGAGAATGCGGGCGCGGGCATTGTCACCATTCTCGAAGACATCACCGCCGAGACAGACGCAGCCGCGACGCTGCGCAAGGCCCGCGATCTCGCCGAACAAGCCGCACAGACGAAGACGGACTTTCTGGCGAACATGAGCCATGAAATACGCACGCCAATGAACGTTATCATCGGCATGTCGCACCTGATGCTCGCGACCGAGCTCGGCGGCCGCCAGAAGGACTTCATGGAGAAAATCCAGCTGTCCGGCGAACACCTGCTGACCATCATCAACGATATTCTTGACTTCTCGAAGATCGAGGCTGGCAAGCTCAGCGTTGAAAGCATTGAATTTGAGCTCGAGAAGGTCCTTGAAAAAACCGTTGCGCTCAATCACCAACGCGCCGGCGAAAAAGGCCTAGAATTTCTGCTCGACGTCGACAGCGACGTTCCGGACTACCTGATCGGCGACCCGGGACGGCTCGGTCAGGTCCTGCTCAACTACGTCAACAACGCCGTCAAGTTCACTGAACAAGGTGAAGTCCTTCTGCGCGTGGAACTCCGCCACAGAAGCGACCAGGACGTAACGCTCTGCTTTACGGTGCGCGACACCGGCATTGGCCTGAGCCAGGAACAGGCCGCCACGGTCTTCGATAGCTTCCAACAGGCCGACTCATCGACCACCCGCAAGCACGGCGGCACTGGCCTCGGCCTCGCGATCTCCAAGAGCCTGGCGACGATGATGGGCGGTGACGTCGGCGTCGAAAGCACGGCCGGCGTAGGGTCCAGTTTCTGGTTCACCGTGCGCTTTGGCAACCACGCGCAGCGCGCGCCGAAGCCGCGCCCGCCGGCGATACTGCGCGACCGGCGAGTGCTGGTCGTGGACGATAACGGCGCAGCACGGGAGGTCCTGTCGTCACAGCTTCGCCGGATGTTCATCGACACGACCGTCGCTGCATCCGGCAGCGCGGCGCTCGCGGCCGCTGACGAGGCAGCAGCGGCCGGACGGCCGTTCGAACTGGCGTTTGTTGACTCACAGATGCCGGTGATGGACGGCATCGACGTCGCCCGCCACTTTCTCGCAACGGGACTGCTGACGCCGGCGCAGATCATCATGGTCACGACCTTCGGTCACGAGAACCTCCTTCGGCAAGCGAGCCTGCTCGGCGTGGGGCAGGCACTGGTGAAGCCGCTGACGGCGTCCACCCTGTTCAACAGCGTAATCCGCGTTCTTGGCGGGGATGCAGCGAGGGGGCACATGTCGTCGCCCATTCACACAGGTCAGCGGTATGCAGCCCTGTGCGGCGCGCGGGTGCTACTGGTCGAGGACAACGAGCTCAACCGCGATGTCGCGACCGAACTGCTGCGCGCCGTCGGCATCGCGCCCGCCGTCGCAATCAATGGCCGTGCCGCGGTGGACTATCTGGCGTCTACGCCTTGCGAACTGGTGCTGATGGACATGCAGATGCCCGTCATGGACGGCCTTACCGCCACCGAGGAGATTCGGCGCGATCCCCGCCTCAGGGGCCTGCCGATTATCGCCATGACCGCGAACGTCCTACAGAGCGATCGTGAACGGTGCCTTGCGGCAGGGATGAATGATCACATCGCCAAGCCGATCGACCCCGAAGAACTGTGGGAAAAGATCGCTCATTGGCTGCGCCGATCGTCCGTTGCCACGCCGAGCCCTGCGGCGACAGAACCTTCCTCCAACAGCGACCAACCGCGCCCCACCGCCGCAACGATAAGTCCCTTGCCGACCCCTGTGGTCGGCCTGGACACGGCGCTGGGCCTGCGACGGGTCGGTGGCTCGCACAGCTTGTACCTGTCCATCCTGCGCAAGTTCGTTACCGCTCACCGCTTGGCCTGCGCAGACATCTCGGCGGCGCTCGACAATGGCGACGCAGCGTTGGCCGAACGGCTGGCGCACTCGCTCAAAGGTGTCGCTGCAACCTTGGGTGCCGAACAAATCAAGACCGATGCCGGCCTGCTGGAGGCGGTGCTGCGCAGTCGTGCGCCACCGTTGGAAATAGAGCAGAGCCTAGCAAAGCTTGCGACCACACTCGGCGCTCTGATCGTCACGCTTGAGAGCGTCCTGCCCGTCGAGCCTACAGCGGCCGGGAGCGTCGTCGCCACCCGTCAGCAGGTGCACGCCGCCTGCCGGGAACTCGCCGCGTTGGTGGCAGACGGCAGGTTCGAGGCCGCGGCGGCGCTGGAGCGGCACCAGCGGGTGCTAAAGGCAGGACTCGCCGAGCGCTACGCGGGCATCGCAACCGCGATCGAGACGTTTGATTTCGAGCTGGCCGGACGGCGCTTGCAGGAAGCGCTCGCGGCTTTGGAATCCGAGCGCTAACGACGCGGCGACCCTCCCCGGCCGGAACGACGGACGCACGCGCTGACCCTGGCGGGGACCGTTGCGCCGTTTAACGAGCGACGGCCGAGGCCTACCGGGGAGGGAAGAGTTCATTCCGCGGCCGCCGCAGACCGCGGCAAGGCCGGCGAAATAGGTCTGCTTTTCGGGCAGTTCCCGGTCAAGGGACGAACGCAAATGGGCGGCGTTGCTGCAGTTCCGACCCACGCGCAGTACCTCTGCAATACGTTAACCGCGGAACCAATTAGTTATTTCTATTAGGCCGGTCCCAAGTTGAGGGACGTAGCGATTGCAAATAGCCGCATAGCTGCTACACGCCAACCCGCCGCGGGTTAACTATTGAAACGGGTATCTTCACCCACGGAAGCGCAGGAACGCGCTGACCCCGCTGCGACAGTTGCGCCAGCACAAGGAGCTGCGGCCAAGTGTTTAGGGATCATGCCGCGCTCGTTGCCGGGCTGCAGTGGATCGTTCGATATCTATACGAACTGGGCAATTTCTCGCGTACGCCGCAGCAGGTGGC
>CAIYLH010000092.1 GCA_903927005.1 uncultured Pseudomonadota bacterium
ATTGGCGGGAGCTACCAAGTCGATATTGCGGGCACGCTCGTCAATGCGGAGCTACACGTGCACGCGCCGTACGATCCTGCTGCGAGGCGCGTGAAGGCCTAAAGGCAACAAGCAGGGGCGTAACGAAACGACTGTGCCGCCTATACCTAATGACCATTTGAAAACCGACATGCAGCGGCGCGCGCGTTAGGTCCACCTAGTCATCGGCCGTCAACTGAAAAAACGAGGAGAAGGTTCCCTCCGAGGCGCCCACCATACAGATAGCCTGAGTTTACTATTACGTTACCCCCCACAACGACTGGGCCCGCGCTTTCAATCGCACCGCCATGCGCAACGTCGCCGGAAATGGTGTGAATGTCCTGTAGCGTGTTGAATGCCCAGAGCAGGCGGCCGTTCCTTTCATCGTAAGCTCGCAACCAGCCGTCTAAGGCACCCGCGAACACGGCGCCGTCAATGGCGGTTGGCGGGGCGGAGAAGCCACGATCACACTGCGGCTTGGACTCTGGCGCACAGACATCCGGTGCAGTTACGAACCACTTGGTCGCGCCGGTCTGCGGATCGAGCGCAAAAAGGCCTGGGTTTGGCGTTCCACCCTCCGTCCCGAGCACAGTGGTCTCTGCCAACGGTGCATAGAGCGTGGTCGGCGATGCCGCCATACCCCAGTGAACGCCGCCATAGTACCCGCCGCGGCCGAGCCGCCGCTTCCAAAGGAGCTTGCCATTTTCCGGGTCGAGAGCCAGAACGTCGGACGATTTCTCTCCGGCGAGGAGTACGTCACGACCATCAGGCAACCTGTGCAAAATGGGAGGCGCTCCGAAGTCCCAGTCCGGCCCATTCTGCAGCGGACAGTTAGGACCACCGCCAAGAAAGCAGGCAAGGTTCCACGCGTCGTCGGCGATTGACTGGTAGGACCAGAGCAAGCCCCCACTCGTGAGGTCAAATGCAATGATTGAGTCTGTCTGCGGCGCCGCTGGCGAGGTATAGCCTTCCCCGGTGCCCACATAAAGGCGCCGACGCTTGGCGTCGATCGTCGGCATGTTCCAGATTGGGGCACCTGCCGGGGAATAGCGCACGCCGCCTAAAGCGTTCTGCTGGCCGGTCAGCTTCGGCTCCTGCGGTATCGCATAGCTACGCCAGAGGATCCCACCCGTAGCAGCATCAAGAGCTACGATGCCGCCGCGGAACGTACAGCAGGCATAAGACGGGTCACCTGCGGAGGCCCACTCATTCGAGGACATCGGCACATAGACCCTCCCCTCGAAGTAACGCACTGACCCTGTCAACAATAGGCGCGGCTGCTTGTCGACCAGCGTCTTCCACAGCAGGCGGCCACTCTTCGCATCAATCGCGTAGGCCGAACCATTGAAATCGCCGAAAAAAAGCCGGGGCTGCGCGTTACGGTCACCAGCCCGCCATGGCTCAAGCGTTGGACCAGACCGCACCTCGGCGTCCGCCTTGAAAAGCCAACGTGCGCAGCCGGTTTCCCCATCGAGCGCGTAAACCGTCCCATCCTGACTACCCACGTACAGGGCGCCAGCGCCGACCGTCGGCTGCGACCGTGCGCGCGTCGCCAGCGGAAATGCGAATGCCCACTTCAGCCTCAGCCGCGAAATTTGGTCGCCGCGGAGCCGAGCGACCTTGGGCTCTACATAGCGCGAACCTCCGCCCGACATGCTCCATCCATCCAGCGGCGGTGGGCGGCTAAGATTGAAGTGAGACTGTCCAGTGCCGCACATCTTTACTGGCGCTGCCTGATTCTGAGTCAGCGTCGACTGACCAACAAACTCGGCAACGGCGCGGCGCTCGTCCGCGGACAAGGGCAGCCCCTGCTCACGCATCGAGCCATTTTCGAGCGCGGCAAGTACCGCCCTAGGCCCCAACATGGCAAATTCGAAGCGATGAGGCGCTCGCGGAACATTGCCATGTTCATGGCAAGTAGAACAAAGCTGGTCATAGACCTGCTCGCCAGAACGCCCGGTAGCAGCGTACGTGCCGCTGGCCATGAAGCCGGCAACCACGACGACCCAAGCGCCGCGAACACTGCCTCGGCCTGTCATCTTGGGCTCTCCATGACTTTTAGGTTGATCACTTGACCCGTACTTCGTCGCAGAGTCCCTGGGGTTCCGCGACAGTCTGAGAATGAGACGCAAGCGCTCACAGAACCTTAACGTCACTGCGAAATTCCGGCTCGTGCTAACGCCCATTACAGCACCGGAGCGGGTGGCATTTTTACGTTGCCTTCAACACACCAGCGACGCCAGCGTTCCAGAGAAAAAACAGGGCGAGACCGGGCGCACCCCGAGGGGATCATCTGCGCTGCAAGTCAGGTCCGGCACCACGTTGGGAATACCGGACTGACCTACTGCGTCAGTAAATAGTCAGCGATGTTCCGTAACCGCCGCCGCCGCCGCCTCGCTGCCTACGTAGGCCCGTATTGCCTCGGCGCCGTCCGCGTCGATACGATCCTTAAAGCTGATCATGCCGCGCGAAGTCAATGCGCCGCCAATCACGACCTGCTCCCATGCGTCCTTCACCGTCAGCAGTGCCGTGCGCCGAAGGTCAGGAAGAATACCGGCCGAGAGGGTCTCCATCCCGTGGCAAGACGCACAATGCTGCGCGTAAAGGACGCGACCACGCTCAACGGTATCGGCGCTCCACGTCTGTGTAGGAACATTCGGCGCGGCGAGCGTCGGGTCTACCAGCGGAAGTTTCGCATTACCGCCAACCTTGAATACGAGCACACGGCCAGGCGGCTTCGGCTGCGGGCCGTAAAACGAAGGGAGGGTCAGCGGCAACCCACCGCCGTTACCAGCAAGAACTGCGATGTACTGCTGGCCCTTGACGGCATAGCTGATAGCGCCGGCCAAAATCGCGGTCTGCGCGTCAAAGTCCCACAACTGCTCGCCGGATTTCGCGGCATAGGCACGGAACCGTCCCGTCGCGGTTCCCTGGAAGACGACGTCGCCGCCTGTCGCGAGCACACCGCCGTTCCATGGCCTGTCGTACTTGACGCGCCAGACCTCTTTTTGCGCTACCGGGTCCCAAGCCATCAGCCAGCCCTGCAGGGCGTTTCGCATTGCCTCGCGGCCAGCCTCGTCAGTCGGCAGACGCCCACCCATCATGTCCACGCCGAGGTTCCACTGACCCGGCTTGAACTCAAAATGGCCGTCTTTCGTGTACATGAACGGGATCTGTTGCGTCGGCAAATACACGAGCGAGGTCCGGGGGCTGTATGCCATCGGGAACCAGTTATGTGCGCCGGCCGCTCCTGAATACGACAGGAAAGGCTTGTCGACGTAGCGAGCCTCGGGATTCTCAACCGGCCGGCCGGTTTCGAGATCCACCTTCTCAGCCCAGTTGACGCCCACAAACTTCTCCGCTGAGAGTACTTTTCCACTCAGCCGATCGATCAGGTAGAAGAAGCCATTCTTCGGCGCGTGCATGATCACCTTGTGGGGCACGCCTTTGACCGGCAACGTCGCCAGCGTCATCTGCTGGGCAGCGGTGTAATCCCAACTCTCGCCCGGCGTCTCTTGGTAGTGCCACAGATACTTGCCGGTGTCGGGATCCAGCGCGACGATCGCCGACAGGAAAAGATTGTCACCCTTTCCCTCCGAGCGGATCTGGCGGTTCCACGGCGAACCATTGCCTACGCCGATATAGAGCTGGTTCAGGTCGGGGTCGTAGACAATCGAGTCCCAGACCGTACCGCCGCCGCCATACTTGTAATAATCATTGCCGTACCAGGTCGGACGCGCAATTTTCTCGATTGCAGAGTCAGATGCTGCATGATCGGCCTTTGCCGGGTCTCCGGGCACAGTGTAGAACCGCCACGCGAGCCTGCCGGTCTTGGCGTCGTACGCACTGACGTAGCCGCGAACACCATACTCCGCGCCGCCATTGCCAATATAGACCTTGCCGCGCGCGGCGCGCGGCGCGCCGGTGATCGTGTACGAGTGCACGCCATCTACGGTCTTCGCACTCCATGCGAGCTTGCCGGTCTTGGCATCGATTGCGATAAGCCGGCCATCTAAGGTGCCGACGTAGACCCGGCCGTCGTAGAACGCGGCGCCGCGGTTAACCACGTCGCAGCAGGCGCGGATGCCGTACTGACCAGGAACCTTCGGATCGTAGAACCACAACTGCTTGCCGGTCGCGGCATCCAGCGCGTAGACCTTACTCCATGCAGTCGTCGTGTACAGCACACCATCGACGACGAGCGGGGTTCCTTCCTGGCCACGGCTGGTATCGAAGTCGTGGAACCAGGCAAGTCCAAGCTTGCCGACGTTAGCCGTATCGATCTGCGATAGCGACGAGTAGCGCGTCTCGGCGTAGGTGCCGCCGTGGGAGAGCCAATTCTGTGGCTCCGAATCACCGGCGGCGATGCGCGCCGTATCCACCTTCACGGGAGTCGCGGCCATCGCGCCATAGCCAACGGCGGTCAGGGTGGAGAGCAGAAGCACCAGAAAACGGGGTAGAGACAACATGGTTAGTCCTCGCTCAGTGCAACTGGATAAAGACAGACTTCATCTCAAGGAACGCGTCGAGCCCTTCCGAGCTCATTTCGCGGCCCCAGCCGGACTCCTTGTAGCCCCCGAACGGCATGGTCGGGTGCACCGTGCCGTAGCAGTTCACCCAGACGTTGCCACTCTGGAGCCGCGCTGCAATCTTATGGGCCTTGGAGACATCGCGGGTAAACACGCCAGCACCAAGCCCATAGCGCGTGTCATTGGCGACGCGGAGGATTTCTTCCATGTCGTCCATCGGAGTCGCGACGAGTACGGGCCCGAAGATCTCCTCGCGGCTAATCCGGGAACCCGCCTTCTTGTTGACGAAGATCGTCGGCGCGACGAAAAAGCCACTGCCTGCCGGCGCACTGCCCGAGTAGATAACTTCTGCGCCTTCACTACGGCCGATATCGATGTAGTCGTTCACGCGCTGGCGCTGCTTGTCTGAAATCACCGGGCCCAGGGCCGTGCCGGGATCGAAGCCGCTGCCGAGAGTGACTTTCGCGGCAAAATCCGCCACTCCCGCGACCACCTTGTCGAACACCTTGCTATGCGCGTACAGCCGGGAGCCCGCAAAGCACACCTGGCCGCTATTGGCGAGGATGCCCATTGCAACCGACGGAATGGTCAGCTCGAGATCCGCGTCATCGCAGACGATACACGGCGATTTTCCGCCGAGCTCGAGAGTAACGCGCTTCAGATTTCCGGCTGCAGCCTGAACGATCTGCTTGCCTACAGCGGTTGAACCAGTGAATGAAATCTTGTCTACCCCCGGATGGCTAACCAGAGCAGCACCGGCAACGGGGCCAAAGCCCGGCACGATGTTGAGCACGCCTGGCGGAACGCCCGCCTCGAGCGCGATCTCGCCAAGTCGCAGCGCCGTAATGGGTGTGTTCTCGGCAGGCTTGACGATGCAGCTGCAGCCGGCGGCGAGCGCTGGGGCAACCTTCATGATGAACGTGCCGATAGGGCCATTCCAGGGAACGATCAGGCCAACGACCCCGATAGGTTCTCGGGTGGTATAGGCATGCATGGCCCTGCCCGGCTCGTTAATGGCGTCTCCCGCCGTCTTGCCGTGAATCCGCGAGATCGCACCTGCGTAGTACCGGAGCCAAACGGCAGAGGCGCTCACCATCCACTGCGCAAAGCCGATAGGCATGCCGTTGTTGAGCACCTCGAGGTGCGCGAGTTCCTCGGCATTCGCCTCCAACAGATCGCCGTAGCGCCACAGAACTTTCGCCCTGGCGTCAGCAGTAAGGCCCGTCCACGCTCGCTGGTCGAGGGCCGCGCGCGCCGCGCGCACAGCCACATCTATATCCTCGGCCCCGCATTCCCAGACACTAGCAATGACCTTGCCTGACGCCGGATCCAAAGTATCGAAGTGGCGCCCAGTCAGCGCCACGGGCCGATCAGCGCCGATCAGCGGGCGATGGTCACGTCCGAGATAGTCGATGGCCTTCTGGGCCGGCAGGTGCTTCATGTTTGGTTCCGGTCCGGGTAATGTTTTTCGATCTACTTGATCGCAGGCCAGATGACCCGCTCCTCATGGGCGAGAAAGCCTCGCGAGGCGGTCATGTCGGCGTCCATGGCGGCATACCGCAGCGTTGCCGGACCATGCCGCTTCCATGCCTGCTTAAATGCCGTGTCGCTCTGAATCGCGATCTCCAGAACCGCGTCGTACGGGGGCTTGTTATCGTCCTTGTACGCCGCGGAGTTGGGCAACGCGTAGGTAACGCGTGCCCCAGCATAGGTTTTGGCCGACGCCGCCGCGAAGTCCGCAACCCAAGCCTTGAACGATGCCGGGGACGCGACCGCAGATCGCTTCAGGAACAGTAGCGCCTTGGTCGGGATGCGCTTGATGTCGCCAGGCGCCGGACCGGGGGCTACGACGGTTTCCTCGGCGATCATCCAGGACAGCTCGGAGCGCTCAAGGAGGTTGAG
>CAIYLH010000093.1 GCA_903927005.1 uncultured Pseudomonadota bacterium
CGGAATCGTCTTGCCGTAGCGATCGACGGCATCTTCGCCGGCGTTGTAAGCGGCCAGGGCGAGCTCGATATTGTTGTTGTAACGCTTGAGCAGGTAGCTCAGGTAGGTCGCCCCCCCGCGTACGTTCTGCTCCGGATCGAACGGATTACCCACGCCGTAGCGACGTGCGGTCGAGGGCAGCAGCTGCATCAGGCCCTGGGCACCGGCCCGCGACACCGCGCGCGGATCGAAGGCCGACTCCACCGCAATCACGGCCCGCACCAGCGCCGGGTGCACGGCTGCAGTACGTGACGCCCTGTCGATCATCCCGGAGTAGGCGGCAGCACGCTCGCGCCAGTTGCCTTTTACCGCTGCGGCCACTGCGCTGTGTTCCGCGTGCGGCTCGGTGGGCGCCTTTATTAAGAGCGCATATCGCGAGTCGTCCGGCATGTTCGTGTAGTGCGTGATCCCCTGCTCGTCCGTGAACGAATAGATATCCGCCCGTGCCCGCGGGGCAGCGAGAAAACACAAAGCCAGCAGGAATGCGCAAGAAATCCGCATAATTGACACTGTAATGCAACCTGCCCCGCAGATCCTAGGTAGGTAGACCACTTAGGCAGACGCAGGGCGCTGCTGCAGGCTCCAGGGGGGTATCGCAACGGAATTGCGACCTTGCTCTCAGTATTTGCCGATTTACTGCACGATTATGTCGTCAGTCGCAGACAGTAGGGTTTTAGTGCAGTTAAATGCAGTAGCCCTGCCCCCCGTGCCAGATGTACGCAGTACAGTAATTAAGGGAATTGCCATGACCCACAAAGAGCCGCTGTTCGCAACGCAAGTTGCTGAATTAAATCGTAAAATCAGCGATGGCGTGCGCAACGGCCCGGTCCGCATCATGCTGGTAGATGACCACGCCATCCTGCGGGAAGGCCTTAGTGCCCTGATTGAGCTGGAGCCGGACTTCAAGGTCGTTGGCCAGGCGGGATCGATCCCGGAGGCCGTGGGGGTTGCAACCACCCTGCAGCCTGACCTGATCGTCACGGACCTGTCCCTGCCAGGCACCACCGGCATGCAGGGTATCGTCGAGCTGCGCTCGCGCGCCCCCAATGCCCGGCTGATCGTGCTGACAGTGCACAACACCGAAGAATATATCCGCGCCGCCCTGTCGGCCGGTGCGGACGGCTACATCCTTAAGGACGCCAGCCGGCTGGAACTGATCCATGGCATCCGGGCGGTACTCGCCGGGCAACGCCACCTCTGCCCGCGCTCGTCGGCACGCGTCGTGCGCAGCTACCTCGGCGAGGCGCAGCCAACTGCCGCGGCAGTCGTCGGCGTGACCGGTCGCGAACGCGAAATTCTGGGGATGATCGCCGGCGGCCAGTCCAACAAGCGCATCGCCATTGTCCTCAACCGCAGCGTCAAGACGGTCGAAAAGCATCGCGCCAACCTGATGCGCAAGCTTGGCCTGCATAACGTCGCGGACGTCACCCGTTTCGCGCTGCAAAGCGGCCTGTTGCCTAGCGAACAGGACGAGGTCGGTCTCAACGCCTGAGCGCAAGACAAACGCAGGCGAGTAACGACTTGCCTGCGCCGCTCGCCTGATCAGGCGCCGTCGAATCCCGCTGACCTGAGTTCGATCCACGTCGCGGCCATCCGCGCGACACAGCGGCCATCCGCGCCATACAAGGCGGTGCCCGCGCGGTGCTTGCGCCCCTCGATACCGAGCCGCCAGCCGAGCACGACGCAAGGCTCGCCGACACGGACCTCAGCCTCTACCCGGCCAGCCAAACTGCCGAGCAACATCGGCCGGAAGTCCGGCACCAGCGCAAAATATCCCGGGCAGTCCAGCGCCGCCCACAGGAACTCAGGCCGTACGCGCCCGCGCGTGCCTGCCAATGACGCATCCGGGGTCCAGACCGCAGCGACGCACTCCTGCCCCTCATGAGCGAGTGCGCCTGCAAATATCCGCAAACCGTCGGCACGATCAGCGCCACAGACAAAGCAGCCGGGACAGGGATGATCACGCAGCCCGCGGTAGCGCGTCGCAGCCTCCGCGGCCACATCGAAGTTGGGCGCCGTCGGAACGTCGAGCTCCAGCGTCTGGGGCCACGCCGTTGCGATCAGTGTCGCGCCGTCTCGCAGCTCCACGACACCCTGGTCGCCGGCGTGAACGGCCAGCGGCATATCCAGCGGCGAACGGGCCTGCAGTCGAATCGACACGCTCTCGGTCGCAAAGCCCGCAAGCAGGCCGGCAACGTAGCCGCCGTTGCCCGCCTCGGGCGGGCCGCAATAGCGCGCCGCAATGCGTATCTCGGACAACTGCATCGCAACCCCTGCCGGTGACGGCGAAGACACTGATCATAGCGGCAGACCGCCGCGCTACATGAACCGATCGAGACCGGGGATCCAGCGCATCACCGACGCGACGAAACGCTGCCAGCCGGTAGAACCAGGCTCGCCGGTCAGGCGCACCGTGCTGCCGTTGCGCTCTCCTCTCCACACGAGTCGCCCAGCGCGCATCCGCGGCGGCTCCAGCGACAGCGACCACGCCCGATCCGGCCCCATATCCAGCTCGATGAACGTCGCCATCGCGCCGGCGAGCGCTGGACTGTCAACCAACACGGCAAGCTCAGTGTTGATCAGTGCGGAGCGCGGGTCGATGTTGAAGCTGCCGACCCAGGTTAGCTCGCGGTCTATCACCATGACCTTCGAGTGCAGCGAGTTGCCGCTGCCCATGCGCTTGAAGAAACGCCTTTCGCCCTTGCGCCGGTGCGCATCGGCCTGGAACTCGTACAACTCGACGCCGGCGGCCAGCAACTCGCGCCGGCGCTTGGCATACGAAGCATGCACTGGCACGACATCCGTCGAGGCGAGTGAATTGGTCAGCGCGCGCACCCTCACCCCTGCCTCAGCGCGCGCCGCGATCAGATCAGCACCGCGCTTGAGCGGCACGAAGTAGGCCGACTCCAACAATACCTCGTGCCGTGCGCTGGCCCACAGGGAGTAGACGCGTGCGAGCAAGGGTGAGGTGGCGTTGCGGCTCTCGTCGATTTTTTCCGGCGGATCCGCGAGCAACTCTGCGCGGCCCCAGTAGGGGAACTGCGCGCCGTGCACGAGCTGATGGATCTCTTCGCGCACCGGTTCGTACTGCTCGCGGAACTCGTCAACCGTGCTGGCCTGTTGGGTGAGCTCCCCGGCCACCGCATCGGCCTCCGCCAAAGTCGGCGTTCGGGCCAGGAACGCCTCGATCGGGATCGCCCACGGACTGTTCCAGTAGTTGTCAAAGCTCGCCACCGAATCTGTCGCGATGGGGCCAGCGCCGAGCAGCTCCAGATCACTGAAGTTAACACTGCGGTTGAGGTCAAAATAATTGTCACTGATATTACGCCCGCCGACAACAACCAGTTGCGAGTCGACCGCGAAGATCTTGTTGTGCATGCGTCGCTGCACCCGCCCGAAGCTGGTCAGGAACTCCAGCGGACGCAGCCAGCGGATTCTGTTGTGGTACGGGTTGAAAACCCGCACCTCGAGATTCGGATGGCCAGTCAGGATCGCGAGCCGGTCCTCGCTGCGCGTCAAGTTGTTGTCATCAACCAGCACGCGCACGCGGACGCCGCGGCGTGCAGCTGCAATCAGTCGGGCCGCAAGCACGATGCCGGAGGCATCGGCCGCGTAGATGTAGTACTGCACATCCAGCGTCTGCTCGGCGACGTCGGCAAGCGCTGCGCGCGCAAGAAACGCCAGCGCCCCATACTGCAGCGGCACGAAGCCCGATTCGCCGGGATGGGAGGCGAGCGCAGGGGCGAGCGCCCGCGTGAGCGCTGAACCCGCGTCGGGCGCCACGGCGTAGCTGGTCGGGCGAGGAACGTCGGTGCGGTACGTGGCAAATGCACTCAGGACGAAAATGAAAGCGAGACACGCGCGGCGCGCGCTATCCCGGCGAATTGGCGCGAGTCAGACTTCGTCGTCGCGCCTGGGAGCCGAGCCATAAGCCACCCGGTGACGCTGCGCGGTGCTGTCGCGCCAGAAGCGCTCCATTTCCAGGAACGTGAAAGCCGCCGACCACGAGATCAGCGTGAAGCCAACCAGCGCTTCCATGCCGACGAAGAAGCGGATCGAACCGGACGGCACGAAGTCGCCAAGGCCCAACGTCGTATAGATAGATGCCGAGAAATAGACATAGTCGAGCAGCCCGTCGGTCTGCATCGTCGGCCCATGTAGGGCGCCGTAGCCATCGCAGTTCAGCAGCAAGTCGTAACCGAACCCGAAGATCCATATCTCAGCGACTGCCAGCGCAAGCAGCGCGAATACCAGCACCAGAATCCGCCGCCGCCGCTTGCCATGAAAGCGCAGCAAGAGCAGGGATAATAAACGCAACGTCTCGTAGTGCAGCAGCACGCAAGAGCTCACGAGCAACATCGTCGTGACCACGACGACGAACGAAATCAGTGAGAGCAGCGGAGCGGTCGCCATCGGCACATAGCCCGCCGCCGCCAACGCGGGGGTCGTCGCGCAGACGGCGAACCAGACCAAGACGACGAAACGCTCAAGGAACGGCTTCATGGGGGGAAGTGTCGCGCAGTACCGCGGCGAAGTCACCTCAAGGCCAGACAGTAGCTTCTTCGGCGAAGCGCGGCGACTGGACCGGCAGCACGCAGAAGCACTGCCCCGTAGGCGCCTCGAGTACCCAGAAGTCGCGCACCTGCTGCACTCGCTTGGCGCCAAGCGCCTCCAGGCGGCAGACCTCGGCCTCGAGGTCATCCGTCTCAAGATCCAGGTGCACGCGGCTGGGGTGGTCGACGAGCTGCACCTCTACATGCAGGCGCGCGTGCGGATCGTCGAGTGCGGAGTAGCTCAGGCCCTCGACGCCGGGCAGCGCACGCACGGCCCGCCCGAGGGCGCCAGCCCAAAACCGCGACGCAGCGGCGAGATCATTCGTCTGACAGTCGACAATGAACCCAGCCAGGCGACTGCGGTGCATGTGTGAGCCGTCAGCCAGCCAGACGCAGGCCGCGCAGGAAGGCGACCGGATCCTCGCCGCGCTCCAGCACCTCGACCAGCGCCGAGCCCACGATGACCCCGTCCACCTGGTCGCGTAAGCGCTCGACCTGCTCGCGGCCGCGGATACCGAAGCCGGCACAGACCGGGATCGGGGCCAGCGACTTGACCAGACGCAGATAATCGAGGACCTCGTCGGGCACAGACACCGCCTTGCCAGTCGTGCCGGTCATCGTGACCGCGTAGATGAAGCCCTGCGCTTCACGGCACAGCATCGCAATACGCTCGGGCGGCGTTACCGGCGTCACCATCTGCACGAGGCCGACGCCCTCCGCCTGAAGTGCGCTCTTGAGGTCGGCGCATTCCTCAAATGGCAGGTCCGGCACGATGAAGCCTGCAACACCCGCGGCGCGTGCGGCGCCAGGCAGCCGGTCCAGGCCATAGGCCAGCAGCGGGTTCAGGTAGCTCATCAGCAGCAACGGTGCGGCCGGGCGTGGCTGCATCGCCGTCAGCTCCTCAAGGATCCAGCGCAGCGACACGCCCTGCACCAGCGCAGCATGGCTCGCGCGCTGGATGGTCATGCCGTCCGCCATCGGGTCGGTGAATGGCACACCGATCTCGACCACGTCGGCGGCCGACGCCACCCGCGCGAGGTCCGCGGTGAAACGGGCGCGCTCGGGAAAGCCCGCCGTCATGAACGCGACCAGGGCCGGCTCGCCGCGCGCTTTAGCTGCGCGGATCGCCGCGCCAATCGTCTCGTGGCCAGTCGCACCGGTGCCGTTGGCAGTGGTCATCACAGCTTCCCCTTCAGCAGCGTTCGCTGCAGCGTCGGCATGTCCTTGTCGCCACGTCCGGAAAGGCAGACCAGGATCCGTGAGCCGGGGTTCTTTGCAGCCCACTTGCGGGCGCCGCAGAACGCATGCGCCGACTCGATTGCAGCAAGGATACCTTCGGTTTCGCAGCACTCCGCCAGTGACTCCAAGGCCTCGTCGTCGGTCGCCGAATCGTACTGCACACGACCGGCCGACATCAGAAACGCATGCTCCGGCGCAACGCCCGGATAATCGAGACCGGCGGACACCGAATGGGTCTCCTGGATCTGGCCGTTCTCGTCCTGCAGCAACATCGAGTAGCAGCCCTGCAGCACACCCGGCCTACCCAGCGTCAGCGTCGCCGAGTTGTCGCCAAGCGCAGGGCCGCGACCGCCCGCCTCGACGCCGATCAGGCGAACATCGCGATCAGCGATGAACGGATGGAACATGCCGATCGAATTCGAGCCGCCGCCAACGCAGGCGAACACTGCGTCCGGCAGGCCACCGGCCTGGCGGATCATCTGCTCACGAGCTTCCCGCCCAATGACCGACTGCAGTTCGCGCACCATATAAGGATAGGGATGGGGACCGATCGCCGAACCGATCAGGTAGTAGGTTCCATTGGGATCGGCAACCCAGTCGCGCAGCGCCTCGTCGATCGCGGCGCGCAAAGTCTGGTCGCCACCCGTCACCGGTACCACCGTCGCGCCAAGCAGTTTCATGCGGCCGACATTCGGCGCCTGACGCTCGCAGTCAACGGCACCCATGTAGACGGTGCACGGCAGGCCCAGGCGTGCACATGCCGCCGCGGTCGCCACGCCATGCTGGCCCGCGCCGGTCTCGGCAACAATGCGCTTGGCGCCGAGCCGCTTTGCCAGCAGTGCCTGGCCGATGGCGTTGTTGATCTTGTGGGCGCCGGTATGCGCCAAGTCCTCGCGCTTGAACCACACCTGCGCGCCCCACCGCGACGACAGCGTCGGTGCCGGGCTCAGCGGCGTGGGACGCCCCACCCACTGCGACAACTGTGCGTTCAGCTCAGCAAGAAAATCTGGGTCGCGCAGCCATCGCGTGACGCCGGCAGCAAGTCGATCGAGCGCCGGCACCAGTGTCTCGGGCACGTAACGACCGCCGTACGGACCGAAGCGCCCGCGCGCATCGGGAAACTCGCCGGCCAGCTCGCGCTTCATCAGCGCTTCGGCCTCGCCTGCTTCAAATAGGATTGCCATCGTCTCTACTCCAGAATTTTCCCGCCAGTCACGACGCGAACGCGGCGCGAGCGGCTGTCACGAACTCACGAATCCGCTCCGGATCCTTGCGACCGGGAGCGGTTTCTACGCCGGTGGACACATCGACGCCAAACGGCCGTACCTGCGAGATTGCAGCGGCGACATTCGCCGGGGTGAGCCCACCGGCAAGCACCAGCTGCGTACGCGACGCAAACACGCGCGCTTCCTCCCAGTCGGCAACCGCCCCACGTCCGCTCTCGGCGCTTTCATACAGGCAGCGCGCCGGCATACCCGCCGGCAACACAGCGCCGGTGCGCAGCACCGGCAGACGCACGAGCCCTGACGGCAGCAGCAGACGCTCGAAGTCTTCAGCATCGGTCTGCAGCGCGTCGGGCTCGAACTCCTCAAGGATGTCGTCGATCGCCTGCTGGCTCGGATTACGCGTCACCGCGATGCACTGAATGCTCGACGGCAACGCCATCGCGAGCAACGCGGCGATCATGGGTTCGACATGTCGTGGCGAGCCGGGATGAAACACGAAGCCGACCGCATCGACACCGGCGGCAACGGCCGTCGCAACCGCCTTGTCGGAGTTCAAGCCGCAGATCTTGATCCAGCCACTCATCAGCTACTCTCCAGTCCGTGCCGCGGCCCGGCCGCTGGCAATCATCTGCCGGCCCAGCGCCGCCGGATCGGCCGCCGACATCAGCGCCGTGCCCACCAGTGCCAGCGTATAGCCGGCGGCAGCCAGCCGCGCGGCGTCGCCCGCGCTCGCCAGCCCACTCTCCGCCACTCGCGGATAGGCACGCGGCAGCACGCCAGCCAGCACCTCGAGCCGCTCAGGTACGACCGCGAGGGTCGTCAGATCACGACTGTTGACGCCAATCAGGCAGTGACCAGGCGCGCCGGCCCAGCTGGCGGCGACAACGCGCGCAACCTCGATATCAGCCGCATCGAATGCCTCGAGCAGCACGAACAGGCCCAATACCGCTGCCTCGGCGACCATGCGCTCGAGATCCGCGCGCGCCAGCATTCGCACAATCAGCAACGCGCCGCCCGCGCCTGCGGCACGCGCTTCGAGCAGCTGGTACGGCTCTACCAGGAAGTCCTTGCGCATCGCCGGCACACCGAGTGGCCGCAACGCGGCGGCCGCGCGGGCCAGATGCTCAAGGCTGCCGTCGAAGCGCTCGGGTTCGGTCAGCACCGAAACGATTGCAGCGCCCGCGTCCGCGTAGGCGCGCACACGGGCCTCGAGTTCGTCCGGGCGCGCCGACAACAGACCCAACGCGGGTGAGCGTAGTTTTAGCTCGGCAATCAGATCGAAGCGACCGTCGAGGACGAGCGGCGGCGGCGCCAGCGTTGTGAGCGCCCGCGCGCGCAATACGGATTCGGTCTCGTGGGCGCGAGCAGCTGCGGCACGCTCAGCGCTCGAGCGTGCCATGCCGGCGAGGAAGTCCCCGGCACTGGCAGCGCTCATCGCGGCCGCCGCGAAAAGGCCGCGAGCGAGGCGAGCAGCGCCGCGGCGGCGCCGGAGTCGATCGCCGCCTGCGCACGCGCAACACCTGCATGCGGCCCCTCGACCAGCCCGACTACCTCGAGCGCGAGCGAAGCCCCCATCAGCAGCGCATCGCGGTGAGCGCCAATATCAGCGCCTTCCAGCACCGCACGCAACGCCGTGGCATTGTGCGCGGCGTCACCGCCGCGAAGATCCTCAGCCGAACAGGGCGGCAAACCGTAATCCGCTGCCGTCCGCGTACTCTGCGTCCAGCCGCCACCGCGCACGTCGTAAAGAACGAATGGGCCCACCGGCGTTGGCTCATCCCAACCCGGCTCGCCATGCACGACGAACGCGCGTTCCAGCGGCAAGCCCGCGAGCGTATCTGCCATCAGCCGCGCAGCGTCGTGACTGTATGCGCCGATCACGTGAAACGGCGGCGAGGAGGGGTTTGTGAGTGGCCCGAGCATGTTGAACACGGTGCGGATGCCGAGCGCAGCACGTATCGGGGCAATCGCCTTCATCGCGGGGTGGTAGTGCGGGGCGAACAGGAACGTGAAGCCGGTTGCCGCGAGGCACGCGCCGGCATCCCGTTCATCCAACGGCAGCACGAGGCCCAGTTGCTCGAGCACGTCGGCACTGCCGGAGCGACTGGAGACTGAGCGGTTGCCATGCTTCGCCACGCGCGCACCAGCGGCAACCGCCAGCAGCGCCGTGCCGGTCGACAGGTTGAAAGAGTGCGACGAGTCGCCGCCGGTGCCGACGATATCAACGGTCGGCCCTACCTCCGGCAGTTCAGGGCGGCGCGCCAACGCCCGCATGCCGCGGGCAAAGCCCCGCAACTCGTCGGCAGTCACACCCTTCGCGCGTAGCGCTGCGAGCAGGGCACCCGCCATCGCTGGCGCGACCTCGCTCGAAGTCAGCGCGACCAACAGGTCGTACGAGTCCGCTTCCGATAGCGCTCGGCCGTCGACCAGCGACTCAAGGGCGCTGCGCAGCAGGGAGGATGTCTGGGTCACGACGCGCGTCCTCCGGACATGCGCAGAAAATTTGCCATCAGCGCCGGGCCATCGGGCGTGAGCACGCTCTCGGGATGAAACTGCACGCCTTCGACTGCCAGCGTCGCATGGCGCAGCCCCATGATCTCGCCCTCGGCGCTGCGCGCCGTGACGATCAGCTCGGCTGGCATCGACTCGGGCTGCGCGACCAGCGAGTGATAGCGACCGACCTCGAGTGGATGCGGCAACCCGGCAAATACGCCGAGGCCGTCGTGCTCAATGCGAGATGTCTTGCCGTGCATCAACCGCCAGTTGCGCACGACCTTGCCACCGAACACCTCGGTGATCGACTGGTGTCCGAGGCAGACACCGAGCACAGGAATGCGGCCCGCGAAGTGGCGAATCATTCGCATCGAAATGCCCGCATCGTGCGGCGTGCCAGGCCCTGGTGAAATGCACAGGTGGCTGGGCGCGATCTGGTCGGCGAGCTCGAGCGTGATCTCATCGTTGCGATAGACCATCACCTCGGCGCCGAGCACGAGGAACGCCTGCACCAGGTTGTAAGTGAAGGAATCGTAGTTATCGATCAGCAGCAGCCGCGGCGGGTTGGCGCTCATGTCAGAGACCCTCCTTCGCCATATCCAACGCACGGCGCATCACCGCGCTCTTGGCAAGAACTTCGTCATGCTCCTTCTCCGGAACGCTGTCAGCCACGACGCCGGCGCCCGCCTGGAACCGGTAGCGGCCCTCGTGGAAGGTGATGGTGCGGATCGTGATCGCGTGGTCCATGTCGCCGCCATGCCCGAAGTAACCGTAAGTGCCGCCATAGAAGCCGCGACGCACCGGCTCGAGCTCCTCGATGATCTCCATTGCCCTGACCTTCGGCGCACCGACCAGCGTGCCGGCAGGAAACGAGGCGGCGAACAGGTCAAATGCGTCGCGACCCGGTGCGAGCTGGCCGCGCACACCGCTGACGATGTGCATGACGTGGCTGTAACGCTCGATCACGCGATACGGGTCGACGTGCACGCTGCCTGCGGTCGCAACGCGCCCCAGGTCATTGCGCGCGAGGTCGACCAGCATCACGTGCTCCGCACTCTCCTTGGCATCGGCGAGGAGCTCCTGCGCGAGCGCAAGGTCAAGCGCCTCGGTGGCGCCACGCGGACGGGTGCCCGCGATCGGCCGCAGCTGCGCCGCGCCGCCGGACAAGCGCACCAGCGCCTCGGGCGACGAGCCGACCAGCGTGCGGTCGCCGAGCTCGCAGTAGATCATGTAGGGCGAGGGGTTCAGCAGACGCAGCGCCCGGTACGCCTCGAACGGATCCAGCTCGCAAGCCCCCTCGAACTGCGATGACAGCACGAGCTGATAGACGTCCCCCGCAGCGATGTACTCCTGCACCCGCCGCACGCCGGCCATGTAGGCATCGCGCGACAGGCTGGGCGTCGGCGGCTGCAGACGGGCCGGCGGGCGGCCGATGGTGAGCCCGCCGCGCAGCGCGCGGACAATCTCGCGACGCAGCGCCTGACGCTCTTCCTCGGATCCGGCGTGCAGCAGCGCGATGCCGCGGGTGACATGGTCGAACACCAGGAATGAACAGGGCGCGAGGTAGCAGGCCTCGGGCATACCGGGCTCTACAGGCAGCCGGCTCGGAACGCGCTCGAAGTAGCGGACGAGATCATAGGCCGCCGCGCCGACCAGACCGCCCGCCAGCGGCACCCCGGGGATGGACGGCAGAGGACGCGGCGCCCGCGCCAGCGCCGCGCGCAGCGCGGCCAGCAGCGCATCCCGGTCGGCGGGGCGTGGCGAGTGCTCGGCCGGCCCCCCGGCGGGACGGACGGTGAGTCCGGTCGCATCCAGGCGAATCTCGAGCGCGTCGCCGAAGCCGATAAATGAGTAACGCGCCTGCCGCTCACCGCCTTCGACGCTTTCCAGCAGAAAGCGCGGCTTAAACGGACGTAGCTTGAGGTACGCCGAAACTGGCGTATCTAGATCGGCTGTGATGTCGAACGGCGGATGCATGGGCTCCTCGTCGTTGGCAGCGGGGAGCGGACGATAAAAAACCCACCCCCGGCGCCAGTCGGAGATGGGTTCGCAGTCTGGCTGATCGTCTTTAAATTAAGCCCGAGACCCGTGCGCCCACTCCGTTGAGAGGCGCCACCAGCAGCTGCAGGCGGAGGTCTGGTCTAGGCTCGGCTTCATAGACGCAGTATCGCCCGCGGGCTGAAAACCGGTCAAGCCGGGCGCCCCGCAGCGACGCCAGTGGCCGCCACCGCGCCACGCCAGCCGCGGCCCCAATCGAGTAGGATTCCCCCCTAGCCCGCCCGCGCACCGCGGCGCCCCGCCCGGCGACTGTTCCGACCCGCCGCCCCAGTGAGAACCGATGGCCGCGATGCCTGCCCGTTTGTACGGTCCCCGCTACTGGCCAACCTGGCTGGCGCTGGGGTTCGTCCGGCTGGTGCTGCTGCTGCCGTTCCCTGCCCTGCTGGCCGTCGGCCGCGGAATGGGCCGGCTCGCCCGCCGGCTGCCGCTGCCGTACGTGCGGGTCGCCCGCCGCAACATTGAGCTGTGTTTGCCGGAGCTGGACGGCCCGGCCCGCGAGGCGCTGCTGGCGCGCCACTTCGAAAGTCTGGGTATAGGCGTGCTGGAGTCAGCGCTGACCTGGTGGTCGAACGACGCGCGGATCGCCTCCCTGTCCGAGGTGCAGGGACTGGAACATCTGCAGGCTGCGCTCACGCACGGCAAGGGCGCAATCATCCTGCTGGCTCACTTCACCACGCTGCAGATCGGCGCCCGCATCCTCAACATCCGCATTCCGATCAACGTGCTGTACCGACCAACCAAGAATGAGCTGCTGGCCGCCGTCTCAGGCGGCAGCTTCGGGCGCCAGGCCCGCAAGGCCATCCTGCGCGACGACGTACGCGGGATGATCTCAGCACTCAAGCGCAATGAGATTGTCTGGTACGCGGCTGACCAGAGCTATCGCAAGAAGGGAGCGATGATGGTGCCGTTCTTCGGCATCCCGGCAGCAACCAACGTGTTTACCTCACGCCTGTCGCAAATGACCGGCGCCGCGGTGCTGTACTACTCGAGCGAGCGGCTGCCGGGCACGCGCGGCTGGCGCGCAGTGATCGAGCCGGCGTTCGAGGGCTGGCCGAGCGGGGATGCGGCCGCAGACACTCTGCTCTACCACGCCCGCATCGAGGCGCAGGTACGCCGCGTGCCGGAGCAATACTGGTGGATTCACAAGCGTTTCAAGGGCTTGTCAGCGGACGATCCCGACTACTACGGAAGCGCAAGGACGCGCTGACCCCGCTGCGACAGTTGCGCTAGCAGAGGAGCTGCGGCGAAGTTTCGAGCGCTCATGCCGCGCTCGTTCCAGTGCTGCCGGAAATCGTTCAATATCTCTATGAACTGGGCAATTTCTCGCGTACGCCGCAGCAGGCGGCGCCAGTAAAATCGCGCCAATGCGCGAGACTCCAATCCCGACAGTGACTCGCACGCTGCGTTTCAAGGTCCGCCGCGAGTCCTATCCGTGGCTTGAGGCCGCGGCAACTGAAGTTAATCAGGTC
>CAIYLH010000094.1 GCA_903927005.1 uncultured Pseudomonadota bacterium
AACGTGATGCCCAGGGCGCCGATCGTGCCCGCTTCGGTCTGGATTAATCCGCCGAGCACTGAGCCGATGGCCTTGGAAATCAACGCCCAGAAGCCCTTAAATCCCAAACAAGAAGTGTCTCAAGTCCATTGACACGCGCCGGTTCGACCTGTGTCAGGGCCGCCCCGTCGGGCGAGAGGCGGTAGTCGCGCAGTGCGTGGGCGAGTCGCAGCGCCACCTCGGCATTCGTTTGTTGCGCCAGATTTTGCTTCTAAAAATAGACTCTTAAATTCACTATTAGACTTTATGAGACTAATAATGGACTTATTTTCGCTAATTCCAATAATCGGTCTAAATTTAGGCTTTCATAGAAGAAATTGTATTTAAAAGCCTATTTCTAGACCTATCGATCGTAATTCTCTGTCGCGCGCCATCCGCCGCGCCCTAGCCGTCGTTGCCGCGCCGTTCTACGCCGGTTGCATCAATACCCAGCCAGGCCACGGCGCTCAGCAATGCGCAGCCGACGCCGATCAGGAACGCGGCGTGCCACTGTCCGTGACCGGACAGGTACGCGACGATCGGGATGCCGATCAATCCCCCCAGGCTGCCGCCCGTGTTGAGAATGCCGCCGGCGGTCATCGTGTTGGGCCCTGCGATGCGCATGGTGGCGGCCCAGTAGGCGCCTTCATTCAGTTCGACCATGCCAAAGCAGACGGTCATCGCGACGACCGCAGTCAGTGGACCTGCAACGTAGACGGCCAGCAGCAGCAGCAGCGCGACGCTCGATAGTGAAATGAGCGGCACGATCCGGCAGCCCCAGCGAAAGCCAATCTTTGCGCATACCGCGTCGAGCAGCACGCCGCCAACGCCGGCGCCGAGCGCGGCGGCGAGCGGCGGCAGGGACGCGAGCCAGCCGCTCTGTGCGACACTGAAATGTCGTTCCTGCACCAGGTACAGAAACGACCATGAGCCGAGCAGGTAGAACACGTAGTTCATGCTCGTGTACGACGCGGTGAGCAGCGCGATGTCCTTGAGCGGCAGCGCGCCTTTCAGCGCCGGCGGGGACGCGACCTGCGGCGGGATGTCCGCAGGCTGCAGCCCGGCCAGTTCCTGCGCCGATATCGACGGATGCTCGGCCGGCCGATCGCGCACGTACCATGCCCAGGCGAGCGCGAGCGCGAGCGCCGGCAGCGCGGTCCAGAACAGCGCGCGCTGCCAGCCGAAGCGCTGCATCAGGAACACGATGACCGCTGGCGCGGCCGCCGCGCCGAGTTGGCAGCCGGTCGACTGAAAGCCGTTGGCAAATCCCCAGCGGTGAGCCGGCAGCCAGGTGCGCAGGATGCCCACCGAGACCGGGAACGTCGGCGACTGGGCGAAGCCGAGTGCCAGCTGCGACAGGAACAGGCCGATGAAGATGCCACCGCCGCTGAGCAGCAGCGGCGCCAGCGGCGTCGCGATCGTCGCAATCACGGCCAGCACGCCGCCGACCGCAAGCGTAGCGCGTGCGCCGAAGCGCTGCCCGAGGCGGCCACCGAAGATCTGGCTCGGCGTGTAGGCGAGCAGAAACGCCCATTGGATCCAGCCGATCTGCATCTGGCTCAGCGACAGCTCCGGCATGATGCGCTCGGCCGCGATCATCACGCCCCGCTGCTGGAAGTACATGATCGCGCTCATGCCGACCAGCAGCCCGTAGATGCGCCAGCCGACGCCGCGGCGAGCCACCGGCTTCATCTTGTTGCCAGCGCTGGCAGTGGCTGCGCGGCGGGCGGCAGCATCAGCGCAACTTCTCCTCGAGCGGGAAGTGGCTGAGTATTTCGTGGCCGGTCGCCGTGATCAGTACTTGTTGCTCGAGCTTGACGCCCTCCGAGCCACCCACCTCGCCCATGTAGCTCTCGACGCAGACGGTCATGCCCGGCACGAATACGCCGTCCATCAAAAGCGGATCCTCCGGATCGATGCCGATGCCTGGCCATTCGTCGATCATGCCGACGCCGTGCGCGATGCAGCCGTAGTTCTGCTCGTTGAAGCGCGCCGGAATGGGCCACGCCTGCTGCGTGAAGTCGCGAAACGTAAGTCCCGGCCGCAGCAGCGCACAGTTGTGCTCGACCTGTTCGATTGCCAGCGCGTACAGGCTGCGTTGCTGGTTCGTCGGCTGGCCGTTGCCGCAGTAGAACGTCCGGCTCACGTCACTGCAGTAGCCATAAGGACCCACCATGTCGGTGTCGAAGCTGACCAGGTCCCCCGCTTCGATGATCCGCGCGGAGCTCTCCTGCAGCCAGGGGTTCGTGCGCGGGCCGGAGCTAAGCAGGCGTGTCTCGATCCACTCGCCGCCGTGTGCGATGTTGGCGTGATGCAGCTCGGCCCACAGCTCGTTCTCGCTGATGCCCGGCCGCAGCGCGTCGTGCATGCGCTGCATGCCGATGTCGGAAACCTCGATCGAGCGGCGCATGCAGGCGATCTCATCGGTGCTCTTGACCGACCGCGCCAACTCGAGCAGTCGCTGGCCTTCGACCAGCGTGAAGCCCGCGGCCCGCAGCGCATCCACGCCCTCGAGGTCCGCCCGATCGATCGCGAGACGGTCGGCGCTGGCACCCATCAGCCCCGTTACGACGGCGCGGATTTCGGCAGCCCAGCTGCGACAGACTGCATCGGCGTGCTCTGCGACGTACTGGAATCCATACGAGGTCGCGAGGCGGACTTCCGATACCTCCGGGATATGCAGCGGGATACCGAGGCAGTTTTTGTTCGGGTAGTCGAACAAGACCGCCTGTCCTACTGCGGGCACCAGGCAGTAACGCCCCGGATTGTGCAGCAGCCAGACGCTCATGTTGCGGGTGTCCGTCGCGTAGCGGATGTTGACCGGGTCATTGAGCAGCACGGCCGCGCAGTCGTTCTGGCGCAGTTGCTGCTGCACCCGCGCGTAGCGATACGCGCGCAGCCGGTCGATGTCGACCGTGCTCGCGCCGCCGCCGTGGTGGGCGATCCTTGCCGCTGTGATCGGACTGGGCATCGCGGACTCCGTTCGGGTGAACCGGCCACACGGCCGCCTGGTTGGGCCACGTATAGGCCAAGGCAAGGCTGACGATCACTCCGGCATCGTCGGGCCAGACTCCGCGCCTGGCGGCCCGGCCCGGTCGTAGCAGGCGCGGCTGCTGCGTTGGAAGACCCACTGTAGCAGCTCCGCGTCGCCGGCCGCCGCCGTGCACAGCCGCGCTGGGTCCGGTCGTATCCGATTCGTCCTAGATCGAGCCGATTCGCGTCCCAGCAAGTCTGTACGGTGATCTCGGCCTCGCGCGGGCCGTGTACGCGGTCCCCGCCATCGTCATGGGCAGACTATTCTTAAGTCTCCATCGCCGGATTTTCTAGGCGACAGGCGCTTCGCCATCGAGCCCGTCGACGTCCGCATCCTCGACTGCCGACCCCTCCCAGCGGTACGGGATGCGCTTGCTGCGCTGGTACGCCCACTCCAGCAGCTCCGGATCGCAGGCCGCCGGCACCGTGCACAAGCGGCGCGGGTCGGGCCGTATGCCTATACGCCCCAGATCCAGCCGATCCGCGTCCCAGCAGGTCTGCACGGTGATGTCGGCCTCGCGCAGGCCGCGGCTATGGTCGGTGCAGGCGCTCGTCAGTAGGGCGAGCCCGTTGCCGTCCAGGAACAGCAGCGTGTCGTTGACCGTCTCCGCCCAGCGGGCGGCGCGCAGGCCGTGGGCGGGGTCCCGGCCATCGTCGTGCCGCTGGCTGTCGTGTACCCAGGCGAATGCCTCTACAACATCCACGCGGGCGCCGGTCAGCGCGGCGAGCGCGCGGCCATTCGCGCGTACGCGCGCCCAGTGCGCAGCGCCGTGGATGCCGTGCCAGTCGAGCCTGAACTCCCGACGAAGGATCCGCAGCAGCGCCGGCGTATCCATTAACGGCGCCCGACGCCGGCCGGCAGCAGCCCCAGTCGTCGCATCAACGGCGTGATGGACAGACCCTGCACCAGGATCGAGAAGATCACCACCGCAAAGGTCGTCGTGATCAGCGTCTCGCGACCGGCCAGCTCAGCGGGCAGGCCGAGCGCGAGCGCGAGCGCCAGCGCGCCGCGCAGACCACCCCAGAACAGCACGTGCTGGTGACGCCGCTCGACGGCGAGTGTCGAGCGCCGAAACAGTGCGCACAGCGGGTAGACCGCGATCGCCCGGCCTAGCGTCACCAGCGCGATTGCCAGCAGCGCCGGTTGCCAGTGCCGCGTCAGCATGTGCGCGGCGTGTCCGCCCACCAGCAGAAAGACGATCGAGTTGGCGCCGAGCGCGAGGTACTCCCAGTATGTCTCGACCATCGCGCGCGCCGGTGTCGTACTCAGTTCGCGCCGGACCGCGTGGCCGGCGACGAGCCCGGCACTCAATGCCGCGAGGATGCCTGACAGGTGCAGTTGTTCGGCGAGCAGGAACGAGCCGTAAGCGGTGAGCGTCGTTAGGATTATTTCTGCTCTTGGCTCGCCTACGCGCCGCGCCAGCAGCACCAGTAGCCCGCCGCAGGCGACCCCGCAGGCGATGCCGCCGCCGATGGTCAGCAGGATCGTGCCGGCGATGCTCCAGGCGCCGCTCGCAGTGCCTGCTGCCCAGGCCAGTGCGATCGCGACAGCCGCCGCGGCAGTACCATCGTTGAGCAGGCTCTCTGCTTCCACCAGCAGCAGCAGGCGGCCGCTGACGCCGGCTTCGCGGAACGTCGCGATCACCGACACCGGGTCGGTCGCTGCGATCAGCAGGCCGAACACGAGCGCGCTGGCGGGGCTCCAGCCGCCGAGCCAGGCCATGCCTACGGCCGCGACTGCCGCGGCCAGCAGTACGCCCACGGTGGCCAGCAGCCCGACCACCGGCAGGTCGCGGCGTAGTTCCGGCCAGTGGATCTGCAGCGCCGCTTCGAACACCAAGGGGGGCAGGAACAAGGAAAAGATCAGTTCCTTGGACAGCGACAGGTCAAGTGCAGTGGGCAGCGCGCCGAGTGCAAGGCCCACCAGCACCAGCCCGATCGCGTAGGGCAGGCGCAGGCGGCGGGCCGCCAGCGTGACCAGCGCGCCAATCAGCAGCAGCATTCCAAAGCGGGGCAGATCGGCAGTCATGGCGGCGTCCGGTGGCAAGGCGGCCATCTTAGCGGAGCGCCGGGCGGCAACTACGGTTCACCTTGAGGCCGATCGGTGGGACCATTGGGGGATTGGAACCTACAGGCACCGGCGCGGTATGCGTCCGGTGGGGAGACTTCATGATTCTGGTGACCGGCGGCGCAGGCTTCATCGGCAGCAATTTCGTGCTCGACTGGCTCGCTGTGGGCGATGAGCCGATCGTCAACCTCGACCTGCTGACCTATGCCGGCAATCTCGACAACCTGGCCAGCCTCGAGGACGACGCGCGGCACCTGTTCGTGCGCGGCGACATCGGCGATGGCGACTTGTTGGCGCGCTTGTTTGCGACCCACCAGCCGCGGGCGGTGGTGAACCTCGCCGCCGAGAGCCACGTTGATCGCAGCATCCACGGTCCGGCCGAGTTCATCCAGACCAACATCGTCGGCACGTTCCGCCTGCTGGAGGCGACCCGCGCCTACTGGGGCGGGCTCGCAGGCGCGCGGCGCGAGGCGTTTCGTTTCCTGCACGTCTCCACCGACGAGGTCTACGGCTCGCTCGCCCCGGGTGCCCCGGCCTTCGCCGAGAGCCATCGCTACGAGCCGAACAGCCCGTACTCGGCCAGCAAGGCGGCGAGCGACCATCTGGTGCGCGCCTATCATCACACCTACGGCCTGCCGGTGCTGACCACCAACTGCTCGAACAACTACGGCCCGTATCACTTCCCCGAAAAGCTGATTCCGCTGGTGATCCACAACGCGCTGGCCGGGCGGACATTGCCGATCTACGGCGACGGCATGCAGGTGCGCGACTGGCTGTACGTGAAAGACCACTGCAGTGCGATCCGGCGGGTACTCGAGGCGGGCCGGCTCGGCGAGACTTACAACGTCGGTGGCTGGAACGAGCAACCGAACCTCGAGGTGGTCGGCACCATCTGCCGCATCCTCGATCAGCTGCGGCCGCGCGCCGATGGCCTTGCGTACTTCAGCCAGGTGGCGTTCGTGCAGGACCGGCCCGGCCACGATCGTCGTTATGCGATCGACGCGACCCGCATCGAGCGCGAGCTCGGCTGGCGTCCGGCCGAGACGTTTGCGTCCGGCATCCAGAAGACTGTGCAGTGGTACCTCGACCACCCCGAGTGGGTCGAAAACGTCACCAGTGGCGCCTACCGCGAGTGGATCGGGCGTCACTACGCGGCAGGAGCGCCTGCATGAAGGTGCTGCTCTTGGGCGCAGGCGGCCAGCTTGGCCATGCGCTGCTGCGCGAGTTCACGCCCGAGGTCGAACTGATCGCGCTCGACCGCGCCGGTTGCGACCTTGCCCGGCCCGCCGACATTCAGGCCGCGATCGGCGACTACGCCCCCGATGCGATCGTCAACGCTGCGGCCTACACGGCCGTTGACCGCGCTGAAACCGAGCTTGCAACCGCCACTGCGATCAACGCCATTGCGCCTGGCGTGATCGGCGCCGCAGCCGTGAAGCTCGGCGCCACCGTCGTGCACTACTCGACCGACTACGTGTTCGATGGCGCCAAGGCCACGCCCTACAGCGAGGACGATGCGACCGCCCCGCTGTCGGTGTACGGTCGTACCAAGCGCGACGGCGAGCTCGCGCTCAGCGCCTCCGGCGCGCGGGCGCTGATCTTGCGTGTCAGCTGGGTGGTCGGCGCCGAGGGCGCGAACTTCGCCAAGACCATGCTGCGTCTTGCCCGCGAGCGCGAGCGGCTGACCGTGGTCGCCGACCAGTATGGCGTGCCGACGTCGGCGCCGCTGATTGCGTCAGTCACCTCGCGCCTGCTGCGTAGGCTTGAGCGCGACGGCGCCGCGGCGTTTCCGTTCGGCCTGTATCACCTTGCCCCGACGGGCGAGACCAGCTGGTTCGAGTACGCGCGTTTCGTGCTCGCCGAGGCCGAGCGGCTGGGCGTGGCGCTGAAGGTGCATGCCGCTGCGATCGAGCCGATCCTGGCGGCCGACTACCCGACGGCTGCGCGCCGCCCGGCGAACTCGCGGCTCGACACCAGCCGCTTCCGCGCCACTTTCGGCCTGCCGCTGCCGTCCTGGATGGATGCGCTGCGGCCGGTCCTCCAAGAGATACTGAATATCCCATGACTACACGCAAGGGCATCATCCTCGCCGGCGGTTCCGGCACGCGGCTGTACCCGGTGACGCTGGCGGTCTCCAAGCAGCTGCTGCCGATCCACGACAAGCCGATGATCTACTACCCGCTGAGCACGCTGATGCTGGCCGGGATCAACGATATCCTGGTGATCTCCACGCCGCAGGACACGCCGCGGTTCGTGCAGCTGCTGGGGGATGGCTCGCAGTGGGGGCTGAACTTCAGCTACGCCGTGCAGCCCAGTCCCGATGGGCTCGCGCAGGCGTTCGTGATCGGCCGTGACTTCGTCGGTCGCCACTCCAGTGCGCTGGTGCTGGGCGACAACATCTTCTACGGCCATGAATTCGCCGACGACCTGCGTGCCGCCGATGCCGCCACCACCGGCGCCAGCGTGTTTGCCTACCATGTGCACGATCCGGAGCGTTACGGTGTGGTCGAGTTCGACGCGCAGCGTCGCGCGGTCAGTCTGGAAGAGAAGCCGCTTGCGCCTAAATCGAACTACGCGGTGACCGGGCTGTATTTCTACGACAATCAGGTGCTGGATATCGCCCGCGATCTTGCCCCGTCCGCGCGCGGGGAACTGGAGATCACCGACGTCAACCGCATCTACCTCGAGCGCGGTGCGCTGAGCGTGAAGGTCATGGGCCGCGGGCACGCCTGGCTCGATACCGGCACGCACGAGAGCCTGCTCGATGCCAGCCAGTTCATCGCTACCATCGAGAAGCGGCAGGGACTGAAGATCGCCTGCCCCGAGGAGATCGCCTACCGCAGCGGTCGCATCGACGCGGCGCAGCTACAGAAGCTTGCCGCCCCGATGCTGAAAAATCCCTACGGCCAGTACCTGCTGCGCCTGTTGCAGGAGCCGTTGCTGCCATGAAGGCCACTGCCACTGCGCTCGAGGGCGTTTACCTGATTGAGCCGCGCGTGTTCGGCGACGAGCGCGGCTTCTTCTACGAGAGTTTCAACGACGAGGCGTTCCGTCGGCTGACCGGCGCGCAGGTCAGCTTCGTGCAGGACAACCATTCCAGGAGCGCGCGCGGCGTGCTGCGCGGGCTGCACTATCAGACGGCGCCGAAGGCGCAGGGCAAGCTGGTGCGAGTGACGGCAGGGGCGGTGTGGGATGTGGTGCTCGACATCCGTGCGGGCTCTGCGACCTACGGCCGCTGGATCGGCGAGGAGTTGAGCGCCGCCAACCGCCGCCAGCTGTGGATCCCGGCGGGACTCGCGCATGGCTTCGTGACGCTGCTTGACGGCACGGAGTTCCTCTACAAGACGACCGATTACTGGTCGCCGCCGCACGAGCGCTGCATCGCCTGGAACGATCCGACGCTTGCGATCCCCTGGCCGCTCGACGGCGCGCCGTCGCTCTCGCCGAAGGACGAGCGCGGCGTGTCGTTCGCAAGCCTGGCTGGCTAAGCCTACTTCCAGCAGTCGCTGGATGGCGCTGGCGTCTGCTGGCCCTGGTCGTTGATCGCCAGCGTCAGGCAGGCGGTCTTGTCGTGGGTCTGCGCGCCGGTCGCGGTGGCGGTCACGGCGTAAGAGGTCGTGATCGAACCGGTCGTGCCGGCGGCGATGGCCAGGGTGTAGTAGCCGCTGGGCGTGGTCGCAGCGATCCCCAGGCCGGCAGGCGGCGCCGTCGCCAGCGTCGTGGTGTAGGTGTTGTTCTGCAGGAAGAACTTCTCCTCGGCCACCTGCACCTTCATCAGCACCGTCTCCGCCTCGATGCGGTTGGCGCGCAGCGTGTAGGAGCGGTAGCTGGAAATCGCAAGGCTGCTCAGGATCGCGACGATCGCGAGCGTCACCAGCAGTTCGATCAGGGTCATGCCGGACTGGCGGTTCATGGGGCGTCGGCCTCGTTCCAGTAGGTCTTGATGCGGCTCTGGAAGTTGCGGCATGCGCCGAGTACTTCCACGCCGGACATGCACAGTACCGGACTTTGCGAGTTGGTCGAGATGGGGTTGCCGCTAGTGTCGACGCTCTGGGTCGGCGCCGGAAACAGGAACGCTAGCGAAGGTGCGATGCCGGTCTGCGCCAGCGACATCGAGCGATCGTCGAGCTGCGCGTTGCCGTGGTTGTTCAGGTTCGCCACCGGGCTGCCGTCGAACACGCTCACTGCGTAGAACTTGTTCAGGCCCAGCGACGGCTGGCAGGTGAGGGCGGCACCGCCCACGCCTGGCGTGTAGGTCGTGAACAGGATCTGGTTGTTGAACGTCGCGGCCGGCGCGAGCACTTTCTCGCCAATCCACAGCGGGCCTGCGTTGTACAGCGACAGCTTCCAGCCCGGCGCCACCTGGGCGAGGGTAGGGGCGAGGATGCCGGTGATGTCGGTCAGGTCCGCATCCCTGACTGGCGTCAGGGCGTTGTACTGCGCCTGCGACATCTGCTCGAACGGCTTGAAGTCGCGGACATCGTACATTCGATCCTGGACCGCGGTGTTCAGCGGGTGGCCGCGATAGCCGGAGCCGATCGCGATGCTCATGAACGAGGCCTGGCCCTGCTTCTGCACGACCGCGACGTCCGGGGTGTTGTAGAAGCGGCGGGTATCGGCCACCGCCGGGTTGCTGCTCAGGTCATGCGCGCCGAGTGAGGCGATCACGCCGCCGGTGACCAGCGACGACTTCGACTGGCCGTTGAAGATGTCGAAGCGCCATACCTGGCCTGCCATGTCGCCGACGTACATGCGATCGGCATAACCATCGCCGTTGACGTCCAGGACCGAGATGTCGGCGGGGATCGAGTGGTCCATCCGCGACAGCTGCAGGTCGGCTTTGCTGCCGTTGCCGTTCTGGCTCGCGCTCCACAGCAGGTTGCCGGAGACCGCGTCGATCATGTAGATGCCGGTGCCGACCGAGTCGGTGGGCAGGTAAGTGCCGGGGACCGTCTGGGTCTCTTCGGTCTGGTCGTAGCCGGCCGCGAATATCAGCACCAGCTTCTGCACGCTGGTCTGCGTGCCGCCGCCGACGTTGACCTTGGCGATCACCGGGTTCGACCAGGCCTGGCCGATGCCGGTGAGCTGCGCCGGCCCAAGTGACCACATGTACTTCGGGTTGTTGCGGTCGCTGACGTCCAGCGCGTAGTAGTTGCTGCCGCCGCGGCCCTGACCGAAATAAATGATCACCCGGTCGCCGGCCGCGGCGTCGACGACGCCGTCATCGTTGATGTCGTACTTCAGTACGCGCACCGAGCCGTCCAGCAGGTAGTGCTTGCCCGGATAGGTGTTGTTGCCATACAGGCTCCTGAGGGAGCCGAGCACGTCCTGCGGCAGGAACGCCCACAGTTCCTTGCCGTCCTTGGTGCTGAACGCGTGCAGGTAGCCGTCGTTTTCGGCGGCGTAGATCACCCCATCGGTCGCGTCCGGGGCGCTCGAGGTGCCGCCGTAGATGACCGCCGCCGGCTGCGCGTGCAGCGGGTCACCCATCGCATGGCGGGACTCGTTGGTGATGGAGTTACCGTTCTCGTCCTTGAGGTCCTCGCCGCGCACGTAGTTGATGACCGCGTCGTGGATCGCGGCGGTCGTGACCCCCAGGGCGGTGATCGACAGGTTCGGGTTGGTCAGGCTGATCGCATAGTTGTCGTTGCCGACCAGCGACACCGGCGAGGTCGGGTTCGCGCCGACGAAGGTGTACAGGTTGCGGTGCGGCGTCGCGCTCGGATCCCAGGTCGGGATCAGGTTCGCCGCGCCGCCGGCCGGGATCGTCGCGCCGTCCGCCGAGGTCGACCAGAAGCTCTGTGCGCTGGACTTGAAGAAGCCCGTTGCAGCGTCCACTGCCGGCAAGCCGTTGGCATCGGTGATCACGCCGTTCGACATCAGGTAGCGCTTGACGTTGCCGGGCCAGTGGTAGTTCGGGCTGGGCTGGAACACCGACACGTACAGATCGTTGAGGGTCTGGGTGCGGTTGAACGCGTTGACCGCGACGGTGGGCGCGGTGAAGGTGGTCGAGATCTGCAGGATGTTGCTGACGATGGTCGTCAGCGCCTGCTGCAGCGTCGACAGATCGCCGGCGGTGTAGGCCTGACCACCGCCGCGGGAGGCCGCGGCCTGCAGGTAGCTGAAGCCGGTCTGCACGTCGTCACCGAAGCCGATGAAGTAGCTCTGCACGTTCTGCTGGCCGGCGAGCGTGGCGTGCAGGTCGGAGTTGAACATGTACTGCGACAGCGCGCCCAGGCACTGGCCGTCGGTGCCGTAGGTGGTGCTGCACTGGCCGCCTAGCGTCGCTTCGTTGGGCAGCGCATTGATCAGCGAGGTCGCCTCACCATCGTTGGTGGGCAGGCCGTCGGTGAGGAAGACGACGAAGTTCTTCTGGCAGGAGTACTGCATCGGGGTCTGGTAGTTGGCGCCGGTGATCACATTGCCGACGCGCGAGCCGGCCACGCTCTTGGTGGCGGTGGTCGTGCCGACGTTGCCGTACAGGACTGCGCCACCACTGAAGTAGCGGTAGGCCTCGAACATCGTCTCCGACAGCGGCGTGTGGCCGTTGGCGTTGTAGCCGTTGAGCGTGGTCAGCAACGCCGAGCGATTGGTGGAGATCGCCGAGACCGGGTAGACGACGCGGCCGCCCCGGGTGTCGATATCGTTGCTACCACCGTTTAAATCCTCGTTGTAGCGCATCAGGCCGATGTTGACGTTGTTGAGCGAGTTGATCAGCGTGGTCGCCGCGGCCTTGACGATCGACAGGCGAGTACCGAGTACCGTCAGTGGGGCGAAGTTGTAGTAGTTGAGGTAGTTGCCGCTGTACAGCGTGTAGTTCGGTCCCGGCACGGTGTTCTTCGCCCACCAGCTCGAGGTGGCGGTCACGGTGGTCTCGTTGGCGGCATTGGTGCCGGTGTAGTTGTTCGGGTACGGCGCGACCCGGTTGGTGTAGTCGTCCAGGCAGTAGATGTTGGTCGAGCCTGAGGCGGTGCCGGTGGTCGAGAGCGGGTTGCGCACCGTGGTCGAGTAGCTGTACGAGGTGGAAGTCGTTGATTTGCGCCACTGCAGCAGCACGTCGCCATCATAGATGCCGGTGCCGGTACCGGCCGCCAGCGCCGCCGTGGCAGGCGTGCACTTGAGGTAGCTGCGGGCAAAGGTTGAGGTGGTCGAGGTGCAGTCGGGGATCGTGCCGCCGGCGCGCACGAAGTAGATCAGGTTGGCGTTGCAGGTCACCGCCGGGTTCTGGCTGGTGGCCGTGCGGCCGGGGTAAGTGATTGCCGGGTCATAGTCTGCGCGCGTGGTTACGTTCGTCGACATGCTGCCCGACGTGTCCAGGATGAACATGATGTTCGGGCCGATCGTGCCGCCGGAGGCGGACGAGAAGATTTCCGAGTCGTCGGCGCGCGCAGCGCCGGACAGCGCGACGAGCAGCAGGCCGCAGAGCAGCTTGCTCAGCAGGGTGGTGTTGGGGATCGTCATGGACGCGTCCTCGATCTATTAATGGGCTTTGGAGCGCGACGGGGCCTGCACGTCGGCGACGACGCGCAGCGCAACGGGATCTTTCAGGTCCACGAACACGGTCATCGAGACCGGGTGGGCGCTGCTGAGCAGGCTCTTCAGTTCGAGCAGGCTCAGCAGCTGGGCGCCTGCGTAGTAACGGGTGCGGCCGTTGACCGTCAGGCGCTCGGCGCGGCAGTTCGCACAGTTGTTGACGGTGATCGTGCCGTTCTCGGAGGTCGGCATCAGCACGACCGCGGATCCGGTCTCGATCGCCCGCTCGATGCCGGCGATCCGGTCATGGCTGATTTCGGGCAGCGGCGCAACCTGCGCCCAGGCCGCGAGCGGGCCCGCTGCGAGCAGCGTAAGGAGCAGGAAGCGGGACTGGATGCGCATGGCGGGTCTCCAAAGAACGGTCACAGGCCACCGGCGCCGGTGATGATGAGGGAGCTCGGCGCGATCACGGCCACTCCCTGGTTGTGGGTCGTGGCGGCGTTGCGCACCGAACTGCCGGTGCTCTGCACCTCGAAATGAAAGGTGGAGAACGCGTTCCAGCTGCTGCCGAAGATCGCGCCCTGCGGCTGGCCGGAGAGCTGCGTCTGGATGTTCACGACGTAGGTGTCGGTGGCGGCGTTGGGGACGGCGCCGGTGACGGTGGCAGTCACGCTTTCCGGGTTGAACTGGCCAACGCTGACCGCGCGCTCGATGCCGGCCTCGGCGGCGACGAACGCCTTCTGCCGATATTGCTCGTTGCCGGCCATGATGAAGCCCAGTCCGGCGGAGCGCATGCCGGCGACCGCCAGCAGCATCAGGATCGTCAGCAGTATCAGCGCGACCGGCAGCGCCGCGCCGAACTGGCGGCGGGTGCGTACTGCGAGGGTGTGCGTGGGGTGGGCGTACATGGTGCGGCTCATCAGGTGCCCAGCGAGTTGCGGATCATGATCGTCCGCGACAGCAGCAGGCGGCGGAAGGTGTCGTTCGGCTGGTAGGCCTTGCCGGCGGTGCCGCTGCCAACGAGTGTGTTCACGGTGCCGGTCGCGGTCGAGCGGTTGCCGTATTGGTAGATGCGCGAGTCCGCAAAGCCCGGCTCCGGCACGTCCGCGCGCAGCAGCACCCAGATGCGCACCGCGACGATCTGCGTGGTGGCCGGCAGGTTCGCGGCCTTCAGTGGGTTGATGTACTGCGTCGCGACGCCGCTCGTGCCGCTCGGGTCGATGCCGAACTGCACCTGCAGGTCCTCGACGCCGGGCAGGATTTCCTCGTCCTGGAACGTCGGCGTCGTGCCGACGGTGTTCAGCGACTTACGCCACAGTGTCGGCAGGCCGGCCTGCGTCGTGGAATCCTGATCGACGTAGTACGCATGCACGATCAGGTCGCGCACCGTGCCGTTGGGGGCGGCGGCACAGGCGGAGGCGACCGGCGTGAGCAGGGCCGACAGGCGGGTCGAGCAGATGCGCAGCGGCCCGACGGTGGCGGCAGTCACGGCGCTCTGCACGAACGACGCGCGGCGCACAGTGAGCGTGTCAGCCGAGGGCATGGGCTTGGCGTTGTAGGCGGCACAGCCGAGCGTGTAGCTGTCGTTGGAGCCTTCCAGGGTGGTCAGCAGGTCGACGCTGTAGTTGTTGCCGCAGCTGGTCGCGGCGGCGCCGGCCAGAGCCGTGGCGGCGGTGCCGGTCTGGGCGACGGAATTGCCCACGCCGACCGCCCCTTTGGTGTAGCCCCAGTAACTGGCCATGCGCACGTCCGGCTCCAGGATCGAGAACACGTAGCGACCGTTCTCCTCCAGCCGGCTCGAGGCCTCGTGCACGTTGTAGGTCTTCGAGCTGTCGGAGAAAATCGTCAGGGCGCCGGCGATCAGGAACGTGCCGATCGCGACCGAGATCAGCACCTCGACGAGGCCGACGCCGCGTTGCTGGCGGAGAATGGCGCGGGTCTCTCGAGTGGTACTCATATCTGCACGTTCAGGGCGTAGGCCAGCATCTGCGCGGTGCCCTGCTCCTGCCAGTTGATCGTGATCGTGTAGGTGGCCGGCAGGTTCGCCGAGACTGGCGCTACGTAGGTGACGGTGCCGCTGGCGATGTCGCCCGGCCAGGTGGCAGCGACCTGCGCGTTCCACAGGAACAGGTCGTTGGCCGCCATCTGTGCGGCCGTGCAGGTGACCGCGCCGATCGCGCCGCCGGCGCAGTTGTTGTTGGTGGCCGCGCCTGCGTAGGCCGCGCCCGCGTTACGGTTGGCGCGGATCCGGTCGGTCAGGTCGCCGGCGAGGCTGACGGCCATCAGGCGCGAGGTGGCGCTGGCATTGCCCTGCAAGGTGACGACGAACAGCTTGGCGGCGCCGAGCAGTCCGATCGACAGCACGACCAGTGCGACCAGCATCTCGATCAGGGTAAAGCCCGCGGCGCTGCGGTGACGGGTGCTCATGGGCAGGCCACCCCATTCAGCGCGCCCAGTACGTCGCTCAGCGAGTTGGCGACGCGGGCGCGGCCGGTGGCCGAGATCACCACCGCCCGGGCGGTGGAGGAGGCGCCGAGCGCAACCACCCCACGCTTGTCGCAGAACACGGCGTTGGTCATGCGGTTGAACAGTGCGGTCGGTGTCGCAAACCCGGTCGCGTTGAAGGCAATGACCGACTGGCCGGCAGTCTTCACGCTCAGCGTCGCGTCGAGTGCGTCGTGGCGCTCGAGGAGCGGCTCGTTGGCGTCGTGCTGCCAGTTGCCATTCGTGTCCTGAAAGACGATCCAGGCGGCGCCTGCGCCGTAGCTGCAGGTCGGCGTCGTGGCGGTGGTGTCGGCGGCCCAGCAGACCACGGTCTGTGTCTGGCGCTTGACCGACTCGGTGCGGGCGTTTTGCAGCGAGGCCAGCAGGTCGTTGCTGACCGCTGACAGGCGGCTGTTGCGGACCATGGTCAGCAGTCCCGGCACGGCGATGGAGCTGACGATCGCGACGATCGCGATCGCCGTGAGCAGTTCCATCAGCGAGAAGCCGCGCGCGGTGCGCGGGCTGCGGCGGATCGGGCGGGCGACGTCCATGCGGGTCCTTTTGTGCCCTGCCGTCTGGCGGGGCTGATCGCGAACTTGCCCCTGAACGATACCCGTGGATCCTGACAGTCCACTTGCAGCGGGGGAGCCGGCTCGCAGGACTGCGACCCGGGTCACACTCGGACGCCCGGGAGGATGCCGCGGCATCCTCCCGGGCGGGGCAGCTCTATAGCGCCAGTGCCGACAGCGCGAGCGCGATACCCAGGGCGGCCGACAGGCCGCCGGCCAGCGGGAAGAGCTTCTGGCGACCCAGGAAGAATAGCGAGGACAGCACCAGGCCGAGCTCGAGGAAGCCCTCGCCGAGGTCGTAGCGCAGGGCGAGCTTCTCGGCGTGCTCGGTCTTTGCCTGCTGCGCCTCGGCGTCCTGCTTGATGTCCTTGGCGTCGCTCTCGAACTTGGCGCGGCTCGCCTCGAGCTTGGCGGCGGCCGGCCCGGTGCGGGCCGGGTCGGTGCCCAGGGCGCCGAGCAGCTGCAGGGCGGTGTCGGCGGTGTGCTCGCGGATCTTCTTGGCCTGGTAGAAGGCCCAGCCGTCATTCGCCTCGGTGCGGTGGATGACCGCGGCGGTGTGCTCGCGGTGGGCGAGAATCGTCACGACCGCCAGCAGGATGCCGACCACGCCGACCATCAGGCCGACGCCTCTGGCGGTGGGGTCTGCGGCGTGTCCGTGCTCGTGGTGGATTTCGATCTCGGCCATGGGGCGGCTCCTTGTGGGCCGGTAGGGTGGCCCAATATTACGGTAGGAATGCGACCGGGCCGTGATGGTTGGAGCCTTTTTGGACCTCGCTGAGCGACCGATGCCGGATTGGCTTGGGTTCCGGGGGGGTGGGCGGCTATACTCAGAGGCTTGGATAGAGCGGCGCCGCAGGGCGCCGCCCGTCGTTAAAACCCACGCGAAAGTGGCGAAACTGGTAGACGCGCTGGATTTAGGTTCCAGTGGGGCAACCCTTGAGGGTTCGACTCCCTCCTTTCGCACCAGAGGACTTTGAGGATGAGGGCTACCCTACAGTCGACCGGGGCGCTAGAGCGCCGCCTAGAGGTTTCCGTGCCGTCGAATGACGTCGAGAGCGCGTTTTCAACGCGGCTCAAGGCGTTTGGTCGTACCGCGCGGATCAAGGGCTTTAGGCCCGGCAAGGCGCCGCTGAAGGTCGTCGAGCAGCAGTTCGGAGCCCAGATCCGCGAGGAAGTGGTCTCCGAGATCGTGCGCCAGAGCCTCGGTAATGCGCTCAACGAGCACAAGCTTTCGCCGGTGGGCGGCCCGCGCATCGAACCGCTGACGCTCGGCGTCGGCCAGGATCTGAGCTACGCGGCGGTCTTCGAGGTGTATCCGGACATCGAGATCCAGGGTCTGGAGGGCATTGAAGTGGCCCGTCCGACCGCTGAAGTCGGTGCCGCCGAGGTCGACACCATGATCGAGACCCTGCGCAAGCAGCGGCCGATCTTCAAGGCGGCGACCCGTCCGGCCGCCGACGGCGACCGGCTGACGATCGACTTCGAGGGGCGCATCGACGGCGTGCCGTTCGAGGGCGGCAAGGGCGAGGGCGTGACGCTGGTGCTCGGCGCCGGTCGCATGCTCAAGGACTTCGAGCTCGGCCTCGCCGGCGCCTCAGAGGGTGAGACGCGGGTATTCCCGGTGGCGTTCCCGGCCGACTACGGCAACGCGGAGCTCGCCGGCAAGACCGCCGAGTTCACCGCGACGATCAAGAATCACGAAGAGAGCGAGCTTGCGCTCCTCGACGACGAGTTCTGCGCGGCCTTCGGCGTGTCCGAGGGCGGCATCGAGCAGCTGCGCAAGGAAGTTGAAGAGAACATGCGCCGCGAGCTGGGCGACAACGTCAAGAATCGCCTCAAGACCCAGCTGCTCGACAAGCTGTGGGCCGCAAACCCCATCGACCTGCCGCGGGCGGCGGTCGACGAGCAGGTGCGTGCGCTGCAGGTCGACTGGCTGCGTCGCATCGGCGCGCGCGCTGAGGACCTCAAGCAGGCCCCGCCGCGCGAGCCGTTCGAGGCAGGCGCCAAGCGCCGCGTCGCGATCGGGCTGTTGATCGGCGAGATCATCCGCCGCGAGGGCATCCGCCTTGATGAGGCCGCGCTCGAGGCGCGGATCGAGACCGCCTCGATCGGTTATTCGGATCCGGAAGCGGCCATGCGCCAGATCCGCAGCAACGACCAGTTCCGCCAGCAGCTGGAAGGCGCGGTCCTCGAGGACCAGGCCATGCATTGGCTGCTCGGCAAGGTCAAGGTCGTCGACGAGGCGTCCTCGTTCAAAGACCTGATGAATTTCGGCGCCTGAGCGCAGAACGGAGGCTTTCGATGACGGATACCGCCATGACTCTCGTGCCCATGGTCGTCGAACAGACGGCGCGTGGGGAACGTGCCTATGACATCTACTCGCGCCTGCTGAAGGAGCGGGTGATCTTCATCGTAGGTCCGATCGAGGACCACATGGCGAACCTGATCGTCGCCCAGTTGCTGTTCCTGGAGTCGGAGAACCCGGACAAGGACATCGCCCTGTACATCAACTCGCCGGGCGGCGTGGTGACCTCTGGCATGGCGATCTACGACACGATGCAGTTCATCAAGCCGGACGTGGCGACGATCTGTGTCGGTCAGGCCGCCAGCATGGGCGCGGTGCTGCTCGCGGCCGGCGCGAAGGGCAAGCGTTACTGCCTGCCGCACTCGCGGGTGATGATTCACCAGCCGCTGGGCGGGTTCCAGGGCCAGGCGACCGATATCGAGATCCACACCCGTGAGATCCTCGACATGCGCGACCGCCTGAACAAGATCCTGGCCGACCACACCGGCCAGAGCATCGACAAGATCCGCCAGGACACCGACCGCGACAACTTCATGAGCGCAGAGTCCGCCCGGGCCTACGGCCTGATCGACAATGTCCTCGACAAGCGCGGCCAGCTACCGACGGGTCTTTCCGCGGATGCGCCGAAATCCTGACCCCCCTCAGCCACTTAAGTGCGGGAGGCTCGGTGGCCGGAGCTGGGACGTGGGTTTTTGCAGCCCCCGGCCGCGCGTGTTATATACCCCCATGTAGGGAACGGAAGATCGGCCTTCCGACCCGCCAGCGACGAGGACGAGAATGACTGACGACTCCAGGGGCAAGCAGGAAGACGGCAAGCTGCTGTACTGCTCGTTCTGCGGCAAGAGCCAGCACGAGGTTCGCAAGCTCATTGCGGGACCTTCCGTGTTCGTCTGCGACGAGTGCGTGGAGCTGTGCAACGACATCATTCGTGAGGAGCTCGAGGAGAAGCAGGATCGCACCCGCGAGAAGCTGCCCAAGCCGCACGAGATCAAGAAGGTCCTCGACGAGTACGTGATCGGCCAGGATCGCGCCAAGAAGGTGCTGGCGGTCGCCGTCTACAACCACTACAAGCGGCTGCAGACCCGCGTCCAGGCCGGTGAGCGCAAGGTCGCTCCAGGTCGCGAGGACGTCGAGCTTGCCAAGTCCAACATCCTGCTGATCGGCCCGACCGGCTCGGGCAAGACGCTGCTCGCCGAGACTCTCGCGCGGCTGCTGAACGTGCCGTTCACGATCGCGGACGCGACTACCCTCACCGAGGCCGGCTACGTCGGCGAGGATGTCGAGAACATCATCCAGAAGCTGCTGCAGAAGTGCGACTACGACGTCGAGAAGGCACAGACCGGCATCGTCTACATCGACGAGATCGACAAGATCTCGCGCAAGAGCGACAACCCGTCGATCACCCGCGACGTGTCGGGCGAGGGCGTGCAGCAGGCGCTGTTGAAGCTGATCGAAGGCACTGTCGCCTCGGTCCCGCCGCAGGGTGGCCGCAAGCACCCGCAGCAGGAATTCCTGCAGGTCGACACCTCCAACATCCTGTTCATCGTCGGCGGCGCGTTCGCGGGCCTGGAGAAGATCATCACGATGCGGACTTCCAAGTCCGGCATCGGCTTCACCAGCGAAGTGAATGCTCCCAGCGAGCGCAAGAACGGCCCCGACCTGTACAAGGAAGTGGAGCCGGAGGATCTGATCAAGTTCGGCCTGATCCCCGAGTTCGTCGGCCGTCTGCCGATCGTCGCGACGCTCGAGGAGCTGGACGAGGACGCGCTGATCAACATTCTGATGGAGCCGCGCAACGCCCTGACCAAGCAGTACCGCAAGCTGTTTGACATGGAAGGGGTCGAGCTGGAGTTCCTCGAGCCTGCGCTGCGTGCCGTGGCCCGCAAGGCCATGATCCGCAAGACCGGCGCGCGCGGCCTCAGGACGATTTTGGAGAACGTGCTGCTCGACACGATGTACGAGCTGCCGGGCCTCAAGAACGTCGGCAAGGTCGTCATCGACGAGGCGGTTATTGGCGGTGAGTCCAAGCCGTACATCGTCTTCCGGGCCGAGGAGCCGAAGCTCGCTCCGGTCGAGGAGCGGCGCACTGGCTCGACCTGATCAAAGGTCGGCCGATCGCCTCGCCAGAAGCCGCCCTCCGGGCGGCTTCTTCGTTTGGAGGCTTGCGCCGCGGTCGTTGTCGAACGACTTACTTAAGGCCTAAATTTGGTTCGACGCTCGGCGCGGAGGCCCAACCCTGCGATATACGACGCCTTGCGGGCCAGAGATTCAATATAAGTTATTGATTATATTTAATTTTATTAAATTGTAGCGGGTTGTCCGGTAGGCCCCGCGGAATTGGAACCCGATGGGTTACATTTATTAAAACTTAAGTTTACTTTTAATTCAGATTGCGATTACATTTGATGCATGGTGATAGACGATCCCATTGATCGGTTCCTTCTCGAAAGTCTGCGCAGCGATTCGGACCGGCTCACGGCGCGGGCCGCGGCGCATTTCCACATTACCCGCCAGGCGGCCGCGAGACGGGTGGCCAAGCTGTGCGAGCAGGGCGTCATCCTCGCCAGCGGGGTCGGTCGTGGCCGACGTTACAAACTCGCAACGCTGACTGCGAACGCCAAGACCTACCCGCTGCGTGGCCTGTCCGAGGACACCGTTTGGAGCGAGTCCGTCGCGCCGCGGCTTCGCGAGCTGAGCGGCAATGTGCGTAGCATCTGGCAGTACGCGGTGACCGAGCTGGTTAACAATGCGATCGACCACTCGGGTGGTGACACGGTCACGATCGACGTTCACCAGACGGCGATCGACACGTCCGTCACGATTGAGGACGACGGCATCGGCATCTTCAAGAAGATCGCCGACGCCCTGCACCTCCCGGACCTGCGCCAGGCGATCCTCGAACTTGCGAAGGGCAAGTTCACGACGGACCCGGCGCGCCATTCCGGAGAGGGCTTGTTCTTCTCCTCGAAGGCGCTGGGCTACTTCAGTCTCGCCGCGAACGGGCTCGTGTTCGTGCATCTGGACGGCGCGGAAGGCGACTCGACCGCGGAGGTGCTGCTATCGGAGCCGGCGCAAGCCAGCAGCAATGCGCCGGTGACCTGCGGCACGAAGGTCTCCATGTCGATGGCGAACAGTTCGAGTCGGGTACTGCAGGCGATCTTCGACAAGTTCGCAGAGCCGGATGAATTTACGTTCACGAAAACCCTCGTGCCGGTGAAGCTCGCGCAGTACGAAGGTGACCTACTCGTATCGCGCTCACAGGCGAAGCGCCTGACGTCGCGCTTGGAGAACTTCCGTCATGTGATCCTGGACTTCGATGGTGTCGAGGAGATCGGCCAGGCGTTTGCCGATGAAGTCTTCAGGGTCTTCCAGGCGCGGTACCCGGCCACGGCGCTGGCCCCGATACGGATGACGCGGGCGGTCGAAAAGATGGTGCGTCGTGCCCAGGGACATATGACGGCGGCATGAGCACCAGAATGGCAGGGTCGGGAGATGAAATCGTTAACGCCTCGGAAACCCCGTTTTGTCCTTTTGCATCAGCATCTTGTACGCAGTAGGCCCGTCGACATTGGGACAGGCCTGGGACTAACCCAATACATCGAGAAGCATGGTTGCAGGGCCGCTTCAATCCGTCTCCGCTCCGCCAGAGGGTCTTCGAGGCGCGGGTCGATGACGCATCGGCGCCGCGGCTGCTACGCTTGTGGCCGCTGCAGAAGGAACTCGCCCGTGACTCAACGCATGCTGCCGATGGCTCTGTTCGTCCTGTCGCTGAGCGCCTGCGCGCCTGTCGCGGATCGCGCTGCCGACGAGAAGACGATCAAGGACGGCGAGGCGGCCTGGGCCGAGGCGGTTGCGCTGGGCGACACCGCCACCGTCGGCCGCCTGCTCGCCGACGACTACCGCGGCGTCGCCCCCGATGGCAGCACGACCGACAAGAAGTCGGAGCTTGAGGCTACACGCGGCGGCGCCGCGCGGTTCGTCTCCAACCAGCTGGTCGAGGCGCACGTGCGCTTCTATGGCGACACCGCGGTGGCGCAAGGCGCGGAGGTCTGGGAGAAGCGTGACGGTGAGCCGCGCCGCGGACGCTACGTCTGGACCGACACCTGGGTGAAGCGCGGTGGCCACTGGCAGGTGGTCGCCGCCGAGGATCTGGTCGTGGCCGACGCCACCTCGGCTGTCGTCGCACCCACTCCGTAGCGAACGGATGTCTTGCGCGAGGATCGTTTTGCCACTTAACTTTTTCTGCTCAAGATAATCACGAGGTCGCGATGAACCTGCTGACGACGATGAGGCGCATTGGCGCTGCGCTGCTAATGGCCTGCGGAGTCGCGGTTGCGGCAGCTGCCGTACCGCCGATGTCGCAGCCGCCGATCCGCCACGTGTTCGTGATTGTGCTCGAGAACAAGGATTTCGTGCAGACCTTTGGTCCCGACTCGCCGGCGCCGTACTTGTCCAAGTCGCTGACCCGGCAGGGCGTGCTGCTGACACAGTACTTCGGCACCACCCACTACAGCCTCGGCAATTACCTGGCGATGATCTCCGGCCAGGGCGGCACGCCCGAGATACGTGACGACTGCGAAACCTTCAGCGACTTCGTCGGCAGCGGCACCACCGCCGACGGCCAGGCGATCGGCCACGGCTGCGTGTACCCGGCCAGCGTGCGGACGCTGCCCGAGCAGCTCGAGGCCCTGCACAAGTCCTGGGGTGGCTACATGGAGGATCTGGGCAATGATCCGGCGCGCGAGGCGGCCACTTGCGGTGCGCCGCCGCTGAACGGCGCCGATCGGACGCAAAGTGCACAAGCGCCCTCGGCGGCCGTGCCCAAGGGCGACCAGTACGCCGCGCGCCACAACCCGTTCGTCTACTTCCACTCGCTGATCGATACGCCCGCCTGCAGCGACCATGTCGTCAACCTCGAGCGACTGGCGAGTGACCTCAAACAGCTGGCGACGACGCCTGAGTTCGTCTTCATCTCGCCGAACCTGTGCCACGACGGTCATGACGCGCCGTGCAAGAACGGTGAGCCGGGCGGACTAAAGTCCAGCGACGCGTTTCTGAAGACCTGGGTGCCGCGGATCATGGCCTCCGCCGCCTACCAGCGCGATGGCCTGTTGATCGTCACCTTCGACGAGGGTGATGTGGAAGAGGTCAAGCTGCCGGACGGGCGGATCAAGATGGAGTTCGATGGCGAGAGCTGCTGTGCACAGCAGCCGGGCCCGAACCTCGGCGTGTTTCCGCAGACCCAAAGCGACTCAAGCTACCTCGTCACGCTGCGCTCGTTCGGCGGGGATCGCACCGGTGCGGTGCTGCTGTCGCCCTTCCTCGCGCCGGGCACGGTCTCGGCGACGCCGTTCAACCACTACTCGTTGTTGAAGAGTCTCGAGGACCTTTACGGCGTGGGAGCGCACCTGGGCTATGCCGGCCAGCCGGGACTGGTCGGATTTTTTGACCCAGGCTCCGACCTGCGGCGCCGGGCGCCGATCAAGGTTCGGTGAGGAGAGGGAACGCGCTGAGTTATCTTTGCGATCGCAAAGATAATGGCAGGTGCTGAGGGATTTCAGAGAGACGCTTGCTCGCGCAATGCAACGCTCTATCGACCCGGACGGTGCGATCAGGGTATCGCGCACTGGGCGACCATTCTCCGCGGGCCCGCAACTTTGGTGCTCTTGCTCAAACCGCATAGTTCACGACGAGTCACGCCGCGGCGCCCGTTAAAGACCAGATCGTGGCCGACTCCGAGCCGGCTCCTGTCTGGCCCTACAAGAATGGCCACGTTCGTGGCATCGCGTTCTATCCTCTCTATCCGGCCGTGCCAGCGGCTGCTGCGCGCAATCTGGCGCTGGGTGAACTGCTGGTGCTGTTCGATGCGCTCGGCAGGCAGTGCGTGGGAGCGTGCCCTGCTGCAGGGGGTTCTGGCCGAGCGATTACGCACGGGAGTTCCACGTTGCGACGCCCACGGGGGATGTCGGCTCAGGCAGGGACGATCCGCGGCTAGGCGGCCAGGCGCTTTCGGCTTCGGCCTTGCCGGATCAGCAGGTCGGCTGGAATGGCGAACCGAGCACTGAGTCGCCGGACCATGGCGATGCTGAGGTCGCGCTTGCCGCTCAGGATTTCGCTGACCCGACTTGCCGTGCCCAGCAACGGAAGCGCAGGGACGCGCTGACCCCGCTGCGACAGTTGCGCTAGCAGAGGAGCTGCGGCCAAGTGTTTAGGGCTCATGCCGCGCGCGTTGCCGGGCTTCAGTGGATCGCTCGATATCTGTACGAAGTGGGCAATTTCTCGCGTACGCCGCAGCAGGTGGCGCCAGTAAAATCGCGCCAATGCGCGAGGCTCCAATCCCGACAGTGACTCGCACGCTGCGCTTCAAGGTCCGCCGCGAGTCCTATCCGTGGCTTGAGGCCGCGGCAACTGAAGTTAATCAGGTCTGGAATTAATGGAATGGACGCCCCTACTCTGTTCGGCATCGAAGTGCCAAAGTGGAAGTGTCGAGCAACCACTTAAACAGGCAGGAGCGTCCGATATGAACATTACGACGGTCGGCGTGGATTTGGCAAAAAATG
>CAIYLH010000095.1 GCA_903927005.1 uncultured Pseudomonadota bacterium
AGCGCCAATCTGGGCGCGGGCGCGGGCGCGGGCGGGCGTGGCGGTTCTGTGCGCGGTTGCCGCCGGTAGCCCGGCTTGTTGTGGCAGTAGGCTGCTGGCAGGCCCGCCACGATTGGCGCCAGTGTCGCGCGCTATGCGGGTGAATTTCGCGGTCTTGCCGCGGCGTTCTTCCGGTCCAAAACGGCCGCCTCTTGGTAGCCTGGCTAGGGGCGTAAAATGTCGCCACACGGCGACGAATTGGCGAAGTTTTCCCGTGATGAGCGAATTTGTGAGCAGAGAATCATTTTGCAGTGCGTTGGCGCGTTGACAGTCTGAATCGCCCATGCGAGCTTTACAGAATCTGCTAGGGCAAACCCGTCGTGAGGTGGGTGCGCAAAGCTACTGGTCCGTAAAAGTGCGGATAGTGGTGCTATCGCGAGTGGTGACCGGGGTCACTGCATGATCGCCGGTGCATCGTCGTGTTGTCTTGCGACATGCCGGCGCCGCCCAGGGCATGGCAAAAAGGGGTTTGTGGCGACGGTGTTACGACGTACGTTCGTGCAGGGATTCATGGCGGCCTTCACCTTGGCTGCGGCGCTGCTGTGCGCGTCGTGGCCGGCGCTAGCGAGCGACGGCACGCCTACCCACCCGTTGCTCGGCCGCCCTGCGCCCGAACTGCTGCAGCGACTGGTTAGCGGCAAAGGTACCAACTTCCGGCTCTCCGAGCACCGTGGCGAGGTTGTGTTGCTGGGTTTCTGGACCAGCTGGTGCGGGAGCTGCAGTGACTATCTGGGTCAACTGCGTCGACTTGATGAAACCTATGCTCGCGCCGGGCTGGTGGTCGCCGGGGTAAGTCTTGACGACGAGTCCGCACGTGCCGTGTCGGCATTGCGCTCCGCCGGCATCAAGTTTGCCAATGGCGTCGATGTCGCTAAGGCCTACGGCCAGCGTTTTGCCGTCGACGATGTGCCGTTGTCGCTGTTGATTGATCGTGACGGCATCGTGCGCTACGTGCACGGTGCTCTAGACGGACCCGCTGATGCGGCGGTCCTTAAGGAAATCCGTCAGCTGCTAGACGAATAGACTTCCGGAGTTATTCATGGATAGTCCGCTCATCGCGGTTGCAGTGACTCATAGCGGACGATGCCCCGAGCGGCGCGCGTCGTCTGTCCGTTGCCGGTGCAATTTTCAGCAGCGTTGGTATGCCAAGTTTGGCGTGCAGCGGATATGCACATGAAAAAGAAGGTTCTGACGATGCCTATCACCCGCAAGACCCCATTTTTGCTGCGCGTTGTCGCAGGCGCCGCCGCAATCGTGCTCGCAGTTGCGCTGTCGGCGACACAAGTCACCGCCGCCGAACAGGCGGCGCCGCCGTCTGACGCCGTGCCAGCTGCTGCGGTCGTCAGTGGCGACTTCAAGAGCTTGGACGGTGAGGTGCAGGGCCTCAAGAGGGAAGTCCTAGACCTGAATCGTGACCTGTTCGCGCTTGAGGAGGAGTTGCTGTTCCCGGCCAATACGCAGGTGGCGGTGTTCCTTTCACTAGACGTCGGCCAGTTCTTCGAGCTGGATGCGATCCAGCTGAAGGTCGATAACAAGGAAGTAGCTAACTACCTGTATACGGAGCGCGAGGTTGCGGCGCTCAACCGTGGCGGTGTGCATCGCGTCTACCTGGGAAATCTCAAGACCGGCAAGCACGAGCTAGTCGCCTTCTTTACTGGCAAGGGCCCGCATGCCCGCGACTACAAGCGTGGCGCGAACCTGCTCTTCGAGAAGGGTGTTGGGGCGAAGTACCTTGAACTGCGTATTTCCGATCGCCAGAGCGCACAGCAGCCCGAGTTCACGGTCAAGGAGTGGGAGTGAGTCGAGTCGCGATGGCGACGCCCGGCCGTATCAAGGTAGGGGCTTGCGTACTGGCGTTCGCTCTGGCGCTGGTGCCTATGGCGTCGACCTCCAAGCCGACCGCCGAGAAATCCCTGGTCCCAAAGCCAGGACCTGGAGCGCTGCCGCCAGCGCCCGTACGTGACCTGTATTACGGCGATGTCCTGTTCTATTTTTACCAGGACGACTACTTCAACGCGCTGCTGCACCTGACGGCGGCGCAGGCCGCCAATCGCATTGCTCATCAGGGCGAAGATGCCGAGTTGCTCCTCGGCGGACTCTACCTGTCGGTGGGCCAGCATCGCGAGGCCGGGGAGATCTTCGCCGAGGTTCTGGCCCGCAAGAATGTGCCCGCGCCGGTGCGCGACCGAGCCCGCTTCTTTCTCGGCAAAATCTGGTATCAGCGCGGCTATTTCGACAAGGCCCGTGAGGCGTTGCAGAACGCTGGCAGCGGTGGCCTTACGCCCGCTATGGATGCCGAGCGGCAGATGCTGCTCGCCCAGTCGTTGCTGGCGCAGAAAAAATATTCTGAGGCAATCTCGGTCCTCGATCATTGGCAGGGCCCGGGCGTTTGGCAGGCCTACGCGCAGTTCAATCTGGGCGTTGCATTTGTGCGTAGCGGCCAGTTGGACGCCGGAGCGGCATTGCTAGATAAGCTTGGCCAGACGGAGTCGACCAATCGCGAGGTCGACGCGCTGCGGGACAAGGCCAACCTCGCACTCGGCTACGCCTTGTTGCAGGCCAACCGCCCGTTGGAAGCACGTGCGCCTCTCGAACGCGTCAGGCTTGAGGGCCCGCAGTCGACGCGTGCGTTGCTGGGTGTCGGCTGGGCGGCCAGTGCGGCAAATCAGTATCGCGACGCGCTGGTGCCTTGGTTGGAACTGCACGGCCGTAACCTGCTCGATCCGGCAGTGCAGGAGAGCTACCTCGCGGTGCCGTATGCCTACGCAAAGCTTTCAGCCAACCGGCAGGCAGTTGACGCGTATGAGGCGGCAATCCGCGAATTCAGCGCGGAGACTAGCCGTCTGGACGAGTCGATCGCGGCGATTCGGAGCGGTGGTCTGCTAGAGGCGGTCCTGCGCAACGAAAAACCCGGCCAGATCGGCTGGACATCGCAGCTGGCGTCGTTGCCAGACGCGCCGGAATCCCGCTATCTCTACCATCTGCTTGCGCAGAATGAATTTCAGGAAGGCTTGAAGAACTTGCGTAGCCTCCGTCAGGTCGAGGGCAACCTGGACGGCTGGACGTCGAGCGTGGATGCCTTCGATGACATGCTCGCGACTCGTCGCGAGCGGTTTCGTACTAGGTTGCCTGCTGTTCTGGCCAAGCTGGACGGCGTTGACGTGGAACAGTTGCAGCGACGCAGCACCGAAGCTGCATCGCGCGTGGTGGCTGCCGACAATGGCGCGGATTTCGGTGTTCTTGGAACGCCGCGCGAGCGCGCAATGTGGCGGCAGATAGAGCAGATGGAGGCCGCGCTCGCCAATGTCGCGCAGGCGGGTACTGAAGACGAAGAGGACGTAGAAAATCTTCGCGATCGGCTGCGCCTGGTGAAGGGTGCCCTGTACTGGCAGCTCAGTGACGGCTTCAAGGCCCGAGTCTGGGCCGCACGTAAGGGGCTGCGCGAGGTATCGCAGGGACTGAACGAGACCACCAAGCGATGGTCGCTGGTCAAGGAAGCGCGCGTGTCGGCGCCCGCCCGTACGGAAGAATTCGCAGCCCGCGTCGCTGCGCTGCGGCCACGCATCGAGTCGGCGCATGGCAAGCTCGCCACGCTGCGGCAGAAGCAGGCTGATTTCCTCGCTGATATCGCCATCCGTGAGCTGCAGGCGCAGAAAGAACGACTGACCAGTTACCTGCTGCAGGCGCGCTATTCGCTGGCCACCATTTACGACCGCGCAGCGGCTGGCGACGAATCGCGTCGTTCGGTGCCCCCCGCAGCCGCGGTAGATCCGGAGGGGTCGAAGTGACCAACCTCCGCACTGTCATTACCTCGATACTGATCGCTACGCTCGCAGCGGGGAACGCCGTTGCGGCAACCAAGCGACCATCGACCATCGCTGACCTGAAGGGCAGGGCGGTCGACGTGCGGCCGGATGACCCGGTGGATCCCAGTGCTGCCCGGGCGCGCGAAAATTACCAGCAGTTCCTCAGCCTCGATGGCGGCGATTCGTCGCTGCGCTCCGAGGCGATGCGGCGGTTGGGTGACCTCAAGCTCGAGGCTGGCGAGCTCGACCGTATCGAGCAGGATCTCGCGCAGGGCTCGCCGCTCGACACCCGTGATGCGATCATTCTCTACACGCGCTTGCTGGCTAACTACCCGGCATACGAGCGCAATGACGCGGTGTTGTACCAGTTGGCGCGCGCCTACGAGGCCGACCAGCAGTCCGACAAGGCGCTCGAGACACTGGGCTTGATGGTCGGCCGCTATCCGCGCAGCAAGTACGTTGACGAAGCGCAGTTCCGGCGCGGTGAAATTTTCTTCATGGCGCGTAATTGGGCTGAAGCTGAGTCCGCCTATGGGGCTGTGATTGCGTTTGGTGACGCCTCCGATTTCTACGAGCAGAGCCTCTACAAGAACGGTTGGGCGCGTTTCAAGCGTGGTGAAACCGAAGGCGGTCTCGACTCGTTCTCCAAGCTTCTTGATCGTAAGCTGATGGATCGGCAAGGGCGGGAGCGCGATCTGGAAGGGTTCACCCGCCCGCAGCGTGAACTGGTCGAGGACACACTGCGGGTGTGTGCGATCTCGTTTTCGTTCGAGGACGATGCCAAGGGAGTCGATCACTTTCTGGAGCGGCACGGGCCCAAGCCCTATGCGCACTTGCTCTATGCGACGCTGGGCGACCTGTACATGAGTAAGGAGCGTTGGACGGATGCGGCTAACGCATACCGCGCCTTTGCCAAGCGGGAGCTCGATCATGAGCGTTCGCCGATGCTTCAGTCGCAGGCGATCGGCGCTTACAAGCGCGGTGGATTCACGTCACTGGTGCTCGATGGAAAGCGCGAGTACGTAGAGCGCTACGGCCTGGATTCCCCTTTCTGGGCTCACCGCAAGGCGGTTGAAGCACCATTGGTCGTGCAGGACCTCAAGCTCAATCTGCAGGATCTGGCCGCTTACTATCACGAGCAGGCGCAGACGACCAAGCAGGTAGTGGACTATCACGAGGCCGCTCGTTGGTACCGGGCCTATCTGAAGTCCTTTCCGGATGACAAAGACGGCGCGGCGACGAACTACCGCCTCGCCGATACGCTGTTCGAGAGCCACCAGTACGGCGACGCTGCGGCGGAGTACGAGCGAACTGCCTACGACTATCCGCAGGACGCCAAGTCTGCTGTCGCCGGTTACGCTGCGCTTGTCGCCTATGACAAGCATGAGCCGGAGCTCGAAGGCGAGCCACGCCTGAATTGGCATCTCGCTGGGCTGCAGAGCTCACTGCGTTTTGCGACGACCTTTCAGGATCATCCGGAGAGCGCCGCCGTGCTCGTGCGGACCGCACGCGAGGTGTTCGACGCGAAGGACTACCCCAAGGCGATCGACGTCGCTGACATCGTTTTGTCCCGTCGGCCGGCGGTCGACGTCGAGAAGCAGCGAACCGCCTGGACTGTGATCGCAAACTCACAGTTCGAGCTCGGTCAGTTCGACAAAGCTGAGGGCGCCTACCTCCAGGTGCAGTCCCTTTTGCCGGCTGCGGATCTGCAGCGGCCGATTATCGACGAGCGGCTCGCGGCTTCCGTCTACAAGCAGGGTGAAGCGAAGCGCGGGGCTGGCGACAACGCATCGGCCGTGGATGACTTCCTGCGCGTCGCGAAGTTCGCGCCTAATGCGAAGATTCGCTCCACCGCGGACTATGATGCCGCGGCGTTGCTGATTGGCCTGAAGGACTGGACACGTGCGATCGCTGTTCTCGAGGACTTCCGCCGCAATTTCCCGAAGAGTGAGCTGCAGCCCGAGGTGACTCGGAAGCTCGCCGTTGCCTACAGTGAGGCCGATAGGCCGGGCGTCGCGGCGGCTGAGTTTGAGCGCATGGCGGAGGCTGCGGGCACCGCACCGGATCTGCAGCGCGAAGCGCTGGCGCAGGCGGCCGCTCTGTACGAGAAGGCCGGCGACCTGGCGCGTACGGTCGCGACCCTCGAGCGGTACCTTAAGCGCTATCCGGCACCGTTCGATGCGGCCGTCGAGGCGCGCCAGAAGCTGGCTGATTTCGCCCGCCAACGCGGTGATCAGGCGCGCCGCTCGGCGCTGCTGGAGGAGATCGTTCACGTCGATCAGGCCGCCGGTGGCGGGCGTACTGATCGCAGCCGTTATCTGGCTGCGAAGGCGTCGTTGGAACTTGCGCTGCCGGCGCGCGATGCGTTCAACGCGGTACGCCTCGTGCTACCCCTCAAGAAGTCGCTGGAGGGTAAGCGTTCGGCGATGCAGAGGGCGCTTAAGGCGCTCGAGGCCGCTGACGCCTATGCGATAGCTGAGGTTTCAACCGGAGCGACCTTCGAGATGGCGGAGCTCTATCGCCACCTGGCCGCAGACCTGTTGAAGTCCGAGCGCCCGAAGAGCCTCAAGGGCGAGGAGCTCGAGCAGTACGACTTGCTGCTCGAGGAGCAGGCGTACCCGTTCGAGGAAAGAGCGATCGAGGTTCATCGTGTCAACGCGGAGCGGGCCGCGCATGGAGTCTACGATGACTCGGTACGAGCGAGTTTCGTGGAACTCGCCAAGCTCAAGCCTGGCCGTTACGCCAAGTCCGAGGACCACGAGGATCTGGCGATCGACATTAATGGAGCACCAGCCGGCGTGGCGACCAAGCCCGCGCCCCTGCCGGTCATGGTCCGGTTCCAGGAGGCCGTCGCCGTTGGCCACCGGGGGGATTTCGCGCGTGCGGAGGCCGAGTTCTCGGCGCTGATGGCGGAAACGAGCGTTTTGGCCGGACCTGCGTTGAATTTGGGAATCATTCTTGCTCGATCGCAGCGTTGGGCTGAGGCCGAGACTGCGCTGATCGAGGCGATCCGCCGCAATGGCGCGCTGGCGGCCGGTTTCGACCAGCTCGGGTTGGTGCAGCGGGCGCAGGGCAAGTTCGAAGCCGCTGCTCGTTCTTATGAGCAGGCTGTTACGCTGGATGCTGATTCGGCCCGCATTCATAGAAATGCGGGTGTGCTATACGACCTGTACCTTGATCGCCCGGAAGAGGCGCTGGCGCACTTTGAACGGTCACAGGCGGCAGGGGGCGACGAGAAGCTCCTGGGTGTATGGATTGCGGAACTGCGCCAGCGTGCCGCTGCCGCGCACAAGGCATCCAAGGCGGAGACCCCATGATCCCTTCCAAGACGCTGCTGGCATTGATGGCGCTGACGGTGGCTGCGGCCGTGTCGGCGGTTGAAGCTCCGGCTCCCGCGCCGCAGGCAGAGCGTGCGGGCGCCGTGGACGTACTGCAGGCAGAGCCTGCCGTGCGGGCGCCCCTATCGGCCGCGCCTGCGCGCAAGGCCAAGGCAGGGCAGGCGGCTGCGGAGCGGCCGCCGGGCAGCGGGGCGCTTGATCGGCTGGATCTGGATCCGACGCAAATCACGGGCAATCGTGAGTTGCCTAAGGTCATGGTGATCGTGCCGTGGAAGCGGTCGGATATCGGGGATTTGGCGGGTCGACCGGGCAACAGCCTGATCGACGAGGTGCTGCAACCGGTGGACCGCGAGGTGTTCCGGCGTGAGGTGGCATATTACGATGCGCTGAGCCCGGATCGCCCGCGGGCCGAGACGAGCGTTAAAGCCCCGGCGTCAGTTTCCGGGCCTGAGAAGTAATCGACGGTATTACTGACATAATTTAGGTGAAATTGGGTCGGCCCAGCCGGCACACGATCAGGATTCAACGGAGCACCGGACATGCATTCCTTCGACGTAATCGTCAACTTTTTTAAGCAGGGAGGCTTCTTCCTGTACCCGATCGCCCTGATCTGGGTGATTGGTCTGGTTATCGCTGTGGAGCGGTTCGTTTACCTGACCAAGATCGGCGGCGGCAACAAGCGTCTTTGGGACGATCTGCAGCCGTTGTTCGAGGCGGGCAACTTCAAGCAGGCGTTGCAGAGTGTCTCGACCGCGGAGGACGGCGCGCTGGCGCAGGTCATGCGTTACGGCATGAGTCGCGTCGAGTCCGCCCGTCGTCGGGATGACATCGAAAAGGCGATGGAGGAGAGCCTCATCGAGGTGATTCCGCACCTTGAGCGGCGCACCCATTACCTCGCCGCGCTCGCCAACATCGGCATGCTCATGGGACTGTTCGGCACTGTGCTTGGCTTGATCAACGCATTTGCTGCGGTGGCTCAGGCGAATCCGGCGGAGAAGGCGAGCCTGCTGTCGGCCAGCATTTCCGTTGCCATGAACAACACTGCGCTCGGCCTGTTGGTCGCAATCACGTTGTTGCTCTCGCATCTGTACCTGGAGACCAAGACAACGAACATTGTCGACAGCCTTGAGGTCGCGACGGTCAAGTTCCTCAACTCGCTGTCCGAGCGTCAGATTGGTGCTGCGGCCGGAGAGGTCCGCGGGGCGAAAGCATGAGCGGATCGTCGCTCCGCCGCCGGCAGGCGCGCAACCACGCGCGCTACAAGGGTAGGAACGAGATCAACATCGTTCCGATGCTTGATATCTTTACGATCCTGCTGTTCTTCCTGATCTTCACGGCAGTGTTCTCGAAGACCCATATTGTCGAGCTGAACCTTCCGGCGCAGAGCACCGCACCGTTGCAGTTGCCGGATGGACTGCAGCTTGAGGTGGTTGTCCGCAAGGACGGCTTGCTGGTGCAGGACAAGAACACAGGACCGCTGCAGCCGTTTCCGAACTTAGGCGAGGCCTATGACTTTGAAGGATTGTCGGCCTATCTGAGTCGCGTCAAGGTGCGCTTTCCGGAGCTGCGGACTGCGACAGTGCTGCTCGAGGCTGATGTGCCTTACGACACCATTATCTCTACCATGGATGCGGTGCGTTCCTTCGAGGGAACGCTAGACGGGCAGCCGGCCCGCGGCGAGCTGTTTCCGCTGATCTCGCTCGGGGACGCCCCGATGGGGGACAAGCGATCATGAGCAGTCTTCGACTTAAGCGCACCCGGGGTAAGGGCGGCGGTGGCCACGGCATGCCGGCGCTCGTGCCGATGATCGACATGCTCGTCATCCTGGTCGTGTACATGCTCGTGCATACCGCGGATTACGAAATCCTGCCGAATACCAGAAACATTTCCATTCCTCAGTCGGTCTCCGAGTCCAGGCCGCATGAGTCGACCGTCATGATGATCACCCGTAATACGGTGTTCGTGAACGGGACCGAGACGGCGCGAGTGTCGGATCTAGAGAGCGGCTCTCCCGTTGCGCTTGCCGCGCTCAAGGACAGGCTCACGGCCGAAACCCGCAAGAGCACTGCGCTGCGCCCGGATGATCCTTCGTCGCGAGAAATTACCGTGATGGCGGACAAGGGGCTGCCGTACAGCCTGCTGAAGAAGATCATGATGGCAGCGACGGCGGCCGATATCGGCAAGATGTCACTGGCCGTCATCGAGAAGGAACGGGCGGTGAGTGCCCCAAACCGTGGCTGAGTTTCGCCCAACGAGTGCCCGATGACAGCGCTTGCGTCTAACTACCGTACCTTCGAGCTGCCGTGGACGCAGAGCGATGCCGAGGAGCGCACGTTCCGGCGGTTCCTCGCGATTGGCTTGTGCCTGTGGCTTGTCCTGGTGGTTGGCAGTCGTTTGATGCCGACGCCTGCGCGGACGAGCGCCCCGCCGCTGCCGGAGGAAGTTGTAAAGCTCATTCTGCAGCCGCCACCGGTGCCGCCGAAGGTCGAACCGAAGAAGCCTGAGCCTGTTCCCGTCGTGCAGCCCAAGAACGTGCCGCAAGTCGTCGACAAGACCGAACAGGCGCGCAAGAAGGCGCAAAAGGCGATGAACACGATCAAGGACGAGCTTGAGGACTTGCGTGCGGCGCTCAAGCCTGAGCAACTCGCGAGCGCCAAGCCGCTCGATTCCAAGGTTGACGGGCCGGCGCGCGCCGAGCGGTCGCTGATCACATCCAACCTGACCGGCGGTAGCGGCGGCATCAACACCGCAGCGCTCAGCTCCGGTTTCGGCGGTGGGCCTGGCTCACTGCACGGGCATTCGACGATGCAGGGCGTGCAGTCGTTCGCCGATGGGATGAAGAAGGCCGGTGCAGAGGCGCGGCGCAGTGGCAATAGCGGCAAGGCATCGCGTAGCCGCGAAGAAATCGAGATGGTGTTCGATCGCAATAAGTCGGCGATCTATGCCCTCTACAATCGTGCGCTGCGCGACAACCCGCAGCTACAGGGGAAGGTGCTCGTCGAGCTGACGATCGCGCCAACTGGCGAGGTTGTTGACTGCAAGATCCTCTCGAGCGAGCTTAAGAACGACGAACTCGAGCGCAAGCTGGTCGCGCGCATCAAGATGTTCAAGTTCGAGGATCGGGACGTAGAGCGGATCACGACGACAAAACCCATCGACTTCTTCCCGGCCTGACGCACGAATGCTGGTTGAGTACTATCCGTTGCTGCGGGCGGTGCACGTCACCGCCGTGATCGTGTCCATCTCGCTTTTTTTGGTGCGCGCACTGATCGGTCTGCGCGCGGGTCCCGCTTCGGTGCCGAAGTTGCTGCGGATCCTGCCGCACATCGTCGACACGCTGCTGCTTGGCAGTGCCGTGTGCCTGTCGATAGCGCTGCAGAAGTATCCGTTCGTCGATGGCTGGCTGACCGCAAAGCTCTTAGGGCTATGTGCCTATATCGTCGTCGGTACTTTCGCCATCCGGCGCGGCCGGACCCCGGCGATTCGAGCGCTGGCCCTTGTGGGCGCACTGATCATCGTCGGATATATCGTCGGTACTGCGCTGCATCACGACCCCGCGCCCTGGCGCTGGTAGCCGTATCAGGCGCCAATGCTGGCAGACGCCGCCTTGCGCGCGGACCGGTTTGCCGCTTCCAGCGTCAGGATGCCCGCGACTATCAGGGCTACCCCTAGCCACTGAGCGCTGTGAAGGCGCTCCCCGAACAGCCACGCTCCGAGAAGAATGGTCGTTGGGGGGCCGATGGTACTGACCAGCGAGGCACGCGGTGCCCCCAGACGCCTGACGCCCTCGGCCATCGCCAGCATAGGCACGACCGTTGCGAACACCACGATCCCTGCGACCAACACAATGTCCCGTGGTGCCCAGTTCACGGTGAGGGCGGCTGGGCTGATCAGGCGGTGCAGGGCGAGGCACAGCGTTGCCGCTGACAGGGCGTAGAAGGTGTAGGCGAGGCTACCGATCGACGGGGTCCAGCGGTCGCCTGCGACGTAGTAGAGCGCCGAGGTCACCGCGCAGGCGAGTACAAGGCCGGCGCCGGTGAGGTTGCCGCGTAGCACCGAGGCATCCAGTCCGGTTACCACCATCAGTATCCCGGCGTAGGTCAGCGCGAGTGCGGCGAGTACGCGTTTGGCCGGCCGCTCCCGGTAGATCACGGCGTGAAACACGACCACCATGGACGGGTAGGAGAAGAGCAATACCCGTTCAACGCTGGCGTCGATCAACTGCAGCGCCTCGAAGTCGAACAGGGCGCCGATGTAGTAGCAGCCGACCCCGGCCGCGGCGGCGCCAAGGATGGCGCGTGGCGGTGCGCTGATGAGCGTCCGTACGCCGACCACGGAGATCGCCCATGCGGCGATGATCGGCAGCGCGAGCAGCGCCCGTGTGGTGAGCAGGTCGAGCGCGTTCCAGCCATCAACGTACAACGCCTTCGCGAAGATTCCCTTGCAGGCAAAGCCCACCGCGCCAATCGACGTCAGCGCGATTCCGGCCAAGGTGCTTCCGTGGCGGGGCTTGCCGCCCCGGTTCAAACGTCGTTCCCGTGCCAGGAAGTGAATTCCTCTACCGGCAGTCGTGTCGGACGGTAGCTGTTGACGGCTGCCGCGGGATCGGCGTAACCGAGTGCGACGCCGCAGATCAGCGTCTGGGACTCCGGCACGCCGAGGATCGGGCGTATCACCTGGTGGAAGTTGGACCAGGAGTATTGGGGGCAGGTGGCGAGCCCGTGTGAAACGGCGCTGAGCATGATGCTCTGCACGAACATGCCGTAGTCAAGCCAGCTGCCAATGGGCAGGTCGTTGTCGATGAAGAAGAGCAGTCCCACCGGTGCGCCGAAGAAGTCGTAGTTGCGCAGTTCCTGCTCCAGACCCGCCGCGTGGTCGCCCTTGACGATGCCGAGGGTCGAATACAGGCCCCAGCCGCACGCCCGGCGCCGGCCAAGGTAGGGTTCGCGCCACTGGGTCGGGTAGAAATCAAACGGCGCCTTGTGCTGGGCGCGCTCGTGGGCGGCCGCGTGCCGGACCTCGCGGCAGACACGCTCGCGCGTCTCGCCCGTGACGACGTGCACTTGCCAGGGCTGGATATTCGTCCCGCTGGGCGCGAATCGTGCCGCCTCAAGTAGCGTCGCGACCATCTCGTGCGCAACCGGGCGATTTAGAAAGGCACGGGTGGAGCCGCGCGTGCGCAATGCGGTATCGACGTCCATGGAGAATCCGGAACTGGCTAGGGTCGGCGCAATGTAAGCGATTCGGCAGGCGCCTGCACGGGTGCCGCGGAAGGCGGGTTATTCGGAATCCTCGAGATGCTTGCCGCGCAGGCTGTCGCGCGCACGCTCTAGCCTGCCGGCGAGGTCACGCCCGAGGCGCGCGCAGCGCCTCAATACGTCGCAGTAGCGCGACCGTCGGTGCCATGTCGGACGGCGGCGACGCATGCGCCGGCTCGGTCACAGGTCGTCGTGCCAGGCGTAGCCGTCACGGGCGATCAGTGCGCTGGACGCTGCCGGTCCCCAGCTGCCAGCTGCATAGGGACGTGGGCCTTCGTCGTCTGCGTCCCAGGCCGCACGGATCGGGTCTATCCAGTTCCATGCCGCCTCAACCTCATCGCGGCGCATGAACAGGGTGAGGTTGCCGGCAATGGCGTCGCCGAGCAGGCGCTCGTACGCCTCCAGCGGCCGGGCCTTGAAGGTTTCCCCGAGGTTGAGGGCGAGGTCTACGGGCTTGAGGCGCATCGCCTCTCCTGGGCTCTTCGCGAGGATGCGCAGGGTGATGCATTCGTCCGGTTGCAGTCGGATGACCAGCCGATTGGGAGGGTCGGAGTTAAATCGTCCGGTGAAGATCGAGTGCGGGACCTGATCGAAGGTCACCACGATCTCGGCCACGTGCTGCGGCAGACGTTTCCCGGTGCGCAGGTAGAACGGCACACCGGCCCAGCGCCAGGTGTCGATCTCGGCCTTGATCGCGACGAACGTTTCCGTTTGGCTGGTGGGATCTACGCCCATCTCCTCCAGGTAGCCGACCGTCGTAGTAGTGCCGACGTTGCCGGCACGATACTGGCCGCGCGCCGTCTTGGTTGACGCTTCTGCATCGCCGATCGGCCGCAACGCGCGCAGCACCTTCAGCTTTTCATCGCGCACCGCGTCGGCGGCGTTGGTGGCCGGTGGTTCCATCGCGAGGATGCACAGCAGCTGCAGCAGGTGGTTTTGCACCATGTCGCGCAGTGCGCCGGTGCGATCATAGAAGTCGGCGCGCTTCTCGACGCCGAGTTGCTCGGCGACGGTGATCTGTACGTGTTTGATCTGTCCACGGTGCCACAACGGTTCGAACAGGGCATTGCCAAACCGCAGCGCCATCAGGTTCTGCACCGTCTCCTTGCCCAGGTAATGGTCGATCCGATAGATCTGCTGCTCTCTCACCATCGCCCCGACGGTGTCGTTGATGCGGCCGGCCGAGAGCGCGTCTTCCCCGAGAGGCTTCTCCAGCATGATCCGCGAACTGGCGTTGACGATGTTTGCGGCGGCCAACTCCTTGCAGATCGCGGCGAACAGATCTGGGCCGGTCGACAGGAAGAAGAGGCGGGTAACGGTCTCACGGCCGGCCAGGCGGGCTGCCAGCATCTGGTAGTCGGATGTTGCGTTCGCGTCGACGCGAACGTAGCTCAGCAGGGGGCCGAATCCGGCCCAGACCGAGTCCTCGAAATCCGCACCCAGATGCTGGCGACAGGCCGTTTCAGCGCGCGCGGCGTACTCCATGTCGGAGAGCGAGGAGCGTGCCACTCCGATGATCCGCGCGTCGGCCGAGACGTTGCCATCGGCGAAGCGGCGGTAGAGCGCCGGCAGCAGTTTGCGCATGGCCAGATCGCCGGTTCCGCCGAACAGCACCAGGTCGAACGACGGCGCGATGGCGCGGGCGCCGTGGGAGGTCGAAGGGCGTGTGTCGGTGTTCATGTCTGTAGTTTAACTACACTTACAGGCCTGGAGCGTGTATCGAAATTCCGCTACGGATGGTACTAACCTGCTGTAATAACTCGATAATGATGTGGCGCGTGTCGTTTGCTCTCGGCAAATATAGCGACGCTAGAAAGCCGGCGCGCCTTGCTCTTGGAGTTTGCCGGCTGAGCCGGTCCAGTGGCCTGCCTCGGAGGGTGTGCAGCCTGGCGGCCCGAGTCGCTGCCCCGCAGCGCGGGCTAGCGCGACCTTACTGGCAGCGTCTGGAAGCGGTGGGGCGGCGCTGCTGCTATGCCAACTCTGCCAGAGGGTGCGGCCGCAGCCAAAGGGCGATGGCATCAGTTGGGGGCGGCCGGGCCGGGACGTTATCGTGCTTGCGCCGCTGTGCCGATCACACGTCCATCGCGGCGTGCCGAATGGCGGGGCCCGTAGCGCTCGTCCGGTCGCTGCGTCGGCGGATGCTGCCCAGCTGCCCGCAGGGGTCGGGCGGGCCGGTCACTGTCCTGCTCGGCGCTTATCGGCGCTGTCTGCCTGCTGGCAGGCGGGACGAGCCCGCGAGCTCGAGCGGCCGCGGCAGCGCCGCAGCGGGGTGCCTGATATCATTCGCGCACGCCTGCACGTGCAGTCATCGTCCGGCCCCCGCGATGTACCGTGAGAACATTCAGTTTCCTGCCAAAGACGCCCCGCTGCGCGAGGACGTCCATGCGTTGGGGGCGCTCGTCGGCGAGATTCTGCTTGAGCAGTGCGGCGAGGCGCGCTTCGACCTTGTCGAGGGTGACCGTGTAGCCGCGATCGGCCGCCGCGAGGGTGACGTCGGCGGCGAGGAGGAGCTCCTGCGCCGGACGCGTGGGCGTGATCCTGGCGAGGCGCGCGATCTGGTGCGAGCGTTCTCCACCTGGTTCCAGGTGGTCAACCTTGCCGAAAAGGTGCACCGCATCCGGCGACGCCGTGAGTACCTAAACAACTCGGCCCAGCCACAGCCGGGCGGCCTGGGTGACGCGCTGCTGCGACTCGCGCGCGAGGGACGGACGCTCGAGGACGTGAAGGGCCTGCTGGCCAGCATCTGTGTCTATCCGGTGTTTACCGGCCACCCGACCGAGTCAACCCGTCGCACCATTCTGCGCAAGCAGCAACGGGTCGCGGAGTTGCTGCTGGACCGGCTCGACCCGTCGATGACGCCGTCGGAGCGACGCGCGAGCTGGGAGCAGATCCGAACCGAGCTGACTTCCGGCTGGCAGACCGAGGAGCATCCGCGCGAGCGCCTCACAGTTGCCGACGAGCGTGAGCACGTGCTGTTCTTTCTCGCCGAGGTGCTCTACCGCGTCGTGCCGGGCTTCTACGAAGAGCTCGCCGCAGCTGTGAGCAATACTTTCCAGGTGGCGATCGAGCCGCGTGAGCTGCCACGGCTGTTGCGCTTCGGCTCGTGGGTCGGCGGCGACATGGATGGCGCGCCGGATGTGCATGCCAAGACGATTCGCGAGACGCTGCATCGGCAGCAGTTGGTTATCGTCAACGCCTATTTCATCGAGGTACAGCGCCTGGGTGAGCGACTGTCGCAGAGCGCCAGTCGTGTACCGGTGTCCAAGGCGCTGCAGTCGCGGCTGGATGAGTATGCGGCGCTGCTGCCGGCGGCCCACGAGAGCGCACCGGCACGACACGACCGGATGCCCTACCGGCAGTTCTGTGGGTTGCTGGCGGCACGGCTGCGCAACACCTATGACGGGCGCCCGAACCACTACGAGAGCCCGGCTCAGTTTGCGGCTGACGTGCAACTGATGGCAGCGAGCCTGGCGGCACACAAGGGTGTCCGTGCAGGCCTGTTCCACGTTGAGCGCCTGTTGCGACGCATCGATACCTTTGGCTTCCATCTGGCGACACTCGATGTGCGCCAGCATGCCGAGGTGCATCGCGCGGTAGTGGGCCAGGGCTTCGGTGATCCGGATTTCGCTGCCCGCCCAGCGGCCGAGCGGCTTGAGCGCATCCGATTGGCGCTGGAGCGTGACGAGGGTCCGTCTCAACCGCTAGACGCGCTTGGCCGTCGCACTCTTGCCGTGTTTGAGCAGTTGGCCCACTCGCGCCACCGCGGCGGTCGCGACGCGATCGGCGACTACGTCGTCAGCGGCGCTACTGGCCCGGACGACGTGCTCGTGGTGCTCTTGCTCGCGCGTTGGGCTGAGGTCGTGGACAAACGCATTGGCGAAGTGCCGCTTGACGTCGCGCCGCTATTTGAGTCGGTTACTGCGCTGGATGATTGCGGCGCGATTCTGAACGCGCTGCTGGCCGAACCGATCTATCGTCGTCACGTGAAGGCGCGTGGCGACCGTCAGGCGGTGATGATCGGTTACGGCGACAGCAACAAGGGGAGCGGCTTCTTCGCCTCGCGCTGGGCGCTTTATCGTGCGCAGGCTGCGCTTGCCCAGGCGGGACGCGACGCGGGCGTCGTGCTGACGACGTTCCATGGCCGCGGCAGCAATACCAGTCGGGGAACCAACCGCATTGCGACGCTGGTGCGTAGTGCGCCACCGGGTAGCTTTGCGGGCGTCTTGCGGGTGACCGAGCAGGGCGAGGCGATCAATCAGAGTTACGCCTTGCAACAGATTGCGCTGCGCAGCCTCGAGCAGGCGCTGGGGGCTGCCAGTCAGACGCTGGCCGCCCAGTCGGTGTCGGACACGCAGGAACCGGCCTTCACGGCGGCGCTGGATGCTTTGGCCCGTCACAGCATGGCCGCGTACCGTCGACTCGTTCACGACGATGCTTCGTTCTACGAGTACTTTCGTGAGGTCACGCCTATCGACGTGATCGAGCGCATGCAGATCGGCTCGCGTCCGGCCTCACGGCCCGGGCGGGGCGGGGTTGAGGCGGTGCGCTCTGTGCCGTGGGGCTTCGCCTGGAGCCAGTCCCGCCACCTGCTGCCGGGCTGGTACGGCATCGGCAGTGGCCTGGACGCCGCGGCTGCCGAATATGGCCTGGAGGTGCTTGAGCGAATGGTCGCGCACTGGCCGTTATTCGGTTCGATCATGGACGAAGTCGAATTTGCGCTGGCGGTTGCCGACATGAAGATCGCGTCGTGGTACGCGGAGCTTGCAGCGCCGGAGCGGCGCTACCTGTTCGACACTATTCGCGAGGAATACGAACGAACACAGGCCTGGGTGCTCAAGCTGCGTGGCGAACGGCGGCTGCTCGACGGCGAACCGGGGATCCAGCGGGCCATGAAGCTGCGCAACCCCTACGTCGATCCGATGCATCTGATGCAGATCGATCTGCTGCGACGCTGGCGCGCCACGGATCGTCAGGACCTGGACCTTCAGGCGGCGCTGGTCGCCGCGATAGGCGGGATCGCTCAGGGACTGCAGGCCACCGGCTGACTCGGCGCTGGGCGTCCGTCTAGCACTCCGGGACGTTGACCGCGAGTCCGCCCTGCGAGGTCTCTTTATAGATCGACGACATGTCTTCGCCGGTCTGCCGCATCGTCGCGATCACCTGGTCAAGCGTGACCTTGTGGGTGCCGTCGCCGCGCATTGCGAGCCTGGCAGCATTGATCGCCTTGACCGCGCCCATCGCATTGCGCTCGATGCATGGGATCTGCACCAGGCCGGCGATCGGATCGCAGGTCAGGCCGAGGTTGTGCTCCATGCCGATCTCGGCGGCGTTTTCGATCTGCGTATTGGTGCCTTGCAGTGCAGCGACGAGGCCGCCGGCGGCCATTGAACAGGCAACGCCGACCTCGCCTTGGCAGCCCATTTCGGCGCCGGATATCGAGGCGTTCTTCTTGTAAAGCATGCCGATGGCGCCTCCTACCAGCAGGAAGCGCAGCACGCCGTCGTCCGTCGCGCCGGGCTCGAAGCGTCTGTAATAGGTAAGCACAGCAGGGACGATGCCGGCTGCGCCATTGGTTGGCGCTGTCACGATGCGACCACCGGCGGCGTTCTCTTCGTTGACGGCTAGAGCAAACGCATTGACCCAATCCATCGCGTGCATTGGCGAGGCAACCGCGGTCTCGGTCAGTTGGCGGTAGAGCTTTGGCGCGCGCCTGCGCACCTTAAGAACGCCCGGCAGCAGGCCTTGCGCCTCGAAGCCGCGCTCGATGCAGGCTTGCATGACCGCCCATAGCTTCAGCAATGCGGCACGAGTCTGGGCGCGCTCTCGATACGCATCCTCGTTGGCCATGACTAGCTCATACAGTTCAAGACCGGCGCCACGGGCCCGGTCTAGCAGTTCGCCAGCCGAGTCGAACGGGAAGGGCACCACCACTTTCGTGCCGGCGGCTGCAGGAGCATTGAGCTCATCAGCGCGCGCTACGAAGCCGCCACCGGTGGAGTAGTACTCTTCCTTGCACAGCGCCGTGCCGTCGGCGGCCAGTGCCGTGAAGCGCATGCCGTTCGAGTGACCCGGCAGCGTCTGCTCGCGATGCCAAAGCAGATCCATCGGTTCGTCGAACGCGATCTCTTTGGTGCCAGCGAGGTTCAGGCGGTGGCTGTTACGGATGCGCTCCAGTACCGGTCCGACGAGTGCCGGGTCCAGTCCTTCCGGAGAGTGCCCCTCGAGTCCCAGCAGGATGGCCAGATCCGTGCAGTGCCCTCGCCCGGTGAGCGCGAGTGAGCCGTACAGTTGCACGCCAACCTGGGTGGTTGCCTCCAGCAGACCTTTTTCGACCAGATCGAGCACGAAGCGGCGTGCAGCGTTCATCGGTCCCATCGTGTGGGAACTCGACGGGCCGATGCCGATCTTGAAGATATCCAGGACGCTGAGTGTCATCGCTTGAGTCTGACCCGGACGCAGCGACGCCGCAATCGTCTAGCGCTCACGGCTTGGCTGTACGCGACCTCGCCATGTGCAGACGCGCCACTGTTGCGTCGTGGCCGCTGCGTACGGCGGCCGCCAGTAGTGCCTCGGCATCCAGTTCCGTCAGCGTTGGCAGCGTTCCGCCGCGATTCCAGCAGCTCTCCAGCGTACCGATGGCCTCGCCGCGCCGGCCCAGTTCGATCAGGCGCGAGACCAGCACACCGTCCAGATGATCGGCGAGTCCTGGTTCATTCCAGAGCAGGGCCCGATCCCGCAGCCAGCGGCAGGCGCTGGGGCTGCGGCCGACCGCTGAGAGCCACGCATCCGCGTGTGCGGCGGCAGACAGATCGCGGCCGACGCGCAGCAGGCCATAGATCTCGGTCGCGACTGCCTCCGCGGCCCGGTCCGCGGCGGCGGTGGCCTGCCGCTCTTCGCGCTCCGGTGAATGCCACGCGTCGAGGGCGAGCGTGTCGCGGCGGCGGTACAGCGATTTTCCCAGCAGCGCTGCGAAGGAAAACAGTGCGAACTGAGCGAGTGCGATCAGCAGTATCGCCGGTAGCCGTGGCGCGAGCAGGGCCAAGACCGTCACATAGGAGGCGCCCAGCGCGACGATCGCCGGGTAACGGCCGCCCAGGCCGACCGCCACGCGCAGCAGGGCGGGCGGCCAGAAGGCCCGGATCAGCCCGTCCTCAATGGCCAGCACCGCCAGGCTCGCCGGCGTCAGCAGCAGTGCAGCGGTCGCGAGCGCGACTCCGGCGGGGGAGTTGCCGTGGCTAAAAAATGTTGCAGCGCCCCAGCCGACGCACAGCGCCACCAGCAACGGGACCAGAGCCCGCGGCTCATGCCAGGGGTTGGTGCGTTCAATCGACAGCACCGGCGGCGGCAGGCCGTGGGCCGTCGTTTCGGCCATTAGGAACGTATAGGTCCATACCCAGCCGCCGAGCACCGCGAGCAGCGGCACGCCGGCCATGCCGGCCCACTGTCCCAGCAGGGTCAGCGGGGTCACGACCAGCACCAGCCATGCGGGAGGGCCCCGGAGCGGGTGCAGCGCGTCGTGCACGAAGTCGGCGATCGACATGGGTGGATTATGCGCGATCGGCCGGGGCCGCCAATGGCTAGAATGGACCGATCAGAGTGCCTGGCGGTGCCGGATGGAACAGCAAAGCGGCTGGACGGTGTGTGTCTACTGCGCGTCGAGCGGCAGTTGCGACCCTGTGTATCACGAGGCGGCCAGTCTTCTGGGCGAGTCGCTCGCCGCCGCGGGCTGCACGATCGTCTATGGCGGCAGTCGCAACGGTTCGATGGGCGCGCTCGCCAATGGCGCCCTGTCGAAGGGCGGGCGGGTTGTCGGGGTGCTGCCGCGCTTCCTGCAGCAGCTTGAGATAGAGCATGCGAGTCTGTCTGAGCTGCACATCGTCGACGATATGCGCATGCGCAAGCATCGCATGCTGACTCATAGCGATGCTGTCGTGGCGCTGCCAGGCGGCTGCGGTACGTTCGAGGAGCTGTTGGAGGCGATTTCGCTAAAGCGTCTGGGGCTGTACCTCGGCCCGATCATCATCGTGAATATCCGCGATTACTACGCGCCGCTGCTCGCGCTGCTCAATGCGGCAGTTGACGAGAAGTTCATGGCGCCTAAGCACCGCGACATGTGGACGGTCGTCGACCGCCCGGACGAGGTGCTGCCGGCGATGAAAGCGGCGCCGCGCTGGAGTGAGTCGTCGCTGAAGTTCGCTGTTCTTTAAGGTGATGGCCGCGCGGGCGCGCGGCGAACACATGGACACGGGGCCATCCCCCACCGACCTGCTGGAGTCTCAAAGATGTCGCAAGAACTCAACGCACTGCTTGGCCGATTGCACGAGGAGCTGGCTCGCACCCCGGTCGTGGATGCCGATGCGCGCAGGCTGCTCAGCGTGGTCGTCGCCGACATCGAAAAGCTGGGTGTAGGCACGCAGGCGACGCCCGGTGGACTCGAGGAATTGGCGGTTGGCTTCGAGGCGGATCATCCGGCGCTGGCCGCGGCGTTGCGCCAGGTTGCCGACGTGCTGGGCAAGGCGGGGATCTAGTCCTATGGCGCCGCAGGAGGCTCGACCGGGTATACACCTGCGGCAGGCGACCGCCGATGATCTTGGATTTATCTACGCCACCGAGCGTCTGCCTGGCTACGAACTGCTGACCGGCCAGTGGAGCCACGAGGAGCATGTCGCTTGTCTGGCGCGCGACGATACCCGCTACCTGGTCGCCTCGCCAAGCGGTGGAGAGCTGCAGGGGTTTGTCATCCTGCAGCCCTTGGCGGACCGCCATGAGGGTACGAAGATCAAGCGCATCGCCGTCACGACGCCGGGCGCCGGTTTCGGACAGCCGCTGCTGCTCGCGGTGTTCGACTGGGTGTTCGCTCATACCTCGAGTTATCGGCTCTGGCTTGATGTGTTCACCCACAACGGGCGTGCACAGCATGTCTACCGCAGCGTGGGAATGCGTGAGGATGGCCTGCTGCGGCAGGCGTACCAGATGCCGGATGGGAGTCGCTCCGATCGGCTGATCATGTCGATCCTGCGGAGCGAGTGGCGGGCAAGGTGAAGTGGGCCCGGGTCGCGCTGCTGCTCGCGTTTGCGTGCCGCGCGCAGGCCTCAGATAGCTCGGTGTCGGTCGGCATCGTCACCCGCCTGCCTGGTCCGGAGCGGGTGGTCGCGCTGACCTTCGATGCCTGCCAGGCGACGCATGCCACCCGTCTGGATCGTGCCATTACCGATTTTCTGGTCGCGCGCGGCGTGCCGTTCACGATCTTCATGGGCGGGCGATTTGCACGCGATCATGCGGACGAGGTGCGTGCGCTGGCCGCGCGTCCGGGGGTATCGATCCAGAACCACTCCTGGTCGCATCCGCGCGACATGCGTACGCTAACCGACGAGCAGGTCCGTTCAGAGGTGGCTGAGGCCGCCGATGAACTGGAACGGGTCGTTGGACGCCGCCCGACTCTATTCCGCTTTCCAGGGGGCAGCGCCGACGAGCGTACTGTCGCGCTGGTCGAGGCGATGGGCTACCGCGTCGTTCACTGGCGCTGGGCGGAGGGCGATCCGGCGCGGAGCATCGACGCTGACATGCTCGTGGCGCAAACGCTGCGGCGCACGCGCGCTGGCGACATCCTGATCTTTCACATCAACGGTCGCGGCTGGCATACGGCCGAAGCGTTGCCGCGCATTGTGGATGGGCTAGTCGATCTGGGCTTTCGTTTCGTGACGGTCGAGGAGGGGCTGGCAGTGCGTTAGGCTCGCCTTTCGGCGCGCCCTTCACTCTCCACGAACGCAATATAGTCCGCCGCGACGCGGCGCGGACACTCGACCATCGGCATGTGGCCGACCCCCTCGAGCAGCACGCAGCGACTGTGTGGGAGCAATGCCTGCATGTGTGCCGCTACACCGGGATTGAGGATCCTGTCCTGCCGGCCCCAGACGATCAGTGTCGGCGCCGTGATTGCCGGGCAGAGTCGGTCCAGCGGTGGGGATTGAGTGCCTATTTCCTGGAAGATGCGTTCGTGTAGCGGCTGGTCGCGGATGGCGCGTAGCGCCAGCGAACGCCTGAGTGCCGGTGGCAGCCAGAGTGGCCGTTCGGTCGCGGTTGCGAGCAGTGCGTCGAACTCATCCAGCGTTCGTACCAGCAGGGCGGTCTGCCCCTCTGTGGCATAGCGCTGGATCACTGATGTGTCGTATGCGCCCTCGCAGCCGGCTGCATCGAGTAGCCACAGCGTCTGGACGTGCGCTGGATAGTTCGCGGCGTACTGTGCGGCGATGAAGCCGCCCATCGAGTTGCCGCCTAGATGGAAGCGCGTCAGGCCGAGTTCTGCGATGAAGCAGCGCAGCCGCTCGACTTGGGAGGCGATGTCGTAGCGGGCCGCTGGGTCGCGCGTCGCCGCACCGAAGCCCGGCAGGTCCAGCGCTATCACGCGAAAGCGTTGCGTCAGAAAGGGCGCGATGCGGGTGAAGTTATCCTTGTCGGCGCCGAAGCCGTGCACGAGCAGCAGCGGCTCGCCACGGCCTCCCTCGAGGTACGGCAGCGTGAAGCCCGGAATCTGCGCCGTGCGCAGTCGCAGGCCAGCGCGGCGCCGCTCCAACGCCAGCCAGACGCCGGCCGCCTGAGGCGAGGTGGCGAGCAGCCAGGCCGCGACGGCGACCGCAAGCAACGCCAGGGTCAGCCATGCACTGCTATCCATGGCGGCGCTCCGTGGGGCCGGCCACAGCAATGGCGCCCATCCCGGCGCCGGGACGCACGCAGTCCCGATCAGTCGCCAGCGATTCGCCTGTCATGTCCGCCTCCGTCGCCTGTGCGCGGTGACAACACTGTAGCGCGCTTAGCCGTTCCGGGCAGCGCCTGCGAGTGGCCGACCGGTCGCGGTGGAGCGCACCAGCGCCTCGGCGAGGTAGTCGGCGCTGCCCATGTGGGCTAGCTGCTGGGTGACGACGGTCTCGACATGCGGGTCGCCGGCCCCAGCGCGGATCGCGGCGGCGAGAGCGAGCTCAGCCGACACCCTGCGGGCGTGCGCGAGGGCCTCATCGGCCTCGGCGTAATCGCAGCTGCCGGCAGGATCATGCACACGGAATACCTTGAACGTCGGCTGGTTGACGACGATGTCGACGGTTTGTGAGACGACGCCTGCGACCGCGCCGACCGCATTGCAGACTGCCGCGTGCTCTGGCACTGATAGCGGGGCACCGAGTCGGCGTGCCACTTCCGGATAGTAGGCGCCGACCGGCGCGCCGATCGCGACGATGGGTGTGCCGAGCGAAAGCCGTGCATCGACGAGGCCGGAGAAGCGGCGTCCTGCGATGGTGTCCTCGACCAACTGGTCGCCGAGGATGCCGTAGCGGCCGGCCTTCGGTTCGATTACCGGATCGTGTGCCAGTGCGGTGGTCAGGATGATGCGGGCCGATTCGCGGATCACATGTTCTGCTGTCCGCTCGGCAATCTCCATCGGTGAGGCGGAACGCTCGCGGCTGCGGGCGTTGCGTTCATAGGTGGCGAGGATGCGTGCGCCTAGTTCGGCGGCCTCGGCATTCCAGCCGTGCTGCCTGCCGAGTATGTGCATCGCGTCGCTGGGTGTGAAGGCGGCGATGGTGACCAGTCGGGCGTCGGCGAGACGACGCAGCGCCTGCAGTCCCGGAATATTGCGTACGACGTTGGATACGCGGCGCGGTTCGGTATCCAGCGCGTCCCAAGCGCGACGCTCGAGGCCATCGAGGTGCTCAGGGGTAGTGCGGTCGGGGTTGCGGAACGCGTACTGGGTGGGAAAGTCGGGCAGACGGTCCTGAACCGCGAGTGTGCGCAGGTCGGCGAGGATCGCTGGCGCGTGGTGAGCCAGCAAACTCAGCGGCATCGCCTTGCGCGGGCCGACACGCAGCTTCGTGTCACGGTCGAAATCCACCTCGCTGTCGCCGCCGAGCCCCGTGGTGCGCACGTCAACGGCCTGCACCATGGTTCGCCAGCCGCCGATCAGTGCGCCCTGGTCGTTGATCAGTGGGCGGCCGTTGCTGACGATGGCCACGTCGGTCGTCGTGCCACCCATGTCGGACACTGCGAAGTCGGCAAGTCCGGTCAGAAAGCCTGCGCCCACCACGCTTGCCGCGGGGCCGGACAAGATGGTCTCCACCGGATACTCGAGCGCGACGTCGGCCCGCATCAGCGAGCCGTCGCCCTTGACGATCATCAGCGGGGCGGAGATCGACTCGGCCTCCAGCACTTTTCCCAGAGCCTCGATCAGGTGCCGGATCTGTGAGGTGAGGCGGGCGTTGAGCGCGGCGGTCAGGGCGCGACGGGGAGCATCCAGCTTGGAGCTGAGCTCGTGCGCGCAGGTGACGGATTTGCGCGAGGCGGAGCGGATCAGCTGCCGGATGCGCAGCTCGTGGGCGGGGTTGCGCACCGAAAAGCGCGCCGCTACGGCGAACGCGTCTACCCGTGCCTCACATGAGCGCACGGCGTCCAGTACAGCGGCCTCGTCCAGCGGCGCCAGTTCCTCGCCGGTGGCGTCGTGGCCGCCGCGGACCTGCACCAGCAGGCTGGTGCCATCGCGCTGCAGGCCCGAGCGCTCAACCATCGCATCGTCAAAGCCGACGACCAGCGTGCAGATCGGGCTGAAGCGGTTTTCGACGACTGAGTTCGTTGCCAGTGTCGTCGAGACCGAAACGAGTCGGATCAGCGCGCGCGTATCGGTAATCGGGCGCGCGGCCAGGACCGCGTGAATCGCGCCGGCAATGCCAATGGACAGGTCCCAGTGCGTAGTCAGTGACTTGGCGGTCGCCACGACTTTGCGTTCTGCGTCCAGCAGGACCGCGTCGGTGAACGTGCCGCCGGTATCCAGGCCTAGCCATAAGCCGTCGGCGTCGGTGGGGGAGGCCGTGCCGGAGGAAAGTTCAGCGGCTTGGTTCATTGTCTGTCGTCAGTTCCGTGAGGGAGGGGCGATAGGCTGCGGCGCTCATGTGGCCGCGACCTGCCAAAATCCGCACGGAATCTAGCACAGCGGCCCGTCTTGTCCGGTGCCGGGAGCGACCTGCGGTTGGCCGTCCGCGCCGCTTCCCTGGCGGCACCTTTAGGGATTGCCCGGACCTTCGGCACGTCGTGCGTGCGGCAGGCGCTAGATTCGTGCCAGCGCCTGGTCGAGATCGGCGATCAGGTCGGTAGCGTCTTCGATACCCACGGAGTAGCGGATCAGCGTCTCGGGAATGCCGGCGCGGGCCCGCTCTTCTGCCGTGAGTTCCACGTGACTGGTGACGGCGGGTGGCCCGGCGGTGGTTGCGACGCCGCCCAGATGTGCTGCGCGCTGCGCCAGTTGCAGGGCATTGAGTACGGTGCGAAGTTCCGGCGCGCCGCCGCGCGGCACGAACGACAGTACGCCACCGAATCCACGCATCTGTCTTGCCGCGATCGCGTGGCCCGGATGCGTGTCGAGTCCCGGATAGTAGACGGCGACTACTTTCGGATGCCTGCGCAGGTGCTCGGCGATCGTCTGGGCGCTCTGGTTGTGTCTGGCCATGCGCAGGCCCAGCGTCTTCATGCCGCGCAGGATTGCATAGGCGGCATCCGCGTGCAGCGTGGCGCCGGCGATCTCGCGGAAATGGTGGACGCGCTGCACCAGTTCGGCGCGACCGGTAACGAGTCCGCCCATGACGTCCGAGTGGCCGCCGAGGAACTTCGTTGCACTGTACAGAACCAGGTCGCTGCCGAGCGCTGCGGGCAGCTGGTTGTACGGCGTGGCAAACGTGTTGTCTGTCACGACAACCGCGCCGTGGTGGTGGGCGATGGCGCTGAGGCGCTCGATGTCGACGACCTTGAGCGTCGGATTGGTGGGCGTCTCCAGGTACAGCAGCTTGCAGCCGAGCGCGATTTCGCGCTCCAGCTGCGCAAAGTCGCTGGTGTTGCAAAGCGTTGCCTGGATGCCGAACCGCGGCAGGAACTCCTCGAACAGCACGTTGGTGCCGCCGTAGGAGTCCTTGATGCTGACCACGCGATCCCCCGGCGAGAGCAGCGCAAACAGCGTCGAGCTGATTGCCGCCATGCCAGTGGCGAATCCAGCACCGGCCTCGGTGCCGTCGAGTCGCGCGATCTTCGCTTCCAGAACCGCGAGCGTCGGGTTGCTGTTGCGCGAGTAGATATGGCCTTCTCGCTGGTGTAGGGCAACGGCCTGCCAGCTATCGAGGTCGGGGTAGGCGAAGGTGGCCGAGTTCACGATCGGCATCGTGGCGGCACCATACGGGAACGGTCCCTCCTCGGCGGCCCAGACGGCCTCGGTATCGAACTCAGCAGTTGGGCGGGTCTTGTCGGTCATGGTGCGTCCGTGAAGCCGGCGTTGAGGGCCGGTTAGTTCGAGCGGTTGAAGATCTGGCGGACGTTGACGACGAGGATGCCGCCCAGCACCAGCAGCGAGCCGACCAGGAAGCGTGCTTCGAGCGGTTCGCCAAGCAGTACGACGCCTGCGGCAACCCCGAACAGCGGCGTCAGCAGCGAGAGCAGCATCAGGCGCGAGGTCAGGTAGTGGCTGAGCATCCAGAACCAAAGCTGGTAGGTCGCAATCGCGATCACCAGCGTCTGGAAGACGAGCGCGAGTATCGCGCGCCCGGTCGGTGCGACGGCGGATTCGCCATTCGCGTACGAGAAACTGAACAGCACCAGCGACGCGGTCGCCACCTGATAGAGGACGATCTTTGCTGTGGAGGCTGTGCTGACACGGGTGCGCCGCAGCACGACGTTGCTCAGCCCCCAGACGGCACCTGCGCAAAGCGCCAGCAGGTCGCCGGTGATCAGTTCAGCGACGGGCCGTGCGCTGTACCCGAGGAAGGCGACTGCGATGCCGATGAACGCCAGCGCGATGCCCAGCCACTGGCCACGACTCAGTCGCTCCTCAGGGACCACCTGCAGGCCCAGCGCTGTAAAAATTGGCGCTGAGTAGAGGAAAACGACGGTATGTGCTGCAGTCGTATGGACCAGTGCTTCGCCGACGAAAATGAATTCGACCGCGAAGCACAGGCCCAGCAGCAGCCCGCTTGGCAGGGTGCCGTCGGTGAACGCGCGCAGGCCTTCGCGGCGCAGGACGAGCGTGCCGAAAAAGAGCGTCGAGCAGGCGAAGCGGATCGCCAGCTGCATCGTCGGGGCGACGTCGCCGGCAACGGATTTCATCACGACCTGCTGCGCGCCCCAGATCATGCAGATGCCGACCATCAGGGCGATCGCGCGCCCGTCTAGGGCATGGCGGGTCGTCGCGGCCGGTGGGGGGGCGGTCGTGGAACTCATTGCAAACGCGATCCGGGGGCGGCAACAGGAGCGACATGGTAGCGGCTGCCAGCCAACGCGGTTACACAGAACTGCCACTGGGCCCGGGTCGGTGACGGACGCGGCGGGTCGAGGGCGCAAATCGCCCCCATAAATCCGTCCCTAGAAGCCGCAGGCTCCGCCGCCGCAGGCCCGCGCGGCGCAGGGGCTTGTGTCGCAGGGCCGCTCTTGCTGACTGCCGAGTGCGCCTGCGCGCAGCACGTGGCCGCCAGTGATCAGCCGCGTGATCGGGGTCGCGCGCGGCGTGGCGCCCGGCTCCCGGCCGGTGCGCTGACAGAGCTCACCCCAGGTGGTGAGCTTCTCGGCGAGCTTGTGCTCAACCTCGAGCACCTCGCCGTTTGCGGGGCAAACATAGTCGTAGGTGGGCATGGCGACATTTTAGCCTGTCGCTGTGACGCGTACAGAAGCGTCCGCACCCAGGGGCGGCGCGCAGGTGGGTCTAGTAGGCGAGTCGGACTACTGCAGCAGGCCCGTCAGCCCCCAGCCTAGTGTGCCCATCGCCGACAGGACGGCAACGGTCATCAGGAATGCACCGACGAGGAATATAACGCTCGCTAACCCAGGGCTGGTCTTCATGACTGCATCCCCCTTGAGGATTTAAACGATTCGGGCAACCCATGATCTATGCCTCGGATAAAGCAAGGGCAAGCTGCGGTCATCCGTTACGGGGAGGTCGCAGTTTTATAGCGATTTGGTGGTAAGCGGCTAACATGTTTTTCCGGCGAGGGGTGGGGCCAATGACGGCCTATAGATCAGTCAGGCTGGGTTTGCGGCCGGGTGGAGGTTAGCGGCAGCATCGGCCAAATGGCGCCAACGGCTAGTAACAAGGCTTGCCCTGAACGGTCGGGCTGACGGGATTTGACCCCGCGACGGAAGTTCCGAATGCCCTAGAGCGACCATCAGGCGTCAAAAAGTCTATACCCGTCAATAGGTTAAAAAATAGCAGGGTGCAGTTAAGTCCGCCTGGATGCACCTGCAAGCAATTTGTGCAGTGGCGCGGCTTAGCCACAGGTCGACTAAGTACATGCCCTAATCTATTCTCTAAAAGCTGGGATCAGCATTTGACAACTGGTCGAACATTCACAGCCGCCGCACGATCGCGGCGGCGAAGCACCGCTGCTGCGGTTCCAGCCAGACGTCGCCGGAGTTCCAGATGATTCGCGGAAGCCGTAGGAACGGTCGCCGCCCGGCAAACAGCTGCGAAGCAGTTTCTTCTGCAGCCAGCTCCCCCGGGACGAGATCGGCTGAGGAGTCGCTCACCGTGGCGGAAGCGGGTCTCCCGCTCGCAGGCGGCGCTTCGGCTGGTGGTCTGAAGGCGTTCGAGGCGTTCTACTCAGGCCCCTCCGGCAACGGCAAGCCCGGCATCGCGCTCGTGGTGGTACAGCCGCGGGTGCCACAACACACCAGCATCCTCACCGACCTGATCAAGCGCTACACGGACCTGCGGGTGGTCGAGGTCAAGGAAGGCGTGAGCTACGCCGAATCGCGGCGCGCTGCGCCCGCCTCAAAACCTTTGCCGCCGCTTTCTGTCATGACGGACTCTTTAGCACTCCCTTTATCGGCCTAGGTGCAATCAATGAAGTTCGATCAGGCACCTTTGCTGCTTCCGACCGTTCTGGATTCTCCGAGGCAAGTCCGGTATTCAGTTGCCGCGGCCATCTTTGGCATCGCGCTCGCATTTCGGTTTGCCCTGTTGCCGGTTGACGCTGGCTACCCGTACATCACTTTCTATGCCGCCGTTGCGACTGCCTTCTTTGTTTGCGGTCCCGGGCCGGGTGTGATGACGATTGTTTTGTCATCGCTTGCGTGCTGGTACATCTTTAGCCCGCCGGTCTGGTCGTTCCAATTGGATTTCCACGGCATCACTGCCTTGGCGCTTTTCATCGCGTCCGGTTCGCTGATTGGCGTGACTGCGAGTGGTTTACAAAATGTGCTGCATGCGCTTCGAATTAGCGAAGAGCGCTTTCGGATGCTGATCTCAAGCAATCACGTCGCCATCCTCCAGGTCGACGAACTGAGCGGCAGAATTCTCGACGCAAATGACTCAGCAGTGCGCATGTACGGCTATTCTCATGAGCAACTCTGCGCGATGAGCATGCCTGACGTCGGCGTTGACGAGAGCACCGCGATCATTGAGCAACGCAACAAGATGTTCAACGAAGACCTCAACTTCTATACTTGTCAGAATCGCACGGCGACAGGCGAGTGGCGCACTGTCGAGGTTCATGCAACTTCAATCGTTAGCGGGCGTGAACGTGTCCTTGTAAAGCTCGTTCAGGACATCACCGAGCGCATAGCATCTGAGCGCGAGCGCGACCGCCTGGTGGAAATCATTGAGAGGTCCACCGACTTCATCTCGACCGCCGACATGCAAGGTCATCTGGCATTTCTCAATAGGGCGGGAGCGAGGCTGATCGGCCTTGCCGACGACGTCGACGTGACCTCCCTGGAAATAAAGGATATGCATCCCGCGTGGGCCACAAGACGTGTGCTGAATGAAGGCATTGCGAGCGTGCTGCAGAACGGTTTCTGGAGCGGAGAGACGGCGGTGTTGGACCACAGAAATGGACATGAGATCGCCGTCGATCAGCTTCTGCTGGTTCATCGTGACGAGTCGGGAAAGCCAGTGTTCCTTTCGACCATCATGCGCGACCTGACCGAGCGTAAGCATGCGGAGGAGGCGCTGAAGCGGGAGACGGCCTTTCTAGAGGAAGCCCAAGCCCTGGGTCATCTCGGCAGTTGGGAATATCTTGTCGAGACCCAGGAGACGTTTTGGTCGGCTGAGGAGTGCAGGATCTACGGAATCGCGCCGCAGGGGATCTCGCCCCCGTATGACGAGATGCTCAAGCATCACATTCATCCGGATGACGCCGTTGCTTTGGATGAAGCCTTTGGCAAAGCCATGAAGAACGGATCGGTGTTTGAGTTGGAGCACCGGATCGTGCGTCCGGACGGTAGCGTGCGGGTCATCTATGACCGAGCGCGGCCCTGTTTTGACGATCAAGGAAAGCTGCAGAAGTACACGGGATCCAGCTTGGACATCACCGATCGCAAGCGGATCGAAGAAGATTTGAGGGTGGCCAAGGATGCCGCGGAAGCCGCCAGCATCGCAAAGAGCCAGTTCCTCGCGACCATGAGCCACGAAATTCGTACGCCGATGAACGGCATTCTTGGCATGGCGCACATGCTGCTCTCCCCCACGCTGGCCGTGGCTGATCGCCTGAAATACGCGCGCACCGCTCTGGATTCGGGAGTCGCGCTGCTCACGTTGCTGGACGACATTCTGGACCTTGCAAAGATCGAAGCGGGCAAGCTCACTTTTGGGTCGGCGATCTTCACGATGGACCACCTCCTGAGCGAGGTCGTGTCCATATTCGCGGCTTCCGCGCGGGAGAAGGGCCTGGAACTTCGCGCCAACTGGGTCGGCCCCACGGCCGCGTACTACCTCGGCGACGAGCAGCGCTTGCGTCAGATGCTGAGCAACTACGTCAGTAACGGCATCAAGTTCACTGAACGAGGAATCGTCAGCATTGAGGTGCGGGAGGTTTCCCGCGACGCGGATCAGGCGCAGATCGAGTTTGCCGTTTCTGATACCGGGATTGGCGTGGACCGAGACGCGCAGGCGCGCTTGTTTAGCGAATTTTCCCAGGGAGATGCATCCATCACGCGTCGGTTCGGCGGCAGCGGACTTGGCCTGTCCATCGTCAAGCTGCTTGCTGAATTGTTGGGGGGCGCGGTGGGGATGGAAAGTACGCCCGGTGTCGGCTCCCGCTTCTGGTTCCGGGTCGCGCTGCAGGTTGCGGTGCAGACAGATGCTGGGGTGGCGCAGCACGTGCCAGAGGACGCGCCGGCGTCGCACAGTGGCGAATGGCCGCAATTCCTCGGACGGGTGCTCGTCGTTGAGGACGATGAAATCAATCGCATGGTGATCGAGGCGCTGCTGGGGAGGTTTGGGGTGGCCCCCTGCGTTGCGCAAGACGGCGAACAGGGTGTCAGCGAGGTCCTGCGGGGCACAGGCATGAACTTGATCCTAATGGACATTCACATGCCGGTGATGGACGGTTATGAAGCGACAGCGCGCATCCGCCGTTGGGAGGTTGAAACTAGCGCCTCGCGCTGTCCTATCGTTGGCCTGACTGCCGACGCCTTCGCGGAGGTTCGTCAACGATGCCTGGATGCTGGCATGGACGGGTATCTGGTCAAACCGATTGCCTCGCTGAATGTTTTGGAGGGCGTCCTGCGGAAATATCTGCCGCTACGCGTTGAATAGCGGGCCCGCTGGGTGTGGTGGCGGACACCGTCCGAGGAAGATTTAATCGATACGCCTCACGCTGCGTCATCGTCTTCCTGCCGTTGCGCGCGACGGCGCCGTACTCGACTCGCGCAGGCTGAGCTATACCCGGCCTTAAGGTGACCGGCAGGGGCTAGGCGGCAAAAGCCGAGTTATAGAAATTCCATAAACTTGTATTTTTTGCAAGTATATGGAATTATATAAGAATGCAAACGCTGACTGAAACACTGATTGAACAAGGTCTTATAGAGCGTGTGCTCTCCGAGCGTCAGCTGGAGCGAGCCATCGGGGGGACGCCCACTCGACGCTACGGCCAGGTTAATCGAGCGCTCAAAGCCCAAGAGCTCATCCGCATCCGGCGCGGACTTTATGTCCTTGCGCCCAAGTACCGCACCCAACCGCCTCACCCCTTTGCCGTTGCTCAGGCGCTCGCACCTGGCGGTTATGTTTCTTTTGAAACGGCGCTGAGCGTTCACGGTTGGATTCCGGAAGGCGTTCGCGTCACTGCCAGCGTCGTCCCCGGCAGAAAGTCGTCTCAGCTCGAGCATGTCACGCTCGGCAGCTACGCTTTCCACCCGCTCGCCCTGCATAAAGAGAGCTTTCTCGAACTCATTGAACGCCGGCAGTTTGGATCGCAGACGGCATGGGTCGCCAAACCCCTGCGTGCGCTCATGGATCTCGTCACTTTGAGAAAGCTCGAATGGCAGGGCCTCGCTTGGCTCACTGACGGCATGCGCATCGACCCACAGCTGCTGTGCAAGGTCACCCGGACTCAGATTCAAACGCTGTCGCGCGTATATAAGCAACAGCGTCCCAGCGCCTTCCTGGACGCCCTCGCCAAAGCGCTCGGCCGTGATTGATCTCATCCGCCAACGCCTCGCTTCCTACAACGCCAGGAGCGCTGTGGAGGAGGAGCAGGCAACCAAAGAAATCCTGCAAGAAGTCGCTCTGTACTTGCTTTGGCGCAGCGGCTTTTTTGAAATCGCCGCCTTCCAGGGTGGCACGAGCCTGCGCATCCTGCATCGGCTACCTCGCTTTTCCGAAGACCTGGACTTTATCCTGCGACAACCCAGCAAAGTGTTTGATTGGGGGCGCTACCTGCAACCGTTGCTGACCGGACTGACTGAATTTGGTCTGCAATCTGAGGTGCTCGACAAGAGCAGGATGGATCGGAACATTCGCGAAGCATTGCTGAAGAGCGATTCCATCAGCAATCAGCTCAATCTGAAATTCAATGAGGGCCGCAATGCTCCGACGCTTAAAATAAAGCTGGAGATCGACATTAATCCGCCCCTCGGCTCAACGTTCGCCTACACCTATCTCGACTTTCCGTTGGACTTCGAGGTTTGCCATCAGGATCTGCCCAGCAACTTGGCGCTGAAAATTCACGCGCTGCTCTGCCGGCCATACGTTAAAGGTCGTGACTGGTACGACTTTAGCTGGTACATCAAGCAAAATATTTCGCCCAACTTGTCGCATCTGGAAGCCGCTGTCGATCAAGTCGGACCTTGGAAAGGCCAGCAGCCAAGGATTGACGCGCGATGGATCGTAGACAAACTCAACGAGAAAATCGCCACCATCGACTGGCGCGCAGCAGCGGCGGACGTTGAGCGCTTTCTCGGACCTGCCGAACGCGCGAGCCTGAAACTCTGGAGTGGGCGTTTCTTCAGCGCGAAGGCCGCGCAGCTGCAGTAGCTTGGATATCGGAGCAATGTGAACGTGTCCGCGGATCGCCCGGGCCACGCAGGCGCCGATGGCGGATGCGCGGTTGTCTGGATCGTGCGGGCGTGGAAGGCGGGCGACTTGGGGACGCGGTGAGTGCCTTGGCTCGCCCACTGCTTGCGGAATTGGTAGGGGTGCCAGGATTCGAACCTGCGACCTATACGTCCCGAACGCCTTCGCACACCCCTTCGAGGTGACAAAATTACTCTGTCTGCCAATAGGTTATCACAAGGGTGGGCTCAGGTAGGCCCACCTGGTACGCCAGAAATCGGCAATGCAGGCAGGTGCCGATCCGTGAGGTGTATTTCTAACATATGGAAATTCTGTTGAAATATAAACTAAATAAGCTACAGTTTCCGAATATTAGAAACTATGGCTATAGAGGGTTTGGTATATGGAGAATTTCCATATATTAGAAAGACAGGCGGGCTCGTTGGTACAGCTAGGGGGGCTGATTCGCCAGCGACGAAAGGCCAACGGCCTCCGGATTGATGACGCCGCCGCACTGTGCGGCGTTTCCGTCGGATCGCTCTCTCGCCTCGAAACCGGCAGCGCTGCCGTGGGTGCAGACAAGCTCATCCAGGTGCTTGATCGACTCGGGCTCACTCTGCTGGTCGTCGAGAAGGAGCACTTGACGTCGATTCTTTCGGCGGAAATGCGGAGCGAACCGTGAGCAGCCACACGCTCTCTGTTCATGATGGCGGCGCTCGAGTGGGCACCTTGGGATATGAGTCCCTCGATGAGAGGTTCTCCTTCGAATACGACGCAAGCTGGTGCGCGAGGCCCCACGCCTATTCCATCTCGCCGCACATCACGATGTTCGCTGATCCTCCGCCTTCGGGGACCTTAAGGCGGTTCCTGGATAACTTGCTGCCCGAGGGCAGAGCCCTGGATGTGGTCGCGACCACGCACAAGGTTTCAAAGAACAACCTCTACGGGCTGATTCGCGAACTGGGTCGAGAGACCACAGGGGCGCTGTCATTCACTGCGGAGGCGGAAGCTCCAAACGAGGCCGAGACAACGCGCAGGGAGATCACGCGCCAGGAGCTGGCCATGCGCATCGCTGAGCGCGAGCAGCTCCCATTTTCAGTTTGGGACGGGCGAGTGCGGATGTCGATCGCGGGCTACCAGGACAAGCTCGCGGTGTATCTGGATGGCGAACAGATGTTTCTCGGTGAGGGCCAACTTGCTTCGACGCACATTCTGAAACCAGAAACTGCAGAGAATAGACTGCCTCTGTTGGTTGCCAACGAGCACTATTGTATGTGCTTGGCGGGCCGCCTAGGTCTACGCGCGGCGCCCGTGACGATACTGCGACTACCTGCTCCGGTATTGGTTATCGAACGATTTGATCGCGAGCGTACGGACACGGGTGTCCGGCGCCTACACATCATTGACGCATGCCAGGCGCTCAACGTTCCTGTGGCATACAAGTACGAGCGCAATTTCGGCGCTGGTAGAGCCGTGCAGCATATTCGCGACGGCGTGAGTTTCGAGCGCTTGTTCTCAATCAGCGAGTACACGGTGCGGAAGGCCGTGACACAGCGCGACCTACTGCGCTGGGCGTTGTATCAGTACCTGATCGGCAATGCGGACGCGCACGGCAAGAACGTTTCTTTCTTCTGCACGCCTGAAGGACTTTCACTGGCGCCATTCTATGACCTCGTGAGCGTTGTGCAGTACCCCGGTCTGGACCACGAAATGGCGATGGCTTACGGCGACGAATTCGTACTCGGGGACGTACGTCCCTATGACTGGGCGCAGTTCGCGCACAACACCCGCACACCGAGCGCATTGCTCAAACGGGAAATGCGCAGAATGGGAAAGATGGCAGCCAGTGAGGCTGAGGCACAGGCCGAAGAAGCTGTTTACGACGAACAGGAGCGCACATTCCTAAAGGGCATTTCCCGATTCGTTGAACAACAGGGTCGCAAGCTCGTAGAGGCAGCAGAATTCGATGCGATTTAGGAGGCGCATGAATATCTGGCTACGAATGCGCAACAACCACCTCGGCGCGAGTGTGCCACTCGTTCCGTAGCCATTGCCTCCCAACCTAGGGCAGACGTCTCGACCACCGCGTTTATGCTTTTCCCAATAGCGGCGGTTGGTATGACTTGGGCTACGGAAGCGCAGGGACGCGCTGACCCCGCTGCGACAGTTGCGCCAGCACAAGGAGCTGCGGCCAAGTGTTTAGGGCTCATGCCGCGCTCGTTGCCGGGCTGCAGTGGATCGTTCGATATCTGTACGAACTGGGCAATTTCTCGCGTACGCCGCAGCAGGTGGCGCAAGTTAAATCGCGCCAATGCGCGAGACTCCAATCCCGACAGTGACTCGCACGCTGCGCTTCAAGATCCGCCGCGAGTCCTCTCCGTGGCTTGAGGCTTCGGAAGATCGTGAATACGTATCAGACTATCGTCGTGGGCGATGTGAGCAGCGTGAAGCTGGTCAGGA
>CAIYLH010000096.1 GCA_903927005.1 uncultured Pseudomonadota bacterium
GTAAGCATCCGGTCATCCCCGTCGGGGTTGCCTGACCGGTCATTTGGTCAGTTGACTGGATGAGATGCTTTCCAGGCACCGGGCAGCAGTTCTTCGATTCTGCCAGTTGGCGTTCCCGGCAGACGCTCGAGGACGTCGGCCAGGTAGGCATAAGGATCGAGGCCATGCATCTTGGCGGTCTGTAGCAGGCTCATCACCGCAGTCGCCCGACGGCCTGCGCGATCGGAGCCGGCAAAGAGCCATGATTTTCTTCCTAGGGCCAGCGGGCGGATTCTATTTTCGATCCAGTTGTTGTCGATCGGCAGCTCGCCATCGCCGAGGTAACGCGTCAGTGCCTCCCAACGGCGCAGGCTGTAGTTGATGGCCTTGGTCGTCGCCGAGTTTGGCACGGCGACCTTGAGGCGCATCGTCAGCCAGGCGTGCAGCGCATTGGCTACCGGCACTGCCTCCGCCTGACGCAGCGCACGACGGCCCTCGGCATCGAGGCCGAGATCCTTCGCCTTGCGCTCGACGGCATAGAGCGCGCCGTAGTATTCCAACGCCTCGGGCGCGAGCTTGCTCGTCTTCTGGTTCGCGAGGATGTCGGCGAACTTCCTCCTCGCGTGGGCCATACAGCCAACCTCGGTCATCGGCTCCGGCAGCTTGAAGAGCTTCTTGTAGCCGCTGAAGTCGTCACAGACGAGATGGCCCGCCCAGCCGCTCAGGAACGCACGGGCATGCTCTCCCGACCGCCCGGACGAGAAGTCGTAGACGACGATGGGATCCGGATCGTATGACGTCGTGCCATACGCCCAGAGGTAACTTCGGTGCGTCTTGCCAAGTCCCGGTTGCAACGTCGGCATCGGCGTTTCGTCTGCGTGCATCACGGATCGTTTGAGCAACCGGGCTTTCAGGGCATCGATCAGCGGCTGCAGCTTCACGCCACACGCGCCCACCCACTCGGCCAGCGTCGACGTCGCCAGGATGACCCCTAACCGGGCGTAGATCTCAGACTGTCGATAGAGGGGAAGGTGATCAAGATATTTCGATATCAACACCACCGCGAGCAGACGCGCCGTCGGCAAGCCCTTGTCGATCACATGCGGCGCCACCGGCGCCTGCATGATCGTGTCGCACTGCCGGCACACCCACTTGCCGCGCACATGACGCTCCACCTGGAACGTGCCCGGCATGTAGTCGATCTTCTCCGAGACGTCCTCGCCGACCCGCTTCATCTGACAGCCGCAGCCACAGACCGTATTGTCGGGCTCGTGGGGGACGTCGACCCGCGGCAAGTTCGGCGGTAGCGGGTTGCGTGACGGCGCATTCTTCTGGGCGCTCTTGAGTGACACGCGCAGTTGATCAAGTTCGGTCTCGACCGCAGCGAAGTCCTCGTCGATGGACTCCTCGAACATCTCCCGCTGCAGTCCGTGGAAGGCCTCCGAGGCCCGACCAAAGCGCCAGCGCTTCAGGATCGCCATCTCGTGGGTCAGCTGGGAGATCTTGAGATCCTTGTGCTGGATCTCGCTGTCCTTCTTCTGGAGCAGGGTCGCCTGGCTCGCGATGACAGCGTCTTTCCGCTCCAGCGCCGAACGCTGCTCGTCGAGCAGCCCAACCAGAGACGCGGCAAAGTGCCTCAGTTCGTCGGAGCCCAGCGCGGCAAGATCAGCCTTTTGCATGGGCATAATTATACCTCATGCGCGGCTATAAGTGCATTAAAACACTATGTTTTAAGCGCTTTTTCCAACACCGTCAAATCATCCGGATCCTCGCCAGATCGCCAAGTTGTCGCCACGGCAGGCCGATCACCAGCGCATTCAACTGGTCCGCAGTCATCGACACCTTCAGACCACTGTCATCCGTCGCCCAGACAAAACGCCCCTGGTGCAGCCGTCTTGCGCAGAGCCAGAGCCCGAACCCGTCATGTACCAGGACCTTCACGCGGTTCGCCCGCCGGTTCGCAAACAGGTACGCATGATGCATCCGCGCATCGCCGAACACGCTGACCACCCTCGCTAGCGCAGTGTCTATGCCCGCGCGCATGTCCAGCGGCTCCACCGCCATCCAGACCTCGTCGATCCGGATCAACGCAACAGCTCCTTCAGCCAGCGCACGCAAGCGGCCGCATGCGCCGTCGGCCACTCGACCAGTACCTGCGTCGTCCCTTTCCGCAGTTCGATCCGAATCGGGGGCTCGGACTTCACCGCCGGTGGCGGTTCAACCCGCACCGGCACGAACGCCGGGCGCAGCTGCTTCCTGACCGGCATCTTGGCGCCGCCTGCCTCGACCACCCAACGCCGCAGCAGGTTGGCGTTCAGCCGTCGGCCCAGGGCCACCGACGCCAGCGATACCCCAGGCTGCCTGCAGGCCGCCACCGCTTCCGCCCGAAACTCCTCGCTGTGCCGCCGACGCGTACGCTTCACCGACACTTCTTTCTCGCTCATGTACACGTGTCCACTTGTTTCTTAGTGGACACGATCATCCTCATCCCGGAAAACTTCCGGTAGATGACTTCACCGGATGCTTAC
>CAIYLH010000097.1 GCA_903927005.1 uncultured Pseudomonadota bacterium
ACTCCTCGCTGTGCCGCCGACGCGTACGCTTCACCGACACTTCTTTCTCGCTCATGTACACGTGTCCACTTGTTTCTTAGTGGACACGATCATCCTCATCCCGGAAAACTTCCGGTAGATGACTTCACCGGATGCTTACAGCGCAGTGCCGAAAAGTACGGCGCCGGGTATAAAGCGCATCGTCGCGATCACGCCCGCGTTGGCAATCTTGCCGAGCGTGGAACTCCTTGATCATGTCGGCGCCGCAGCCAATTTTCTCTAGGGCTATTCGAACGCGATCTATTTTCTGTTCTTTGGTACGTAGAAAAATTCTGCTGTCCGAGACGCAATGCTCCGCAGTAGCCCGCACCGACGGATTCGCCGACGTACAAAAACATTCCAAACAGACGTCGTTTCTGCCGCCCGAAACATTTTCGGCAATCCCGACGCGGCGTCAGCAGACACGCCGCGTTAAGCCACTTGTGTCCGTGTCCGAAATCCAGAGGGACCCTCCACATCCACCGCGACGCATCAATTCGTTCATCGCGGCAAACGCCTTAGCGAACGGACATTTGATCGACCATGTCATTGAGAGCGGCAACGACGCCGTCCAATTCCGGGAACAGGCTGACTCCCGTGGGGCGATTTTTGATACCCGCCAACGTGGCCCCGCCAGCCCAAATTGGAATGCGGCGTGGCAGCAAACGCCTTAGATGCTTCAGGGTCGGTAAAATATCGCGCGCTGGGTAAGCAGCACTGAAGGACAGAGCGACCGCGTCGACATTGTGAGAAGTCGCTGCCAGTTTCAGTTCGTTCAGCGGAATATCTGATCCTAGGCTGACCGTCATTGCACCCTGCTCTGCCAAAACGGCCTCGATCATCAACAACCCGAGAAAATGATGCTCTCCGGGCGGAAGGGCCATCAATATCTTTGGAGCCCCGCGCTTTGGCTTTAGCCTTAAAATTTGCGCGTGAAAATAACGCTCTATGCAAAAGGAACAGAAGTGCTCGTGATGAATTTCCACGTCCCCGCGCGCCCATGCATCACCGAGGCCTTTCAGTAACGGGGCGACGACACTACGTGAAAACTGAAGTAGCGTTTTCTTCGCTCGCTTCTTTACCAACAGTTTTAGAAATCCAGCCGAGTCTGCTTTCTTAAGCTGCTCGATGAGCTCGCTAGTTGATTCATCGTCGCATACCCGCGGAACCGAAAGGCTCACCGCGACGTGCAACTTCTCGAGTTCTTCAAGAGTCTTGCCTACGACATAACCGGGACGAAAACCGCCATCGAGCAAGCGTCTGACCAGACGAAGCCGGTTGACGGTGTTGACCGAATAGCCCGGTTTTCCCTCAGCCGTGAATTCCAACGGCGGAAATTGAAAGCGCTGGCGCCACTTGCGCAATTGGTCCCTACCGAAGCCGGTTTCGCGTTCGATATCTGCCGACGCAACAAATAGCCTGGACTTCATTCAGGACGAGCTTACTCAGAAATTATTCAGTTGTCCGCGCTAATTTGTCACGGACAATTTTTGTAATTTTGTCATTATCCGCGGCGAGTCTTTGGGGCTGTAGCCGTCGCCCCGGCATTTGAAGCAAGCCGACCCAGCATCGGGGGCCGCTTCGCTCAGTCTATAGGTCTAACGAAAGGCTGGATTTCATGCACAACGGCAAATCTATCTGCTACGTGAGTGCCGCTATCAAGCCAATGGTCCAGCGGGAACTGGAAAGTGTGCTCGAAATCACCCGGCCATTCAGCGAGAGTAATTCGGTAACGGGTGCTCTGCTTCACGACGACGGCAGCTTCTTTCACTATTTCGAAGGCCCGGCCGGTGGTGTTGATGCCTTCTATGCCGCCATCAAGACTGCCAGTTGGCATACCGGGATCATCGAGCTGCTGTGTGAGTCGATCACCAAGCGCTCGATTCCAAAATGGTACATGGGGTCAACCGATGTACCGCGATCATCGCCGCTTTCGCTTAGATTGTCTGAGTGGAAGCAGCTGAAGCGGCACATCGATCGCGGTCACGACCAAAGCCCTAGCGTCACCCTGCTCAGAGTGAATCTGGAGAGAACAATACTTGCCTTTTAGGGGCACGGCTGCGTCGGTCAAGAGTTTATAGAGCAGTGAAAATTCCATTCTGGCGGGGTCTACTCACGCAGAATGCAGCCGTCGACGCGCGTCGCGTGGTAAAACGCTGAAATTAGCGTCACGTACGCGCGTCAGCCATGGCACCGCGGCATGCTTTATTAAGCGGCTTTGGGACCAACAAGTGCGCAAGGAACTGCAGCAACGGGTGCTATATACCGACACGAGCCGACGACTTCTAGGCTGATGGGCCTATGTCAGTGCTCGTCTCGGCTCTGAGTCGGAGCCCCTGGAAGCAAACGGTATCGAGGATCGAGTTCGCATCGCGCCGAGTCACTGCGCTCAAGACGGCAACGCGAAGCGCACTCTGCAGCACAGCGTGCAAACTGGCCGGTGTGCAGCAACCCGAGCTTGCCGCGGATGCGCTGGCGATGGGACTCCACCGTCTTAGGTCGAATACTGAGCGCGCCGGCAATCGCGGGGCCGTTCAATCCGCGGCCGCTCAGCTGAAATATCTGAAACTCACGCGTCGTGAGAATATCGAGCGCGCAGTCAGGCGTCTGACGGGAATACGGCTCTGGCTTCAAGAAGCGCGTGTGATAGAGCGCCACAAGCGAGTCGCTAAGCGATAGATCCCCAACGCTCACCCGCTGAAGCGCCTGCAGGATTTCCGCTAACGACGCGGCCTTCATGACATAGCCGCGGGCGCCGGCGCGGAGCAATCGCTCGGCGTACATGCTCTCGTGACGCTTAGAGAGCACGAGAATAGCGATTGTTGGTGAGATTTCCAGGGCGAGCCTGATCAACTCAAAAGCATCCCCGTCACGTAGCTCCGTATCCGTCACCACGACATCGGGGCGCTGTTCACGAATGAACTCCAGCCCCTGAGCAACAGACGATGCTTCGCCACAGACAACGAACCCGGGTTGGTTGCTCAGGGCCTGCCGTAGGCCAGCGCGAACGACGGCCTGCTCGTCAATCAACAACACCCGGCGATGACTGACTGCCTGTGAAGCGACGCCCGCGAAATTCGGCGAGGGTGATGGGTTCAATTCCATAGTGCTTTGGCTGAATGCCGAGGGCGAAACGAAGCGACGCGACGATGACGAGCGACCGACTACTGAAAGGCAGCGCTACACCTTTTGCATTATTCGCTCTCAGGCGCCAAAGAACCACTAGCCGAGCTACGCCGAGTCGCTACGTTCATACGCATTTGTACCGGGCCGAGCTACGCCGTTTTGCAGGCAAGCGCCCTTGGGCAGTGGCGGGCAGGCGGTGGACAGTTTCGGCGCTGTCCTTGGCCACGTTCTTGGATCCATCAGTGGCCCGGTAATCGGGCCAGTCCGCACTAAGCGTGGGCCGCTCCGCGTAGCCGGAGTGGGCACGCGACCTTGAGAATTCGTGACGACAGACCACAACCCAGAGTGCGGCGCGGCGCGGTTCTGCAGATTTTACAGTGATGACGGGAAATGAACGTGCCGCTGAGCTTTCTCCAGACGCCGCGCGAGGGATCTCGCGGTTATAGCGGGCGCCGCAGATTATCTTCCTCGCCGGAGCCGTTGCAGGCAGCGGTCTGCTGCTGTCTTCACCTAAGACTAGGCTCGCTATGCTGTCGAACAGGCCGATCCCGGCCACACCTACTCTGATCGTCGTTGAGCCAGGACTTTGACCAAACATCTGCCCGATAGAAACGAACAGCCTTCCGCCTCGCTCGCTCGGCCTTCAGGGCGCCGCATTACTGATGAACGCAGCAGGGGAGTTCTTTACCTCGGAAACACTGGGCGAACACCGTAATAGCTGGCGGAAGCCCGTTCTTCAAGGAACATGCGGTCAGCACAACCAGAACGCCGTAAGTTCGCGCGAGGCGGCTGCCTCGTCTCTGTCGGAGGTCGCACTAACACCGCTAATAGCCCCGCCGCTTATGAGCCAGCTACAACGGCGACCGTTATCGCCGTACTGAATATCACTGGCTGCCGTCGGCCAGCCGTGAAACGGGCCTTGAACCGCAATATCCGTTCAATCCGCCCGATTCTTCCGCTCAAGTGACAGCATCATGAGGATGAGCCAACTGAGCACCTCTGCAATGATCGCACCACTCCAGACGATGCCGATCACCCAGCCGAGTGCCGCGACCAGCAAACCGCCGGAGACGATCACATGAGACTTCAACCAAGTCATTTTCCAAATTGACACTTCGTCGTACGCCGTTTGCGCGGACTTGACGCTCTCGCCATTCATTGTCACGAGCGCCTGTGCACTGCTCTGCGCCTGGCCGGCGCTGCGATACACCCGATCGCCCTCACTAGCCGCTCGTTCTGCGCTCACGGCCGCTCCTGTAGCGTCGCCCAACGCCAAAAAGGCCTGCTTCAGACTCAGGCATCGGTCAGCTGTAAAGCCACTCCAAGACTCACACTTGGCGTCAATCTGAGTAGCTGTGTTTGCTGCTGCGCTCTTTGCGTTTTCCTCGCTGGTGGCGTCCAGCACGGCGTTCACTGCGCCGCCGAGATCAAGACCCTCGCCCGCCGCTTCGACGGCCGACTTCGCCTTCTCCTTCGCAACTGCACGCTTCGTACTATCAGCGCTTGCCCGATCGGCGTCAGCCTTGAGTCGATCGGCGTATCCGGGCTTGCCGGCAGCGTCTAGATCCTTTTGGGCGCTGTCGAGGGCAGCCTTGGCGCTATCCAACTCGTCGCGCAGCGGTTGCCTCGCGGCAATTTCTGCCTCCGGATACAAGGCGATCAGTGACGACGAAATGCCACCGGCAAGGACCAGAATAGCAAGCACAGCAATTACAAGATAATTGAAACGATTTGCTATATGCAGGACATGCTCGTGGGAGTTGATATACGGACGCTCGAGTTCGTCCGCTTTCTCGAACATCAGCATCGTGCGCTTGAGGAACTGAAACGGCACTGTAAAAAACGAAGCCGCAACGTTGCGCATTCCGGCCAATGCTGCGCGAGTATTCTCGCCTCCGAGCCAGCGAAGCACGCCCGCGATGACGATCAGAAAAACCGCGAGAACAATTAGGGGATGCTCGCGAAATACCACAAAAAATCCAACTAACGACCCCATAGCAGCTCTCCTGGTAACTTGCGCCGTTCAAACCGCCGGGCCGACGGATGAAATATTTTTGATCTAATTATATTTTTATCAAGGAACGCCCTCGCGGCGGTCAAGCTCTGATCCAACAGCTTGGCTGGTGCTTTACGCAACCTCCCCACTCAAGGTTAAGCCAGCCAAGCGCGTTCCAATACATGCTGAACGCCTGCACTGGATGAAAGGCGGCAAACATCGCACAGTTACAGATCGGACGCTCACCATATGCGCAGGAAGAGCGGAATGCTTCAAGGCGCACAAACAACAGCGCCTTATAAAAGTGACGCGCCGATTATAGGGTCGCTACCATCGCAACGACCGTCGCCGCCATTACGAGCGTCGCGACCCAGCCAAGCCACCGTAGTCGCGCGGGTATCACGAAGCTGCCCATGATGTCGCTGCGGGATGCCAGCATCATCATAACGACCATGATTGGGACCGCAATTACACCGTTCATGACTGCGCTCCAAAGCAGCGCGCGCATGGGATCGAGGTGCGTGAAGTTCAACACGACACCGCCAACCGTTGCGAACGCGATGATGCCGTAGAACTTCTTTGCCTCGTGCAGCTTCATATCGAGGCCCGACTGCCAATCAAAACATTCCGTTACTGCATACGCTGCAGAACCGGCCAGTACCGGCACTGCGAGCATGCCGGTACCGATGATACCGAGGCTGAATAACAGGAACGCCATTGATCCGCCCAGCGGACGAAGCGCCTCCGCCGCCTCAGCTGACGTACGAATATCGGTAATCCCTGCCACATGCAGCGTCGCGGCGGTGCTCATGATGATGAAGAATGCAACGACGTTGGAGAAACCCATGCCCAGGAGCGTGTCCCAGCGAATCCGGCGTAAATGTCGCCGCGCCACCGCTGCCACATGGGGCAGTAGTTCAACGCCACCCTCTCGAACCGCGACCGTGCGCAGCGCCTCCATTTCCTGGGCCGCCTGCCAAAAGAACAGGTACGGACTTATAGTCGTGCCAAACAGGGCAACGACGATTGTCACCGCGTCATGATCAAGCACGAAACGGGGTATCGCGACCTCGCGCAGAACCTCGGCCCAGTGCACGTGCACAGTGAAGATGACCGCGACGTAGGACAGCAATGTCAGCGTAAGCCACTTCAAGTAGCGCACGTACGTTGCGTAACTCAGAAACACCTGCAGCATCAGGCACAACAGGCCAAAGGTTACAGAGTAGACATGCGCCGACCCGCCGAGCAGCAGCCGTAGGGCTTCTCCCATGGCCGCGATATCGGCAGCAATATTGATCGTGTTGGCAACTAGCAATAGCCCGACGATCGCGTACAGCACGCTGCGCGGGAAGGCCACCTTGATATTCGCGGCCAATCCGCGGCCCGTGATGCACCCGAGTCGGGCGCTGACCATCTGGATTCCGGCCATTAATGGGTAGGTAAAGACGACCGTCCACAACATGCTGTAGCCGAACTGGGCACCAGCCTGTGAATACGTCGCGATACCACTCGGATCATCGTCTGCGGCGCCCGTAATGAGCCCGGGACCGAGCTTCTTCAGTCGCGGGTCATTCGCGATGTTCTTCAGAAAGTTGACCATCGCAACATCCCCATATGCAGGAACGGCAGGCTGACGCAGAACAGAACTCTCTATGCACACCACGCGTTCGGTGGTCCCCCAGGGCGAACCTCGGCATGACCAAGTCGCGGAACAGCACCTGCCGTCTGGGCAACCGCTCGCACTATTTGCTCAGGCGGGCGGTTCACGCGACCCAAATCGCCTCTACATTAGATGCAAAAAGAACGCCGGGTAACGCGGCTCCTCGGACAGATGATCGCTTTCAGCGCGACGATTGTTCGTCCACGCGAGCGAGTCAAGCTACTCCCAGAACAGACGAGTTGCCTCAGCCAACTGAACGAGCACGACGCCGCGACGGATATTTCGCACCAGGCATCCGCTCCGATTGATCGGGATCGGGGGGGCCCTTGAGCTCCACCATGTTGCCGTCCGGGTCGGTCAGATACATCGAAGGGCCATGGCCGAGCGCGCCGTAGCGGCGTCCGACGATGCCGGGCTTGACGCCCTTTCGCTGCAGGAATGCACCGATCTTCTTCTCGTCGAAGCTCTCCAGCTGCACACAGAAGTGATCGACATTACGACGTTTCCGGCCTGCAGCAGCGCCACCTTTGGCGCCCTCGGCGCTTTCGACGTCAACAAGATCAATCAGTGCGGATCCCGCGCGGAGCTGGGTCAGCCCCAGCACAGGCAGTACTCTTTCAACAGTGCATCCAAGATGTGCGATACCAAGCAACCGCGCGCTTGACATCAGCCACCCGGAGCACGATGTGATCGAGTGCTTTTACTGCAATGACCGTCATGTTCAAGCTCCTGAATATGCATGCTCTTGCAGCCCACTATGCCACAAGTGTGCCGTTAGTCGCCGGCAGGGAAAGATTCTGAACTAACTGAACGGGCTGCGCGCAATCACCCTGCGACCGTCTTGTCGGCGAGAAAGTCGCGGCGCGACGATCCGATCGATCACAGACAGTGATTAACGCAGGATATCGAATGCGACGACGGGCGCGCCGGCCGGAAGCGCCGACGTCGATTCAGCTCATGCATTCCAGCCGTGAGCAGGATGGAAAGCTCAGGCCTTGCGAACGAACTCGGATTTCAGCTTCATCGCGCCGAATCCGTCGATGCGGCAATCGATGTTGTGATCCCCCTCGACCAGCCGTATGCCCTTTACCTTCGTACCGGCCTTGAGCACCGAGGATGCACCCTTCACCTTGAGGTCCTTGATGACGGTCACCGAATCGCCATCAACCAGCACGTTGCCGTTAGCATCCTTGTAGATAACGGCATCATCGGTCGGCGTCTCGACAGTCTGCGCGGTCCATTCGTGCGCGCATTCCGGGCAAACAAACTTGCCGTCATCCGCATACGTGTAGGTCGATGTGCACTTCGGGCAAGGAGGAAGGAGGTCGGTCATAGAGGTCGCTCTGCATATCTCGTCCGCCCATAATAGCAGTCGGCGGCGCAAGGCATTGGTGCTCGTCGGACGGCGCGGCTGGCTGGAATTTTCGTAATTCCGTGCGTCAGCAGCGGGTATCCCCGCTGCGGCCCTGTCTGGTCTTGCCGTCAGCGCCCTAGCCGGGCCACGCAGTGCGAGTGCGGCTCAGGCGCGGCCACGCGCAGCGGTCATCGGTGAGCTCATCACCGCCAAAGTCCTGTACAACCGCCATGATCTAGTCGTGCGCCCATACCGGCCAGAACGAATGCTGAGAATGGCGCCTCAACCCGCCTGAGCACGAGGCGCAGCAGTTGCGGCGCCGCACCCACGGACACCGGCATACAATGGCTGGATGACTGCCTCACCTGCCGGACCTGATTCGCCACTGTCTGACGACGACCTGCGCGCCTGCATCCACGTGCTGCGCCTGATCGATGCAGATCGCTCCCACCTGACACGTTTGTCGCAGGAGCAGAGGCGCGAGCTGTTAACGCTCGCCGGGCTCGTGTCCAAGCCCGACCGGTACGAACTGGTGACGATGACAAGAGCGTTCAGACGGGCCGCGCGCGCAAACGCGAAGGCCAGCGATCGCAACGCCATCGAGAAGGCAGGACTGCGAATACAACGCCGCGCAGCAGAGTATTCGCCGCTTTGGCTAGCGCCACCGCCATCCAATGCCGCAAGTGAGCGAGCGGAACTGCATAGCGCGCGAAACTGCTACGTCTGCAAGCAGCCGTTCAGCAAGGTACATCGCTACTACGACTCGATGTGCGACGCTTGCGGCGACTTCAACTATGCAAAGCGCGAGCAGACCGCGAACCTCAGTGGGCGCTACGCACTGGTCACCGGCGCACGCGTAAAAATCGGCTTCCAGGCATCGCTGAAGCTGCTGCGGGCGGGCGCTCATGTTGTCGTCACGACACGCTTCCCGAATGACGCCGCGGATCGCTATTCGCGCGAAGCTGACTATTCGACCTTTGCCGATCGCCTGCAGATCCACGGCCTCGACATGCGGCACACCCCGAGCGTCGAGCTGTTTGCCCGCTTTCTGGTCGAGCGCCTGCCCCGGCTGGACTACATCCTCAACAACGCCTGCCAGACGGTGCGGCGGCCAGCGGGCTTCTTCGAGCACCTGCTGGCAAGAGAAGCGAATGCTGTCGCGCTCCTGCCCGTCGCGTGGCAGGGGCCACTGGCGAGGCACGAGGAGTTGCGGCAGACCCTCGAATCCTCGCAGTTGCACGATGGCACGGCTCTCGTCGAGACGAACCCGCCGGGTGGGTTGCGCGGTGAAGGGCTCCTGCATAGCGCCGCGCTGTCTCAGCGGCGCTACCTCGACGCAGACTTTCTAGGTGGCGAGGCGCTGTTCCCAACAGATGTCTACGACGAGGATCGGCAGCAGACTGATCTGCGCCATATCAACAGCTGGCGGCTGCGCATGCACGAGGTGGAGACACCGGAGCTGCTCGAAGTCCAGCTGGTCAACGCGATTGCGCCCTATATCCTCAACGCACGCCTCAAGCCCCTCATGCTGCGCGCGCCTGGCAGACACAAGCACATCGTCAACGTCAGCGCGATGGAAGGTCAGTTCTATCGCACAATGAAGACCGACAAGCATCCCCACACGAACATGGCCAAGGCCGCGCTCAACATGATGACGCGGACCAGTGCGGCGGACTACGCCAGAGACGGCATCCACATGAACGCCGTCGACACAGGCTGGGTGACTGACGAGGATCCGGCAGTGCACGCCGCGCGTAAGGCGGAAGAAGGGTTTTCACCGCCGCTGGATATCATCGACGGCGCCGCTCGGATCGTCGATCCGATCTTCGCCGGTCAACTGACAGGCAGCCATCTCTGGGGCCAGTTTCTGAAGGACTACAAGCCAACGCCCTGGTAACGCCAGGGTCTCGGCGGCAGCGATGCCTGCCCCGACCGGTAAGCCGCCGACGTCCGCCCCGTTCACTGAGGGGCGCCGGCAAATTTGGCGCCCGGCAGCGGACTTGGCCCGGTCGGGAACTTCAAGTTGGCCGTAAGCCGCGGATCGTGACCGGCCAGCAAGCACCGATTCTGCCGGGAAATGGTAGGATTCGGGGGCATATACAAAACGGTGGGCTCACGCGGAAGTTGCGGGGCCACCTGCAAAAACAAAGCATCGAAGGGGCATCAAATGCAGCAGCAAGGTAAGGCGCGCGTGCGATACGCGCGCTGGTCGGTTGGCTTGGGGCTTGGGCTGGCGATCGCCATGGCGGCGCCGACTTGGGCGCAGTCAGCCGCTGCGGCACTGCGGGGAACCGCGCCGATCGGCAGCACGGTCACCGTCAAGAACATCGCGACGGGACTCGTTCGGCACACAAGTACCGCCGCGGACGGCAGCTACACTCTCGTCGGCCTGCCCTCAGGCACCTACGAAGTTGATGCCGGCCCCGGCACCCAGGCGCGCGTCACGCTGTCAGTGGCCTCGACGACGACGCTCATGCTGGCCGACTCGCTCGGCGAGTTCACTGCCAAGAACTCACGTATTGCCGGTCTCGCTGCCCCCGAGGTTCGTACGCCAGAAGTTGCGTTTATCGTCTCGCTGCATGACATCGAGACGCTGCCGCAGGTGACGCGCAACTTCCTGGAGTTCGCAGACACGGTTCCCGGCATGCAGTTTACCGTCGACTCCAACGGCAATTCGACGCTGCGCGGCGGTGGGCAGAACTCCAGCGCATTGAACGTGTTCATCGACGGCGTCGGCCAGAAGAGCTACGTCAAGGACGGCGGCATCACCGGCCAGGTGCAGACCCAGGGCAACCCGTTCCCCCAGCTCGCGATCGGCGCCTACAAAGTCATCACCTCAAACTACAAGGCCGAGTACGACCAGGTCTCAAGCGCGGCGATTACGGCCGAGACGAAATCCGGCACGAACGAGTTCCATGGCGAAGCCTTCGTCGACTACACCGATCAAACGATGCGCGCCAAGACCTCCGCCGAAGAAATCGCGGGCATCAAGGTTCCCTCCAACAACAACGAGTACGGTTTCGCGTTTGGTGGCCCGATCATTGCCGACAAGATGCATTTCTTCGTCACCTACGAGGGCAAGCGGTTCAAGACGCCAGCCTCCATTCATCCGGGAATAGAGACAACGGGCACCGGCGCGCCAATCGGTTCAGTGCTGCCGGCAAGTGTCACCTCGCTGTTTGGCCCGATCGAGCGGCCATTCAACTCAGACTTGTATTTCGGCAAGATCGACTGGGAAATCTCTGATTCCGACCGCATCGAAGTCAGCGCCAAGATGCGCCGCGACAACCAGGCAGCGTTCGGCTCCGGCCAGTACGCCGCCGAGCACGGCACCAATCAGCTCAATACCGACAATCGACTGACCGCTCGCTGGCAGCACACGACGGACCGCTGGGCCAACGAGCTGTTGCTGACGTACGAGGATGCTTTCTTCAAGTCGGTGCCGCGCATTGGCGGCAACGGCGCCATCTACGACTACTACGCCTGTCCGGGGACGCCGGGCACCTGCAGCCCCGACGCTTACCAGACCGAGTTCTTCTATGCCGGATCGGCCGGCCCGCTCGATACGCAGGATAAGGGCCAGCGCGGCCCCGGCCTGCAGGACGACTTCACCTGGTCAAACCTGACCTGGCACGGCGACCACACCGTGAAGGTCGGTTTCAAGTACAAGGACGTCAAGCTCAAGGCGATCGATGCCGGTGGCCAGGGCCCGCAGTTCTACTACATCGTCACGGACGGCGGCGTTGAGGCGCAGCCTTACTACGCGTTCTTCGCCTACCCGACGCCGGGACAGACACCGGTCGTCTCCACCAGCGATCGTCAGTTTGGCGCCTACCTGCAGGATGACTGGCAGGTCACCAAGCGCCTGACCGTTAACGTTGGCGTTCGTTGGGACGCCGAGTGGGTGCCGTCCTACCTGAACTACGTCACGCCGGCTTCGGTCGTCAGCGGCATGAATAGTCAGGATCCGACGGCACCGGAAGGCCAGACCTATGCGCAGACGCTGGGCCTTGGCGGCGTCGACATCAACAACTACATCAGCAACGGCCACAACCGCCACGCGCCGATGGACGAGTGGCAGCCGCGCCTAGGATTCTCGTTCGACATCAATGGCGACGAGCAGCACGTGCTGTTCGGCGGCTACGGCAGATCCTATGACCGCGATCTGTTCGACTACCTGCAGCTCGAGAACAACAAGGGCGCTCTGCCGCAATACACGGTTGCGTTCCAGTCACCGCAGTTTGGCGGCGCCTGCTATCCGGGCGTGCCTTGCTTCGCGTGGGATCCGAGCTATCTCGGCGGCGCGCAATCGCTAGGTCCGCTAGCGGCAGGTGCCGCGCCGGAGACCGATCTGCTACCGAACAACATTAAGGTGCCGTTCTCGGATCAGTTCAGCATCGGCATCCGCAACCGCTTTGGCCAGTGGAACACAAGCGCGACACTATCGTACGTACATAGCAAGAACGGTTTCGTGTTCAGCTGGGGCAACCGTGAAATGATCGGTGGGCAGGCCGCCGCCTACAACTACGGCTACACCTCTGGCAATGGCATCCCCGGCCTCGGCCTGATGATTCTTGGCGACAATGGCGCAGAGACGAAGACCAAGCAGCTGCTGCTGTCCGTTGAGAAGCCCTATACGCCCGAGTCTGGCTGGGGGATGTCCGCGGCGTTCACCTACTCCGACGCGACGCTTAATCGCGGCATCAGCGACCACTACTCCAGCGAGTATCCGAACATTCGGGACTACCCGTTCATCACGTCGAACGCCGTGCCGAAGGCGCGACTGGTCATGACCGGCAGCATCAACGGCCCGTGGGGCACGGTGCTTGGCGCGAAGCTGACACTGGCAACGCCAACGCCTCTCGTCTACGACGCCAATCTCGACGTGCAGGGCGACTATTCGTGGTGGCGGCCGGTGTCGAAGACGCCGACTGGTACGCTGGGCTACCGCGACTTCGATGTGCAGATCACCAAGAACTTCGACCTGCCCCGTGGGCAGGTGTTCTATGTCCGCGCCGATGCACTGAACCTGTTCAATTCGTTCAACCCGGATAGCTTCAACATCGACGTCGGTGACTACAGCAGCCTCAACGGCAACAATCTCGCGCGACCGACTGCAAACCGCGGCGGCAATATCCTCGGCACGCCGGCGACGTTCAAGCTGTCGCTGGGTTACAAGTTCTGAGTGATAGGCGAAGCGCGCTGCGGACCCTCCAGTCCACAGCGCGCTCGTCACAGCGCGACTGCATTGATCTGCGCCCTGCCCGGCAAACGAGCGGCGGGCGCTGCGGTAATCACGGCAATCTCGCAGCGGGCACAGCGGCCAGTTTGTCAGCCAGGCCGAGCCTCGGCGTCATGCCGGACCCGCGCCTAGTTCCAGCACCTATTCCCAACTCGCCTGCAGAACCGAGCCACGGTCCTGGATACGCGCGCGACAAAGGGCGTCGCGGGCCGCCTTGTCAGGCGGCAGCCTCCGGTGCGAACGGACAGTAGCTTTCCTTTTCCACCAGTCCGAGCACGAACGATAGCTTGGCCATCCCCGAAATGATCGCCATCGTGGTGCCGAGCTCGAGAATGTCTGCCTCACTGAAGTGACGCCGCAGGCGCGCAAATAGCGCAGGCGACAAGCGTCCTTCGATGTTGGTCAACGCCACCTCCGCTGCGTAGGCGATCACGGCTCGCTCAGCGTCAGTGAACGGGCCGCTCTCGAAGTCATCCATCGCCTCGACCTGCGCTTCGCTGATGCCAGCGGCAATCGCACCTGGCACGTTCTGCTTGTTGCACGTGCGGCAGCCATGTATCAGCGACAGCTTCAATCGCGCCAGCTGCTTGTAACGATTGTCGACCTGTCCACCGAAAAAAACCGGGCCGTAGAACTTGTTCATGACGAAGTCGAGCATCGCTGGATGCTGCGCGAACACCTCGACAAACGTAGCGTCCCCGGTCAGGCCATTTAACGTGTCCCAGGCGAGGTGGAACTCAGCAGGCATGACATTGCGGGGGAGGCGCGTGAACGGCGTATCGGACATTTCCTGGCTCCTGACGACAGAGGGACTGGGCGAGTTGAGCATGGAACCCCGCTGGAAGTCCAAGGCAGCTGTGCCCTTGTCCCGCCTTCGGGTAGCAGGTAGTTTCCTCGCCATGATGCACGCCTCACGCTCCTTGCACGCGCCCGGGACCTGCCGCTAATGCGCGCCGTCTTTCTTGACTTCGCGACCGTCAGCACCGGTGGCGATCTGGACGCAACCGGCCTGCTGCAGGCACTGCCGGCGCTTCAGGTCTACGCCACGACGACAGACGCACTTGTCGACGAACGCATTCGTGGCGCAGAGGTGGTGCTCATCAACAAGGCCGAGATCAGCCGCGCACGCATCGAGGCCAATCCACAGCTCCGGCTGATCGCACTGACCGCGACCGGCACAAACAACGTCGACCTGGAGGCGGCGCGCGAGCGCGGCGTCGCTGTCTGCAACATCCGCGACTACTGCACGCCGTCTGTCGTGCAGCACGTCTGGGCGGTATTGCTGGCCCTGACCCACCACGTGCGGGAATACGATCGGGCGCTCAAGGCCGGCGCCTGGGAGCGCGAAAACCAGTTCACGATGCTGCACTACCCGGTGCGCGAGCTGGCTGGCCGCACCCTCGGCGTGGTCGGTTGGGGCAATCTCGGCCGCGGGGTTGCCAGGGTCGCGGAGGCATTTGGCATGCGCGTGCTGATCGCCAACCGCGCCGGCGCGGAGCCGCAAGACGGCCGCGTGCCGCTCGCCGAGCTGCTACCGCAAGTCGACGTGCTGACGCTGCACTGCCCCATCACGCCGGCGACGCGGCATCTGATTGGGGCGGCCGAACTGGCACTGATGAAACAGGATGCCGTGCTGATCAATACCGCGCGCGGCGCCCTGGTGGACGCCACCGCACTTGCCGCGGCGTTGCGCGCCGGCACCCTCGGCGGCGCGGCGATAGACGTGCTGGACGGGGAGCCGCCGGCGCCCGGCCACCCGTTGCTCGCGCCAGACCTGCAACGGCTGATCGTCACGCCGCACACGGCCTGGGCAGCGCTGGAGTCCCGTCAGCGGGCGCTGGATGAGCTCGCGGCCAATATCCGCGACTTTCTCGCCGGCGGCCGTCGCGGTCGGGTCGTCTAAGTCCCTCGATTTGACGCTCTGTCATCAATTGACATAGTGTCAATTCTGAATTAGACTAACGGGATGTCGTACATCGCCGAGCGTCGGGTCGAGGAGAAGGAGCGCCGCCGCGGCGAGATCCTAGATTCGGCTGTGCGCCTGTACGCCGAGAAAGGCTGGGATGCCGTGACCATGGATCAGGTTGCGCGCAGCGCGCGGCTGTCCCGGGCCCTGCTGTACGTTTACTTCCGCGACAAGGAAGAGCTGCTGTACGGCATCGGCGCGGTCGCACTCTCGGTGCTGCGCGAGCACTGCCTGGCTGCCGTTGCGCGCAGCGGCAGCGGGCTCGAACAGGTCGAGGCTATCGGCCGGGCCTACATGGCCTACGCGCAAGAGTATCCCCACTATTTCGACGTCTGCGCCCGCTTCCAGGCGCATTCCGTGTCACCCGATCCGGGCTCCAATGAAGGGGCGTGCGCCGCCGCCGGCGACGAGGCCCTCGGCGTGGTCGTCACCGCGATCCGTGCTGGCCTTGCCGATGGCAGCATCCGGCAGGGCCTCGGCGATCCCATGCTATTGGCGGTCTCGCTGTGGGCATTTACCCACGGGATCATCCAGTTGGCGATGACCAAGGCCCGTGACCTCGAGCACCTGCAGATCGCCGTACCGACATTTACCGAATACGCCTTTGGCCTGCTGACGTCGCTGACCGCCGCCCCGAAGACGGCCTGAGCCTTTATTTTGGCCCGGAATTGACACATGTCCAATCCATCAACACGTGACTGTCGAGCCGGTTTCGCGCAGCTGCTCGCCCTGGGTCTGACCTTTGCACTGCTGCTGGCGACCGCTGCCGCGCACGCCGGCGCGATCGCCGAGGCGCCGTTGGTGACGGTCGTCGAGGCCCTGGTGCAGGACGCACGCCGTGCCAACCTGGAACTTGCGATTGCAGGGGCCAGCGCCGAGGAACGACTCGCCGCGCTGGACGCTGCCCGCGCCCGCTATCTGCCGGTGCTTGCGCTCGATGCGCGCTACTCGGCCGCCGACGGTGGCCGCACGATCGACTTTCCCGTCGGCGACCTGCTGAACCCGGTCTACGCAACACTAAACCAGCTCACCGGCGTCAGTCGCTTCCCGGCAGTGCCGAACCAGACCGTACACCTGCTGCGGCCGCGCGAGCAGGACACACACCTGACCCTAACCCAACCGCTGTACGACGCGCGCATCGCCGCCGGCCGCGATGCCGCCAGCGCAGGCCTCGCGGGCACGCAGGCCGCGCGCGAGGCGCTAGGCGGACGCATCGACCGCGACATGCGTAGTGCCTACTACCGTTGGCTCGAAGCCGGCGCTCGCCGCGGCATTCTCGAGGCGACGCGCGACCTTGCGCAGGCAAACCTGCGCGCCAATCAAAGCCTCTACGCAAACGGCAAAGTGACGCCAGACCTCGTCTATCGTGCTGAAGCGGATCTGCTCGAGGTGCAGCAAACGCTGCTCGGCACCCGCAACGCAGAGCGCCTCGCGCAGAGCTACGCGAATCTGATCCGCAACGCGCCATTCGACAGCCCGCTGCCCTGCCCGCCGGTTGCGGACACGGACATCACCACCGCACGCGATGCGCTCATGCAACGGCTGGGCACTGGCACGCTCACGCTGCCCGCGCTGACCGCCACCGCCATCTCGCGCCGCGCCGAACTCCAACAGCTGGATGCCGCCAGCGCAGTCGCCACCGCCGGCGAGCGCCTCGCCCGCGCTGCCTTCAAGCCGCAGCTGGCGCTATCCGTCGATGCCGGCACACAGGGCGAACGCTACGCGTTCGGCAGCGAAGGCCGCTATGTGCTGGCTTCCCTGGTGCTGCGCTTCAACCTTTTTGACGGTGGCGCCGACGAGGCCGGACTCGCCGCGGCGCGGGCCGTAGGCCGTGCCGCCCACAGCCAGCGCACTCTTGCCGAGCAGCACATCCGCCTGCAGGTCGAGCAGGCACTCGATAGCGTTGAAGTGGCCGTCGCCTCTCTGGACACCGCCGCACGCCGTGTCGATGCAGCACACGGTGCATTCCGCATCGCCGAGCGCAAGCGCGACCTCGGGCAGATCAACCAGGCCGAGTTCATCGACGCGCGCCGCGGGCTGACCGAGGCTGAACTCAATCGCAACCTGACGCGCTACAGCGCCTTCGACGCCCTCGCACAACTTGAGTACGCGCTCGGCAGCCGCCGTGGCCAGATTCCGGAGAGCCAGCCATGAAGCGACGCCTGCCCCCTTCACTCGCGACCGCTTCGCTGCTGCTGGCCTTGCTACTCGCCGCCTGCGGCAAGCCCGCGCCAACGGCGCCAACGAGCGCGGCGGCCCGACCGGTGCATGTCGCACCGGTCGGCATCGACACCCTCGCCGACAGCGTCCATGCCGTAGGCGTACTGACACCAAAGAGCGAGGTGCGCCTGTCGTTCAAGGTCGGTGGCGTCATCGACGTCCTGCGTGCCGAGGAAGGCGCACACGTACACACCGGTCAACTGCTCGCCGTGCTCAAGCAAGCCGAGATCGGTGCCGCAGTCGAGCAGGCTCGGCAAGGAGCCATCAAGGCTGCGCGCGACATGGCACGCGTGAAGTCTTTGCAGGCTGACGGCGTGGCGACAATGGAACAGTTGGAGGACGCCACGACCGCCGCAGCGGTCAGCGCGGCGGCGTTGCAGGCTGCGGAATTCAACGCGCGCTACACGCGCATCCTCGCGCCTGGCGATGGCGTCGTCCTGCGAAAGCTGGCCGAAGTCGGCGAAATGGTGCAGTCGGGACAACCGATAGTCGTGGTCGGAGGTGCGCAGCGCGGCTGGATCGTGCGCATCGCGCTCGCCGATCGCGACGTTGTTCGCGTCCATCACGGCGACCCCGCACGCGTGAGCTTCGACGCCTGGCCGGGCCGGCTGTTTGCAGGCAAAGTCGCGAACATCTCCTCCAGCGCCGATCCTGCCACCGGCACGTTCGTCGTCGAGGTTGCGGTAACGCCCAGCGAGGCGGGATTTGTGCAGGGCCTGATCGCCAAGGTGACGCTGAACCCATCGACTGGCGCGGCAACCGCGGTGGTGCCCGTACAGGCGCTGGTCGAGGCCAGCGACAACGAGGCGAGCGTGTTCGTGCTGGCCGCCGACGGCCGAACCGTGCGCAGGCTGAGCATCCGCATTGGTCGCATGAGTGACGGCGCAGTCGAGGTGCTGGGGGGACTCGCCCCAGGCGCGTTGCTCGTGATCGATGGCAGCGCTTTTCTTGAGGATGGACAGGTCGTTCGGGTCGCGACGCGGGCAACGGCCACTGGCGCGCGGACGCGCACATGAGCATTTGGGCGTTCGCAGTCCGGCGCTGGCAGTTCACTCTGGTGCTGTTCACGCTGTTGATCGCGCTGGGTATCGCAAGCCTGCTGAACATCCCCCGCTCGGAGGATCCGACCTTTCCATTCCCAGCCACGACCATCACGGTCGTCTGGCCAGGCGCCGACCCGAGCGACATGGAGCGCACGGTGGTCAAGCCGCTCGAGGACGCCATCAACTCGCTCGAGAACGTCAAGAAGATCCAAAGTTCGGCGTTTGACAGCCTGGCTGTCGTGCACGTCGAGTTCTTCTACGGCTCGGACCCGGAGAAGAAGCAGGACGAGGTCATACGCGAGTTCAACCGGATCCGACCGACACTACCGGCGGGCATCGCGAAAATCGACATCGTCAAGAACAACCCGGGGCTGGTAAACATCGTGCAGATGGCGCTGGTCAGCGACACGGCCAGCTACCGCGAACTGAAGGAGCACGCCGAGGCGCTACGCGATCTGATCGAGACCGTACCAGGCGTGCGGACCTCGCAAACGTGGGCCTATCCTGACCCGGAGGTGCGCGTCGCCATCGACCTGCAACGACTCGCACATGCGGGGGTGTCGCTTGGCCAGGTAGCGCAGGCGATCCAGGGACAGAGCGCGAGCATCCCGGGCGGCTCGGTGGACGTGGGACTGCGCCGTTACAACCTGCATACGTCCGGCAGCTACGCGTCGCTGGAGGAGATCTCCAATACCGTGATCGGCGGGGCCGTCGGTCGCATCGTGAGGGTCCGCGACGTCGCGGAAGTATCCTGGCAGACCGCGGAACACGCCTACACCGGGCGGCTCAATGGCCACCGCGCCGTGTTCGTAACCGCGAACCAGAAGGACGCAACCAACATATTCAAGGTGCGTGACGGCATCTACGGCAAGCTGCCGGCGTTCGAACGAACGCTGCCTGCGGATATCCGCCTGGACCGCGGCTTTGACCAGTCGAAGAACGTCAAGAACCGGCTCGATCGGCTGGGCACCGACTTTGCGATCGCCGTTGGCCTCGTGCTGCTGACGCTACTGCCGCTGGGACTGCGTGCCGCGGGAGTGGTCATGATCTCAGTGCCGCTGTCGCTGGCGATCGGTCTTGCGCTGCTGTACCTGACGGGCTTTGGTCTCAACCAGCTGTCAATCGCGGGCTTCGTGCTGTCACTCGGACTGCTGGTGGACGATTCGATCGTCGTCGTCGAAAACATCACCCGCCACATTCGTGAGGGATATACGCGCACGCAGGCCGCCATCAAGGCCACCGACCAGATCTATCTGGCGGTACTAGGCTGCACGGCCACGCTGCTGCTGGCATTCCTGCCACTGTTGTTCCTGCCGGAGGGCGCCGGCCAGTTCATCCGCTCGCTGCCTGCGGCAATTCTGTTCACGGTCATCGCGTCGCTATTCGTGGCGCTGACCGTGGTGCCGTTCCTTGCCAGCCGGCTGCTGCGTAACGGCCAGGCAACCCCCGCGACATCGGGCCCGCTGGGTTGGATACACCGCTTCGACAGACTCGCCGACCGACTGCTGGAACGAATCATGGGGGCGATCCACGCGATCTACGGCCCTGCGCTGCGCTGGACGCTCGGCCACCCCTGGAAGACTCTGGCAGCATCCGGGCTGCTATTCGTGTCCGGGGTGGCAACGGTACCGTTGATCGGCTTCAGCCTGTTCCCGCCCGCGGACGTGCCGCAGTTCATCGTCAAGGTTGAGGCCCCCAACGGCGCGAGCATTGCGGAGACTGAGCGCGCCCTGAAAGTGGTCGAGGATGAACTGGGCCGTCACCGCGAGATACGCCGCTGGTTCACGCACGTCGGCCACGGCACGCCGTTCGTCTACTACAACGTCTTCCCGGTAGGGCGCAGCGCCAACGTCGGGGAGGTGTATGTAGAGCTGGATGCCTTCGACGCCGCGCGCACCCCGCGCCTCTTCGAGGAACTTCGCGCACGGTTTAGTGAATACGCGGCGGCGGAAATCACCGTCAAGCAGTTCCAGCAGGGACCCCCCATCGACAATCCGGTCGCGATTCGGGTGGTCGGCCCGGAGGTCGACGAGCTGCGCACGCTCGCCGGCAATGTCGAACAGGTGCTACGCGCAACACCTGGCACACGCGACATCAAGAACCCGTCGCGACTGCTACGCACGGACCTCAACCTGGGCATCGACACCGAGAAGGCGGGCCTGCTTGGCGTCTCGGCCCTGGAGGTCAACCGCACCGTACGGCTTGCGGTGGCGGGCCTTGCTGCAGGCCAGTTCCGCGCAAAAAATGGCGACGAATACGACATTACGCTGCGTCTGCCGATGAATGAGCGGCAGACGCTGGACGCGCTGGATCGCATTGAAGTGGCATCGGTGACTGGCCGGCAGGTGCCGCTGCGCGAGATCGCTCGGCCGCACTTCGAAGCCAAGGCGAACTCAATCACGCGCCATAACCGCGAGCGCGAGGTCACGGTCTCGAGCGAAGTCCGCCCTGGATACAACACCGGCAAGGTGACCGCCGAGCTGCTAAAGCGCCTGCGCAAGGTGGACTTCCCGCCGGGCTATCGTTACGTAGTGGCAGGCGAGGTCGAAGCACAAGCGGAAAGCTTTGGTGGGTTGCTGCCGGCGGTACTGGTCGCGGTGTTCGGCATCCTGGCGGTGCTGGTGCTGGAGTTCGGCAGCTTCCGCTCGACGCTGATCGTGGCAACGGTTATCCCGCTGGGGGTCACCGGTGCGCTGCTGGCGCTGCTGGTGACCGGTTATACGCTGTCGTTCACCTCGATCATCGGCATGATCGCGCTGATCGGCATTGAGATCAAAAACTCGATTCTGCTGGTCGACTTCACCAACCAGTTGCGCGCCCAAGGCAGGCCGCTGCTGGAAGCGATCGAGCGTGCGGGCGAGGTTCGCTTCCTGCCCATCCTGCTCACTTCCGCGACCGCGATCGGTGGGCTGTTGCCCCTCGCCGTCCAGGGCTCTGGCCTGTACTCGCCGCTCGCGGTAACGATCATCGGTGGGCTGATTTCCTCCACGCTGCTGGCGCGTTTGGTCACGCCGGTGATGTACAAACTGCTGCCACCGGCGGTCGAGGTAGAGGCTACGGTGGCTAGCGGCTGACGTCCGGGCGCCGGTGAGCGCGGCAAACCGCGCTTGCAGGACCCGGCAGGGCATCGCAGACTGCGCCCGCCCGCCACCTACGCTGCACCGTGTCACACCCGCCCCACCATCTTCCGCGTTCGCTGCTTGTCCTGCGCCTGATCGCGGGCTTCAAGATGCTCAAGGCGACGTTTGTCATCGCCATCGGGCTCGGCCTGCTGTCTTTCTACGAGCCGGACTTTCTCGCTAGCCTCTACAGACTGGCCGACGAGCTGCCTTATCGCGTCGAACAACACATGTTGCGCGAGGTGATCAGCTTTCTCAGTGGGCTTAGCCCTTCGCGGATCCAGCTACTTGCGACCGCAACGTTCCTGTACGCCACCTTGTTCGTGGTGGAAGGGATCGGCCTGTGGCGCGGCCGTTACTGGGCGGAGTGGTTGACGGTGATCGCGACAAGCTCGCTGATTCCATTCGAGATTTTTGAGCTTTCAGTGCATCCGAGCTGGAACAAGGTGCTGGTCATCCTCGCTAACGTCGCGATTCTCGGCTATCTCGTCTGGCGGGTCAGGCGCGAGTACCTGCTGCGGCGTGAGCACGTCCTCGACGGCTGAGCCTGCCGCTGGCGCCGCTGGCCACGCCGGACTACGCTGCCCCTCCCGTCGCGCCAAACGGAAGGAGACCCCAACATGCGCCAGACCCTGTTCGCCGTTGCCTTCGCCAGCTGCACGCTGGCCGGCTGCGTCACGCTACCCCCTGAGCCCACCGCGAGCTCGACCCTGGAATCACGTTCCGCCAGCAACGTCGTCGGTCACGTCGCGCTCACCGAGCACAAGAGCGTCGTGCACGCCCGGGTCGACCTGCAGGGTCTGGCCCCAGGTTCAGAGCACGGCTTTCACATCCACGACAAGGGCGACTGCTCGGCTCCCGATGCAAGCAGTGCCGGCGGTCATTTCAACCCCGCCGGCGTTGCGCACGGTCGGGCCGGCAGCGCGCCGCACCACGCCGGGGACGCGGGCAGTGTGCTCGCCAATGCCAAGGGCGAGGTGCACACCGAGTTGCTGCTTGACGGCGTGACACTTGCGAGTGGACCGTTATCCATCGTCGGTCGCAGCCTCGTCGTGCATCGCGACCGGGACGACTACAGCTCGCAGCCAGCCGGCAATGCCGGCCCACGCGTGGCCTGCGGCGTTATCGTCGCGCCGTGAACCACGCGTAGCCACGATTAGCGACCAGCACGCCGATGCTGACCGCCGCGAGCCCTGTCGCGGTGGTCGCGTCGATCGTGTCGCCGAGAATCAGCCAGCCGGTGAACGCGACCAGCACCGGCGACAGCGGCGTGAAACTGGCGGCCCCCGCGGCACCTAGACGCTCGATCGCGAAAGTGAATGCCACCAGCGCGAGGATGCCGGTCAGAACGCCCTGATAGATGACCTGTAACGCTATGTCGTGGACGGGCACGAGCGCCAGGCGCTGCAACCCGCCGGTCGCAAAGTACAGTGGCAGGTACAGCGCCGCGTTGACGACCGAAATCACCGCCGTGGTGACCACCGGACGCAGCCGCAACGTGCGCGCGGCGACCGAGAAGCTGGCCCATGCCAGCGCCGCACACAGGATCAGCAGAAAGCCACCTGCGCGCGCACCGCCCGCATACAGTTCGCGCAGCACCACCAGCGCGATACCCGCCACGGTGATGGATATTCCCGCCACCTGCACTCGGCTGGGTCGCTCGCCCAGCAGCAGCGCTGCAATCAGGACAGTGAAGACGCCGGCGGCGCCAGGTCCGAGCACGCCGCCCTGGCCGGAGTTGGCCATGCGCAGGCCCGTTGCAAACACGAAAAAGTAGGGCACGCCGGCGCCGAGGATCATCGCCGCGAGCACGAAGACGCGACGCCACGGCACCTCGCGCGCGCGAATCAGCAGCAGCGGCAGCAGCAGCAGGCCCGAGGTGCCATAACGCAGCGCGGCAACGTCGCCCGGCGTCAGGCGAGTCACCACTCCAAGTCGCGTCACCGGAATCCAGCCCGCCCAGATCGTTACCGCGAACAGCGCGGCAGCGACGCCCGCCAGCCGGCCGTGGGATTGCGTCGATGCAGACATGCGCAATCGGCGCGCGCGACGCGCGTCAGACGCCGGTCGGGAGGGTTGCCGCAGCGATGCGATCAACCGCCCACTGCAGCACGTGCTGCAACCTCGGCACTGTCAGCGCCAGCGCAGTGTCGAGCGAGACCCAGCGAAATTCATGGTGCTCGGCACGGCCCAGCGTGGGGTTGATCGGCAGCGAGACCGCCCCGCCAACCGAGCGCGCTACATAAAAGCGCACGACCTTACCGCCGGCATACGGCTCCGTCTCGATCGACTCATCGCCCCACGCGAAATCCAGATCCAGCAGGGCAGTCTCTTCACGGACCTCGCGAATCGCCGCCTCCAGCGGCGTCTCGCCGGCCTCGAGCCGGCCCTTGGGCAGATCCCAGTTGCGATACGCGCGCAGCAGCAGGAAGCGCATCCCTTCTTGGGTGTCGCGAACCACTACCACTCCAGCTGCACGCTTCACGCCCCGACTACGCATCGTTGAAGTATAGAACGGCGCCGGCAGCGCTGCTGTGGTGCAGTCGATCAGGGCGTCTCTGGCGATAGGCAGAAACAATCACTTCCCGACGTCTGATAGTATTCTCCCATGCTCAAAGAGGCTCGGCCATGAACCTGCGAGACCTGCGTTATCTGGTCGCCCTGGCCGATACCCGCCACTTCGGACGGGCCGCCGAGCGCTGCAACGTGACCCAGCCGACGCTGTCGGCGCAGCTGAAGAAACTCGAAGAATTCCTTGGGGTCACGCTGGTCGAACGGCAGCCACGCAACGTCGCGCTGACGGACGTGGGCGGACGCATCGTCGCGCGAGCACGCCACGTACTGCAGGACAGCGACGATATCGTTGCGATGGCGCGCGCCGCGCGCGACCCGCTGGCAGGCACTCTGAGGATTGCGTTCATTCCGACACTGGGCCCTTACCTGCTGCCGCTCATCACGCCCGTGCTACGCAAGCGACTGCCGAAATTGCAGTTAATGCTTTACGAATACCAGACCGGCCCGCTGCTGGAACACCTGCGCGCAGGTGACATCGACCTGGGCGTGCTCGCCCTCGGCGTGGACACCGAAGGCCTCGAGACCCGTGCGCTCGCCGACGAGGCGTTCACCGTTGCGATGCCCAGCAACCATGCGCTGGCGAAGAAGGCGGTCGTGCGCACCGAGGACCTCAGCGACGAGACGCTGCTGCTGCTCGAGGACGGCCACTGCCTGCGCGACCAGGCCCTCGATGTCTGCAGACGCGTCCCGGTCCGCGAGGCCGAAGACTTCCGCGCGACCAGTCTGGAAACGCTGCGGCAGATGGTCGCCGCCGGCTACGGCATCACGCTGCTGCCGGAGCTGGCGACCCGCGGTCCGTTCGCGAACGCGCGCAACATGGTCGTGCGGCCTTTCGCCAAACCGGTACCGCACCGCACCATCGGCAGCGTCTGGCGCAAGAGCAGCACGCGCGGCACGGCCATTGACTCGATTTGCGAGGCGATTGCAGGCGTGCTCGCGGATCGCGATTGAGCGCCCGACGCCAGTCCCTACCGAACGCCGCGAACGCCCCCGAGGGCGTCGTCGGCCGTCCCGCCAGGAGCGATCGATGCCCCGTCACTTGCTGCATATTCTGCTGCTGCTCAGTGCGAGCTTCATGAGCGACAGCGCGCTGATCGCCGGCGAAGCGCCTGGGCTTAGCTACCCACCGGCGCCGCGCGGCGACGTGGTCGAGGACTACCACGGCACACAGGTCGCAGACCCCTATCGCTGGCTCGAGGACCTGGACAGCGTTGCGACCCGCAACTGGCTTGCAGCACAGGCCTCTCTCAGCGACAGCTACCTTGCGGCGCGTTCAAGCCGGGCCGCGCTCCGCGAACGGCTCGCGCAGCTGTATGACCACGAGGTCTTCGGCACGCCGTTCAGCGCGGGCGGACGCACGTTCTACACCCACCGTCGTGGCCTGCAGAACCAGCCCGTACTACTGATGGAGAGGAGCGCAGGGGCGCCGCCTTCTGTCGCGCTGGATGCAAACACGCTCTCCGCCGACGGCAGCCTGGCGGTAGTCGATCACGTCGTCAGCCCAAACGGACGCCTGCTCGCCTACGGAGTCTCGGTGTCCGGCTCCGACTGGACCGACTGGCGCCTGCGCGACCTGGATACCGGCCTCGACCTGCCGGACGTGCTGCGACACTCCAAGTACTACCGGCCCGTGTTCACGCGCGACTCGCGCGGGCTTTACTACGGCGCGTTTCCGGCGCCAGCGCCAGGCCAGGAACTCAGCGCCCAGGACATCGACCACGCCATCTGGTACCACGCTCTGGGTACGCCGCCGCAGGCAGACGTGCGACTGCTGCAGCTAGCCGGCCACCCCGACTGGCAGTACGAGCCTGCGCTGAGCGAGGACGGCCGCTGGCTCGTCGTCGCCGTCGGCGAGGGCCAGGTCGGCGACAAGAACCGCGAGGAACTCTACGCACTCGATTTATCCACACCAGGCAGCGCGCCGATCGCGCTGGCCAGCGGCTTCGACGCGGCCTATCTGGTCATCGGCAGCCACGCTGGGCTGCTGTACCTGCTCAGCTCGCTCGACGCCCCGCACGGCCGCGTCATCGCGGTGGATCTCGCCCGGCCCGCGCGCGAACATTGGCGCACCGTTGTGGCCGAGAGCCAGGATGCCATCGCATTCAAGGCCGGCCAGGTTGCGCTGGTGCATGGCCGACTGGTCGTGAACTCACTGCACCACGCGGCAAGCAGGCTGACAGTGCATTCGCTCGATGGACGCCACCACACGCCGATCGCCCTGCCCGGCGCCGGCACTGTCAGCGAACTGCGAGCTCATGCAACCGATAAGACGCTTTACTACAGCCACTCCAGCGTCATCGCGCCACCAACCGTCTACCGCTACGAATTTGAATCGGGTCACAGCAGCCTCTGGCGCGAACCTTCGGTAGCCTTCGATCGCAACGCCTACGAGCAGAAGCAGGTCTTCTACAAAGGTCGCGACGGCACGCGCATCCCGATGCTCTTGGCCTACCGCAAGGGGTTGAAGCTGGACGGCAGAAATCCGTTGCTGCTGTATGGCTACGGCGGATTCGCGATCCCCCAGCTGCCGGCGTTCGTGCCAGCCAGACTTGCGTGGCTGGAGATGGGCGGTATCTACGCGATAGCCAACATCCGCGGCGGCGGCGAGTACGGCGAAGCCTGGCATCGCGCCGGCACGCTCGAGCACAAGCAGGTGGTTTTCGACGACTTCGCAGCAGCCGCCGAGTGGCTGATCGCAGAGCACTACACCTCGACGCCACGGCTCGCGATCTACGGCCGCTCCAACGGCGGGCTACTGATCGGTGCGAGTGTGACGCAGCGGCCGGAGCTGTTCGGCGCCGCCGTCGCCGGCGTCGGCGTGCTCGACATGCTGCGGTTCGATCGCTTTGGCCAAGGCGCCGGCTGGAGCGGTGATTACGGTTCGCCAGCGGATCCAGCGCAATTTGCGGCACTGTATGCGTACTCGCCCGTGCATCGTGTGCGACCCGGTACGCACTATCCGGCGACGCTGATCATCACCGGCGACCACGACACACGCGTGATGCCGATGCACTCCTTCAAGTTTGCGGCAGCGCTGCAGGCCGCGCAGGCGGGCCCGGCGCCGATCCTGCTGGACCTGGAGCGCTCCTCAGGGCACGGCGGCGGCACGACCACCAGTCAGGCAATCGAACAGAATGCCGACATCTACGCGTTCCTCGCCGACGCCCTGCAACTGCCAACGCGCTAGGCAAGGCAGCTCAGCGCGGCTAATGCGGAACGCGCAGCTCCGGCGGCAAGCCGGCCGCGGCCGCGGCGTCCGCAAACACGATCGACGATTCGCGCGCGACGCGCCCCGCAGGCACCGAGGCATCGCCATCCCACAGCGCACGCAGGGCATCGACCTTGTCGGCGCCAGTCACTAGCCACAGGCGGTGACGGGCAGCGTTGAGCACTGGGAACGTCAGCGACATGCGTGGTACGCCCTGGTAGGGCCCTGAGACGCCGACATTCTGGTCGTGCACGTCCAGCAGCGCGTCACCCGGCACCAGCGAGGCGGTATGCGCATCCGCCCCCAGACCCAACTGCACCACATCGAGCACCGGCGGCGTACCTGCCATGCTCGCCAGCAACGCGGCGTAATCGGCGATAGCGGCAGCGATGGGCTCTCGCTCAACCGGCATCGGATGAAATTGGCTGGCCTGCAGCGCGTCTGGCGCGATCATCAGATCGGCAATCTGCCGCGCATTGCGGCGCTCGTCCGTCGCCGGCACCAGCCGCTCATCCACCTGAAACAACTGCACATCGTGCCAATGCACGCGTAGCCGGCGCAGATCATGCAGCATGCGCCACGGCGTGCGCCCACCGGATAAGGCCACGAGGCAGCGCCCACGCAGCGAGCTCGCCCGGCTGATCTCGGCCCGTAGCCACTCCGCCGCGTGGGCTGCCGCCATCTCGGCGGTCTCGGATACCTGGATGCGCAAAGTCGACTCCTGCTCTAACTTCGATCTGGCCCCGACGGGGCCGGCACATTTTGACCGTTCATGCACAGACTGCAATGCTATTGCGGGGCCACTGCCCCGAGGGGGCCACCCATGAGCGACGCCATCGCCGTCCGACCGCTAGCGACCGCCACTGTCGACGAACTCGCGCGCCTGGTCGGACTGCCCCCCCTGGATGCGGCCACGCTCGCACGGATCGCCGAGGGAGCCGGCCGCGCCGCCGCAGCGGTACGGGCCAGCACGGCGGGATCGCTGTTTGATGTCGAGCCGGCGACGTTCCTGACCGAGCTGGAGCGACTGGCGGAGCCAGCAGCGTGAACGACGCGCCTGACACCCTGATCGGGGCCGCGGCGGCACTCGCGAGCGGCGCAGTCTCGAGCGTGGAGCTCACCCGCGACTGCCTCACTCGCGCCGCACGACTCAATCAGGCGCTCAACTGCTTCCTGCGGCTGGACACGGACGCTGCGCTGGCAGCGGCGGCCATGGCGGATGCCGCACGGGCGGCTGGGCGCGCACTCGGGCCACTGCACGGGGTGCCGCTGGCGCTGAAGGACATGTTCTATGACCCGACGCACGAGACCAGTTCAGGCTCGGCGATCCGCGCCGGCTTCCGCGCCGACACGGTCGCGACAGTGGTCACACGACTGCAGGCTGCGGGGGCTATCAACCTCGGCGCCCTGAACATGACCGAATTTGCGCTGGGCCCCACCGGACACAACGCCGTGTACGGCGCATGTCGCAACCCCTGGAACACCGCTTATATCGCCGGCGGCTCCTCCAGTGGCGCGGCAGTGGCGGTGGCAGCCCGCCTCGCCTACGGCACACTCGGCTCCGATACCGGCGGCTCGATCCGCGGGCCCGCATCGGCAAACGGCGTCCTCGGCATGAAGCCCACCTATGGACGCGTCTCGCGTGCCGGCGCGATGCCGCTGTCATGGTCCTGTGACCACATTGGCCCACTCGCGCGCACCGCGGCCGATCTCGCGCGTCTGCTCGGCGTCATCGCCGGCCCGGATCCCGCCGACAGCAGCGCCAGCCGGCGAGCGGTGCCGGACTATGAGGCGGGGCTCGACGCGGGCGTTGCCGGCCTGCGCATTGGCGTGCCGCGCAACTTCTACTTCGAGGCGGTGGACAGCGGCCTGCAGCGGCGCCTCGACGACGCCCTTGCCGTTCTTGCGAGCGCAGGCGCGAGGCTGGTAGCAGTAGACGTAGCGGATCCGTCAGAACTCACCGAGCTTAGCCGCGCGATCGTCTACCCGGAGGCCGCCGCCGCCCACGCGCACTGGCTACGCACACGCCCACAGGACTATTCACCACAAGTACATGCCCGCATCAGCAGCGGCATCGCTATTCCAGCGCCGCTCTACCTGGAGGCGCTGCAGCTACGACCGCGGCTGCTCGCGCGGTTCGTGGACTCGGTGTACGCCCACTGCGACGTGCTGGCGACACCGACCCTGGCGCAGCCGGTACCGACGTTAGCGGCGACCGACGTCGGCGGCGGCGAGACGATGTGGGCGCTGATCGCCGCGCTGGTGCGCTGCGTCGCACCGTTCAACTATCTGGGAGTGCCCGCCTTGAGCGTACCGGTAGGCCCGGATGCACATGGCTTGCCCGTGGGACTGCAGCTGGTCGGTCGGCCGTTTTCGGAGGCGTTGCTGCTGCGAGTCGCCGCGTCGTATCAACGACACAGCGACTGGCACGCGCACAGACCCCCGCTAGCCGCCGTCTAGTCAGGCACGCTGAGCGTGCGAGCGGCGAAACAGATGCCGTCCGCGCCCGGCGAGGCCTCCAGCGTACCGAGATGTTCGGCGGTCAGCGGCGGCGCACCGGCGCCGCGTGCTCGCGAGCGGATCACCTGGCTCGGTGGCAACGCCTCGCCACGCTGCACGCGTGCCTCGAGCAGCGAAAGACAACGGCTGGTCCACGCCTGCATCGGCACGTAGCGCTCGGCAAAGCCCGGCACGGCCAGGAAGCCATCGAAGTGCTGGCCATGCGCGAGCTCGTAGTAACGCAGCTCGTCGCGCACGCCGCGCTCATGCTGATTGACCGCGTAATAGGCTCGCGACGAGTGGTTGACCGGGATCAGTGAATCGCAGCGGCCGTGCAGCAGGATCACCGGCCGATTGCCCGGGCAGGCGGTCATCACAACCTCCTCCTGGCCCAGTCGCACCGCAGCGAGCATCTCCTCGCGATCCGCCGGCAGGCCGGCTTGCACCGCGGACGGCACCGCGAGCTGCCGGTCGGACGCGAATGCAAGCGCAAGCCCGACACTGCCGGCATTGATGGCCCGCGACTCGCCCAGAGCATCTCGCGCGACCAGTGAAATCCCGGCGGTCGGCGCGATGCCGGAGCCGTCCGCCCATAACATCGCAGCTTCGGCGTCCGTCAGCGCGCGCGGCTGACCGCTAGGATCGGTGGCCGCGAAGCGAACCCCCGCATAGGGCTGCCAGGGTGGCCGGCGGGCATACGCCCAGGCATAGGACGCAGCCAGCGCCGGCCACAGGCTGGCGGCGAGATTGAAGTGCCCTAGCGGCAGTGCGTCGGCCAGGATACCGGCCGCGAGCAGCCGCTCACGCGCCTCGCTAGCGGCAGCGGCGATCGGTCCCGGCGCCAACAGGCAGGCGTCCTGCAGCGCGCGGCACCAGGCCTCGAGCTGGGGACGCGCCGCCTCCGTCATGCCGCGCAGCGGCGCGCTCGCCTCCTCCTCGGCGAGCACAGCGGCGCTCTGGTAGAGATAGTGCAGGCTGGTGTAGTCGTACAGCGCAATGCCCGCGTCTGCCAGCCGCGCCGCGCCGTAACGGATCTGCAGTCCCTGGGTGCGCCCAGACACCATCGCGCTCGGCTCAACTGCGACCGCACCACTGATCCAGCCGGCGCGGTCGCGTTCCAGCGCCCGCAGTACGGCGGCACCGCCATTGGAGATGCCCACCGCGAGCACCAGCGAGCGCTCGGCCGCCAGCGGCCGCCGCTCGCGGCTGCCGTACTCGAGGTTAAGCAACTGGAAGGCCGCGTCGATCGCCTGCAGCAGGTAGCTGCCCCAGTCTGCCTCGGGGTTCACGCCCGAGTGGGCATGCTTGAACAGCAGCGTATGAGGCTCGCGCGCCGCGTACTCGGCCAGCGACGGGTCTAATGACGGAACATAGCCAAGCGCGGGATCCGCCGGATCCCTTGTCAGCGTGCCATCGATGCGATAGCCGCGGCCCCGATCCAGATCCCAGACGCCAACGCCGGTGCCCTTGTCGGTATGCACCACCGCGTAGCCGCGCTGCAGCGCCCACTCGGCCGCCGTCGGCAGGCCGCCATAGATGCCACGTGAGCCCGACGACGCCACCGCGACCAGGCGCGGCGCGTCAGGATCGAACCCTGCCGGGATCTGCAAAAGTACCGTCGTGCGGCCCGTGCCATCGGGGGTGCGCACGGCGACGAGATATTCAACGCCAGCGACGCTGCGATCACCGATCGGGCCATACAGGCGGCCAAAGCCGCCCGCACCGGTCACATCGACCAGCGCCCGATAGGCGCTGTAGATCGCGCGGCGACGCAGTTCGCGGCGCGTCGGAGCGAGCGGGTCGCCAAACGCAGGGGCGGCGCCACGCAGCCCGGCCAGGCCGAGCCCTGCGGTCAGCAGATCGTCGTCGCGACCATCGAGTTCGAGGCGCAACGGTGCGCCGAGGAGTTCAGCGGTCATCTGTCTCATGGTGGCGCTCAACCCTGGCCAGTGCGTGGCGCACAGCTCAGCGGCTCAACGTGGATCGTGACGACCATCTTCGCCAGGGTGCGGCCGAGCGCGGCTTCAAGTTCGTCGCAGGCATCGTGCGCTGCGGCAACGGTCGCCTCATCCGGCACGTACAGCTTGAATTCAACAAAGCGCCGCGAGCCGGATTTTCGCGTCCGCAGCTCGGCAACGTGGTCGCCCGGCCGCAGCGTGGCGCGTAGCGTCGCATCGACAGCCGCGCGCTCCGGCACGGGCAACGAGCGATCCATCAGACCATCCACCGAGCGCCGCAGCAGCGAGACACCAGTCCAGCCGATGTGCACGGCCACACCGATCGCAATCAGCGAGTCGAGAATACGCGCAGACGGCACCAACATCACGACCAGCAGCCCCCCGATTACGCCTATGGAAGTCACAACGTCGGTCATCAGGTGATGCGCGTCGGCCTCAATGACGATGCTGTCGTGCTGCTTCGCGACTTGCAGCATGAGGCGCGCGGTGACGAAGTTCATGCCGCCGGCCAACGCCGCGACGACCAGCCCCGGCCCGAGGTGCACAAGCTCGGCGGGATGGAACAGCCGACCGACACCGGCGTAGACGATGGCGACCGCGGCCACCAGAATCAGCACGCCCTCCACGCCGCTGGAGAAGTACTCCGCCTTTTCGTGACCGTAGGCGTGATCCTCGTCGGCTGGCCGTTCGGCGACCGACAGCACGCCGAACGCCACCAGCCCGGCGGCAAGATTGACCAGCGCTTCAAGGGCATCCGACAACAGGCCCATCGAGTCGGTCATCGCGTAAGCGCCGAACTTCAGGGCCAGGGTCGCGATCGAGGTCGCGATCGACAGCATCGCCATGCGCTTGGTGGGACTCAAGACCGGGCTCCGGAACGAGGGGTGGGTGCCGATTCTGCGCTGCCTGACCGCCCGCTGCGTCAGGGATTTTCATATTGAACCCGGACTCGCCGTCTTGGCGGCGTTCTGGCACCTTAGACACTGGTCTTTACGTCCCGGTGCCCCGACTTGCATACCTCCAGCTGCGGCAATTGCGATTCACCGCTGTCAGGCCCGTACTGCTCGCAGTGCGGCCAGCACGCGCGCCAAAGCAGCCGGTCACTCAGCGCCCTGCTGCACGACGGCTAGCACGTGGTCACGCACCTCGACGGACGGTTCTGGGTGACCCTGCGCCTGCTGCTGCTGCGGCCCGGCGTGCTGACGCAGGAGTACTTCGCCGAGCGTCGCGCCCGCTACGTACCGCCGGTCCGGCTCTACCTGGTGCTCAGCCTGCTGTTGTTCGCGCTCGCCTCGCTGACCACCCACGTGCAATCCGACACCGCCAGAGCCGCTGACATAAAAGCGACAACAGCGGCGAATCCTCCCGTCGACTTCGACCTGCGCCAGCTGGGCATCACACCCAAAGACTGCAGCGCCACCAACTCCGCGTGGCCGTGGCTGCAGCGAACGCTGCGCGCGAGCTGCGAGCGCAACATCGACAACGGCGGCAGGGAAGTGCTGCGCGCGGCGCGCTCGAACCTGCCGCGCATGATGTTCGTGTTCCTGCCGCTGATGGCGACAGTGATGTCACTGCTCTACTGGTTCCCGCGACGGTACTACGTCGAGCATCTGGTGTTCTTCCTGCACAACCACGCAGCGTTCTATCTGGCCATGTCCCTGCCTCTGCTGGTGTCGCTGCTCAGCGGCGCCGTACCGGCATTGGCACGGATCGAGCCGTGGATCGTCGGAGCGGTCACTTTTTATGCGCCCTGGTACGTCTACCGCTCCATGCGCGTCGTGTACGGCCAGGGGCGAGCCTGCACTTTGCTGAAGATCACGATCGTGTCACTGGCCTACGTCACTTTCCTGATGGTCACGCTGCTCTTCACGCTGATCATCAGCGTGTTGACGACCTAGCGGAGCGCCTGTGCGTTCGATCCTGCACGTCGACATGGATGCGTTTTACGCCTCAGTCGAGCAGCACGATCGCCCGGAACTGCGCGGCCTGCCCGTCATCGTCGGCGGCGGCTCCGGACGCGGCGTGGTAGCCGCGGCCAGCTATGAGGTGCGCCGCTACGGCGTGCACTCGGCGATGCCGACGCGGATGGCGCTGGAGCGGTGCCCACAGGCGATCGTCGTGACGCCACGAATGGGCCGCTACCGCGAGGTGTCGGAGCAGGTGTTTTCGGTCTTCAACGAGGTGACGCCACTGGTAGAGGGCCTGTCGCTCGATGAGGCCTTCCTCGACGTCACGGGCAGCATCGGCCTGTTCGGCGCCCCCACGGCCATTGCTGCCGCCATCAAGCGTCGGATCCGCGAACAGACGGGACTGGCCGCGTCGGTCGGCGTATCGCACAACAAGCTGCTGGCGAAGATAGCGTCAGACCTCGAAAAGCCCGATGGCCTGTGCGTTATCGCGCCGGGTGACGTGCAGCGGATCCTCGACCCACTGCCAATTCGGCGCCTGTCCGGTATCGGCGCAAAGACGGCGGCGAAGCTGGAGGACTGCGACCTGCACACGTTTGGGCAGTTGCGGGAGGCGCCGGACGCGGTGCTGTGGCCGCTGTTCGGCCGCTACACCCAGCGGATTCGCGAACGCGCCAGCGGCATCGACGAACGTCCGGTCGTCGCGGACTGGCAGGAAAAGCAGATCAGTGCCGAGGAAACCTTCGAGACCGACCTGCGCCAGCGCGATGAGCTGCGCACGGAACTCGCGCGGCTCGCGGACAAAGTGGGCATCCGGCTGCGAGCGAAGGCGCTGCTGACGGCGACGGTCACCATCAAGGTGCGGCGTAAGGACTTCACGACCTACACCCGCAGTCGCAGCTTTCGGCCGCCGACCCAGGACACCGGCACGGTGCTGGAGATCGCGCGCGAGCTGCTCGACGCCTGGCTGGCCGAGCAGCCGCGGGCCGCCGTACGCCTGCTCGGCGTCGGCCTCAGCAGCCTGTCGCCGGCCGCCCAGCTCGACCTGTTTGCGGCCCCGCCGATGGGCCCGGGCAAGACATCGGTCGCCCACCCGCCAGCGCGGGCCACGGCGCGGATCGACCCGACGCTGGACCAGATCCGCGAGCGGTTCGGGGCAGCGGCGGTTACCCGCGGCAGCGCGCTGGAGCGGCCGACCAAGGAAGACGGCTTCACCGACGTGCCGCGGCGCCGCTAGCGCCGCCAAAAGACAGCACAAAAGTTTTTTTAATCAAATAGTTACGAAGTTCTGGCCAGACGAGACAGCGGCCGCACGCCACACCGCGGGCCGACTCGCTATGATGCAACCACGATGTACATGAGCTTCTTTGGGCTCGCCGAGAAGCCCTTCGCGATTACCCCGGACCCACGCTATCTCTACCTGAGCGAGCGGCATGCGGAAGCGCTCGCGCACCTGTTGTACGGCATCGACAATGCGGGCGGCTTCGTCCAGCTCACAGGCGAAGTCGGCACCGGCAAGACCACCACCGTACGCAGCCTGCTGGCTGAGCTGCCCGCCCACGCCGACGTCGCACTGATTCTCAATCCGCGTGTAACGCCGGAGGAGTTCCTGCTGGCGATCTGCGACGAACTGCATGTCGGACTCGACGAGGCGGCACGCGGCAGCATCAAGGCAATCGTCGACCACCTGAACACGTTCCTGCTGGACGCACATTCTCGTGGCCGGCGCGTCGTGCTGATCGTCGACGAAGCGCAGCAACTGTCGGCAGACGTCCTCGAGCAGGTGCGACTGCTGACGAACCTCGAGACTGCCACGCAGAAGCTGTTACAGATCATCCTCGTCGGCCAGCCCGAGCTGCGCGAGGTACTGGCCCGCAACGACCTGCGCCAGCTTGCGCAACGCATCACCGGACGCTACCACCTCGACCCGTTGTCGCGGCAGGAGTCCGCCGCCTACGTACGCCATCGACTAAAAGTGGCCGGCGCCACCAGCGAGATCTTCAGCAGCCGCGCGCTCGCCGAACTGCACCGCCTCGCGCGCGGCGTGCCGCGCCTGATCAACGTCATCGCGGACCGTGCGCTGCTGGGCGCCTACACACGCGAGCAACATCGCGTCACACCCCTGCTGGTGCGGCGCGCAGCAAGCGAGGTGGAAGGTCGTGGCCGGAGGTTGCGCGGCCTGCCCTGGCTCACGGCGGCGGCCGTGCTACTGGCAACGGCCGTGGTCACCCTAGGGCTGCAGGCGCTGTATCGCACGACCCACGCAGCACCCACGCCCACCACCGTCATTGCTCCTGCCGTGGCGCTAACGCCTGCGCCACCGGTCGCCGCATTCCTGGCCGCACACGCCGGCGACACCGGCACAGACGCTGCGTTTGGGCGCCTGTTCAACCTGTGGAGCGGCACGTTCGAGGTCGGCGGCGCTCGACCCTGCGAACAGGCGAGCGCACAGGGGCTCGAGTGCCTAGCCGACAAGGGCAGCCTCGCGCAGCTGAAGCTGTTCAACCGGCCGGCGATCGTGTCGCTGACCACGCCCGATGGCGTCGAGCATCAGGTGGTCATTGCGGCCATCGACGAGCGGCACGCGCGTCTGGAGGCGGGCGGTGCGGTACTCGAGGCGGACCTGCTTGACCTCGAACGCTACTGGCTTGGCGACTTCCTGCTGCTGTGGCGCCCGCCCCTGCCACTACCCAAGCTGCTGCGCCCCGGCACGCGCGGGCCAGAAGTGAATTGGTTGCGACAGGCACTGGCCAGCGCCTATGGCGAGTCCGCCCCGATCGCCTCGGATCTTTACGACCAGGACCTCACACGTCGCGTCGAGGAGTTCCAGCGCCGCCATCGACTCACCGTCGATGGCATCGCCGGTGAACAGACGCAGGTCGTGCTGGATGCGCTGGTCGGCGCACCGGGTACGCCGACGCTCGCACGGGGTAACCGCTGATGTCATTCATTCTCGATGCCCTGCGCAAGTCCGAACACGAACGCGAGCGGCGTGCGCTGCCCGGCCTGATCGAGTCACCCGTCGCGCGGCGGACACCCTCGACGCTCACTTGGGTGCTGAGCGCATTTGGCGTCCTGCTCGTTCTCAACGCCGCGATCCTGCTCTACGTGGTCGTCCGACCGGCGGCCCCACCGACAGCGGCGGCGCAAGAGCGATCGCCGCCTGCCGCCGAGATCCGCGCCACCATCGCTGCACCACTGCGAGCGGCAGCGCCGAACCTTGCCAGCAATCCGGGCCGCACCCGGCCGCTCGCAGCCGAAGTTGCAGCCGCCGATCCTGCCCTCGACGTACCGGAGCCGCCGCCGGTCACGCACCCCAGCGTGCCGGCTGCCGTGACGGCGCCAGCGCCTGCGCGCGCGCCGGTCAACGGCACGGTCTGGCCGACCCTGCGCCAGCTGCCGGCGGCCGACGCATCAGCGCTGCCGCCTCTGAACCTCGACCTGCATGTCTACAGCAGTGTCGCGGCGCAGCGTTTTGTGATCATTAACGGCCAGCGCGTGCGCGAAGGCGGACAGCTGCGCGAGGGACTGCTGGTGGAGCAGATCACGCCAGAAGGCGCGCTGCTAAACCGGCAGGGCAAGAGGTTCGTGCTGACACGCGAGTGACTGCACAACCGGTCGACAGGGGGGTTAGAAAACCATGTCTACTGCCGTGATCGCACGGCTGGACGCCGTGGAGCTAGGTCGCGCGCTGCGTGCTGGCATTCATCGGCTGCTGCAGTGCCAGGAACACCTGGACCGCATCAACGTGTTCCCGGTGCCAGATGGCGACACCGGCACCAACCTCGCGCTGACCATGGGCGCGGTGCTCGTCGTGCTCAAGCGCTCTACCTTCGACCACGCCGGCCGACTCCTGACCGCAGTCGCGGACGCAGCTTTAGATGGCGCACGCGGCAACTCCGGCGCGATCTTCGCGCAATTCCTGCTCGGGCTCGGCGACCGCGCAGGCCATCTCGAAGTGCTTACGCCAACGGAGTTCGCCGACGCGATGCAGGGCGGCGCCAGTTATGCGCGCGATGCTCTTTCCGATCCGCGCGAGGGCACGATCCTGACGGTGCTGCACGACGTCGCCGTAGACTTAAAGGACTTTGCCGCCACCGAAGTGGCCGACTTCCGCGGCCTATTAAGCCACGCACTGGCGCAGGCGCAGGTATCGCTGGAGGCTACCCGCGACCAGCTGGACGTGCTGCACCGAGCCAATGTCGTCGATGCCGGCGCGGCGGGCTTCGTGACGCTGCTCGCTGGCATCTCGGAGTACCTCGCGACGGGACGCCTGGACGAGACCGAAGTCGTATTCGAGGCCGGCTCGATGGAGCCGGAGTCTTCCGGTGGCGAGGCCTGCCTTGAGCATCGTTGGTGCACCGAGTGCATGATCAGCGGCACCGACATAGACCGCCGCGCGCTGCGCGAGCAACTCTCCACGCTCGGCTCCAGCCTCGTGGTCGCAGGGACCCAGCGCAAGACTCGCATCCACCTGCACGTCTCCGAGCCGGGCGAGGTGTTTCGCATCGCGGCGAACTTCGGCACTGTCAGCGCCCAGAAGGCCGACGACATGCAGCGGCAGCAGGAGTCCACCCTGCACGCCCGGCGTCGCCGGGTCGCGATCGTCACCGACTCGGCTGCCGACATGCCCGAGGAGGAGATGGAGCGTCTCGACATTCACCTCGTGCCGGTGCGCCTGCATTTCGGTGAGCAAGGCTATCTCGACAAAGTCAGCCTGAGCCCTGAGCAGTTCTACCGGATGCTCGCGACCCATCCGCTACACCCCAAGACATCGCAGCCACCGGCCGGCGACTTCCGGCGGATCTTCGAATTCCTCGCCTCGCACCACGATGCTGTCGTGTCAGTGAACCTGACCGGCCGCGCCAGCGGTACCTGCCAGTCAGCGGAATCCGCCGCAAGTCGCGTCTCGACGCGCGAGCGGGTGACGGTGATCGACTCGGCCAATGCCTCGGCCGGGCAGGGACTGGTGGTGATTTACGCCGCCGAGTGCGCGGACGCGGGCATGGATGCAGCGGCGATCGTCGCCGCAGTGCGCGCCATACTGCCGCGCACCCGCACCTGGGCGTACCTGCCGACACTCGACTACGGCGTCCGCGGCGGCCGCGTGCCGGCGATCGCGCGCACGCTCGCCAACCTGCTGCGGCTGTCGCCGCTGCTGGCGACATTCCCCGACGGCCGCGTCGGCATCGGCGGGGTCCTGTTGGGACGAGCGCATCGCCTGCAGAAGTTCGGCCGCTTCGTCGGCCGGCGCGTGCGCACGGACCGCCGCTACCGCCTGATCGTCGGCCACGGTGACGCGCCCGCGGCTGGGCAGGAGCTGCTGGACACGCTGCTGCGCGCACATCCCTCGATCGAGCGCGGCTGGCTCGTGCCCTGCGGCGTCGCCCTCGGCGTCCACGGCGGGCCCGGTTTCCTCGTGGTGGGACTACAAGAATACGAACCTCCCGCAGCACCGGCCGCGGGTTGAACAGACACTGCCACGGTCCCGGCCCGCGGCGTTCCTGGAGGGTATGAGGATGCAACAGCTGACACGACGTGGCTTTCTGGTCGCAGGTCTGGGTGCGAGCGCGGCCGCCTTCGGACGCTGGCGTCCACAGCCGGACATGGTGCTACACAACGGCCTGCTCTGGACGGGCGTGCACGGCGAGCGTCCAGTCACCGCGCTTGCGATTGCCGGCGGGCGCATCCTTGCGACCGGATCCGACGCCGATATGCTAGCGCTCGCGGCACCGGGCACCCGCCGCGTCGACCTGGGGCGGCGGCGCGTCACGCCGGGATTCAACGACGCGCATGCGCACCCCGGCGCCAGCGGCATCGAGCTACTGCTACAAGTGCAGTGCGACATGCCATCGATCGAAGCGATCCAACAGGCCCTGCGCGCACGCGCGGCGAGCACGCCGCCTGGCCAATGGATCGTCGGCTCGCTGTACGACGACACCAAGACGCCGCGGCCGCTGACGCGCGCCGACCTCGATGCGGCCGCACCACATCATCCGGTGCTGGTGCAGCACCGTGGCGGCCACACCCTGTTCGCGAACTCCGCGGCGTTCGCGCTGGCGCGCGTGGAGGACTCGACTCCGAACCCCGCCGGTGGCGAGTACTTTCATGACGCCAGCGGTCGGCTCGACGGGCGGGTCGCCGACGCAGCGGCCGGGGCCATGCAGGCATTGGCGACCACCACACCGACCCGTGACCAATACCGGCGCGGCACCGCGTTGATCTCCGCGCGGCTAGCACGCGCAGGCGTCACCTCCGCATGCGAGGCACAGGGCTCGGCGGCACTGCTACAGGGCTGCCAGGACGCGCGCGACGCAGGCGAGTTGCACACCCGCTTCTACGAGCACATCGAGATTGCCGAACTTGATCATTTCCTGGCCGCCGGCCTCCATACGGGCTTCGGCGACGATTGGGTACGCCTGGGTGCCGTGAAGTTATTCGCCGACGGTTCGATTTCGGAGCGCACCGCCTTGCTGGCGGAGCCTTACATCGGCCTCGGCGACTATCGCGGCATCCGCGTTACGACGCCGGAGGATCTTTACGCACAGGCGCGCAAGGCGCATCTCGCCGGCTGGCAAGTCGGCATACACGCCAACGGCGAAGTCGCTATCGACAGCGCGCTGTCAGTCTACGAGCGCCTGCAACAAGAATCACCGCGGCGCGACCCGCGCTTCAGGCTCGAACACTGCACCGTGATCACGCCGGAGCTCGTCCGCCGCATGCGCGCGGTCGGCGCGATCCCAGTGCCCTTTGCCGGCTACGTGTACTTCCATGCCGAGAAGCTGCATTTTTATGGCGAGGCGCGCATCGCGCGCATGTTCGCGATGCGCGACTTCATCGACGCCGGTCTACGGCCACCCTCCTCGTCGGACTACACGGCTAGTCCCCACGAGCCAATGCTGTGGATGCGCTCGCAGGTTGGCCGTGCCGGCGCCGACGGCCATGTCTGGGGTCCGAACCAGAGGATCAGCGCCGAAGAGGCGCTGACCTGCGGCACGACAAACGGCGCCTACGCGTCGTTCGAAGAGAGCAGCAAAGGAAAGCTCGAGGTCGGCCAGCTGGCCGACCTCGTCGCCTGGAGCGCCGATCCCCTCAACACGGCGGCAGAGCGCCTGACTGAAATTCACGCAGAGCGCACGATGGTGGGTGGACACTGGGTCTATGAGAGCTGAGCGCACGATGAGCTATGCGATCGAACTGCTTATCGGCTGGCAGGACATGGACATGAACGGCCACATGCGCAATACCGCCTACCTGGAGAAAGCGGTGGACGTGCGCCTGTCCTACTTCGCTACGCAGGGATTTCCTGCCGCCGAGTTCAACCGGCGTCGATTCGGGCCAGTGATCATGATCGACGAGGTTCGCTACCATCGCGAGGTCGGCCTGCTGGAGCGGCTGCGCGGTACGCTCGCGCTATCGGGACTTGCGCTCGACGGCAGCCGCTTTCGGCTGCGCAATGAGTTCTGGCGCGACGACGAGCAACTAGCGGCGCGCATCGACAGCACCGGCGGCTGGCTCGATCTAGACACGCGCCGACTCGTGCCTCCGGTTGCAGAACTCGCGCTTGCGCTAAACATGCTCGGCCGCACCGACGACTTTGCCGAACTGCCGTCCAGCCTGCGCTAGTGTGACGGCGAGATGATCCACCGCGGTTTCCAGCCAGTCGCTGCGAGCGGCGCACGCGTACTGATTCTCGGCTCACTGCCCGGCGCTCAATCGCTGCGCTACCACCAGTACTACGCGCAACCGAGAAACGCGTTCTGGACAATCCTCGGTGTGCTGGTCGGCGCCGGCCCCGAGTTGCCGTATGAGCAACGCATCGCGCGCCTTGAGCATGCCGGCATCGCGCTGTGGGACGTCTGTGCCGCCGCCCGACGGCTAGGCAGCCTGGACGCTGCGATCGAGCGCGACAGCGTCGAGGTTAACGACTTCGCTGGCTTCTACGCCGGCCAGCCGCAACTGCAGCGAGTGTGCTTCAACGGCCGCACCGCCGCGGCGCTTTATCGCCGCCACGTGCTCCCGTCACTGACCAGCCGGCAGCGAGCACTGCAGCAGGTGGAACTGCCCTCCACGAGCCCCGCGCATGCCAGCGTACCGGCCGCGATGAAATTGCTGCACTGGCGCGAGGCGATAGCGCCATTCACCGCCGCGCGCGCCACCCCGATCGATCCGGCGTAGCATCGCGACTTTCCCCACCCGCCGACCCAGGAGACGCCCGTGTCACCTCCCGCTGCCATTCCTACCCTGATGCGCCACATTGAAGCTGTGTCCCCCGGCGGCCCTGAGGTACTGCGCATCACGACCGGTGCGGTGCCGGTGCCGCGCGCCCATGAGGTGCTGATCGAGGTTGCCGCCGCCGGCGTCAACCGCCCGGACGTGCTGCAGCGCGAAGGTCGCTACCCCCCACCGCCGGATGCCAGCCGACTGATCGGGCTGGAGGTCGCAGGCACCGTCGTCGCAGTGGGCGCGGCAGTCACGCAGCTGCAACTCGGCGAGCGGGTGGCTGCGCTGACCAACGGTGGCGGCTATGCCGAATACTGCGTCGCGCCCGCCGTGCAGTGCCTGCCGTGGCCAATGGGTTTTGACGCGCTGCGGGCTGCGGCGCTTCCTGAGACTTACTTTACCGTGTGGGCAAACCTCTTTATCCACGGCCGGCTGGCGCGCGGCGAGTCGGTGCTGGTGCACGGCGGTACAAGCGGCATAGGCGTGACGGCGATCCAGCTTGCACGCGAATTTGGCGCGCGTGTCTATGCAACCGCAGGTAGCGACGAGAAGTGCGCCGCATGCGTCGCGCTCGGCGCGGTCGAAGCCATCAACTACCGCAAGGAAAACTTCGCCGATCGTATAGCTGAACTCACCGGTGGCGCGGGTCTGGACGTCATTCTCGACATCGTCGGCGCGCCGTATTTCGCGCAGAACCTAAGCAGCCTGGCAATGGACGGTCGGCTGGTGCAGGTCGCCGTGATGCACGGCGCGAGAGTCGAGCAGTTCGACCTGTCCCGGGTCATGCAGCGCCGGCTGGTGATCACCGGCTCGACGATGCGGCCGCGCTCGGCGGCCGAAAAAGGCGCCATCGCGGAGGCGCTGCGCGAGCGAGTGTGGCCGGTGCTCAATGCCGGCCGCTGCGCACCGGTCGTACACGCGACCTTTCCGCTGGCGGAAGCAGCGGCAGCTCACCGCCTGATGGAGTCGAGCGCCCACATCGGAAAGATCATGCTGTGCATCCGCGATTGACGCCGGAAATTTTTCAGAAAGATAAACACCCTAAAACAGGTAGTTGTTGCGGCATTTTCTAGGTATTTAAGACCCGCTCCGGCCGCAGCCACGAATTGGGATCACGGATTGATCTGATTCTGTAGGCAAGCGATGGCGGGTTGCTACTATATTTATCAACTCTGTCGGACACACTGTCTATTCGGCCCGCGCGGCGCTTTATAGAAGAACACAAGGACTGTGGAATGGCCCGTTACGAACGCGTAGAAAAAATATACCGCCTGCTGACAGCGTCCAGTGAGCCGCACTCGCTGGAGAGCTTATGCGCCTCTCTGGATGCCTCCAGTGCAACCGTCAAGCGACTGGTGCGCTTCCTGCGCGAAGAACTGCTCGTGCCGGTCGAGTTCGATCGGGAGCAGCGCGGCTACCGGATCGGGCGTGAGGCCAAGGCCGTACGTCCGGTCGTAGGGCTGGCCTACGACTTCAATGAGCTGTCAGCATTAGTCACTGAGTACGACATTCTCGACCAGTTAGCGCCGGGACTGATTCGCGAAGAGACGTCGGCGCTGCGCAACCGCGCCAAGCAACTCATCAAAAGCCGCGAGGGCAACGGCAACGGCAACGGCAACGGCAACGGCAACGGCAACGGCAACGGCAACGGCGACGGCGACGGTCACGGGAACGGGAACGGTAACGGCCATGGCGCCAGCAGCAGAGTACGCGTGCAGCTACCGCAGCGGCGTCACATCGACAAACAACGGTTGAGCACGCTATTCACGGCGCTGGACAAGCAGCGCAGGCTGAACATCGTCTATCGTAGTCGCAGCCGACGCGAGGATGGCGACACTGAGCGGGTCGTGTCACCGCAGCGACTGACGTTCTATCGCAGCAACTGGTACCTCGCGGCCTGGTGCCACATCGGTCGCGAACTGCGCGTATTCGCGGTGGATCGCATCACGCGGGCAGAGGTGATGCCGGTGCCGTCGCATGTCATGGATTCGAAGACACTGGACGCGCGCCTTTGCAGCGGCTACGGGATTTTCGATGGTGAAGCCAACGCGACTGCAGTGCTGCGTTTCAGTGCGAACGTGGCGCGCTGGGTCGCGGACGAGGAATGGCACCCGCAGCAGCAGCTGGAACGACTTTCCGATGGTGGCGTGCTGCTGCAGCTGCCTTTCCGGCACGGGGCCGAGCTGCGCATGGACATACTGCGCTACGGCGCCGAGGTTGAGGTACTCGCCCCCGCGGAGCTGCGCGCAGAGGTTAGCGCGTCGCTGAGCGCGGCGATTTCCCTCTATCACTGAGCCTTTTTGGCTCAGTGTGGCGCGACCGTCGCCTCCACGGGCGGCGACTGCTCGATGGGGCGCGCAGACGCGCGCCATCCATCCATGTCACCGCTGAGGTGCTGCAGGCGCGTGTAGCCATGACTCGAGAGCAGCTCGAGCGCAAGAGCCGCGAGCTTGCCGGTGGTGCAGTAAACGACGAGGTCGTGGTCCTTCAACTGCGGCAGCGCAGCCAGCTGCCCCTCGAGGGTCGCATAAGGAACGTTAATCGCACCAGGCACGTGCCCGGCGGCGAAATTTGCCGCGCTGCGCACATCGAGCACGAGCAGGGATGCGTCACCGGTAGCCTGACGCGCGATCAGCGCATCTGCGTTGAGCTCTGCCGTAGATGAATCGGCAAGCGCCAGGGGCGCGCTGCACAACAAGGCACAGAGCAGCAGAAACATGAATGTTCGTGACATCAGCATCCTCCACCAGGGCCGCGTCACTGCGGCACGGAGCAGTCAGCGTCAGGCGTCTGAGCGCGGCGCCTGTAGCAAATCAATCGCCGCACGATCGAGTCGGTAGACGGTCCAGTCGTTGACCGGCCGCGCGCCGAGCGATTCGTAAAACCCGATCGCACGGCGGTTCCAGTTGAGTACCGACCATTCCATACGGCCACAGCCGCGGGCGGCCGCGAGTCGCGCGATGTGCGCCAGCAGGCTGCGGCCGATGCCCTGGCCACGCAGCGCAGGACGCACGTACAGATCCTCGATGTACAGCCCGGACCGACCGAGGAAAGTCGAGAAGTTGTGGAAGAACAGCGCAAAGCCTGCGACCTCGCCGTCGACGCGCGCGATGACGGTCTCTACAGCTGGCTTTGCGCAGAAAAGCGCCTCCTGCAAGCTCGCTTCAGTGACAACCACCTCCTGCGCCAGGCGCTCGAACTCCGCCAGCTCGCCGATCAGCGTCAGTAGCGCCGGGATATCGGCCGGAGTGGCAGTGTCGAGGGTCAGGGGCAAGGGAGTCTCCACCAGAGTCACGCGCAACAATGTTACGCGATTTCCGCGCCGCGCAACTTGACCTGACCGGCGGCGCTGCCATAGTCGAGCTGCCCACGCCGCCGGACACCGCCGATGCTCGCCTCCTTCCCGCGCCTTGCCGCCGCCCTGCTGTTATCGCTACCGCTGACGGCGACGGCCGCGCCGCTCAGCGGCCGACTGGCGGCGCCGGCAGGCGCTGCGCCGGCACTTACGGTCTATGCCTGGTCACTGACTCGCGCGCACCTGTACTCGGTCGCGACCAGCGCGGGGCAGGCCACCTATACGATCGACGTTCCGCCGGGCCGCTATTGGCTTTTTGCGGCGCCCGCCGAACCCGGCGCGCCGCAGGTGTATGGCGCGCATACCGAATTCGTGCCGTGCAGCCGTTCGACGCGCGAACCACACGACTGTTCCTCGCATGGATTGCGCGCGATCGCGTCCGGCGCGGGCCCGCTCGGCGGTATCGACCTGACCGACTGGCACCTGGACGACGCCACCACACGGGAGCTGGACCATCTCCTGGGTCGGGCCGATGGTGAGGTGATCGACGAGGCGGAGCTGGCGGCGCCGAAGTTCTCCGAGTATCCCGCCGCCGCGTTCAGCGGCCCGCATGCCGCAACGCTGCTGGCCGGCGAGCCGCGCAGCGAGCACGAATCACAGCTGGCGGCCGCGCTGACGCTGCCACCGAACTTCGCCGGGCGAGTGGTGCTGCAACGCATCGGCTGTGGCCCGGGCTGCGAAGGTATTGCGCTGGTAGACGCCGTGACCGGTCGGGTGTCCTTTCCGCCTGCACTGGCAGAGTTGCCGGGCGGGACCGCGTGCAGCATCCGCGGCCCACTGGTTTTTCGGCGCGACAGTCGGCTGCTGACGGTGACGGGCCGCGATCGCAACGAACTAGTGACGCGCTACTACGTCTGGGATGCCGACAGCGGCATGCTGCGGCCGGTCGCAGCGCTCGCCAGCGCCCTCGGCGAACGCTGCGGCCAGACCCACTGACGGCAGGGCAAGCGCCCAGTCACGCTGTTGCCACCCGGCGCGTGTCACACTAAGCCGGGTCTGACCCCTAGCCGCTGCGCGAGCACCCCATGAAAGCGCTGACCAACATTCTGATGAAAGGCCTCGCGGCCGTACTGCCGATCGGGCTGACGCTGTATACGGTCTGGTGGCTGGCAAACGCCGCCGAGTCGCTGATGCGCGGGTTGATCCACGCCTTCGTGCCGGCAGACCAGTACCGCCCGGGCATGGGCATCCTGATGGGCCTGCTGGTGCTGTTCATCGTCGGCTCGCTGGTCAACGCCTACATCGTGCGGCGCGCGATCTCGGTGTGGGAGGAATTCCTCGGCCGCATCCCGCTGGTGAAGACCGTCTACGGGGCGGTGCGTGACGTGACGCGACTGCTGCCCTCGGGTGAGAACAAGCGCGACCTGCAGAGCGTCGTGGTGTACCGCGTCGGCGAGGCGCGGATGCTCGGCTTCATCACCCGCGACGACCTGCCGGAGCTGGAGAAGCAGGCCGGTGGCGTGGATCTGGTCGCGGTGTACTTCCCGCTCAGCTACATGCTCGGGGGCGTGACGCTTTACCTACCGAAGAATGCCGTCGAGCCGGTGGACATGCCGGTCGAGGCGGCGATGCGCCTGGCGCTGACCGGCGGCATGGCCAGCGCCTCGGCCCAGCACTCTAACGGCAGCGGCAACCCGAAGAGCTGACCGCTACCGCACCGCGCGTCACTTCTTGATACGCGTGATCTTCGAGCCTTCCAGGGTCAGGTTGTACATCAGACCCTTGTTCGAATAGACGAAGCCGACTATCGGCTTCTGCACGGTCTCGGTGTCCAGCTGGCCAGCGGCGCCCAGGCTTGCGACGGCGACCGAGCCATCTACACCGGCCTTCCAGCCGTTGACGTCGTGAAAGCGCCGCAGTGAGTCAGCGGTCATGAAGATGATGACCACGCTCTTGCGCTGAACGCCGGCCTGCAGGCCGATCGAACCGGAGGCGATGTTGTAGTAACCGGCGGTGTGGCCGCCCTCGACCAGTGCGCCCTCACCGAACTCGCCGCCGATCAGCAGACCCGCCTTGTAGACCTCCGGAAAAACCAGCATCGCCTGCCCGCGGCCGGCAAGTTCCTTGGCGGCGGACGAGGTCTTGTAGAGCTCCTGAACCGCCTCGCGCACCTTCGCGTCGAGGACTTCCTTCGAAGCGGCACGACTGATTGCGGGCGACAGGCCCAGAGTGCACAGCACCAGCAGCAGCGGCAGGCGGGATAGCGTCATGAATGACTCCAGCGGCGAGAAAAAATAGAACTCCATTCTACACGCTCGGCCATCGCGGCCCAGATTCAGGCAGTCGCTGTTCGCAGCCTGCTCGCCCTATAGGCGACTGCAACGTGGCTGATCCCGGCGGTGCGCCGCGCGACCTGACGGATGTGCTGCATCAGTTGCTGTAGCACGCGCTCCGACGCATAGCGGCCGCCCGCGCCGTAATCATCGGCGACACCAACATGCAGCACGGTGATCAAGTCCTGGCCGTCGCGTAGATAGACGATGACGCCAACCGGGCGGGCGCGGCCGTCTTCCTCGTGCACCGCGTAGAGCGTCTGCACGTCCGGGTTGCCCGCCACCTGCACCCGCAACCAGCCGCGGTCGTCGACCAACTCAGGCAAGCCATAGCGCGCGATAGTCGCGGCGATCTCCTCGCGCTTGCGGTGCTGCCGCGCGTTGAAGAAAAGCAGCGTCTCGAGTTGCCCGCGCATCAGCGCTGGCAGACGTGACTTCACCTTGATCTGGTACGCCATGCTCTCAACCCCCGTCCGTCTCTTGTTATGTGACCGAGCACGTCTGTGCGGCTCGATTCCCGTCGACGACGATCCTGCACCGGCTCGGCGCGCCTGTCGAGCGTCTTGATGCTCCGCGGCGGCGATAAAATTATTCAATATCAATGAGTTACGTGATGCGTCAGCGCCACAGCCGGCGGCAGCGAGCGCTCCCGGTCGGGGCCTAAGCTGGCGTGGGGCCTCAAATTTTTGACGTGCGTCACGGGGTAGGAACGCACAACCGTTAACTGTCTCCCGTTCGCAACGCGGCCGTTGCAGAACGATGCTTGCCGGGGGTGGCCGCGCCCGGCACAGCCGGGGGGTCCCACGAGGCAGCCGGGCGGCTCTGGGCCGCCCTGGAAAGGACATCCAGTCATGCACACGCGTCGCTCTTGGGCGCCCGTCAAACAGCAGGCGCCCGAGCCGGCGCCGTCCGCGGCGCCCTCTGGCGCTGCGCGCCGCTCTATCGCGGTCGTCACCGAGGACCCAGCGCTGGGGGAAGCCTTGCGCCTGGCCACGCCCGAACGCAGCGTGATGATCATCGCCACGCCGCTGGCGCTCGCCGACCTGCTGCTGCAGGAGCACACCGCCGTGCTGGTGCTGGACAGCGAGGTTCTGGGCCAGAGCGCGCCATTGGTCGTAGATCGATTGTCCGAGCAGTTCCCGGAACTCAGCCTGATCGCGGTCGGCTCGCGCGCTGACGAACGGGCACTGTCAACGCAGTTGTCTAGCGGTCGTATCTATCGCTTCCTCCATCGTCCTGCCTCGATCGAACGGGCACGGACCTTCGTCGAGGCCGCCCTACGCCGTCAGGCCTGCCTGGACGCGCCTGCCCCAGCGACACCGGAATTTTGGCCCGCGTTGCTGAAGTGGGGGGCCGCGCTTGCGGCGCTCGCCGTGGTAACGCGGGTGCTCATCCACCTGCTCGCCGCGAGCCCGCCGCCAGCCGCGCCAACCACCCCGGCCCCGCTCGAACCGGTTCGCCCACCGCCGATAGCGTCGGCGACCGTGACGCCGCAGCAGACTCGGCCCCAGCACCGCTAGCGACGGAGGCAGCGGCCGACTGGTAGCGCCACTGCGCGCGACGATCGTCAACCGCAGGACGGCTCGTGGCAGCCGCGAAGGCGGCGCGGCCACCCCGACCGTAACCGACGGCGAGTTGCACTGGACACAAGCCTCCGTGTGGTCGGGACGCCATGGGCGCGACGCAGATAGGGCTGGCGTTCCCGCAGGGTATAGAACACAACTGCGCATGACGTTGCTCGCCAGTCGCGCTACCCTCGGTGCCCCGAACCCGGAGTCAGCGCATGAAACTCGACATCAACGGCCGCACGCATGAGGTGGATGCCTCCCCCGAGATGCCGCTGCTATGGGCACTGCGCGACCTGGTGGGCCTGACTGGCACGAAGTTCGGCTGCGGCGCGGCGCTGTGCGGCGCCTGCACCGTGCATCTGGACGGCGAAGCGACGCGCGCGTGCGTGACGCCGCTGTCGGCAGTCGCCGGTCGCAAGATCACGACGATCGAGGGAATCGCCGAAAGTGCACTGGGCAAGAAGGTCCAGGCCGCGTGGATCGCCGAGGACGTACCCCAGTGCGGTTACTGCCAATCAGGCCAGATCATGTCGGCCGTCGCGCTGCTACGCAGCCATCCGAAACCGAGCGATGCGGACATCGACAGCGGCATGAACGGCAACCTGTGCCGCTGCGGCACCTACAACCGCATCCGCCTGGCGATCCACCGCGCCGCTGAGTCCTGAGGGAAGAGCGCCATGTACGCCTCACGCCGAACGTTCCTGAAGACCGCCGGCACCGCCGCCGGCGGCCTGCTGATTGGGCTTGCGCTGCCAGTGCGCACGCGGGCCGCGACCGCCAGCGTCGCCGCTGACACTGCCGTCAACGCCTACGTGCGTATCGCGACGGACGGCAAAGTCACACTGCTGGTGCCGAAATCCGAGATGGGCCAGGGCGTCTACACCGGCTTTGCGCAGATCCTTGCCGACGAACTCGAAGTCGGCCTGGAGCACGTCACGGTCGAGGCGGCACCCGTCGCCGCGGTCTACAACGCGACCTTCGCGCCGATGCAATTCACCGGCGGCAGCTCCAGCATCGCAGGCAGCTTTGAGGTGCTGCGCAAGGCAGGCGCCAGTGCGCGCAGCATGCTGATCGCCGCCGCCGCCACCGAGCTCGGCGTGCCCGCAGGCGAACTGCACGCAGCGAACGGCGCCGTCGTGCACGCCGCCAGTGGCCGGCAGCTGAGCTATGGCGCCCTCGCCGCCCGCGCCGCCACGCTGCCCGCGCCGACCGACGCAAAGCCCAAACCCGCCAGCGAATGGCGACTGATCGGCAAGGCCGTGCCGCGCATCGACACCCGCGCCAAGGTCAACGGCAGCGCTGGCTTTGGCCTCGACGTACGCCTGCCAGGCATGGTCTATGCGGTGGTCGCGCGACCGTCCACCTTCGGCGCAACGCCGCTGCGTTACGACGCCAAGGCCGCCCGTGCGGTGCGCGGCGTGCTGGAGGTGCGCGAGGTACCGAGCGGCATCGCCGTGATTGCGACCAACACCTGGGCTGCAACCCAGGGACGCGCCGCGCTACGCGTCGAGTGGCAGGCCGGCGCAGGCGCCGAGCTTTCCAGCGACCGGATCGCCGCGGACTATGCCGCGCGCGCACGCACGCCCGGCGTCGTCGTCTACGAGCGCGGCGCCGCCTCCGCGACGGCCACTGGTCACGCGCTGGAGGCCGACTACGCAACGCCATACCTCGCGCACGCGCCCATGGAGCCCCTCAACTGCGTCGTGGCGTTCTCTGCCGCCGGCTGCGATGTCTATACCGGCACCCAGTTCCAGACCGTCGACCGTGCCGCGGCCGCCGCGGTCGCGGGCCTGGCACCTGAGCAGGTGCGCCTGCATACGACTTTATTGGGCGGCGGCTTTGGTCGGCGCGGCAACCCGGCTAGTGACTGGGTACGCGAAGCCGTCGCCGTCGCCAAGGGCTATCCGCAGCCCGTCATGACCGTCTGGACCCGCGAGGATGACCTGCACGGCGGGTACTACCGCCCGCAGGCCCACAATCGCCTCACCGCGGTGCTGGCGGCCGATGGCCTGCCGGCCAGCTGGAGCCACACACAGGTCGTGCAGTCGCTGACCCGCGGCACGGCCTTCCACGCCATGATGGTCAACCCGAAGACCGGCATCGAGGCGACCCAGCACGAGGGCGCCTCGGACCTGAGCTATGCCATCCCGAACGTGCGCGTCGCGGTACACGACGCGATCCAGCCGGTGCCGGTCCTGTGGTGGCGCTCGGTCGGCCACACGCACACAAGCTTCGCCGTCGAGAGCTTCGTCGACGAATGTGCCGCTGCCGCAGGCCAGGACCCACTCGCCTACCGGCTTGCGCTACTGGCCGACCAGCCGCGCCATCTGGCAGTGCTCAAGCTCGCCGCCGAGAAGGCCGGCTGGGGCACGCCGCTGCCGAGCGGTCACGCCCGTGGCATCGCGGTGCATGCCTCGTTCGGCAGCGTCGTCGCCGAAGTGGCCGAAGTATCGCTGGTCGACGGCAAGCCACGCGTACACCGCGTCGTCGCCGCCATCCACTGCGGGCTCGTGGTCAACCCGGGCCAAGTGGCCTACCAGGTCGAAGGTGCGGTCTGCTTCGCGCTATCAGCTGCCCTGCATGGTGAGATCACGTTCGTGGACGGGCAGGTACAGCAGTCGAACTTTGGCGACTACACCCCGGTCCGGCTCACCGAGATGCCGCGCGTCGAGGTGCACATCGTCCCTTCGACCGACGCGCCCACCGGCGTCGGCGAACCGGGCACGCCGCCGCTGGCGGCGGCGGTGACCAATGCACTGTATGCGCTGACCGGCGTGCGTGCGCGGCGGCTGCCGCTCTCGCACGTGGAGTTTACCAAGGCAAGCGCCTAACGCCGCAGCGTGTGCATCTGGTGAGGCTCGCGGCGTCCAGCGCGAGCCGCGCATCCACCGGCAACGCAGTCGCGCTTTAGCGCGACTCTTCGTGGCTGGGTTCGCTCGCGGCAAGTCCGGTCTGGTCCAACACGAAAGCGTATTCCTGCGCGGTCTCCCTATAGCGCTGGAAGCGCCCGGGCTTACCGCCGTGGCCTGTATCGAAGTCCGTGCGCAGCACGAGCAGCGCATCGTTGGTGCGCCGCGCGCGCAACAGCGCAACCCACTTGGCGGGCTCCCAGTACTGCACCTGGCTGTCGTGCAGGGCCGTCGTCACCAGCATCGCCGGATAGGCCTGCTCGCTGACATTGTCATAGGGGCTGTAGGACAGCATGTATTCGTACACCTGACGATCGGCGGCGGGGTTGCCCCATTCGTCGTACTCGTTGGTGGTCAGCGGGATGTCGTCATCGAGCATCGTCGTGACGATATCGACGAAGGGAACGTCCGCGACCATAGCGCGGTACTCGCCAGGGGCGAGGTTCGCGACGGCTCCCACCAGCAGACCGCCGGCACTGCCGCCGGCGGCGCAGACGCGAGCCGGGTCCACGTAACGCTCGCTGACCAGATGTCGAGTGACGTCGATGAAGTCCTCGAAAGTATGGCGCTTGGCGAGCATGCGGCCATCGTCATACCAGAACCGCCCGAGCTCCTGCCCGCCGCGCACGTGTGCGAGCGCAAACACGAAGCCACGATCGACCAGCGACAGGACGCTGGAACGAAACGACGGGTCCATCGAGTGGCCATAAGAGCCGTACGCGTACTGATAGAGCGGCGCGGTGCCGTTGCGCTCACAGCCGCGCCGATAGAGCAGCGACACCGGCACCCGCTTCCCGTCACGCGTCGGCGCCTGCACGAACTCGGTCGCATAATGCGCCGAGTCGAAATGTCCCTCGACCGGATCTCGCTTTAACAGCACTCGCTCGCCGCTGCGCATGTCGTAGTCGTAAGTGGTGCGCGGCGTGGTCAGCGACGAGTAGACGTAGCGCAGCACGTGGCTGGCGATTTCTTCGTTGTCGCCCAGCGACATCGTGTAGGCGGGCTCCGCGGCATCGAGCAGAAAATCGCGCGAACCGTCCCACGCGCGCACGCGGATCTTGCGCAGGCCCTCGGCGCGCTCTGCAATGACCAGGAAGTCGCGAAACACCTCGAAGCCACCGACGAATACCTCCGCCCGATGCGCGACCTCGTCGCGCCACAGCGTCCGATCGGCGACCGCGTCGATCGGTGTCGAGGCGATACGAAAGTTCGGCGCGCAGTGATTGCTGCGGATCACGAACCGGTCGCCGACGTCGTCGAGCTGGTACTCGTGGTCGCGCTCACGCGGCAGAGCGATGCGAAAGAGCAACGCCGGATCATCAGTACGGGCGTAGTGATATTCGCTGGATACCGTGCTCTGCAGCACGATGTACACGTAGTGGCCGCTCTTGCTGCGCTCGACGCCCATGTAGTACGCGCGATCGGCCTCCTCGTATACCAGCGTGTCGGCGTCTGGCGGCGTGCCGAGCACATGCCGAAAGACGCGATAGCCGAGCAGCGTCTCCGGATCCTTCGCGACGTAAAGCAACGACTGACCATCATCCGCCCAGGCAAGATCGGGCTCGACGTTCTCGATCCGTTCCGGGTAATCACAGCCGCTGCTCAGGTCACGAAAGCGCAGCGTGTACTGGCGCCGGCCGCGGGTGTCCTCGGCCAGTGCCAGGGTGCGATTGTCGGGACTGACCTCGAGGTTTCCCAGTTCGTAAAAATCATGGCCGGCAGCTTCCAGGTTGCCGTCGACCAGCAGCTCCTCCACGGCGTCTGGCGTCAGGCGGCGCACGTGCAGGGCGTACTCGCGACCAGGCTCGTAGCGACTGGAGTACCAGTAACCGTTCGACAGCACCGGCACGGTTGCATCATCCTGCCTCAGGCGGCCGACCATCTCCTGATATAGGCGCTCCTCCAGCGGCTGCACGTGTGCCAGCTGGCGCGCCCGGTAGTCGTTTTCGGCCTGCAGGTAGGCCAGCACGGCGGGCTCATCGCGCTCGTCGTCGCGCAGCCAGTAATAGGGATCGGCGCGCGGCCCCCACGGCGAAAGCACCTGGAAGTCGCGAATCTCAGCGCGGGGTGCGTCGTCAGACATGGGTGGAGGAGATCTCGCCGGCTCGGCAGGGGCCTCATGGTACGCGACGGCGGGTCGGGCGCCGCCTCCGTGCTAGCCTTGGCGGATGTCATTCAGGCTCCGCCCTCTCCATTTCTGCGGCCTCGCGGCACTCGCGTGTGCGCTGCCGTTGGTCGCAGCCGCCGCCCGGCCACCGACCGACCCCGCAGAGTTCCACTACGAGTCGCTGCCCGCGGCCGGCAGCGTGGAAACAGCGATCGACGCGGGCGGCCCGCGCTTCGACTTCAAGTCCGGGCGTAGCGCCTACCGGGCCTTTCGGCTGCCGGACGCGGAGCGGCCGTATCTGATTGAAATCCGCAGCCTGCTGCAGGGCGGGCTCGAGCCACTGCACGCGCGCGTGCTGTATCCGGTGGCAGCGCTGCTGACCGACGATTTTCTGGTGTCGCGCCAGACCGAGCTTGAGTCGCTGCGCTTCGACCTGCCGGTGTTCGAACAGGCGTACGCCCCGGCCTATCGCCTGACGCTCGGTGTTGATCCGGCGCAGGGACACGAGCGTTACCTGGTCGTCTACACGCCAGCCTCACTGCTCGCGCCGCGGCTGCTGCCGGCCGCCACGACGGCCGAGGACGCCTCACAAGCCGCGCGCGGAGTCTGGCTCGGGGCGGCACCAGGCGGGCGGCTGCGAATCACGATCGTGCCGAACGTGGGCGCACCACGCGAGGACAGCGCGCCCTAAAGGCGTCAGTCGTCGCGCTGGCGTTGCGCCAGCCGGATCTCTGCCACCCGCGCACGCTGTGAGGGTAGCCGCCACCAGATCTCGTAGGCGGCGAACACCAGCGAGGCGGTCACCAGCGGCAGCAGCTCGAGCAGCACCCGGTAGACGATGACGGCCGCCCAGAGCTCGGCCTGCGGCGCGTGCGGCAACAACCCGATCAGCGTCGCGTCGAACACGCCAAAGCCGGCCGGCACGCTGCTGGCAAGGCCGGCGAGGATGCTGAGCACGTAGACGCCGATAAACACGCTGAAGGGCAAGCCGGCCTGCGCCGGCAACAGCACGTAGAGGATGCTCGCGGCCGCGCAAACCTCGATGATGCCTACGCAGTACTGCACGCCAGTCAGGTTCGGCGGCGGCAGCGTGACGAGGTAGCGACCGAAGGACAGTGGCTCACGGCGCTTCAACACCAGCGTCACGTAGGCGACGTGCAGCACGAGCAGCGCAAGACCGATGCCACGGGCAAGCTCAGTGGTCGTGTGCAGGATCGGGGCGGCGGCCTCACTCTGTACCAGTAGCGACACCGACAGCAGCAGGCCCAGCGCGGCTGGATACGGGATCGCGGCAAGCAGCACCATCTTGCCAACGCCTAGAGGCCTGAGGCCGGCCGCCGCGTAGACGCGATAACGGATCGCTCCGCCCGACACGGTCCCCAGACCCAGCGCATGGCCGATCGAGGCGGCGAGCACGCCGCCCATCGCTGCACGGCGGCTACTGACGGGGCCGCCAACGTAACGCGCGATGATCGTTTCGTAGGTGGCCAGCGCGCTATACAGGACGATGACCAGCAGCGCGCCGATCGCGACCGAGGTCAGCGGAATCGCCTGCAGCGCGCGTACCACGTCGGCGACATGCAGACCGTGGGTTGCGCTGGTCAGAAAGCGTAGCGCAAGCACGACGATCACCGCGGAGATGGCGATCGGCACCAGGCGCCGTGGTGAAAGCATGCGTCGCATGAAGCGCCTCAGCGAACCTGGCGCTCGGAGTAGTTTTCTTCGATGTTGTCGCGGAAGAAGCTCCACATCGAACCTGCGGACGAAAGCCGCCGCCACGTCTCGGCCGAGACGCCTGAGTATTCCACCAGCCTGCCGTTACCGAGTTCCACGCGCAGCAGGCGGTTGGACTCGTCGTAGCCGATTGCCCGCAGGTCGCCGGCACTGACCCTCTTCATCTCCATAGCATGACTCCGCTGCCGGGCGTTCCCGGCACAAGGTGGGCGACGAGGCGCGACGATGACGCGGCGCCGTTCTCAACGAGGATCGCCTTTTCTTTCACGGGCGCGGGAACCTTGAATACGAAGTGAGCGATCGGACGTCCCTCAACGGCGAGGTCCAGCTCGTAGTCTCCCGAGGGGTCGCCCGCGGCCAGCGACCAATAGAATCGCGACAGCTCGCCATCCTCGACCAGATCCTCACCCTGCGCCATTGCGCTGGCGCCATCACGCGACAGCAGCACATCGGGATCGGACGCGGCATCACCCCAGTCGGCCGGCTCGTGCGGCAGACGCAAGTGCTCCTGCCAGCGGATGGAGGGTCGGGTCGTTTCGACCTCGAGTACCCAACCAAAAGCCTGACCGTCGTCGGGCGGCAAATCCTGAGTGGCCGTGAAATGCTCCTCGCCGTCGGCGCCGATATCGATCAGCCCGAAGCGGACTCGCTTGATGACCAGATCCGGCGCGATACGCAGCGGCAGATGCGACGCAATCGCCGGTCGCTGCCAGCCCAGGATCGGGGCGTGCGGAATCGACCAATGGCGTTCGCCGCAGCCGGCCAGGAGCGTCAGGAGCGCGATCAGCGGCAACAACCTAGCGAACAAATGCACGTCGATTCAGCCCCCTGACAGGTAAACATTATCGCTCAATCGCAGGACACCCGCTCGCACGGCGGACTGCTAGACTCGAATGGCCGCCATGCCGACCTTGGAGAGACCGATGATGCGTCTTGCCAGCCTCGCCCTGACCCTGCTCGGCGTTCTGCCCACAGCCGGCGTGGCCGCCGACTTCTCGCTATCCAGCACAGAGCTCACGCCTGGGGGTCGCTTCGAAAGCCGCCACGTGTTCAACGGTTTCGGCTGTAGCGGCAACAATATTTCGCCCGCGCTGGCGTGGACCGGCGCACCTGCCGGCACCAAGAGCTTTGCACTGACCGTCTACGATCCGGATGCACCGACCGGCGGCGGCTGGTGGCACTGGGTGATGTTCGACATCCCCGCCACGACAACCTCGCTGGCGGCCAACGCGGGTGACCCGGCCGGCGGCAAGGCCCCCAAGGGCGCCGTACAGACCAACACCGACTTCGGCAAGGCCGGCTTCGGCGGCCCGTGCCCACCGCTCGGCGACAAGCCACATCGCTACGTGTTCACGCTGTATGCGCTCAAAGTCGACAAGCTTGGCGCAGATCCCGCCTCCACCGCCGCGATGGTCGGCTTCATGCTGAACGCGAACAAGCTCGATCGGGCGAGCTTTACGGTCTATTACGGCCGCTGATCCACGCTCGCAGTGAGTCGCGCGAACCCCGTCCGCGCACGCTGCAGAGCCGCCGGCTCACGCATGAAGCCCGCCGCCCAATGGTGGGCGTAGCGCAGCGCCAGCAACTCGTGGGCAAACTGCGCGACGTCGGTGCTCCCAGGCAAGTGGCCGTGACGCATCGCGGAGGCGGCGAGCTGCTCGATCACACCGCGAAAATCGCGAAACAAGCGGGTAAGTCGCTCGCGTAGCGGGCCTTCACCGTCGTCGAACTCGACCACGGCGGCGAAGAACGGGCATTGCCCGGACAACCCTGCGTTGGCCGGCCACCCCAGCCAGCGCTCGTAGATACCCGCCAGGCGCGGCAACCCGGCGGCCTCGGTTTTGGCGGGCATCACGACGGTCGATTGGAACAGTTCGGTGGCGTACTCAAGGGTCGCCAGCTGCAGCGCCTCTTTCGAACCAAAATGGGCGTACAGGCCGCTCTTGGTCATACCAACGCGATCAGCCAGCGGCTGCAGGTTCAAGCCAACGAAGCCCCCCAGACTCGCAGTTTCCACCGCGGCCCGCAGGATCGTTGCTCGAGTGCGTGCTCCCTTGGCCATATCCACCAATTTAGCACGATCGTTCGTTCTTTTGTTGCCCTTTCACGGGCGCCGCTGATGCTTTGCAAGGAGGCCGACCCCACTGGGTCGGCCTCCTCCAAACAGGATCAGGAGCAGGTCGTCTCGGCATCCTTGAACGCCACCGATGAGCCGGTCAGAGCGACATCACGCTCACAGCTGGCGATCTCGGACGGCAGGTTCGCGGTGAACTTCCACTTGCCAGGCGCCATCGGGATGGTCGCCGCTTCGCCGGTGCAGGAAACACCGTCGGCTCCCTTGGTCAGCTTGACCGGGGTCACGAACTCCTTCGAGTTCGACATCTTCGGCGCGTCCGGCAGGATCGAAACCGGGACGACCTTGACGTTCACGTCCTCGCAGTTGCCCTGCTGGGTGATCGACTGGACCTTGATCGACGTCCTGATCAGCGGCGCCGACTCATCGCCTCCGCTGCAGCCGGCGAGAGTGACGACGACGGCCGTCACGAGGACGAGGCTGGCCTTACGGCCCGCGGAGTTCGAGGAGAAGAGCATGCGGATCCCCCTGGGTAGCGTTGTGGACGGGTGCGCCGGGTGCGCCGCCGGATTGTAGCGTCTCGCGCGTCAGGCCGGGAGTCCGGCGTGCGCCCGGGTTACTTCCAGGGCTCCTCGAGCTCCCAGAGGATCGGCTGCAGCTGCCGGGACAGGTGGACGCCGGCAGCGACGTGGCGAAAGCCGCGCCGCAGGCGACGCCGATACCAGTCGACCTGCCGCAGCTGCACGGTCCGGTCCGTGCGGGACTGATCAGCCGCATGCCGCCAGTCGCGCTTGGTCAGCACGCTGAAATACATCGCCCCGTGGCTGAGTTTGGCGAGGTTGCGGATCGCCCGGGCGGCGGCCGCATCATCGAGGTACTGCATGACGTCATGACACACGACCAGGTCGTACGGCCGGGTGGCCTCGTAATCGGCCAGAGACCCTTGCCGCCAGCCGTGCCGGCGGCACAGGAATGGGCTGATCTCCAGACCCTCGTAGCGCGCCTTCGGGAACAGACGCTCGAGCGGCTCGCGCAACAGACCCGTGCCGCAGCCGGCGTCGAGGATGCGACGAACCGGCAATTCTAGGTACTGCACGATCCCGGCAATGAGGCCAACGACACGCTCGGCGTCGCCACTGTCGGCCACCCGCGTGGCGGGATCGCCGTAATAGCGCTCGAAGAACTCTTCGTCAAAGTCAGTGGGCGTGCGGGCCATGCAGTATCCGTTCATATCGCCCGGGCCGGCCGGGCCGCGACAGCATGCCACAGCGGCCGGGGCATCTCCGCGCTGGCCGGGTACACTCAGCGCAGCGGTCGCTGACCAGCGCGATGCACGGGGAGAAGATTCCCTCGATCAGACCGACTCTGGAGGAACGAGTCATGAGGCGATTACGCCAGCTTGCTGCCCTGCTCGGGCTGCTGCTACTGATGAGCGTCACGGCCACGGCCGAGCCCGCCGCCAAGGCGCTCTGGACGCTGATGGTCTACCTCGACGCCGACAACGATCTCGAACGCCCGATGATGCAGAACCTAGCCGACATGGCGCGCGTCGGCAGCTCCGCGACCGTCAACCTGATCGTGCTGGCGGCACGCAATGCCCAGGGCGATGGGCTCTATACGAACGCACCTGTGCTGAACATTCCCAACTGGACCAACGCCAAGCTGCTGCAGGTTCAGCAGGGCAAGCTCATCGAACTTGATGACTGGGGCGCTCTCGACATGGGCGATCCGTCGACGCTGGGCCGCTTTCTCACGAGGGTAACGAGCGACTTCCCTGCCGAGCGCTACGGCGTGATCTTCGGCGACCATGGCATGGCCTGGGCGGGACTCGCTGTCGCCGAATCCAACGACAGCGACAGTCTCGGCATCGGCGAGGTCGGTAGCATGCTCAAGGGCGTGACCAAGACGGCCGGTCGATTCGAGCTGATTGGCTTCGACGCGTGCGTAATGGCGAACCTGGAGGTGGCGCGAACGCTGGCTCCGTTCGCGCGCTACATGGTGGCATCCGAAGAAATCGAACCCTCCGCCGGCTGGGACTACGCCGCGGTGCTGAGCGCGGTTGAACGCTCGCCACAAATGGACGGCGCCGCGCTCGGCCGGGTCATCGTCGACACGTACCGGGATTCCTTCGCGAAGTCCGCGCATCACGAACGACAGCAAAAAGCTAAAGCACTCACGCTGTCCGTCATCGACCTGGACAAGGTTGCATCGATCGACAAGGCCACCGCGGCACTAGGCAGCGGGGCCCATGCCCTACTCACGCGCGGCGGCCACGATGCCTGGATTCATCTCGCGCATGCACGCAACGACGCCGAGGAATACGGCCGCACGGCCGCCCCGGGCAGCTAGCCGCGGCTCGGATCTGAAGTCTACGACCTGGTGCACGTCGCCGAAAATCTCAAACAGCGCGCACAGGACAAGGCCGCGACAGCGGCCGCTGACAGCGTCATCGCCGCGGTGAGGCAGGCGATCGTCTACAGCATCCATGGCGAGGCGCGACCGCACGCGAACGGCATGTCCATTTTCTTTCCGCCAGACCAGGCCACCCTCGCGGTCCGCGGCAAGACCTCGTACAACGAGACAGATTTCGCCCAGATCAATGCCTGGTATCCCTTCTTGCTCGACTACACGGCCCTGCCCGCCAGCGACGCCGAGCGCAACCGGCCGAAGCCCGCGATCGATCCACTACAGGCGAGCGGGCGGATGGTGTCGCATGGCAGCGAGATCAAGATCACTTCACAGGCACACGGCGACGACATTGAGGACGCAAGCTTCGTGCTGTCCATGGTCGACAATGGCAGTCGGGTCGTCATTGGCTCAATCCCGGTCGATCTTGATTCGAAGGGCGACCTCAAGGAGGACTGGGATGGTGAGTGGTTCACGATCTCCGATGGCAACGAGGAGTTCATCGCCCCGATCACCAGCTTTGAAGAGCTCAGCGACGGCGATGAAGAGGACGTCTACTGGGCAGAAGTTCCAGCGCAGCTACGCGTTAGCGGCACGACGCAGTGGCTCGACGTGACGCTGGGCTTCGTTCTTGATTTCAAGGAAGAGGAAGTGACCGGCGACTTCATCTATGCGGTCGAGTACACCCGTCACGGCCCACGCGAGATAGACGTCGACGTAGGTGACGACCTGCGACCCATGTACGAGGTCATTGATGCGGCGGGTAAGGCGGCGCTGGCAGCAGCTGACGGACACGTGATGCACATTGACGATCTCGATGATCTGAAGGTCAAGCGCGATCCGGTCCCGTCAGGACGCTATCAGGTCGGCTTTCTGGTGCGTTCGCTGGGCGGCCGCCATAGCGAGAGCTTCGTCGACGTCGACGTGGAATGAAGCGGCCGCCGACAAGACAGCCCATAGCCTGCCAGAGGAGCCTGCATGCCCGTCACGATAACTTCGCGTACCGCGCGCTGCGCCTTTCTGTGCGTCGCCACACTGGGCGGCACGGGCGTCTGCTACGCACAGGCGGCCGCCGCCGCAAATCCGCCGCCAGCAGGCCGAGCCGTCAGCGCCGACACGGTGACGCCGGACGATGAGCCGTGGCTGCGCTCGCCCTCGCCGATTCCAACGATCGAGCCGCTTGCGCCAGCCGTTGACGCCAGCGCTCCTCCACCGGCGGCGGACGCGGATGGACGTTCGTTTGGCGGTGTGCCCACCCGCCACGGCGATGCCACGTGGCAGGCTGAGCTGTACCGCACCATCAGCGAGGAGCGCTGGGCGCAGCATCTGCAAAAGATGCCGGGGGAGCGGCGCGAGAAATGGCAGCTTCAGCACCTGTGTGGAGGGTCGCTGATCGCACCCAACTGGGTGCTGACCGCAGCCCACTGCATCCTCGTCGACGAACAGCAGTATGAAGCCGTTCTAAGGCCCGCCTTCGGGGACTATCGCAGCGCGGTGACTGTCTCGCACGACAACAAAGTGTCGCTGGCAGACTGCGTACGGGCGAACCTCGTCTTTCCAAGCTTTCGGATCCGACTGGGCGCGCAGGACCTGTCCCGCGACGACGGCAGGACATTCCGGATCGACTGCGCCGTCGTGCACCCGAAGTGGCGCGTGCAGGATATGTATCACGATGACATCGCACTGCTGCACATTGCGCCAGACGACTCGCCAAAGGCGCTCGAGCCGATGAGCATCAAGCCGGTCAAGATCCATCGCAGTCCGATACCGATCCTGGAGGGCACCTCGGTGACCGTGACCGGCTGGGGGAAGACGTATCCACTGCCAGGCGTCGCTCCCTCAGCGGTGCTGCTGCAGGTAGATCTTGCGATCGAACGCGAAGAACGCTGCCGCAGTGAGCTGCAGGTCGATCCTGCAAAATTGAACGCGAACGTTATCTGCGCCGGCGCGCCGGCTCGCAAGACCTGTCTGGGCGACAGCGGGGGACCGGCCGTGTTTGGCCACCCCGCCCAGGTGGCCGGTATCGTCAGCTGGGGCGCGGCGTCTTGTAACGGGGACGCAAAGCCGGGCGTCTATACGCGTGTCGCCGCCTATGTCGACTGGATAGACGACGTGCTGCAGGCCGATCGGTAGGCGAGACTCGACAAACTCCGCCGTGCCGGCGTCAGCCGACACGGCGGACTCGCTCCGACGCTGTCAGAGCTTCTCGCCACCACCCTGCGAAGCGGGCTTCGCCGCGTCGACGGCAGCCGGTGCGGTCGCATCGGCAGCTGGTGCTGCCGGGGCCGCGACTGCTGCCGGGGCCTCGGCAGCAGGCGCCGGCGCCGCCGCCTTCTCACCACAACCGGCGAGCGCCAGAGCACTCGCAAGAATCAGCATCACCGTGATCGGATTCTTCATTACGTTGTCTCCCCTGCCCGGTGTGGGCAATTCAGCCTAGTCGAAACCCAGTTGTCGAAGCAATTTACCAAACTCCGGCAGCAACTGAAGTGGCGCCAGAAATGGGTCGGTGCGCGTGTAGATGAGCCCGGAATCGCCCAGCGCACGGGCGCGCCAGAGCAGTGCCACCGCGGCATCGCGCTCGCCCCACTGAGCGCGAACCTCGGCCTGCTGGTACAGGGCGCTGTCGCCCAACTCGGCAACGAGCCTCTGCAGTGCCTCCTGCGCCGCCACCTCGTGACCGAGCTTCTTCTCGACGATCGCCAAGCCCGGCAGCCGCAGCATCCGATGCGGCTCCGCCAGATACGCGTCGCGCGCCTGCGGCAAGCGCCCAAGCATGAACAAGGCGTTGCCCCGCGCTGCCTGCGCGCCGGAGAGCTTTGGCCGCAGTGCCAGCGCGCGCTCAAGGTGCGCGATCATGTCGGCATAGCGATGCGCGGCATACAGCACGCTTGCCATCGCGCGATGCACTAGCGGGTTCAGTGGATCAAGCTCCACGGCCCGCGCCATCGCAGGCGCAGCCTCGCTCGCGCGTCCAGTCAGGGCACTGTACAGCGCGAATCGGCCAAGCACGGTGGCGTCACCGCCACCGAGCTGACGCGAATTTTCATACGGTGCGCGTGCGCCAGCGACATCAAGGCGGCCCTGGAAAAGAACGAACGCCAGCGTCGATTGCGCATCCGCGAGATCCGGCGCGAGCGCTGTCGCCGTGTGGGCCGAGGTCAGGGCCGCTTCGTACAGAGCAGCGCTGTGACTGGCGTCCGCGTACTGATTGGCAATCACCAGCAGCGACCGCGCGCGCGCCGCATGCGCTGCGGCAAAGCGCGAGTCGGCGGCGATCGCCGCATCGAACTCGGCCAGAGCCTGGCGATCGGAACTTTCGCCTTCGGACAGGTCATAGGCTGCACGGCCGCGCAGGTATGCATCAAACGCCTCGACATTGGTGGTGCGCCCCGACAGAACCGGCGCGCCATCCTGGCCGGGATTGGCCATCTCGGCGTTCAACGCGATGGTCACCGAACGTGCAATTTCGCTCTGCACGGCAAAAATGTCGTCAATAGGGCGATCGAAGGTCTGCTCCCAGCGGGTAAACCCCGTGTGACCATCGATGAGCTCGGCCGCGATGCGAAATGTCTTGCCGGACAGACGAACATTGCCGTCAAGCAGGTACGCGACGCCCAGTGCTTTGGCTATCGCAACTGCTCCGGTCTTCGCATCGCGGAAGGCCTCGGAGGACACCTGCGCAATCACGCGCAGGCGGCGATCGTGCGCCAGCGCTGCGCGCATCTCGGCGGTGAGTCCGTCGGAGAAATAGGACTTGGCAGGGTCACCGCTTAAGTTTTCAAAGGGCAGCACCGCGACGCCATTGGCCTCAGCGGTCGGATCGCCTGCCAAGCCTTTCCTCCAGACAAGCCAGCCGCCACCGCCAAGCACGAGCGTAGCAACACCGGCCGTGGCCAACAGCACGCCTCGGCGCGTAGTGCGGACGGCGAGTGGGCGCGGGACCGGTGGCACCCAGTTCGGCGCTTGCGCGTGGACGGCGCGCACTGCCTGCACAACGGCGCGTATCTCATCGGCATCCGCCTGGCCGTGCCACTTCGACAGGTCGGTAAACAGAAACTGACGGAACCCAAGCGGCGGATCGGAGCCATCGAGGGACACCGGCACGAGCCGGCCACGGTCACGGCCAATCGTTGCCTCGTCGCGGACCCAATGTGAGAGCACCGAGTCGCGCGACCACAGCACGACGACGGCACTGGCGGCCTCCAGGGCCTGTTCGGTAGAACTGGCGAATAGCGTACCGGCAACGATCAGGCCGTCCCACCACACCTCGTAGCCGGCCTGCTCCAGCGCCCGAATCACGCTCACCGCGCGCATCTTGTCCTCGTGCGCATAGCTGACGAAGACGCAGGAGGTTCGCGCCAAATCGGGCCGCTGAAGGTCGGGTGACTGCATCTTAAGGTGTCGTGTCCTGCGATCCGGCGACGGTGCGGCGCCCCAGCGCGGCTCCCTGCGCTGGAACGGCCATGCTACGGACCCGACCCGCGTGCGGCAACCGGTACCGCGCGGCCACGGAATGGTCGGGTACCATTCCCTCCCATGACGACGCCTCCCTACGCCTCCCGCAGCACCCTGATCCGCGAGCTGTACGCAGGGTCTCTGACTCCAGATCGGCTGGTGGCGACACTGAAAACCGCCGATACCCTGTTCCCGGCGGCCACCGTGGCACACAGCGCAGCAACCTCACCGCTACCGGTGGCTAGCCGGCAACTGCAGTCTGTGGAAGTCGTTAGCGCCAATCGCCGCTATGACCTGGTCGACTACCTCGCCTACAACCGGGTCGCCGGCCTGCTCGTGCTCAAGGACGGCGCCATAGTTCGCGAAGACTATGAGCTTGGGTTCGCGCCAGACGACCGCTTCGCGTCCTTCTCGCTCGCAAAGTCAGTCTGCTCCACGCTCTACGGCGTTGCCTTGCAGGACGGCCTGCTCGGCAGTCTCGAGGCGCCGATCACCCGCTATCTGCCAGCGCTTGCCCATAGCGCCTACCGCGAGGTCTCGCTACGGCAGGTGCTGGAGATGACCTCCGGGGTGGGCTGGGACGAAACCTATACCGACCCTGCCTCGCAGCGGCGGCAGTTCCTGGAGCTACAGATCGCAGGCCACCCCGGCAGCCTGTTGCGAATGATGAGCGAGCTGCCGCGCGTACGCACTCCGGGCAGCGTTTTCAACTACAACACCGGCGAGACGTTCCTGGCCGGCGCCGCGCTGGAAGCAGCGATCGGAGCGCCCCTGGCGCGCTACCTGCATGAGCGCGTGTGGTCACCCGCTGGCATGCAGGACGACGCTCGCTGGTGGCTCGAGTCCCCGGACGGCGCCGCCATCGGCGGTAGCGGCCTGTCGGCAACGCTGCGCGACTACGCGCGCTTTGCCCGCTTCGTGCTCGAGGACGGCTGCATCGGCACGACTCGCGTCGTGCGCGAAGGCTGGTTCGAGCAAGCCACGACTCGCCTTGCGGCTAACGGTGAGCGTCGCGACTACGGCTATCAGTGGTGGCTACCGGAGGTGACGGACGGCGTGCACGAGGGTGCTTTTCTGGCGATGGGTATTTTTGGCCAGCGCATCTACCTGCATCCACGCAGGCGGTTGGCGATTATCGTGCTGTGCGCCAGGCCAAAGCCCTCGGATGCGCACGTGGTGGAGGACAGCGCGTTCTTCGCCGCAGTGGCACGCGCGCTCGACTGATCCCCTAGCGCAGCAGCACCGCGGTCACCAGCAGCAGGCAGCCCACCGCGTGGATGGCGAGCGTCATCTCGATAGATCGGGTCAGCTGCGCTCGACGCACAGGCTCGAGCGAGATCCCCGCCGCGGCCTTGAAGCCAGCTACCGCAAGCAGCAGCATCGGCAGTCCTGTCCAGACAGCGACGTCGCGACGCAGCAGCAACAAGACGCCGGCCGTGAGCGCCAGCAGCGTCAATGCGCGATAAAGCGCGCGCGTTCCGCCCTCGCCGAGCCGCACCGCGAGCGTACGCTTACCGGCAGCGGCGTCAGCGACGTTGTCAGGGATCTCGTTGATTAGCAGTATCAGGCACACCCAGACCGAGACGATCGTGGCGAGCAGCCAGACGCCGGGCGCCACCTGACCTGCCTGCAGCCAGGCAGCACCCGCGACAGGCAGCGCGCCAAGTCCGATGGCACAGGCGAGTTCGCCGCTACCACGACCGGACAACTGTACGGCGGGGTGTGAATAGAACAGTCCCAACGCGACACCAACCAAGCCCAGCATCAGCACGCCGCTGCCGCGCAGCAGCGTCAGCCAGCCACCGAACGCAAGCGTAAGCACGGCAAGCACGACCGCGAGACGGAACATCTGCGCACGACTGAGAACGCCGTTCTGAATGAAGCGCGAGCCGCCGGTATATGGATAGATATGCCCGGTATTGGCAGGATCCGTGCCGTTGAGGTCGTCGCTGACGTCGTTATAGACGTTAGTCGCTGCCTGCGCGAGCACCGTGGCGACGAGCGCAAGGATGAGGGTACGGCCATTGAACGCGTGCTCGGCGGCGCCGGCCCAAGCGGTGCCAACCAGTACTGGCAGCACCGACGCGGTAAAAAACTTGGGTCGGGTGGCGAGGAACGCACGCTTCAGTGCGGCCGCGACGCCAGGCCCCCCGAGTTCTGCTGATGTTGGACCATCTGAAACCCGGGGAGCACTATCCATGTATGAGTCCGTTCAGGGTGAGGCGACTGTTCCGTACTTGTAGGTGAAGCTTAACCCAAGAACGCTGGCGTTGTAGTGATCAGGCCCATAGCCCATCGCCAGCAGGTTCGGCACTGTCGCGGGGCCGACGCCATCCAGCGCCCAGTCCAGCGAGGAGTACTTCTGATAGACGTACCTGAGTCGGACGCCCAGCCGCTCGGTCGCGGTGTAGCCGACCGTTACGCGTGCGTTGTCGTAACGCGCGTTGAGTTCCGGGAACGGCGCCAGTCCACCCACCAGACCTGAGCTGGTTTGACCAACCGAGGTTGCGTGCGCGACGTCGATGGCATATTCCCAGCGCTCGGCGGTGTACTTCAAGCCGCCGCCGATGTTGCGGAACTTGTCATTGATCTTCGCCTCCCAGGAGGCTGATGCCGTGCTAAAGGCCCCCGCCTGAAGCGTTTCACGGCTCTGATAGCCGCCGTCGATATACAGAGACAGCTTCTCGTTGGGCGACCAGGTGATGTTGCCTGCGCCGCGCTGTTCGCGTCCCTCCAGCAGACCCATCACGGAGCGGCCGTACTTATCGTTGTTGAGCGACCCCTGCAGGGTGATCGACAACTTCTCGTTCGGGCTCCAGACCATGTCCAGATCGCCGAACTCACGGTCGCGGTTGGACAGGTTGAACATGCTCACCAGCGGGTTCTGGCCCACCGGCAGGTACGTCAGATCTATGCCGCGAGCATCGCGGTGCGCAGCGCCGCCCTTCAGCGTCAGCGCAAAACCCGCGCCCGGCGCCCACTTGACCTTACCGTACGTACGGCCGTCCTCGGTGTGACGCACCAACTGCTGGGTGCGGTTGATCTCGACGCGGTCGCCACCGACACCGATCGAGGTGTACTTGGACAGGCGCACGTCCGCGCCGCCGTCAACGCGAACTCGCACGAAATCAAAGCGCGGTGTCGTGACCGTCGGGCCTGCTACCAGATCGGTGAGGTACTGGGTCAGCGCCATCGCATTGCCGTAGTCGCCGCGCTCGTCATAGGCGATGCGGCCGTGCAGGTGCAGGCGGGACCAGGGCCGCGAGCCCAGCGTCAGCGCGTAATGCTGCAGCCGCACGTCGCCATCGAAGCCTTCCGCCGGCGGCAATGCGTCAGGCTGCGAGGTGACCGGCACTAGCGCGGCTGACTGCTTGATAGTGGTAAAGCCGGTCGCGAACGATACCGACGAGTTCAACGGCAGCGTGATGCTGCCAGTAATGTTGACGCTGCGGGCTTCATTCTCCGGCGGGCGCGAAACGGCGCCATTGGGCACACTGTCGAGGTTCTCAACCAGCGACAGGTACGGGTTCTGGAAGGTCAGCAACGGGTCGTCGTTACGGAACTTCGAGTCCGCGGCAGAAATTCGTAACGATCCACCCTTGCCAGACCAAGCCGCACCGACTTCGAAAGTGTCGGTCTGGAAGTTAACCGGAGCGGCAAGCTGGAGTGCCTGGGTCAGAAAGCCGGCGCCCACGATCTGCGTGCCGCTCTTGTCCTGACGCTCAAACGATGCGAACAGTTGCATCCCACTGTGCGGGAACCAGCGCCCCGAGACCCCATAGGTCTTGCGCAGCGTACCAATCTTTACGTCGTGCAGCGCCGCATCGAGCTCGGTCATGCCAAGCGTAGAACCGGCCGCCGTCCATTCCGAGGGCAGCGTCTGCGACATGCCGCCGCTAAGCGGCGTGACCGCGGTGTCGTAGCGACGGAACGGCTGTCCGTCGTACTTCAACGCAACATCGTAATGGCCATAGCGCCCGAACTTGACCGTGCCACTGCGCGAGTCCAATCCAAGGTCGTCGAGCGAGTAGGTCGCGAACTGGCCCTTCTCGTTGACGTAGCTGGCGTGGCTGGCGGCATCAATGAAGGTCGACTGGCGATCGATGCCAGTGAACCGCCCTGAAGCGGCATTGGCGCCGTCGCCATAAATTGCGCCGGCCGTAACGTCCGCCTGCGCACCCTTGTCAAACGGGCAGGCGGAACACGCCCACTCACTCGTGTCGGGTGGCGCGGCCGCTTCGGTCGCGACGGCCTGACTGGCCGCCGCGGCGAGGATGGTGGCGATGGAGAACTTGATCATATGACGCGGTGACATGCTCTGGACTCCCGCTCAGCGCATCAGTTTCGAGCCGGAGGGATGGTTCGAACCGTGTACTTTTGAGTGGCAATTGAGGCAGCTACCGGCGAGCAGGAACGCGCCGCGCTGAGTGCCGCTGCCGCCTGGCAGACCATCCGGCGTGTACGAAACCGCAGGGTGCCCTTGCACCTCGTGGCACTGCTGGCACAAGAACGGCGCCCGTGTCTTGAGCATCGCCGGCTGCGACGAGCCGTGCGGCTGGTGGCAGTTGGCACAATCTTCGGCAACCGGGCCGTGCTCCCACAGGAACGGCCCGCGGTATTCCGCATGGCAAGTGGTGCAGGTCTCGTTCACGGAGTCCTTCTTCAGCTGCGCAGGCGCGGTCGAGCCGTGCGGTGCGTGGCAGCTGCTGCAGGCCATCTTGCCTTCACGCAACGGGTGATGAGACGACTTCATCGCATCGGACTTGCGCGCCTGATGGCAGGAGGTGCAGACATCCGTCTGGGTGGCGACATCACGAACGGCATCCTTGGCCTGATGCAGCTTGTGGCAGTCCGCGCAGGACACGTCGTTGGCCGCGTGCGCATTACCGCCCCAGTGGGCAGCGGTACCGCGATGGCAGCTCAGGCACTGCTCGCTTTGGGCAGCCTTCGAGGTCAGCGCGTTCTTGCCGAACTGGATCAGGTGCGGGCGGGTCTTGCCCTTGCCGTTCGCGTGCAGGTCGCCCGGGCCGTGGCAGGACTCGCACTGCAGCTGGCCATGACCGAACGGTCCGGCATCATTCGTCGGCCGACCGTGGGCCGTCTTGAAGATGCCCGCCACCGCCGCTTCATCGTGGCAGTCCAGACAGGTGTCGGCGCCCGTTTTGCTATAGGCGCTCTTGGCAGGTGCAGCCGGGGGAACAGCGCCTTCGGCGGCGCCGGCCGGCGTCGACCCGAACAGGCTGAACGCGGTCAGGCACGCTGCAAGCGCCCAGTCACGCAGTCGAGCAGTCGGTTGGTGGTCGCACATCGGAAGCCTCTACTTCTGTTCTGGTCTTTTCGTTCTCGACCGGCCTGCGGTGGCGCTTTACGCGCTACCGCAGGTCGTCAGGCCCACATCAGTTGTACTTGAAGGAATCCACCTTGTGCACAACCTTGGTGTCTGCCGTTCCGCCCGGACCGTGGCAGACCAGGCAGGTCTCGGTCTGGTACTGCGGCAATGTCATGCCATTAGCACCCTTGATCTGCCGGTACGTCGATGCCCTGGTGTTCGGCGCCCCAAACTGCAGCCCGCCAGTCAGCTGGTCGGCGATGATCACCGCGCCGTTCTGCTTCATGTGCGTCTGCGCGATGGTATCGACGTGACAGGCGCCGCAGGCGGCGGCATTCGCCGTGATCGCCGTGTGCTGCGTCGGGTCGTCGTAGCCGGCCAGCAGCGTGCTGCTACTTGCACCCGCGTCGATCGACGTCGAGGCGACCTTGGTCGGGTCTACCGGGTAGTAGGTGTTCGCCTTGTGGCAACCCAGACAGTTGTTTAGCGCGCCGGGGAAGCCGACATCGGTGAAATCCAGCGTACCGAACTTGTAGTTGTCCGAGTGCAGGCTATGGATGAAGAACTTGAAGTCCACCGGCTCCGAGCCAGAGGAACCAGTGGCCGCACCCGAGGCCTGCACACGCGGCGCCTGCGCCGGGTTGTGGCACATGATGCAAAGCTTGACGTTATTGGCGCGTGCGCCACCGTGCAGCTCCAGCGACTTGTGGCAACGCAGGCAGTTCGCCGTATCGACGACATCGCGACGCGCGACAGCCTTGCTGTCAGTGATCGGGAAGAACGCAGGCTCCGCGGCCTTGATCGGGATCGAAGTGAAAACCGCCGGACCATCCGCATTGGCGATGTTCAGGATCGCGCGACCTTCAAGCGAGATCGCACCGGTGCCACCGGCAACGAGCGAGGCATAGGTCGCCGGGATCGGCTTCGCCGCGACGGCGGTGTAACTGCCGTCCTCGTTGTGAGTGACCGGGAACGGGGCTGTCGTAGACATGAAGTCAATCAGGCCGGCCTGCGTGGCCGAGGTGCCGGTGTTTGCGCCGGGATTGGTGTAGTTCAGCGTCGAATAGGCGACGCGCGCCCGGACACGGGCCGTCGTCGCGGACGACGCGCCGGTTGCCACGTAGGTGTTGGTGAACGGCGCATCCGTCAGCGCATACGTGGTGCCGTCCTGCGGGTTCGAGATGCGGATCGTAACCTTCGGGTACTCGCCCGGAGCGACCTTGCAGACCGCCGTGGCGCAGGTAGCGGCACTCGCCCCTGGAATCGTGCCAGCGGCGTCCTGCACTGCGTCGACGCGAACGACCGTGAACTGGAACTGCTGCTGCAGCTCAAGGTAGGTGATCCGGTGCGACTGCACGACAGTCCAGTCACCCTGCGCCACCGTCGTGTTCGGGCCGTGGCAGGTAATGCAGTCCGCGTCCGTCACCGGCTGCTCCGTCGGGCCGTGGCCGGCGCCGGTGGCGAAGTTCACGGTGTCATGGCAACCACCGCAGGCGGCACTGCTCGGAACGTTCTGGAAATTGTTCGCATCCGGGGTCAGCGGGTTAGCGGCGTTGTGGCAGGTGGTGCAGTTACGCGTGTCCTGCGGCCAGACGACGTCATTGAAGTTGTTCACCGAGCCACCAAAGCCCCAGATCGTGTAGCCCACGCCCTGCGCAGGAGTGGTGCTGGCGGCGGCGACGACGCTCGGCATCTTCGCGCCACTGTGGATCTTATGGACCATCACCTTGAAGTCGAGCGTGTTGCCGGACTGCGCGTCGGTGTTGCCGGGGTTGTGGCAGATCACGCAGTACTGGACGTCGTTGCGGGCACCACCGTGCATCGCGAACTTCGCATGGCAGGCGTCGCACTCTTTATTGCTGGCGATGTCGCGGCTGGCCAGGTTCGTCGTGGCGCCGGTCTGCGGCAGCCAGTTAAAGACGCCGTTGTTGTTGCCGTTGTTGGTGTTGTTGGCGCCCGTACCGCGCAGCTCAAGACCGACCCGGTGCGGCAGATTGGGCTCGAACGCAATGGCCGCGCCCTGAGCGTCGGCGACCGTGTAGGCACCGAGACTCTTCGACAGCGCGTAGCTGTAGGTGCCGTCGCCGCGATCGGCGAACACGCCACCGGCAGTGCTTGCCACTTCAGCGGTCGGCTGGCGGGTCGGGACAGTGCCCCAGCCCTGGCCGGCAACCGGGTTGTCGACCGTATTGATGTAGGAGACCCAGGTGCTCGAGGTGCCGTTGTTTCCTGGCACGAGCTTGGCAATCGCAAAGCGAATCTGCGCGGGTTGCAGACCGTACAGCGGCTGCCCCTTCTGGTCGACCAGGTTGAAGTAGATCTTCGGCGAAGCGCCGCCATCTACCCCGGTGATCTGCACCGTGATCGTCTCGGCTACCGAGATGTTACGGGCCAACGTGGAGCCGCCCGGCCCGGTAGAGCCCGCACCGCCCGCGGGGCCGGCAGGTCCGGTAGACCCCGCACCTCCGCCGCAGCCCGCCAGCAGCGCTCCCGCGATAAGCGAGAGCACCAAACCGGCCAGCGTCTGACCACGAATCACCTTAGTCATCGCGAACATGGTTCGCTCCTCGTTCGGTCCGTCGTGGCCCGGCGCTGCTGCGCCGGGCCTTTCTACGTTGCGGGGATCAGTTGTACTTGTACGACGCCACGTTGTGGACGACCTTGACGTCCGCGGTCGCTCCCGGACCGTGGCAGACGCTGCAGGTCTCAGTCTGGTACTGCGGCAACGTCGAGCCATCGATCGCCTTGATGTGCGGCGCACCCGAGACGAACGTATTCGGCACACCGAAGCCCAGGCCGTTGATGCCGAGGCTACCGGTCGAGATGATGTCGCCGATCACCACCGCGCCCTGCTGCTTCATGTGGTTCTGCGCCGTCGCATCGACGTGGCAGGAACCGCAGGCGGCAGCGTTAGCCGTAATCGCGTAGTGCTGCGTCGGCACGTCGTAGCCGGCGAACTTGGTCGTGCTGTAGGTCTGGCCCGGGTCGATCGTGGTGCCGAACACCTTGGTCGGATCCACCGGGTAGTACGTGTCGGTCTTGTGGCACGCGAGGCAGTTGCCCAGCTGGCCTGGGAAGCCGACCTCGGTGAAGTCAATCGTGCCCGCCTTGTAGTTCGCCGAGTGGATGGCATGAACGAAGAACTTGAAGTCCACTGGCTCGGATCCGGACGAGCCGGCGGCCGCACCGGATGCCTGCACACGCGGCGCCTGCGCCGGGTTGTGGCACATGATGCAGAACTGGGCGTTGTCGACGCGGCTGCCGTGCAATACCAGCGTCTTGTGGCAGCGCACGCAGTTGTTCATGTCAACGACCTGCCGACGCGCGACCACAGTGGTGTCGGTGATCGGGAAGAACGCCTGGTCCGCCGAGCGGATCGGCACCGCGGTGCCGTACTGCGCTGGGCTTGAGCCGGACACCAGCGGGATCTTCACGCCGACATCCGCGACCGGAAGGATCAGCGATGCCTGTGCGCCGATGGCACCCGAGCCACCAACCAGCGCGCGATCAGAGGCCAGCGGCACCGGATACGGGAACCGCGCCGTCAGCATCGTCTTGTCGGAGCTGACGATCACCGCCGGCACCGAGGGGATGACCGACGAGGAGGTGTTGGTCGCGGTCGTTGCCAGTGCCGGGATGTTGGTGGTCGTACCGCTCTTGGCGAGGAAGTTCACTGCCTCGGCCTGGGTCGTGCCGGAACCGACGATCGCACCCGGGTTCGTATAGTTCAGCGTCGACCAGCCGGCACGTGCCGAGATGGTCGTGCCGAAGGTGCTGAACGGCGCGGCGGTCAGGTCGTACTTGGCATTGGCGTTGGTCGGATCAGTCACGTTGACCGACACGCGCGGGTAGTCGCCCGGCGGCACGGTGCAGATGACGGTGGCACCGGCGGCGGCGGCTGCGAGCTTGGTCACGCAGGCCGGCTCGACGGTCACACCGTCAGGCTGGAGCGCCTCGATGCGGACGATGTTGAGCTTGAACTTCGCCATCGAAGTCACCAGCGCAATATTGTGTGCCGTGACGACATCGACAAAGCCACCCGGCGCTGCGACGCCTACCGTGCCACCCACTGCCGCGCGTGCGGTCGTGCCGGCCGCGTGGCAGCTGGAGCTCATGCAAGTCGCATCAGCTGCCGCGATCGTTGCAACCGTCGCTGCGCCGTTACCGGCAGTGGTGTTCGCCGTATTGACGTGCGCGACCATGTCCATCGTGTCGTGGCAGGCGCCGCAAGTGCGCGTGTAGGCGTAGTTGGCGTAATTGGCTGCATCCGGCGTATTGGCATTGGCCGGGTTGTGGCAGGTCGTGCAGTTGCGGATGTCCTGCGGGAACGAAACTTCATTGAAGCCCGTCGGCGTCGCGCTGGTGCCGAAGATCGAGAAACCCACACCCGGTGCCGAGAACGTTGGCAGCGTGCCCGGATGGGCGAGCAGGTAGGCCTTGACGCTCGGCAGGTTCTTGCCCGCGTGAATCTTGTGAATCATGAAGCGCAGGTCAACGACGTTGCCGGAGGCAGCGTCCGTAGAGCCGCCGTTGTGGCAGAGCACGCAGTACTGCACGTCGTTGCGTGCACCGCCATGCATCTCCAGGCGCGCATGGCAGGCATCGCACTCCTTGAGGCTGACGACTTCGCGCGTGTAGAGCGGCGAGGCTGTGCCGGCCGCGCTGGCGACGGTGGCGCCATCGGCAGGCCGGTAGGTGTAGACCGCGTTGCCGGTGCCGTTGTTGGTGGCATTCGGGCCCGTGCCGCGCAACTCAATGCCGATGCGATGCGTCAGCGCGCCGTTGTACGAGATCGCGACACCCGTGGCGCCAGCGGGCGCCGCCGAGCCGTCGGCGTTAATGGGGCCGGCGTTGCTGGAAATCGCCGCGAAGTCCGTCAGCGACTTGTTGAACTTGAAGGTGTAGGTGCCGTCACCGTTG
>CAIYLH010000098.1 GCA_903927005.1 uncultured Pseudomonadota bacterium
CGGCGGGATTAACGCCGGGTTGTTCCTCGTGCTGTCGCTCGGCCTGCATCGCGGCGGCGACGGACTTGCTGCGGATGAGGCGATGACGGTGGTGTTCCTGGCAACGGCGCCGCCAACGAAGCTGTTGGAAATCCCCAAGACAAAGCCCAAGCCGCCACACATCGATCCGCCGCAGCGGCCATCCGTCGACCTCGGCGACGACCCCGAGCCGGAACTCGCCGGTCCGCCGACGGAAACGGCAGAAAGCGTGCAGCAACACTTGGCAGCCGCCGCACGGGTCGGTGATGCCGAGCGACGTCGCGCGTTCGAGTGCAGCGACGTGTCGATGGCGGGCGGCGACCGAATGAGGCCGGTCGCCGTACTCTCCGTTCGGGTCGGTCTCGACGGCCGCGTCATGGATGCAGAGATCGATCGCTCCAGCGGCCGGCCCCGCGTCGACAAGCTGTTGCTGCAATGCGCGCGCCACTGGGGACCGTTTCCGCTTGCGATCATCGACGGCCGTGTCGTCGATTCCTGGCAGAGCATCGAGTGGCCGAGTCCGGCCATGATCGGAGCGGAGAGCGTCGATATGTCGCGCCCGTGAATTGTTCGTTGCAGCATGAATGCCGTGGTTGAATCTGCCCAAATCCAGGCACATGCTGGCGCCTCGGTTGCCCCAGAGCAGGCCGACCGAACAAAACAATTAGAAATGTTGTAGGGGAGCGAGATGCAAGGACTGCAGCGCTGTTTCCGGGCATGTAAGTTCATTCGCGCCTCGACTCCCAGGAGCCAGGATATCCTGACTCTCTTGGCCCGCGCGGCCGCAGCGTGCCTGTTAGGGGTGTTGACGGGTGTCGACCAAAAGTAACGGTTTCCTGTTGATAACTTTTCAGCCGCCGACCGCCTTTCTGACCTCCGGCATGGACGGCACCAGTCGATCGACATACCGCTCGAGCGGGAACCGGTAGATCCCCCGGAAGTTGACGTGCCCGAACGCGATCGGCGCGATGTGCGCCAGAATGTCGTCGGTCGGCACCGGGCGCCCTGCCTTTCGGCGGCCCTCCACGACGTCGTTCAGCTTCCATGTGTTGTAAGCGACGACGGCATTCGTGAGCAGTGTCAGCGCGCCGGATATGAGCGCGAGTTCCTCGCGACGACGTCCGCGATGTGCCCGGATCGGGCCGTAGTGGATGGCCCTCTGCAACTGGTGGACGGACTCGCCTCGCACCAGCAGTCGGTTAATGCTGCGCCGGAATTCCGCTTGCGCCGAGTAGTCGCACAAGTAGACGGTTCGCCATAGTTGGCCGAGCTGGGTGCCGGCGCGATGGAGGCGCGAGCCACGGGCGGCGGAGCCGAGCCGCTCGAGAAGGTACGTCGCCGACGTATACCCCTCGACGATGGACGCTGCGACGCGCAGCAGGTTGTCGTACTCGGCATGGATGTCGTCGAGGTTGATGTCCCGCTTCAGAACTGGCTCAAGCTCAGGGATCTCAGGCCACCCGCGCGGCACATGGAGCCACTGCTCGCGCATGTCGTGGAGCCTCGGGCAGAGGTCGAAGCCAGCGAGCTTCGCTATGCAATTTCCAATGTCGGTATAGCCGTGAGTATCCACGGCGAGCCTGGAGATCGGCGCGATCCGTTGCCGGATGACACCCTCTATCGCGGCACCGACCTGGCGCTGCAGCAAGGGCAAAGGCTGGTCGTACGGGATCCCCCACTGATCGAGAACGGTCGTGTAGGTCCCGATGCCATGCGTGCGCCGCTTCGGGTCGACCCGGGCGTTGTAGATCTGTTTGCTCGCATCGAGGCTGAGTAGGTCCGACGAGGCCTCGTAGCCGGTGCCCCAGTGGCTCACGATCGCTTGGCTGCGCGCGAAGTGAACGAGCGCGTCATTGGCGGCCCGGACTCCCGGTTCCGACTCGAACAGTCGCATGTATCGCCGAACGGTACTCTCGCGTACGCCGCGGATCATGGTCGAGATCCCGCGGGATTCGAGGTCGGTGCCGGCCGCGAGCAGCGCGGCGTAGACCGCGAGGAGTTCCTCGGCATGTTTAGGCTCGCGGCCGAGCAGTTTCCAGCTGAAGTGGACCTGGGCATCGAGTTCGAGCAGCAGGATCGGGAACTGCACCTTACCGACCCTTCTATAGAGCCGGGACTGGGCGAGATCGAGGCCGCCAGGGAGCCACGCAGCCTCGTCGCGTGCGAAGTAGAGGTCTTTGTAGCCGATGCAGACCGCATCGCGTGCAACGGCATCCTGGAGTCCAGTCAGTGCCGCCCCAAGCGCGCCCTGAACCTGATCCGTGTAGACCTCCGCAGTGCGCGGCAGGCCTTTGCGGAACTGGTACCCGTAGGATTGCTGCTGCCAGACAGCCACCGGCATCAGATTGCGTGCCGGATCCGAGAACTCATCACCATAGGGGGACCAGAGCGAGCCGTTGCGCAGTGCTCGGCGTATGCCCCACAGCGTTGCGGCCTCGTAGGCGCGAAGCGCAATCTTCCCGTCACGCGCCTGAACCAGCGGCTGCCAGCGACCGGTCCACGCCGAAGGCGGCTCCGGTGATAGCCAGTCGAGCTTGTCCTCGTAGACGCTCCGCAGCCATCCCAGGGCCTGCAAGGGTTCATGGTCGGATGTGCCCTGCAGCTTCAGTTTGAGCAGTAGCTCGACGAGCGGCCGGACGCGACGGGCATTGCGACACAATATTTCGCGTACGTCCGCGGCGCGAGTATTGGGGGCCGCATCTGCGGTCGGATTCAGGAGCGCCCGGACCTCGAGCCGGAATGACGTATCCGACAGAGAGGGATCGGCGACGAGCCGCCGGATCTCGACCAGAACCTCGCCCCGACGACGAACGCGTTGCGGCGTCAGCTGCTCGGCCGCCACGACGTAGGCCCAGCGCCAGATAGCGGCGATCCGCATCTCGACCAACCGCAACAGGTCGTCGGCCAGGGTCCCGAGCGTAACGATGGCGAAACACACGGCTTCAAGTTCGCGCCGCGCCGGGCGTACGTCCGCCAGATCCGCCGTACGCCGTCTGCGGAACCGCCGTGCGTACACTCGCTGCCGTTCCCGGGGAATACCCGGCAATTGAACGTGTCCGACGACACGCTCGAGCCACTGATACTTGTCGGACAGCTCGCGCATTGTCTTGAGCGAGCGGCGGCGCGGCGGCCTGCGCAGCCACTCGATAGCGGTCGTGGATCCGCCAGGGCGTGGCCCGAGAAGCGTCTGAAGGACGCCGTGGATCTGCGCCGTTCGGATCCGGCGCTGCAGTTCGAGATAGTCATCCTCCTCGACCGATCTGATCACCCGACGCACGGTCTGGCTCAGCCGCCGTTGGCTGGGGATCAGATAGCAGCACCCGAACAGCCATTCGCGCCCAAGTTGCTCGAGCCGCGGACGGGCAAGGGTGGCGTGGGTACGCTCCCGGAGCTCACGCTCAAGCGCCGCCGCGCCGCGTTCGTCGAGCTTCATGAGGCCGGAGTACTCGAGCGCCCAGCGGCGGTGCTCGAACCGGGTCGGTTTGCGGCGATACAGCGCCCGCAGCGTCGCGAGGTCCGGGACCGGCCCGCGAAACTGCCGCCCGAGGTGGTGCAGCACAACCGTCGGCACGTACGCCACGGAGCCGAGTGCGTGCCCGGTCAGGCGCAAGAACCCGAGCTGCAGGGCTGCCGCGAGGCGGTATTTGACCCGAAAGGCCTTGCGGATGTCCCGTCGTTCCCTATGACTGAACGTGAAGGCGCGCTGCAGCTCGAACTCCGCGACGTCCTTCGGAAACGTGGATCGCCCGAGGTAGGCCAATTCCCAACGGCGCATGTGGCCTCCCACCCCGGTTCGGTGGCGTTGCACAAACGATGGGTTCTGCACCGACGGCTGTTCCGTGAAATTCGCCGTTCTTGCGCGTTGCAGATCCGTGTTGCAATATCAAACACCTCCGCAATAGGTTTGTGCAAGCATGCTGATCGGCTACGCACGCGTCTCGACCCAGGAACAGGACACGGCCGCTCAGGTTGCGGCCCTCAAGGCCGCCGGGTGCGAGGAGATCTACCGCGAGAAGGCCTCCGGCGGACGCTGGGACCGGCCGAAGCTCCTGGAACTCATCAGCCATCTGCGCAAGGGCGATGTCGTCGTGGTCTGGAAGCTCGACCGGCTGTCCCGGTCACTCCGGGACGTACTGACCCTCATGGAACGCATCCAGGAGCGCAAGGCCGGGTTCCGGAGCCTCACGGAGGCGATCGATACGACGACGCCGGCCGGCCGCATGATGATGCAGATGGTCGGGAGTTTTGCCGAATTCGAGCGGGCGATGCTGAAGGAGCGCACCCAGGCGGGACTCGCCGCCGCCCGAAGGGAAGGTCGGGTCGGCGGTCGACCCCAGAAGCTGAAACCGCAGCAGCGACAGGAGATCATTCGGCTCGTGAAGCGGGGCCGCAAGACGGCGGCGGATGCCGCACGCCTTTTTGGTGTGCATCCGGCGACGATATCCAGGTTACTTCGCTCGGCTTAATCGCGCACGAATCGAGGACACTTCCGTGGCGTTGCGCACACCAGAACAGATTTGGAAGGACTGCTGCGCGGCGACGGTTGATATCCGCGCCCAACACGGGATGCGGGGCGCCATCGAATACCTCATCGGCGACAAGCTCATGATGTTTGCGCAGACCGGCGAGACGAATCCAGAATTTCTCGCTGAACTGCCGGCGTTCTCGAAACGGATCCGCAAGCTGTTCACCACTGCCGAAATCGAGGACCACTTCGAGCGCGCCGAATACGCAGCGCGGGTCGACCCCGACATCATGAAGGGCGCCAGCGCCGAGGAGATCGAGCAGCTCCAGGAGGGCTTCGAGGACGACCGCCGCAGTCAAGAGCGGCGCGACTGGGTCAAAGCGATGCTACTGCGCTCGGGATCATAGCCCCACTTCAACCTGTGCCCGGAACATTCCCAGACGCACATCTTTAGATCATGCCCACCACGCTCGACGAATCCCTAACGGCTCCAGAGTACAGGGCGCTCGCAACGTTTCTTGCGAAGTGCCTCGGTGGCGTTGCGCCAAATTTGGAGGCGCTCGACGGATTCCTCTGCGCGCTGATCGTCGGGCCCGACCTCGTAATGCCCAGCGAATATCTGCCACTTGTGCTCGGCGGCGACAATCATTTCGATGATCCACGGGAAGCCGATCGAGTGCTCCCGTTGCTGATGCGGCACTGGAACACTATCGCTCAGACCCTGAATCAAGGCCAAGTCTACGACCTGTATTTGCTGAAGCAGACCCCTGGGCGGCATGCCGGCGCAGACTGGGCAGACGCGTTTATGCAGGGTGTCGGCTTGCGCTACGAGCAATGGCTCGCGCTGATCGATAACAAAGAACACGGCGAAGCGATTCTGCCGATGATGCTGCTCGCGCAGGAGAAGGATCCGGAGCTACAGCCGCTTCTTAGGCCCATGCCGCGCGCGACACGAAATGAGATGCTCGCGAAAATGACGATCGGTCTGGTCGACATCAATCGCTACTTCCGCAAGCTGTCAACGGCCCCGGCTCAGTCTGTTCGGCGGTCGGAACCCACTCGCCGATCGGCACCGAAGGTCGGGAGAAACACTCGCTGTCCTTGCGGGAGCGGCAAGAAGTTCAAGGTCTGCTGTGGTGCCGGCGGGGTGCCTGTCCATTGAGAGTAGCAATCGAGTTCAGCCGCGAGTTATCCACAGGAAACCGTTACTTTTGGCCGAAACCCGTCAACACCCCTCTGTTGCTGTTTCTTGCCAACGTCACACTGGCGCAAGCACAGGTGGTGGACGAGCAAGGCACGTTGATGCAAAGCGATGCCTCGCCGCCTGCGCCAACCTCTTCCACTGGCGCGCGCCGACTCGCACTTCCTGCGTCGTTGGCGTTA
>CAIYLH010000099.1 GCA_903927005.1 uncultured Pseudomonadota bacterium
ACTGTCGGGACTGGAGTCTTGGGCATTGGCGCGATTTAACTTGCGCCACCTGCTGCGGCGTACGCGAGAAATTGCCCAGTTCGTACAGATATCGAGCGATCCACTGCAGCCCGGCAACGAGCGCGGCATGAGCGCAAAACCCTGGGCCGCAGCTCCTTGTGCTAGCGCAACTGTCGCAGCGGGGTCAGCGCGTCCCTGCGCTTCCGTTGAGTTATCTCGTCAGCGCCGGTCCTGCCGGCTAAGCGCGTGCTCGTGGCGTGCATTGGGCCGCAGCCACTGGCGCAGCGTCGAGAAGAACTCGAACGGTTTGATTGGCTTGGTAATGACCGCGTCCATGCCAGCGTCTAGGCAAGCGGTGCGATCGCGGTCAAAGGCTTTGGCTGTAAGTGCAATGATCGGTAGCGTCTGGCCGTCAGCGAGGCGACGGATTTGTCGCGTAGCTTCGAGCCCGTCCATGTCTGGCATCTGTACGTCCATGAGCACGAGGTCGTAGGAGAACTTCTCGGCCATCTGCACCGCTTCTTTTCCATCGTGCGCGATATCAACCGTCAGCGCGATCGTCCCCAGTAGGGCTTCGGCAACCTCGCGGCTCATCGGGTCGTCTTCAACGAGAAGGATACGGCTGTAGCTGTGAGCTTGGATCAGCGCGGCGGTGACGTCGTTCAGTGCCTGATGGATCGATGCTGGTGAGGCGCTGACCGTCTTGCGAAGACGCGCTGTGAACCAGAAAGTGCTGCCGACGCTAGGCTCGCTCTGGGCGCCCGCGCTTCCTCCCATTTGAATCGCAAGCTGTTGCGTGATCGCAAGGCCGAGGCCTGAGCCTCTGTGAATTGGCGCGGACGGATGATGCGCCTGTTCGAAGCGGTGGAACAGGCGGTGGATGCTTTCCGGGGGGATTCCTCCGCCTGAGTCCTGCACGTCGAATTGCAAGAGTACGCTTTCCTCGTCTTCATCTTTTACGAAGACGCGTAGGTTGACGAAGCCGTTCGTGGTGAATTCAACCGCGTTCTTTGCGTAGTTAAGTAGTGACTGCAGGAGGCGTGTCGAATCGCCCATCAGGACGCAGTTTGGCGGGCGGACGTCTACGTAGATTGCCAACTTCTTTTCGTTCGCCTGCAGTTGGATGATTGCCTGCACCCTCGCGACTATTTCGCGTAGGTTAATTGGCTCGTGCTGCAGCGTGATCTTGCCGGCCTCGATTTTTGAAATATCAAGCACTGCATTGATGACTTCGAGCAGGTGCTTAGAGGCAGTGATTATCTTGTCGAGGTGGAAGTCCTGGGCGCTGGTGGCGCCATCGATCTTCAGTAGGTGCGTGAAGCCGATGATGGCGTTTAGCGGTGTGCGGATTTCGTGCGACATGTTTGCCAGGAACGTGGTTTTTGCGTCAGTCGCCGCCTTGAGTTCAGCGATGCTCGTTGCGAGAAGCAGGTTGGTCTTTTCTAGTTGATCGGCATTGGTCTGTATGGCGGCCTCGCGCTGCGAGTTCGCCGCTTCGTTGGCTATTTGCTCATCGATATCGATGATGACGCCTTCAATGCAAGTTGCCTGACTAAATGAGTCTTGGACGACGTTGCCGATAATCGATAGCCAGTGCACGGAGCCGTTCCGCCAGATCGTCCGACATTGGATTGAGAATGAGCTTGGTTTGGCGAGTGCGGCGCTGATCGCTTCGTGCGCCTTCCTGTGGTCTTGAGGGTGTAGCGCTGATTTTGCGGCGGCGAGCGTGGCTGGCTCATCTGCTGTAAGTCCGAGATAGGCGCGGGCGGTCTCCGACAATTCGATGCTTTTGGTGACGAGGTCCCAATGAAAGACGCCGAGACGTGCCCCATCAATCGCCGCGCGGAGCCGTACGTCGCAACGGTGATGGCACATTTCCGCCAGCGTGGACGTGCTCGTGTCCTGCGCCAGCAGCACGAGGTGCAGCGGTTTTCCGAGCGGGTCCCGCACCAGTGACGTGGTGATTCTGGCCCAGTTAATGCGGCCGTTTGGCCCTAGGAACCTGGTATCGAAATGCTCTGAAGGATCGCCTGCTATTTGCAGGTCGATGGCCGCCTTGAGCGCAGATCGGGCTTCCGCCACGGTGATCTTGGCGATGTGATGGTCGAGTAGTTCGGTGCGTTCACGTTGGGAAATTCGGCAGAAGCTGTCGTTGACTGCACGGATGCGCCCGTCGAGGCTCAGCTGGGCATAGCCGATCGGGCTCTTGTCGAAAATGCTCAGTGCTTGCCGCTCACCTTCGTGCGCAGCCAGTGCTGCGAGTACTGCGGTCATCGGTTCGATGATGGAAGTTTTAACGTTCACCGCGGCGACTCTGCGGGCGGGGCGGGTCGGGCGCCTGCTGCCAGCGGGCAACGCCACAACGTTCCGGGCGAGGCGTGCCGGATAAACGTCGTGCTGTTCAAGGTGGGCTACTTAGTCTTTCGTGCCGCGAGTGCGGCAAGATTCGCCATCTTCACCGATTCTGCGGCCGCCTCGGCGGCCCTATGGGCGGACTCCGCGGCATTGGCGGCGGCAGCCAGAGAAACTTCCTCCGCTTGGCGCGCGACCGCGGCGGCCGCGGCAGCTGCGGCCGCGGCAGCTGCGGCTGCGGCCTCCGAGGCGGCTTCGGCGGCGAACGCTGCGGCGTCCGCTGCGGCGAAGGCAGCTCGCGACAGCTCCGCCGTGGCGGCGGCTTGCGCCGCAGAGAGGGAATGGGTTGCCGCTTCAAGGCACTTCGCCGCCGCCGCCGCTGCACGTGCCGCCGAATCCTTCGCGTGGGTAGTCAGGCAGTTGATTGCCTCCAGCGCGTCGGCATAACGCTTGTTGATGACAACGTAGCCCTCGCGCAGGCCGCCAAGTTCCGTCTGCAGCGCAGCCAACCTGATGTTGATCTGTGAAATTTCCGCGTTCATTTGCGTTGCGATCCTGTCGGCAGCTCATTCTGCCGAACATCTGTTTCAAGGGTCACCCAGTGATGCGAGGCCGTTCGTCGTTTGGCACTTTTAGCATAGTGCGGCGGCTGGGGGTAGCAGAGCGAGCGATAAGCCCGCCGTCGCGCCACTGGACACGGTTTTCATATTTGCGGTTATCAGCAAACTCGTGCCAAAGGCTCTAGCGCGGTGAATCCGGGCGGCAGCTTTGCCCGCGCGCGCATCCACATGATCGATATGCCGTGCTTTGCGTATCGGTTGGTGTGGGGTGAGCGTACAGCGCGCTGGCTCATGAACCTCACCAGTGCTGATCCACTCGAGTTCCTTATCGCTCGTTCCGTATAGAGCGCGGATCAAGATGGGGCTGCTGCCGCCGGTGTCGGCCAACGAAGCCCTCACCCGACCTGCGGGCGGGCAGGTGTCCGGTTGGCTCGTGCGGGTGCCGTAGGCGCCGCAACAGGTTGCCGCTCGTGTGCAGCGACTTCGCATCAAGCCCGGTTACACTTAGCGCCGATCATCTTGCCCCCCGTCCAGGAGATTCCATGTTCTCGCATCTAATGATCGGTACGAACGACCTCGAGCGTGCGAAGGCATTCTACGACCCGCTGCTCGCTACGCTCGGCATACCGGCCGCAACGGTCGATGGACACCGGATCTTCTACGTCACGAAGACGGGTGTCTTTTCGGTGACCAAGCCCATTAACGGCGAACCTGCCACCTGCGCTAATGGCGGCACGATCGGCTTTGCGGCGAGTTCCGCCGAGCAGGCCGATGCCTGGCATGCGGCCGGGCTTGCGGCCGGTGGCACCGCCTGCGAGGACCCGCCGGGTGTGCGCGAGGGGCGCGCCGGCAAGCTCTATCTGGCGTACCTGCGCGATCCGGACGGCCACAAGCTCTGCGCGCTGTACAGAATGTAGCGCGGGTGTTGCGGCGGGCGGGTGTCCCGCCGCAGCCCCTAGACCGCCGGGCCAATAGCTGGCGTTCGGGGGGGCTCGTAAGAGCCCCGGCTTTTAGGCGGCCTGCTAACGCGGCTGCGGGGGTGATTCCCGACCTAAAGCACGGCCCCGGCTGGCTCGGGACAGTTGTCTATTGGCACGGCGCTGCGCGATCGGACCTGCCTTCACAAACAACCGGGCCGTGACCCCCCTGCCGGTGTTTGGCACTGCCACAGGACAGGCGCAGCGACGAGCCAATGCGCGGCTCGACGGATTTGGTATAGTTGTGACCATAGGCAGATGACTATGGGCATAAAGAATGGAAAACAATGAGGTCTCCAAATCCGAGTTCAAAGCCAAGGCGCTTGAGTTCTTTCGAAAGGTCGAGGCGACTGGCACGAGCGTTATCGTCACCGATCACGGTCGGCCCACGCTTGAAGTCCGGCCGTACCAAGGCATCGGTCGCAGCCCGCTAGACGTGTTGCGCGGTACGGTCGTCCGCTACGACGATCCGACCGAACCGGTGGCAGCAGAGGATTGGGAGCTGACTCAGTGATCGTCTTGGATACCCATACGCTTGTCTGGTGGGTGAACGGCGATTCGGCGTTGAGCAAGAAGGCAAGAGCGGTGCTGGGGAAGGAATCGGCAGGTGGCGAAATAGTCATTTCGTCGATTTCCGCCTGGGAGATCGCGATGCTGGTTGCTCGTCGAAGACTGGTACTGTCGATGGATGTAAGCAGTTGGCTCGCGACCGTTAAACAAATCGAGGCAGTTCGTTTTGTGCCGGTCGACGTGGAAGTCGCGACGAAGTCGGTCGAACTTCCCGGGGAGTTCCACAGTGATCCTGCCGACCGGATCATCGTTGCGACAGCGCGGATGCTTGCCGCTCCGCTGGTAACGAAGGACGTGCGGATTCGCGCCTACGCGCACGTGAAAACGGTTTGGTAGCTGCGCTGCGCGTCGGTTTCGACGCCAGCGTGGCGAATGTCTTCTCGCATCCACGTGTTCGCCAGCGCTTGATCCTGCGGCTCATGCCTGTGAACAAGCGTTGAAGATTAACCGGGATTTCGCCCTCACCGGCGTGAAGGCTGACCAGCGCTCAGGAGATATTTCCCGAGGGGGCTCGTTAGGTTACTGAATTCCCGCATGGTCAAAATTGGACGCCGGACGCCGGTCAACGCTTCACGCCGGTTTACACCCGAAGGTCGAACTCATCGGCCGTTAGGTTCGGAGCGTCGTCGCTCGATTGTGTTGATAATGGATATACGCCGCGGTAATTTCTGTGTATCTGTTGTGTATACATTTGAGGCGAATGATGCGAGACGCCGCGATTCACCTGAGGGCGTTGCCCGAACAGCGGGACTTGATCGATCAGGCGTCGAGCCTGCTTGGCAAGAACCGCTCCGACTTCATGCTGGAGGCGGCGTGCGATCGCGCACAGGCGGTGCTGCTCGATCAGGTTTTCTTTGGCCTGGACGCTGACCGCTTTAAACAGTTCAACGCCTTGCTGGATGCGCCGCCGGCCGTGAACCCCGGACTGGAGCGCTTGAAGGCCGTCAAGGCCCCCTGGGATACCAGCGGCACATGAGTCTGCAGTTCAGTGCGCCGCAGTCACTGAGCGATTCCCACCTGCTCGCCAACTTTGCTTGCGGCGAGCCGACTCTCGACGAGTGGCTGAAGCGGCGCGCGCTGCCCAATCAGATGAGTGGTGCGACTCGAACTTTCGTTGTGTGCGATCCGCAACGGCGCGTGCTTGGCTACTATGCGCTCGCCGCCGGCGCGGTATCCCATCAGGCGGCAACGAGCGAAGCATGAGCCCTAAACACTTGGCCGCAGCTCCTTGTGCTGGCGCAACTGTCGCAGCGGGGTCAGCGCGTCCCTGCGCTTCCGTAGTACGGGGGGCGTCCGCCGAGCACGCTGCGGAAATGCCCCGCGCCGGGACGAACTCCCGGCGCGGTGAATTGGTGGAGGCGGGGGGAATCGAACCCCCGTCCGCAAGTCCTACGCTACAAGATCTACATGCTTGTCCGATCTACTTTTCTCACTCCAGGTTTCCCGATCGGCAGGGAAAACCTGAGGCCAGCTCCGTCCTTTTTAGCTCTGCGTTACCCGGAACACGCACGAAGAGCGATCCTGTGATTGCGACCCCATCCCGACCCGCACAGGCACGGAGAAGAGTGGAGTAGGCGGGGCTTAAGCCGCCAGAGCGTAGCTGTTGTCGTTCGCAGCTAGAATTTGCAAATGGTTTAACGAGGAACCTGCACCTCGGCATGCACCTGGAGTTTCGTAACCCACGTCGAAACCGGTCGCCCCCAGAAAGCGTGATCATCATAGCGCGTCCGGAGCTGACCTGCAGGTCCGGACGCCTACCCCCCGTATTTGGGGTACATTCGCCGCCGTTCCAAGGCCCGTCAGCGGGCATTTCACCCTTTTTTGGAGTTCCGAGATGATCAAGCGCATCGAAGTCGGCCCGCGGATGTCCCAGGCCGTCGTGCACGGCCAGACCGTCTACCTCGCCGGCCAGGTCGCCAACGACACCTCGCTGGACGTCACCGGCCAGACCCGTGAGGTGCTCGCCGAGATCGACCGGCTGCTGGCGCTGGCCGGCACCGACAAGACGCGCATCCTCAGCGGCACCGTTTACCTTGCCGATATCGCCACCTTCGCGCAGATGAACGCGGCGTGGGACAGCTGGGCGGCGCAGGGCCACACGCCGGCCCGTGCGACCGTCGAGGCGAAGCTCGCGGCGCCTGAGTACAAGGTCGAGATCGTCGTCGTTGCCGCGCTGGCCTGACGCCGCACGCGGCCCGCTGCCGCGTAGACTGCGTCGACGGTAGGCATTACGGAAGAGGCAGCTATGCGTCGAATGGCAGCGGGACTGGCGACTCTGGGGCTGTGCTGCGCGACGGCGGTGGCCGCCCCGCCGGTGTGGCTGGTCAATGCGCACCTGATCGATGGCCGCAACGGCGCCGATGTGCCGCTGGTCGACGTGCGCCTGGACGGCAGCCGGATCGCCGAGATCCGGCTGGCCGTGGCCCATGCGGCCGGGCTCGACCTGCGCGGCGCCTACCTGCTGCCGGGATTCGTCGATGCGCATTCGCACATCGAAGACCCGGCCGCCGCGCGCCGCGCGCTGCTGTCGGGTGTCACGACGACGCGTGTGCTGGGCGATGCCTATCTCAAGGCGCTGGCGACCCGTGACCTGGTCCGTCACGGATACGTCGAAGGTCCCGAGATGCTCGTGTCGGGCGGACATATCCGGCCCCGCCTCGGCGAACCCTTCATCCTCAGCTTCCCGCAGTTCGGCCAGTATCTGAATACACCGCTTGCCGGGGCCGACAACGTCCGTGCGGTGGCCGCGGCGGTGATCGCTCGCGGTGCCGACGTACTCAAAGTGGGCGCCAGCGAACGAGCTGGGCTTGCCAGCACCGATCCCCGTCGTCAGGAGCTCTCCTACGAGGAGATGCGCGCGGTGGTGGAGGAGGCGACGAAGTCCGGTCTGTACGTCGCAGCTCACGCGCATGGTCGCAGCGGCGCCAATGCCGCGGTTCGCGCCGGCGTGCGCAGCATCGAGCATGGCACTTACCTGGATGACGAGACGCTGGCGCTGATGAAGCAGAAAGGCACGTTCTTCGTGCCGACGCTCGCGATCATGAGTCCTTTGGGCGATCCGCGCGGCGACAGCGCGGACGCCATTGCGTTGCAGCTGCGTACGCGGGCGATGATGCGGCCGCTGCGCGAGGCGGTGCGCAAGGCACGCGCGCTCGGCATCCCGATCGCGGCGGGCACGGACGGCGATTACGGCGAGGGCGAGACCGCGCGCGTGCGTCCGGCGCATGAGATCGAGGAGTTGGTGGCCGTCGGGCTGACGCCGCTGGAGGCGATCAGTGCCGCGACCTGGCAGTCGGCGCGGGTGCTGGGCATAGAGGCCCGTACCGGCAGCATCGCGGTCGGGCTTGAAGCCGACCTCGTGGTGGTTGAGCGCGATCCGCGGCGTGACACCTCGACGCTGTACGAGCCGATGCTGGTGGTCAGTGACGGACGGGTCGTGCTGAACCGGCTCTATTGAGCGGTCAGCTCTAGCGGTTGCGCTCGCGCAGCGCGCGGGTCTTCTCGCGCTGCCAATCCTTGTCCTTCTCGGTGGCGCGCTTGTCGTGCTCCTTCTTGCCGCGCGCCAGGCCGATCTCGACCTTCGCGCGGCCGTTCTTCCAGTACAGCGACAGCGGGATCAGCGTGAAGCCCTTGCGATCGACCGCGCCGGCGAGGTGGTCTATTTCCTTGCGCTTGAGCAGCAGCTTGCGGCTGCGGGTAGGGTCCGCGATCACGTGGGTCGAGGCGGAGTTGAGCGGCGTCAGGTGGGTGCCGTGCAGCCAGGCCTCGTCGTTCTTGATCAGCACGTAGCCTTCGCCCAGCTGGACCCGGCCGGCGCGCATCGACTTCACTTCCCAGCCGAACAGGGCGAGCCCCGCCTCGTAGCGCTCGTCGATGAAAAAATCGTACCGCGCCCGGCGGTTGAGCGAGATCGTGCCCTCGTGGGTCTCTTTTTCCTTCTGGGCCATGCGTCAGTCGTCCGGCGGTGGGTCTGCCATTCTATCCGCGTTGTGGCCCGGAGGCGGTGCCCGCAGAATAGCGGCCCGTGACAAACGTTCCCCCAAGCCGCCGCCGATGCGAGTAGTCCACCGCCAAGCGCTCGTTCCACAGACCCCGGCGCAGATGTATGCGCTGGTCAACGACGTGCGCCGCTATCCCGAATTCCTGCCCTGGTGCCCCGCCACGACGGTGCACAGCGAGACTCCCGAGCGGGTCAAGGCCACCGTCGGATTCGAGCGCGCCGGCGTGCGCATGTCGCTGACCACGTGCAATACCAACGTTCCGGAGCAGAGCATCGACATGGCGCTGACCGAGGGTCCGCTGAAGCACTTCCGCGGCGGCTGGTCGTTCCTGCCGATCCGCGCGCCAGCGGTCGACGGCGTAGCGGGCGAGGTGCGCGGCTGCCGGGTGGAGCTCACGATCGAGTTTGAGTTCAGTAGCGCGGCGCTGACGATGCTGTTCGGGCCGCTGTTCGAGTCGACCTGGGACTCGATCGTGGACGCGTTCGTGCGCCGTGCGCGGGCGGTGCACGGGTGAGCGGGCGTATTGCCGTGGAAGTGGCGTACGCGGAGCCAGCTTTACAGAGCGTCGTGGCGCTGCAAGTGCCGCAGGGCACGACCGCCGCCGAAGCGGTCGTGCTGTCCGGGCTGCGGGCGACGCATCCGGGAATGCCGCTACTGCCGGCGCTGGGCGTCTGGGGGCGGATCGTTACCGCGGCGACGGTGCTGGCGGCAGGCGATCGGGTCGAGATCTACCGGCCGCTGCCGCAGGATCCGAAAGTCACGCGCCGGGCGCTGGCGCGACAGGGCAGGACGATGGGGCGGCGCCCGGGGCCGGGCACCGCCTAAAAGGGCATCAGATTCCCGAGGAGCGCGGCAGCGGCGGATCCTTGAACTCGCCCGCAGGCTTTTCGATCCGCGACACCTTCTCGTCGGCGAAGTAGAGGGTCACCAGCCGCCTCTCGACCTTCTGCGTCTTGCCGGTCTTGAAGTAGTACAGGTAGTCCCACCGCTCGGGATGGAACGGGTCGGCGATCATCGGCGTGCCCAGCACGTAGCGGACCTGACTGCGCGTCATGCCCACCTGCACCTGGTCGAGGTACTTCGCCTCCAGGTAGTTGCCCTGCGGGATATTGAGCCGGTAGACGCAGCCGCCGGTCGTCACGGCGAGGCTGACGGCGAGGCACACGGCGCTGAAAAGCTTCTGGGATCGCATCAGGGGGTCTTCCGGTCGCACCCGAGTTGGTGCGGCGTGCCTAAGGGGGGGATAATGGCGCCGAATCATACCGGAACGCCGCGGGAGTGCAGAGTGGAAAGCCAGGACCTACGTCGGGCGGGACTGAAAGTCACCGTTCCCCGCCTCAAAATTCTCGACATCCTGGCGGGTGCCGTGGCCCATCACTTGAGTGCCGAGGACATCTACAAGCATCTGATCGAGGCCGGTCAGGACACGGGGCTTGCGACGGTCTACCGCGTTCTGACCCAGTTCGAGGCCGCGGGGCTTGTGACGCGCCACCATTTCGAGGGTGGCACGGCGGTTTTCGAGCTCAACCGGGGCGATCATCACGACCATGTTGTCTGTGTGGACTGCGGCAAGGTCGAGGAGTTCAGCGATCCGGGCATCGAGGCCCGCCAGTCGGAGGCCGCCGCCCGGCTGGGCTTCGACCTCGCCGACCACGCGCTGATCCTGTACGGACGCTGCCGAAGGCCCAACTGCCCGAACAAGGCGTCTTAGCCCCTAGCTGCGCTTCTTGCGCACGGCAGGTCGTGCTGCCGGCTTGGCCAGCAGTTCGCGCGCGTGCTCGCGGGCGGTGGCCGTAACTTCGACGCCCGCCAGCATCCGGGCCAGTTCCTCGACGCGTTCATCGTGGCCAAGCACCGTCAAGACCGTGCGGCTGGCCCGCCCGTCGGAGAGCTTGGCGACGCGAATCTGGTGGTCGGCCTGGCTTGCGACCTGCGGCAGGTGCGTCACGCACAGCACCTGGCCGCGTTTGCCGAGCGCGGCGAGTTCGCGGCCGACCATTTCGGCGACTGCGCCACCGACGCCTGCGTCTACCTCGTCGAAGATCATGCAGGTCGCCCCGCCGACCTCGCGCGCTGCCGCGACCTGTACTGCAAGGCTGATGCGTGACAGCTCGCCGCCCGAGGCGACCTTGGCGATCGGCTTGGGCGGCTGGCCGGGGTTGGCGCTGACCCGGAACTCGATTGCGTCGACGCCTGCGATCTCGATGCCGGTCTCGGCCATCGCCGCGACGTCGACCTCGAACACGCCGCCTGGCATGCCGAGGCCGCGCATCAGGCTGGTGACCGCCTCGGCTAGCGCCTGAGCTGACTTGCGCCGTGCGCGGGTCAGTTCCGCCGCGGCCTTGCCGTAGTCGGCGGCGAGCTTCGCGCGGCGCTGCTCGAGCTCGCCGAGGGTGGTCTCGGCGCGCTCCAGCGCGCCGAGTTCCGTTGCCAGCGTATCGAGCTGACCGGCAAGTTCGGTGGGCGTCACGTGGTGCTTGCGCGCCAGCTGCTCGATCGAGGCGATGCGTTGCTCGACCAGTTCTTGCCGTTTCGGATCCACTTCCAGCGCGTCGAGGTAGGCGCTCAGCGCGTGGCCGGCTTCCTTCAGCGGGATCAGCGCTTCCTCGATGAACGCCCCGATCGGCTGTAGCTGTGGGTCGAGTTCAAACACGTTGCGCAGCGTCACGGTGGCCCGGCCTGCGAGCGCGTGTGCGTCGTGACCTTCGCCCTCATAGACGAGCGCGAGCGCGGCCTGAGCGGTCTCCGCGAGCCGGCCGCGATGGGCGAGGCGTTGCGCCTCGGCGAACAGCTCCTCAGCTTCGCCCGCCTTCAGCGCCAGTGCCTCGAGCTCCTTGACCTGATAGCGCAGCAGTTCCAGCCGCGAGTCGCGCTCAGTGGCTGCCGCACGCAGCGCGCCGAGCTGCTGGTCTACGGCGCGGCAGGCGCGGGCCAGCGTCGCCACCGGGGTCAGCAGTGCCTCGTGGCCGCCGTGCGCGTCGACCAGCGAGCGCTGCGTTTCGCGCCGGATCAGCGTCAGGAATTCCTGCTGGCCGTGGATGTCCAGCAGCAGCTCGCCCAGCGCCCGTACTTGGTTCAGTGGCTGTGCCTGGCCATTGATGTAGGCGCGCGAGCGGCCGTCGCTGCCGACCACGCGGCGCAGCATCACCTCGCCGTCGGACTCGATGTCCTGGGAGGCGAGCCATTCGCGGGCCGCGGCCTGATCCTTGAGTTCGAAGGTGGCGGTGATTTCCGCCCTTTCGGTGCCGTGGCGCACGACGCCGGCATCGGCACGTCCGCCGATCGCCAGCAGCACGGCGTCGACCAGAATCGACTTGCCGGCCCCGGTCTCGCCGGTCAGCGCGGTGAGACCGGTCGCAAGCTCGAGTTCGGCGGCCTCGATGATCGCAAAGTCGCGGATCTGCAGATGGGTCAGCATGGCTACGGGTCCGGGTGGCCGAGGCGCGCGCCGCGGCCCCAATGGAGCTTCGAGCGCAGGATTCGGTAGTAATCGTAGCCCGGTGGATGCAGCAGCGTCACGACGCTGTCGGTAGGCTCCACGACGAGTCGGCCCTCCGGCGACAGCTCGCCGACGACCACGCCGTCGCACGTCACCTCGGCGCGCACCGGGGCGTGGGCGAGCAGGCGGATCTCGATGGTCGACAGGCGGCTGACCACGATCGGCCGGTCGGACAGCGTGTGCGGGCAGACCGGCGCGAGCACCAGCGCGTCGAGCGCCGGCGCGACGATCGGGCCGCCGCAGGACAGCGCGTAGGCGGTCGAGCCCGTCGAGGTCGCGATCACCAGTCCGTCGCCGCCATGGGCGTTGACGAAGTGGCCATCGATGCTGCTCTCGAAGTCCAGCATGCGGCCGGTTTCGCGCTTCTGCAGCACCACGTCGTTGAGCGCGAGCGCGCGTCGCTCGGGTTGGCCGGGATTGAGCAGTCGCGCCTGCAGGCGGTGTCGCAGGTCGCGGCTGTAACGACCGTCGAGGACGTCGTCGAAGCGCTCCTGCATTTCGGTGGCGCTGATATCGGCCAGAAAACCGAGTTTGCCGCGGTTGATGCCCAGCAGCGGCACGTCACGGCCTTCAGCGAGGCGCGCCGCGTACAGTAGCGTGCCGTCGCCGCCGACCGCCACGAGCAGCTCTGCCTCGCGCGGCAGTGCGTCTTCCGGCAGGCGCTCGATGCCGGCGGCGAACGGTAGCGTGACGTCCTCGTCGACCAGCACGCGCACGCCGCGGTCGAGCCCGTGGATGGCGAGCGCGAGCATCGCGTCGGCGACCGTGGGGTCGGCGTAGCGTCCGATCAGCGCGATGGTCTTGAAGGTCGGGTGCATGCGGCGAGCGCAACTTATCATGAGCGCTTCCATGGGCGCCCGTCGGGATTGAGTTTTGGCACTTACGGCGCCATTTTCCGCTTTCGGGGGCCGGACCGGTGTAGCCTCGGACAGCGTGCTGGGCAAGGGGCCGTGGCGGCCTCTTGCGGCGATTTTCGGTCGCTTTGCGGGAGTCTGGTTAATCTTAAAAGTTGTTATTTAACAGGGGCTTGTAGCGATGATTGCGGAGGTTCTGGAGCTGTCTGGGGGAGGAGCTGGCGGTGCGCTGCTGACTGACCGTGCGCAGCGTCTGCTGACTGCGCTGGTCGGCGCGTACATCCGTGATGGCCAACCGGTGGGCTCGCGCGTCCTGACGCGCGAGTCGGGGCTGACCGTCAGCGCCGCGACCGTGCGCAACGTCATGGCCGACCTCGAGGACTGCGGCTTCGTCACCTCGCCACACACCTCCGCCGGCCGCGTTCCGACCGACAAGGGCTACCGTTTCTTCGTCGATGCGCTGATGAAGCTCAAGCCCGCGGCCGACCTCGACCGCGACGTGTGCCGCTCGCTGGAGCAGCACTTCGGTGCGGGCAGCGACGATCCGCGCCAGTTGGTCTCATCGGCGTCCCAGTTCCTTTCCAGCTTTACCCGCCTTGCCGGTGTCGTGACCGTGCCGCGCCAGCCGCATGCCGAAGTGACCCAGATCGAGTTTGTGGGCCTGAGTGAGAACCGGGTGCTGGCTATCCTGGTGGTCAACGGCCGCGAGGTGCAGAACCGCATCCTGCAGTTGGCGCGGCCGTACACCGGCGAGGAGTTGCGGCGCGCCGCCACTTACCTCAACGAGGAATTCTGCGGCCGCGAGCTGCACGACGTGCGTGGCCAGCTGCTCAAGCAGCTGCAGGACACCCGCGCGACCATGAACCAGCTGATGAGCGACGCGATCTCGATGGCCCAGCAGATGTTCGCACCCACCGGTGCGGGCGCCGTACCGGGCGACGTGGTGATCGCGGGCGAGACCAACCTGATGGGCTTTGCGGAGCTGTCCAACGTCGAGAAGCTGCGGCGGCTGTTCGACGCTTTTAATGAGAAGCGCGACATTCTCCACCTGCTGGACCAGTGCCTGCAGGCCGACCGGGTGCAGATCTTCATTGGTCATGAGTCCGGCTACGGCATCCTCGACGACTGCAGCGTGGTCACCGCCCCGTACATGGTCGACAACGAGGTGGTCGGCGTGCTCGGGGTGATCGGCCCGACCCGGATGGCCTACGAGCGGGTGATCCCGATCGTCGATATCACCGCCCGCCTGCTGGGCTCGGCCCTGAGCCAAGCCCGCTAGTCCCTTGAATTGGGGGCGGCGAGCCCCCATTCTCCGCGCCGGGCGCACGTTGTACGCCCCCCCAGGCCCTGCGGAGACCCGAAAGCCGATGAGCGATCCGACCCCCCCTGATGCCCCCGAGGCTGCCGCCGCCATGGCGGAGCCCACCCCAGAGCAGCGCCTCGTGGCCGCCAACGAGAAGGCTGACGAGAACTACAACCAGTACGTGCGCGTGCTGGCGGAGTTCGATAACTATCGCAAGCGGATCGCCCGCGACCTCGAGCAGGCGCAGCGCTTCGCGGTCGAGCGCTTCGCCCAGGATCTGCTGCCGGCGATGGACGGCTTTGAGCTTGCGCTGGCAAACGCGGCAGGCGCGGACGTCAACAGCCTGCTGGAGGGGCAGCAGGCCACTCGTCGGTTGCTGGCCAAGGCCTTCGAGAAGGCCGGCATTGCCGAACTCGTGCCGGCAGCGGGAGTCCCGTTCAACCCCGAGCAGCACGAAGCGATGGTGGCCCAGCCGACCGCGGATGTGCCCCCCGATGCCGTGCTGCAGACGATCCAGAAGGGCTATGCCCTCAACGGTCGCGTGCTCCGGCCCGCCCGGGTCATCGTCGCCCGCGCCCTCGACGCTTGAGATTGGCCGTATCGGCCATATCTAGGCGTTAACGAATTCAGATTCCGCTTCAGGAGCATTTTCATGGGTAAAGTCATTGGCATCGATCTCGGCACGACCAACTCGTGCGTGTCGGTCATGGAGGGTGGCAAGCCGAAGGTCATCGAGAACAGTGAAGGCGACCGGACGACCCCGTCGATCGTCGCGTTCACCAAGGACGACGAGGTGCTGGTCGGCCAGTCGGCCAAGCGCCAGGGCGTCACCAACCCGCAGAACACCCTGTACGCGGTCAAGCGCCTGATCGGTCGCAAGTTCGCCGACGACGTCGTGCAGCGCGACGTCGGCATGGTGCCGTATAAGATCGTCAGGGCCGAGAACGGCGACGCCTGGGTCGAGGCGCAGGGCAAGCAGATGGCCCCGCCGGAAGTGTCGGCGCGCGTGCTGATGAAAATGAAGAAGACCGCTGAGGACTACCTCGGCGAGCCGGTCACCGAGGCGGTGATCACGGTGCCTGCTTACTTCAACGACTCGCAGCGTCAGGCGACCAAGGATGCCGGCCGCATTGCTGGCCTGAACGTCAAGCGCATCATCAACGAGCCGACCGCGGCGGCGCTCGCCTATGGCCTCGACAAGTCGGGCGGCGATCGCAAGATCGCGGTCTATGACCTTGGCGGCGGCACCTTCGACATTTCGATCATTGAAATTGCCGAGGTCGACGGCGAGCGCCAGTTCGAGGTGCTCTCGACCAACGGCGACACCTTCCTCGGTGGCGAGGACTTCGATCGTCGGATCATCGACTTCATCGCCGATGAGTTCTGCAAGGAGTCCGGCGTCGACGTGCGCAAGGATCCGCTGGCGCTGCAGCGCCTCAAGGAAGCGGCCGAGAAGACCAAGATCGAGTTGTCTTCCAGCCAGCAGACTGACATCAACCTGCCGTACATCACCGCTGATGCCTCCGGTCCCAAGCACCTGAACGTGAAGCTGACCCGCGCCAAGCTCGAGTCGCTGGTCGAGGATCTGGTGGCGCGGACGATGGTGCCCTGCAAGATGGCGGTCAAGGACGCCGGCGTGTCGCTGGCGGATATCGCCGAGGTCATCCTGGTCGGTGGTCAGACGCGCATGCCGCTCGTGCAGAAGGCGGTCAAGGACTACTTCGGCAAGGAGCCGCGCAAGGACGTCAATCCCGATGAGGCGGTCGCCGTTGGCGCTGCCGTTCAGGGCGGCGTGCTGTCGGGCGAGGTCAAGGACGTGTTGCTGCTCGATGTCACCCCGCTGTCGCTGGGCATCGAGACGCTCGGCGGCGTCATGACCAAGCTTATCGAGAAGAACACCACGATCCCGACCAAGGCGAACCAGGTGTTCTCGACCGCCGACGACAACCAGCCGGCCGTCACGATCCATGTGCTGCAGGGCGAGCGCGACCGGGCCAATGACAACAAGTCGCTGGGTCGCTTTGATCTGGCCGATATTCCGCCAGCGCAGCGCGGCATGCCGCAGATCGAGGTCACCTTCGACATCGACGCGAACGGCATCCTGCACGTCTCGGCCAAGGACAAGGGCACCGGCAAGGAGCAGAAGATCGCCATCAAGGCGTCCTCCGGCCTGTCGGAGGACGAGATCAAGCGGATGGTCTCCGATGCCGAGGCGCATGCCGCCGAGGACAAGAAGTTCCGTGAACTTGTCGATACCCGCAACCGCGCCGATGCGCTCGTGCACCAGGTCGAGAAGTCCCTGAAGGACCTCGGCGAGAAGGTGTCGGGCGAGGATCGTGGCAAGATCGAGGCGGCGCTCACCGACCTGAAGAAGGCGATGACGGCCGACGAGAAGGATGCGATTGACACCAAGGCGCAGGCGCTGTCTGCCGCTGCCGCGGACGTGCTGCAGCGCGGTGCCGGTGGGGCCGAGGGCGCAGCGCCAGGTGCCGGAGCCGCCGGTGGTGCGCCGAAGGACGACGTGCTCGACGCAGAGTTCGAGGAAGTGAAGGACAAGAACCCCAAGGGCTGATAGTCCTGGGGGATCGATCCGGCGCACCGCCGCGGGCCCACGGCCCGCGGCGGTTGCGTCGTCATGGGGCGTGAGGATTCATGGCGAAACGTGATTACTACGAGGTCCTCGAGGTCTCCCGCACGGCGAACGAAGCCGAGCTGAAGAAGGCCTATCGACGCCTGGCGATGAAGTTCCACCCGGACCGCAACCCCGGCGATGCGACCGCCGAGGACTCCTTCAAGGAAGCCAAGGAAGCCTACGAGATCCTGTCGGAGCCGCAGAAGCGCTCCGCTTACGATCAGTTCGGCCATGCCGGTCTCGACTCGCAGCGGGGCGGTGGCCAGAACCCGGGGGATGCGTTCGGCGACATCTTCGGCGAGGTGTTCGGCGATATCTTCGGCGGTAGTCGCCGCGGCGGCGGTCGGCAGGTCTACCGCGGTGCCGACCTGCGCTACGAGCTTGAGCTTGACCTTGAGCAGGCGGTCTTCGGTCACGCGGCCGACATCGAGATCACGACCCTGGTCGAGTGCGAGACGTGCGACGGCAATGGTGCGGCGAAGGGCTCCACCCCGACGCGCTGCACGACCTGTAACGGCACCGGTCAGGTGCGCATGCAGCAGGGCTTCTTTGCCGTGCAGCAGTCCTGCTCGCGCTGCAAGGGCCGTGGGACGATGATCGACAAGCCCTGCGACGACTGCTACGGCCACGGCCGGGTGCGTCGCTCGCGCACGCTACAGGTCAAGGTGCCTGCGGGCGTCGATACCGGTGACCGGATCCGTCTGTCGGGCGAGGGCGAGGCGGGCCGTAACGGCGGTCCGCCGGGCGACCTGTACGTCGAAGTCGCCGTGCGCAAGCATCCGATCTTCGAGCGCGATGGCGCGGACCTCTCCTGCGAGGTGCCCATTGCGTTCACGACGGCGGCCCTGGGTGGCGATCTTGAGGTGCCGACGCTCGGGGGTCAGGCGAAGATCAAGGTACCGACCGAGACCCAGTCGGGTCGCGTCTTCCGGCTGAAGGAGCAGGGCGTCCGCCCGGTGCGCGGCGGCCCGACGGGCGACCTGTACTGCCGGGTGGTCGTCGAGACCCCGGTCAATCTGTCGGCTGAGCAGAAGGAGCTGTTGCGTAAGTTCGCAACGACGCTGCGCACTGACCCCGAGCGCCATAATCCCCGCGAGGCCTCCTGGCTGGACGGCGTGAAGAAGTTCTTTGAGTCGATGCGGCCATGACCCACTCCGATCCGTCCCCGGTGCGTGTCAGCGTGCTCGGCGCCAGCGGCCGCATGGGCCGCAGTCTGATCCGCGCGATCCACGACAGCACTGACTTCGAACTGGTGGGCGCCGCGGTGTCCGCCGAAAGCACGGCGCGCGGCGATGACGCCGGAACGATCGCCGGACTGCCCACCCCGTTGGGGGTGCTGCTCGGCGCCGACCTGCGCACGGCGCTCGGCGGCGCCGAGGTCGCCCTGGATTTCTCGACCGCAGGCGCGGTGCTTGGCCATCTGGAAGCCTGCCTGCAGGCGGGTGTCCCCCTTATCGTTGGCACCACGGGCTTCGATGCGCAGACCGACGCGCGGCTGCTCAAGGCTTCCAATGAGCTGCCGGTGCTGATCGCGCCGAACACGAGCCTGGGCGTTAACTTGCTCGCGCAACTTGTTGAAAGAGCAGCGGCTTCTTTGCCGCCTGACTATGACATCGAGATCCTTGAGGCGCACCATCGCTACAAGGTTGACGCACCCTCCGGGACCGCGCTGAAGCTCGGCTTCGCCGCGGCCGCCGGCCGCGGCATCGACCTGGAGCAGCCACCGCAGCCGCCGCGTTCAGGCCAGACCGGCCCGCGCCAGGCAGGCTCGATCGGCTTTGCGGTGGTCCGCGGCGGCGACATCGTCGGTGAGCACACGGTCCTGTTCGCCGGCCCCGGCGAGCGCCTGGAGCTCACTCACCGCGCCCACGACCGAATGACCTTCGCGTATGGGGCGCTGCGCGCGGCGAGTTGGCTGCGCGGCCAGCCGGCGGGCCTGTACACGATGGCAGACGTACTCGGATTTCGCTGACTAAAGCGCGGGATCGGACTGGTGCCGGAGGGGCCTCTGCCGTAAGATATCGTCCCGGATCGAAACCCACGTTTAACGACCCAAGCGGGCGGAGTCTTCAACAGGCTCCACCCGCTTTGCGCATGTGCGGCACGCTGTCGCGCAGCGCCCGCGTGGCTGAACTCGCCTCGGGAGTGAGCATTGACGACGCCCGCTGTACTAGCCCTTGAAGACGGTACCGTCTTTCACGGAATTTCCATTGGTGCCAAGGGCAATACGACGGGCGAGGTGGTGTTCAACACCGCCATGACCGGCTACCAGGAGATCCTTACCGATCCCTCGTACAACCGTCAGATCGTCACCCTGACCTATCCCCATATCGGCAACTACGGCACAACGCCTGAGGACATGGAGTCTTCCGGGGTATATGCCGCCGGCTTGGTGATTCGCGATCTGCCGCTGCTGCACTCCAGCTGGCGCGCGTCCGAGTCGCTCGGCAGCTTCCTGATCCGCGGCAAGATTGTTGCGATCGCCGAGCTCGACACACGCCGCCTGACCCGGCTGCTGCGGGAGAAGGGTGCGCTGGCGGGGTGCATCATGACCGGCGACAAGGCCGATCCTGCCGCTGCGGTGCGCGCTGCTAAGAAGTTTCCCGGCCTGAAGGGCATGGATCTGGCCAAGGTTGTCACGACCAAGCGCCAGTACCAGTGGAATGATGGCACGCACTGGAACGGCGAGGCGGTTCGCGCCACGCGGGCGGCTCACCGCCTGCATGTCGTCGCCTACGATTTCGGCATCAAGCGCAACATTCTGAGGCTGCTTGCCGATCACGGCTGTCGCGTCACGGTAGTGCCGGCGCAGACGCCGGCGGACGAGGTGCTGGCGCTTGCCCCGGACGGTGTCTTTCTCTCCAACGGCCCGGGCGATCCGGAGCCGTGCGACTACGCGATTGCCGCGATCCGCGAACTGCTGCAGACCGACGTGCCGCTGTTCGGCATCTGCCTCGGCCACCAGTTGCTGGGTCTGGCGGCCGGCGCCAAGACCCTGAAGATGAAGTTCGGCCATCATGGCGCGAACCATCCGGTGCAGGCGCTAGCCAGCGGGCGGGTGCTGATCACCAGCCAGAACCACGGCTTCGCGGTGGACGAGGCGACGCTGCCGCCGAACGTGCGCGCGACGCATCGCTCGCTGTTTGACGGCTCGCTGCAGGGGATCGAGTTCACCGACCGGGCGGCGTTCAGCTTCCAGGGGCATCCGGAGGCGAGCCCTGGGCCGCGCGACGTCGAAGGCCTCTTTGATCACTTCATCGAGCTGATGGTGCGCCGCCTGCACGGCCTGCTGAAGATCCGTGATGTCAAGACCGTGCGCCCCGCTGGCGCCCCCGAAGCCTGACGACACCCAGAGCGATATGCCCAAGCGCCACGACCTGAAGAGCATCCTGATCATCGGAGCCGGCCCGATTGTTATCGGCCAGGCCTGTGAGTTCGACTATTCCGGCGTGCAGGCCTGCAAGGCGCTGCGCGAGGAGGGCTACCGCGTGGTCCTCGTCAACTCCAACCCCGCCACGATCATGACCGACCCGGAGATGGCCGACGCGGTCTACATCGAGCCGGTCAACTGGCGCACCGTCGCCCGCATCATCGAGAAGGAGCGGCCCGACGCGCTGCTGCCGACGATGGGCGGCCAGACTGCGCTCAACTGTGCGTTGGACCTGGTTCGCGAAGGGGTGCTCGAGAAGTTCGGCTGCGAGCTGATCGGCGCGTCCAGCGAGGCCATCGACATGGCCGAGGACCGCGAGCTGTTCCGTCAGGCGATGTCGCAGATCGGGCTTGAGACGCCGCGGGCGCGCATCGCCCATAGCGTTGAAGAGGCCCTCCTCGCGCAGGTCGAAATCGGCTATCCGGCGGTGATCCGTCCGTCGTTCACGCTCGGCGGTTCGGGCGGCGGCATCGCCTACAACCGCGAGGAGCTCGAGGCGATCGTCACCCGCGGTCTGGATGCGTCGCCGACCAGCGAGGTGCTGATCGAGGAATCGGTACTCGGCTGGAAGGAGTACGAGATGGAGGTGGTCCGCGACTCCGCGGACAACTGCATCATCATCTGCTCGATCGAGAACCTCGATCCGATGGGCGTGCACACCGGCGACTCGATCACCGTGGCTCCCGCGCAGACACTCACGGACAAGGAATACCAGCGCCTGCGCGACGCCTCGATTGCGGTGCTGCGCAAGATCGGCGTCGATACCGGCGGCTCCAACGTCCAGTTCGCGGTCAGTCCGTTCGACGGTCGCGTGCTGGTGATCGAAATGAACCCGCGCGTGTCACGCTCCTCGGCGCTCGCCTCCAAGGCCACGGGTTTCCCGATCGCCAAGGTCGCAGCCAAGCTCGCCGTCGGCTATACGCTCGATGAGCTCAAGAACGAGATCACCGGCGGCGCGACGCCGGCGTCATTCGAGCCATCGATCGACTACGTCGTCACCAAGATTCCGCGCTTCACGTTCGAGAAGTTCCCCGGTGCCAACACCCGCCTGACCACGCAGATGAAGTCGGTGGGCGAGGCGATGGCGATTGGCCGCACGTTCCAGGAGTCGTTGCAGAAGGCGCTGCGCAGCTTGGAGACGGGCCTGACCGGTTTTGACGAGCACGTCGTCCTGCCACTCAACGACGAGCGCGAGGCTGACCTTGTCACCGAGCTGCGCCATCCCGGCGCCAATCGTCTGCTGTGCGTTGCCGATGCGTTTCGCGCCGGCTGGTCGCTCGAGCGCCTGCACGAGCTGACCAAGATCGACCCGTGGTTCCTGGTGCAGATCGAGCATCTGGTGCATGAGGAAGGTGCCATCCGCACCGGTGGCCTGGCGGCGCTGGAGGCCGCGCGGCTGCGGCAGATCAAGCGCAAGGGGTTTTCCGATGCGCGCATCGCCAAGCTGCTGGGGATCGACGAGAGCGCGGTCCGCCAGCGCCGCCACGGCCTCGGCATCCACCCGGTCTATAAGCGGGTCGATACCTGCGCGGCCGAGTTCGCCACGACGACCGCCTACCTGTACTCGACCTACGAGGAAGAGTGCGAGGCGCAGCCGACGGATCGTCGCAAGATCGTGATCCTCGGCGGCGGGCCGAACCGGATCGGACAGGGCATCGAGTTTGATTACTGCTGCGTGCACGCGGCCCTCGCGCTGCGTGAGGACGGGTTCGAGACCATCATGGTCAACTGCAACCCGGAAACCGTCTCGACCGACTACGACACCTCCGATCGGCTGTATTTCGAGCCGCTGACGTTCGAGGACGTCATGGAGATCATCGCCAAGGAGAAGCCCGAGGGCGTGATCGTGCAGTACGGCGGCCAGACGCCGCTGAAGTTGTCGCGTGCGCTGGCCGCGGCGGGTGCGCCGATCATCGGCACGAGCCCGGATGCGATCGACGTCGCCGAGGACCGCGAGCGGTTCCAGAAGCTGATCCAGACGCTGGGTCTCAAGCAGCCGGCCAATGCCACGGCGCGCGCAGAGGAGCAGGGGGTGCAGTTGGCGCGCGAGGTCGGCTATCCGCTGATCGTGCGCCCGTCCTACGTGCTTGGCGGCCGCGCGATGGAGGTGGTCTTTAACGAGGACGACCTGCGCACCTACATGACCGAGGCGGTCAAGGTGTCCAATGACAGCCCGGTGCTGCTCGATCGCTTCCTCGATCTTGCTGTCGAGGTCGACGTCGACGCGATCTGCGACGGCAAGGATGTGCTGATCGGCGGCATCATGGAACACATCGAGCAGGCCGGCGTGCATTCCGGCGACTCGTCGTGCTCCTTGCCGCCCTATGCGCTGTCCGCCGCTGTCCAGACCGAGCTGCGTGAGCAGACCCGCCGCATGGCGAGGGCGCTGAACGTCGTCGGCCTGATGAACGTGCAGTTCGCGATCCAGAATGGCATCGTTTACGTGCTCGAGGTCAACCCGCGCGCGTCGCGTACCGTGCCGTTCGTCTCCAAGGCGACCGGTCGACCGCTGGCCAAGATCGCTGCGCGTGTGATGGCTGGCCAGTCGCTGGCGGAGCAGGGCATCCAGGGCGAGATCATTCCGGGCTTCTATTCGGTCAAGGCGCCAGTGTTCCCGTTCGCCAAGTTTCCGGAGGCCGACCCGATCCTCGGTCCCGAGATGAAGTCCACCGGCGAAGTCATGGGGACGGGCCGCACCTTCGGTGAGGCCTACGCCAAGGCACAGGCCGGAGCCGGCGTCGTGCTGCCCCGCCAGGGCCTGTGCTTCATCTCGGTGCGCGAGCGCGACAAGCCGCTTGCCATCGGTCTTGCGCGTGAGTTGATCGCGCGTGGCTTCGAAATCGCCGCTACCGATGGCACCTCGAAGGCGCTGCTCGCGGCTGGCATCGTCTGCAGACGTGTCCTCAAGGTCCGCGAGGGCCGGCCGCACGTCGTCGACATGATCAAGAACGATGAAATTAGCCTGATCGTCAACACGACCGAAGGTAAGCAGGCGGTGCGTGAGTCGCGCTCCATCCGCCGCGAAGCGGTCGCGCGCAAGGTCACCTATTACACGACTCTGGCCGCAGCGCGGGCGACCTGCGATGCGCTCGACCATCTCGAGGAAGTCGAGGTGAACCGTCTTCAGGATCTGCACAAGGAGTTACAGGCGTGAAGCGTAGCCCGATTACCATCCGTGGCGCGGAGCGCCTGCGGGCGGAGCTTAGGCGTCTCAAGTCCGAGGACCGCCCGACCGTCATCAAGGCGATTGCCGAGGCACGTGGCCATGGCGACCTGTCCGAGAACGCCGAGTACCATGCCGCCCGCGAGCAGCAGGGCTTCATCGAAGGACGTATCAACGAGATCGAGCAGCGACTGGGCAACAACGAGATCATCGATGTCTCGAAGCTGCCACGCACCGGCCGGGTCATGTTCGGCGTCACTGTTGAACTCGAGAGCCAGGACGACGGCGTGCGCGTCACCTACCAGATCGTTGGTGACGACGAGGCGGATATCCGTCAGGGGCTGATCGCGATTACCTCGCCGATCGCCCGGGCGCTGGTGGGCAAGGAGGAGGGCGAGGTCGTCGACGTGAAGGCGCCGGGCGGCGTGCGCTCCTACGAAATCGTCAAGGTCAGTTACGAGTGAGAGCGGGCCCGCGCCTGATCCTCGCCTTGTGGGCCGGCGGACTGGTCAGCCTGGGCGGCGTGGTCACGCCAACGCTGTTCGCAACGCTGGAGGATGCCCGCCTGGCGGGCCGGATCGCCGGCAGCCTGTTTCACGTGGCGACGCTCGGTTCGGTGCTGGTGTGCCTGGTGCTGCTGCTGGTCGAGCGGCGTGTGCAGGTGTCGCGCCCGACCTGGCGACAGTGGCTGGGGCGGATCGCGCCGGTGCTGCTGTTGGCGGCGAGTGAGTGGGGTGTGCGGCCTCTGCTCGAGGCGGCGCGTGCCGCAGGCGGCAGCGCGTCTACCGAGTTCGCGCTCTGGCACGGGGTCTCGACGGCGCTGTATGTCGCCGCGACGGCTTGGGTCGTCGCGACGCTGGCGGCGGAGCTGCGCCGCTGATTACCCGTCCCGGACGCTCAGTCCGGGATGACGATCTTCGAGAGCTTGGGATGCGGGCGGTAGTAGAGAGCGACGTTGCCGATCCGCTGCACCACGGCACTGCGAGTGCGCGTGGCCAGTTCATCCAGGGCCGCGTCGCGGACTTCCCTCTCGCCCACCCGGGCACGCACCTTCACCAGTTCGTGGTCGACCAGGGCGCGCTCCATCTCGGCGGCGACCGCGTCGGTCAGGCCGGAGTTGCCCAGGTTCACAATCGGGTGCAGGGCGTGGCCGAGGCGACGCAGGTGCTTCTTCTGTCGTTCATTGAGTTGCATCGCGTCATTATAGGAGCTTCGGGGCCCCCCTCAGGCCGGAAAAACGATGGCAAAGCGCAGTAAATCGAGTTCTCGCTGGCTCAAGGAGCACGCGTCGGACGCCTACGTCCTGCGGGCCAAGAAGGAGGGCTTCCGCTCGCGCGCGGCCTTCAAGCTCGAGGAATTGGATGCCGCGGAGCGTCTGCTGCGCCCCGGAATGGTCATCGTAGACCTCGGTGCGGCCCCCGGTGGCTGGAGCCAATACGCGGGTAAGGTATTGAATGGAAAGGGATCCGTGTTCGCTCTGGATATCCTGCCGATGGACGCCTTGACGGGGGTCACGTTCATTCTGGGGGACTTCCGCGAGGCCGCTCCGCTGGCCGAGCTCACCACTGCGCTCGGCGGGCGAGCGGTCGATCTTGTGATGTCCGACATGGCCCCCAATATGAGTGGCATAGATGCTGTCGACCAGCCGCGGCAGCTGCATCTGGCTGAACTGGCCCTGGAGTTCAGCCGCGAGCACCTGAAGCCAGGTGGCGTATTCCTGGCAAAGGTGTTCCAAGGGGCTGGCTTCGACGAATTCATCAAGGCGGTGCGCCAGGAGTTCGTGAAGGTGAAGATGAAGAAACCCCCCGCATCGCGGGCGCGCAGTGCCGAGATGTACCTGTTAGCGACAGGCCGGCGTATCCTGTAGCGTCCCTTGCCTTCGACATTGAGCCCCGCTGGGAGCTTGCATTGAACGATTTGACGAAGAACATCATCCTCTGGGTCGTTATCGCGGTCGTACTGCTCGCGGTGTTCTCGAACTTTGGCGGCAGGCCCGGTGTCAGCACCGATATGCCGTACTCGCAGTTCCTGACGGAGGTCGAGAACAACTCGATCAAGGTCGCGACCATCAAGGGCGAGATGATCGTCGGCACGCGCGCCAGCGGCGAGGCGTTCTCCACCTTCAGCCCGGAGACGGACAACACCGAGCTGATCACGTTTCTGAAGAAGCACAGCGTGACCTTCGGCGCGGCGCCACCCGAGCGCCAGAGCGTGCTGATGCAGCTGTTTCTGTCGAGCTTCCCGATACTGCTGCTGATTGGCGTCTGGGTGTACTTCATGCGCCAGATGCAGGGCGGCGGCGGTGGACGCGGCGCCATGAGCTTCGGCAAGAGTCGCGCGCGCCTGCTCACCGAGGACCAGGTCAGCGTCACCTTCGCCGACGTTGCAGGCGTTGAGGAAGCCAAGGAGGAGGTCAAGGAGATCGTCGACTTCCTCAAGGATCCCGCCAAGTTCCAGAAGCTGGGCGGCAAGATTCCCAAGGGCGTGCTGATGGTCGGCAGCCCCGGTACCGGCAAGACGCTGCTCGCACGGGCGATCGCGGGCGAGGCGAAGGTGCCGTTCTTCACGATTTCCGGTTCTGACTTCGTCGAGATGTTCGTCGGCGTCGGTGCCTCGCGCGTGCGCGACATGTTCGAGCAGGCGAAGAAGCACGCCCCCTGCATCATCTTCATCGACGAGATCGACGCGGTCGGTCGCCATCGGGGTGCCGGCCTTGGCGGCGGTCACGACGAGCGCGAGCAGACGCTCAACCAGCTGCTGGTCGAGATGGATGGCTTCGAGGGCAACGAGGGCATCATCGTCATCGCCGCCACCAACCGTCCGGACGTACTCGATCCGGCGCTGCTGCGTCCCGGCCGCTTCGATCGCCAGGTCGTGGTGCCGCTGCCGGACGTCAAGGGTCGCGAGCAGATCCTCAAGGTCCACATGCGCAAGGTGCCGGTCGCCGACGACGTGAAGCCCATGCTCATCGCGCGCGGTACGCCGGGGTTCTCCGGTGCGGACCTTGCCAATCTTGTTAACGAGGCGGCCCTGTTCGCCGCACGCGGCAACCGCCGGGTCGTGTCGATGGAGGAGTTCGAGCGCGCCAAGGACAAGATCCTGATGGGCGCCGAGCGCCGCTCGATGGTCATGAGCGAGGCAGAGAAGCGCAACACGGCCTATCACGAGGCGGGCCACGCCATCGTTGGCCTGACCGTTCCCGAACACGACCCCGTCTACAAGGTCACGATCATCCCGCGCGGCCGGGCGCTGGGCGTGACGATGTTCCTGCCGGAGGCGGACCGTTACAGCGCCTCCAAGCGCAGCCTCGAGAGCAAGATCGCGACGCTATTCGGCGGCCGCGTCGCCGAGGAACTGGTATTTGGCAAGGACGCGATCACGACCGGGGCCTCGAACGACATCGAGCGCGCCACGGATCTTGCCCGCAACATGGTCACCAAGTGGGGCCTGTCGGATCGCCTCGGTCCGCAGACCTACAGCGAGGACCAAGGTGAGGTGTTCCTGGGCCGCAGCGTGACCCAGCACAAGCAGGTCTCGGACGTGACGGCGCATGTCATCGACGAAGAGGTGCGCAAGCTCATCGACTCGAACTACGCACGTGCGACCGGCATCCTGACCACGCATCTGGATAAGCTGCACAAGATGTCCGATGCGCTGATGCGCTACGAGACCATCGATGAGCACATGATCAAGGACATCATGGCTGGCAACGAGCCACGTCCGCCGAAGGACTGGGACGAGGACTCGCTCAGCCCGCCGGGGAGCCCGCCGTCCTCGAGCGCAGAATCCGACAAGAAGCCCGGAATCGGCGGCGTTGGCTCGCCCGCCGGACAGCACTGACGCGCTAGAGCCCACGCTCGTGGAGCTGCGCTGCCGGTCGCGGGTTCTGTCGCTTGCGCAGCCCGCCGTCATGGGCGTGCTCAATGTCACGCCTGACTCGTTCTCCGACGGTGGATTGCACGCGGACCTCGTCGGCGCGCTCGCCGCGGCGCGGCGGATGGTTGCCGAGGGCGCCGGCATCATCGATGTGGGTGGCGAGTCGACCCGCCCCGGCTCGCTGCCGCCGCCGCTCGAGGAAGAGTTGCGCCGCGTCGTGCCCGTCGTGCGCGCGATCGCGGCCGAGCTCGACGTGCTCATCTCGGTGGACACCAGTCGAGCCGAGGTCATCGCTGCGGCACTTGCCGCTGGCGCTCATCTGATCAACGACGTGCGCGCTCTGCAGGCGCCGGGTGCCCTCGAGGCGGCCGCGGCGGGTGGCGCGGCGGTCTGCGTAATGCACATGCAGGGGGATCCTGCGACGATGCAGCTGGCGCCACGCTACGGTGATGTCGTCGAAGAGGTCGCCGACTGGCTTGCCGCGCGTGTCGCGGCGTGCCGCGCGGCCGGCATCGCGAGCGACGCGATCGTCGTCGATCCCGGCTTCGGGTTCGGCAAGAATGCTGCACACCAGCTGGCGCTGTTCGCTGCGCTGGAGAAGTTCACGCGGTTGGGTTGCCCGTTGCTCGTGGGTGTGTCGCGCAAGTCGATGGTGGGTCAGTTGACCGGCCGGCCGGTCGCGGACCGGCTGGCAGGCAGTGTTGCGCTGGCGGCGCTCGCCGCCGAGCGAGGCGCCGCGATCCTGCGGGCGCACGATGTCGCAGCGACGGTGGATGCGGTCAGGATCGGCGCGGCGTTGCGCCGCCGGGGAGAGGCAGGATGACGAGCAGGCATTATTTTGGCACCGATGGCATCCGTGGTCGGGTCGGCCAGTCGCCGATGACGGTGGAGTTCGCGCTCAGGCTCGCCAGCGCCGCGGCGCGCGTGCTTGCGCCGCAGGGCGGCTCGGTGCTGATCGGCAAGGACACGCGCCTGTCCGGCTACATGTTCGAGGCCGCGCTCGAGGCGGGCTTCGTCGCGGCGGGGGTCAACGTCAATCTGGTCGGCCCGCTGCCGACCCCTGCGGTGGCTTACCTGACGCAGCGCCACCGCTGCGACTTCGGCGTTGTGATCAGCGCCTCGCACAACCCCTATGAAGATAACGGCATCAAGTTCTTCGACGGCCAGGGTGGCAAGCTCTCCGATGCGCTGGAGCGGCAGATAGAGGCGCTGCTGGACGAGCCGCCGGTCACCGTCGAGTCGGAGCGGCTAGGGCGCGCAGTGCGTATCGAGCACGCCGGTACCCTGTACCAGGAGCTGTGCGTGTCGACCATGCCGGCCGGCGTCAGCCTCAAGGGGCTGAAGCTGGTGGTGGACTGCGCTAATGGCGCCGCTTACAAGGTCGCGCCGCGGGTGCTCTCAGAGCTCGGCGCCGACATCATTCCGATCGGCTGCTCGCCCAACGGCCGCAACATCAATGATGGCTGTGGCTCGACCGCGCCGGCGCTGCTGCAATTGACCGTGGCGGGGGTACGCGCCGATGCCGGGCTGGCGCTGGATGGCGACGGCGACAGGGTCGTGATGGTTGACCATCTCGGCCGTACGGTCGACGGCGACCAGCTGCTGTACGTGATCGCGCAGGCGCGTCACGCCGCCGGCACCCTGACCGGTCCCGTCGTCGGCACGGTGATGAGCAATCTGGGTCTGGAGCACGCGCTCGCCGCCCTCGGCGTTCCTTTCGAGCGCGCGGCGGTCGGCGACCGCTACGTGCTGGAGCGCCTGCGGGCGACCGGTGGCGTGCTGGGCGGGGAGACCTCCGGGCACCTGCTGTGCCTGGACAAGACCACCACCGGCGACGGCATCGTCAGCGCCCTGCAGGTGCTGGCCATCATGCAACACAGTGGGGCATCGCTGGCTGAGCTGGTCACGCAGATGCCGAAGTACCCGCAGCTGCTGCTGAACGTCCGTACGGCACGGCGGCTCGACCTCAAGGCGATCCCGGCGGTGCAGACCGCGCTGGCGGCGGCCGAGGCGCGCCTGCTCGGCACCGGGCGGGTCGTGCTGCGGGCGTCCGGCACCGAGCCGCTGATCCGGGTCATGGTCGAGGGTCGGGATGCTGATCTGGTGCAGACCACCGCAGAAGAGCTGGCCGAGGTGGTGCGGCTGGCTGCTCTGTAGCGTTATTCGTTGATTTATGAGGGCTTGGCGGGTATTCTCCGCCGCCTTTCGAGGACACCCCGATGCGCCGACCGGTTGTTGCCGGTAACTGGAAGATGCATGGCAGCCGAGCCGAGAACACTCGACTCATCAATGCCATCCTGGAAGCGAGTGACGAGCCTGCTTGTGAGGTGATCGTCTGCCCGCCGGCCGTGTACCTGTGGGAAATCGGCCGCCAGCTGAAGGACAACCGCATCGCGCTCGGGGCCCAGACGCTGTGCGCTGATTCGCAGGGCGCATTCACCGGCGAGGTGTCCGGGGCCATGCTCAAGGACGTGGGCGCCAGCCACGTGATCGTCGGTCATTCGGAGCGCCGCGCGCTGTATCGCGAGGACGACGCGCTGGTGGCGCGCAAGTTCGTCGCCGCCCAGGCGGCTGGCCTGTTGCCGATCCTGTGCGTCGGCGAGACGCTGGAGGAGTGGGAGCGGGGCGACACCGAGCAGGTCGTGGCCCGGCAGCTGGATGCGGTGCTCGCGGTGGCTGGAGTGGCCTCGTTCGGTCGGGCGATTGTCGCCTACGAGCCGGTCTGGGCCATTGGGACGGGCAAGAATGCGACCCCGGACCAGGCGCAGGCCGTCCATGCCTTCATCCGCGCACGTATTGCGGCGCGGGATGCTATGATTGGGGATGGACTGCGGCTGCTATATGGCGGCAGCGTCAAGGCGGCCAACGCCGCCGAGTTGTTCGGTCAGCCCGACGTAGACGGTGGGCTGGTCGGCGGTGCCTCGCTTAAGGCGGATGAATTCGTAAGGATCTGCGCGGCCGCCACGAGCGGGCGCGCTTAAAAGACATGCTGCAACAGATACTGCTCGTCATTCACGTCCTGCTGTCGTTCTCCATCATTGCGCTGGTGCTGCTGCAGCGGGGCAAGGGCGCCGATGCCGGCGCCGGTTTTGGTTCTGGCGCCTCGGGTACCGTTTTCGGTGCGCGTGGTTCCTCGACGTTCTTCTCGAAGACCACCGCGATCCTCGCGACCTGTTTCTTCGCGACGAGCCTTTCTCTGGCCTACTCGGCGAGTCATCGCACGGCGTCGGCCCCGAAGAGCCTGCTTGAGCAGGTCCCCGTGTCGCCGCTGCCGGCGAACACTGGTGGTGCGCCCGTCGCACCGCTGGCTGCTCCCGACGCTCCGGCGAAGTAAGCGGTTGTTTGAAGTTTTCCCGATCGAGACGTTTGATTGCCGGCGTGGCGGAATTGGTAGACGCACTAGCTTGAGGTGCTAGCACCGTAAGGTGTGCCGGTTCGAGTCCGGCCGTCGGCACCACGTCTCGACATTGATTGCGGGGAAAAGAAAATAAGAACAAGACGCAGCCCGATACTAGGGTGACGCGTGGCCTCTTGGGCCTTAGAATAGACGGGTAACACGGGGCCCAATCACGCGGCCCTCGAAAGCTGGTGATGCTCGCAAATTACCTGCCGATTTTGATCTTCATTCTCGTGGCCGGTGGCCTCGCGGTGGTTCTTCTGGCGCTCGGCTTCCTACTCGGCCCGCGTCGCCCGAGTGCCGACAAGGCCGCCGCCTACGAATGCGGCTTCGGCGCCTTCGAAGACGCGCGCATGAAGTTCGACGTTCGCTACTACCTCGTCGCGATCCTTTTCATCCTGTTCGACCTTGAGATTGCCTTTCTGTTTCCGTGGGCCGTCTCTCTCAAGGCGGTAGGGGGCGTCGGCATTGTCTCGATGCTCGTCTTCCTCGCCATCCTGGTCGTCGGGTTCGTGTACGAGTGGAAGAAGGGAGCGCTCGAATGGGATTAGTGGCCGAAGTCGATGCGGAGCTGAAGGACAAGGGGTTCGTCACCGCTCAGCTCGACGACCTCATGAACTGGGCGCGTACCGGTTCGATGTGGCCCGTGACCTTCGGGCTGGCCTGCTGTGCGATCGAGATGATGCAGGCGGGCGCTGCCCGCTACGATCTCGACCGCTTCGGCGTCGTGTTTCGCCCCAGTCCCCGCCAGTCCGACGTCATGATCGTCGCCGGCACGCTGACCAACAAGATGGCAGCGCCGCTGCGCAAGGTTTACGACCAGATGTCGGAGCCGAAGTGGGTCATCTCGATGGGGTCGTGCGCCAATGGTGGCGGCTACTACCACTATGCGTACTCCGTGGTCCGCGGCTGCGATCGCATCGTGCCGGTGGATGTCTACGTACCGGGCTGCCCGCCGTCCGCTGAGGCGCTGATCTACGGGATCTTGCAGCTCCAGAACAAAGTGCGCCGTACCAGCACCATTGCCCGATGAGTGCCCCGATGAGCGAACCTGCTACCGATACCCCACCGCCGCCGAGTCGTCTTGAGACGCTCGCGGACACGATCGGCACCGTCTGCGGTGAGCGGCTCCGCCGCGTCGCCTCTATTGCCAGTGAGCTGACCTTCGAGGTCTCGCCGTCGCAGGTCGTGGAGGTCTGTCGCGCGCTGCGCGATGACCCGCGCCTGAGCTTTCAGACCCTGGCCGACTTGTCGGGCATCGATTACCTGACCTACGGAATGGACGAGTGGGATACCCACTCGGCCACCAACTCCGGCTTCGGTCGCGGGGTTGCCGGGCTTGGCGAGGTTGAGACGCCGGTCGCGCCGATGGAGCGTCGCTTCGCAGTGGTCTATCACCTGCTGTCGGTCAACCTGAACCAGCGGGTCCGCCTGCGGGCCTACTGCGATGCCGGCGAGCCGCCGCTGATTGATTCAGTGGTCGAGGTGTGGTCCGGCGCCAACTGGTTCGAGCGCGAGGCGTTTGACCTGTACGGCATCCTGTTCCGCGGCCACCCGGACCTACGCCGGATCCTCACCGACTACGGCTTCATCGGTCATCCGTTCCGCAAGGACTTCCCGCTGATCGGCCACGTTGAGGTTCGCTACGATCCTGAGAAGCAACGGGTCGTCTATGAGCCTGTCAGCATCGAACCGCGCACGCTCGTGCCGCGTGTGATTCGCGATGACCACCGCTACGAACCCGCCCTGAACGGCCGGGCCGCCGGCGCACCGGGGAAGCCGAATGGCCGCTGATATCCAGAGCTTCACGCTTAATTTCGGGCCGCAGCATCCCGCTGCACACGGCGTATTGCGCCTGGTGCTGGAGATGGATGGCGAGGTCGTGCAGAAGGCGGACCCGCACATCGGGCTGCTGCATCGCGCGACCGAGAAATTGGCTGAGTCGAAGACGTTCAACCAGTCGATCGGTTACATGGATCGGCTCGACTACGCCTCGATGATGTGTAACGAGCACGCCTATGTGCTGGCGGTCGAGCGTCTGCTCGGCGTGCAGGTGCCGGTTCGTGCGCAGTACATCCGCGTGATGTTCGATGAGATCACTCGCATCCTGAATCACCTGATGTGGCTCGGTGCCCACGGGCTGGACATCGGCGCGATGACGATGTTCCTGTACTGCTTCCGTGAGCGCGAAGATCTGATGGACGCCTACGAGGCGGTCTCGGGGACGCGCATGCACGCGACCTATTACCGTCCGGGCGGCGTCTACCGCGATTTGCCGGACACGATGCCGCAGTACGCGCCGTCGAAATTTCGCGCCAAGCGCGAGATCAACCGCCTGAACGAGGCGCGCGCCGGTACCTTGCTCGACTTCCTGCAGGACTTCACCGAGCGCTTCCCGAAGTGCGTCGACGAATACGAGACGTTGCTGACGGACAATCGGATCTGGAAGCAGCGCACGGTCAATATCGGCGTTGTGACGCCGGAGCGTGCCAAGGGGCTGGGTTTCACCGGTCCGTGCCTGCGTGGCTCTGGCATCGCCTGGGATCTGCGCAAGAAGCAGCCCTACGAGGTCTACGATCGCGTCGACTTCGATATCCCGATCGGCGTCAATGGCGACTGCTATGACCGCTATCTGGTGCGCGTCGAGGAGATGCGGCAGTCGAACCGGATCATCCGCCAGTGCATTGACTGGCTGCGTCAGAACCCCGGTGCCGTGATTACTGGCGACCACAAGGTTGCGCCGCCCCGCCGGGTCGAGATGAAGGGCGACATGGAGTCGCTGATCCACCACTTCAAGCTTGCTACCGAGGGTTACTCGGTGCCGGCGGGCGAGGTGTACGCGGCCGTCGAAGCGCCGAAGGGCGAGTTCGGCATCTGGCTCGTTTCGGACGGCGCGAACAAGCCCTACCGGATGAAGGCCCGCGCGCCTGGTTTCGCGCACCTGTCAGCCATGGAGGAAATGGTCCGTGGCCACATGCTGGCCGACGTCGTCGCCGTGATCGGGACGCTGGACATCGTCTTCGGAGAGATCGACCGATGAGCGCAGTTACCCCCACGACTCCGTCGGCAGCGACGGCGATCCTCAGCGAGCACACTCGCCACGACATTGATGCGTGGATTGCCAAGTTTCCGGCGGGCAAGCAGCGTTCGGCGTCGCTTGCGGCGTTGCGCGCCGCGCAGCACCAGAATAATGGTCATCTGACGACTGAACTGATGGATGCGGTCGCTGCCTACCTCGGCTTGCCGCCGATCCAGATCTACGAGGTCGCGGCGTTCTACTCGATGTTCGAGACCAAGCCCGTCGGTCGCATCCACGTATCGATCTGCACCAACATTTCCTGCATGTTGTGTGGCTCGGAACAGATCGTTGACTACATTCAGAAGAAGCTCGGCATCAAGATCGGCGAGAGTACGCCGGACGGCAAGTTCTACCTCAAGCGTGAGGAAGAGTGCCTCGCCGCCTGCAACAACGCGCCGATGATGATGATTGACCACGTCTACTACGAGCATCTGACGCCCGAGAAGGTCGATCAAGTGTTCGACAGCCTGAAGTGAGCCCCGCATGTCGCGTGTGATGAACCAGGTCGTATTCGAGCCGCTCGGCCTGCCCGAGAGCTGGACGCTGTCCGCGTACCGCAGCATCGGCGGCTATCAGGCGTGGGAAAAGATCCTGCGCGAAAAGACCCCGCCCGAGCAGATCATCGAGGAGGTGAAGGCCTCGGGCCTGCGCGGCCGCGGTGGTGCGGGCTTCCCGACGGGGCTGAAGTGGAGCTTCATGCCGCGCGGCGTGCCGGGTCCCAAGTACGCCGTCTGCAACTCCGACGAGTCCGAGCCTGGCACCTGCCACGATCGGGACATCCTGCGTTTCAACCCGCATTCGGTCGTCGAGGGCATGGCGATCGGCGGTTACGCGATGGGCGCGACCGCGGGCTACAACTATATTCGTGGCGAGTTCCTCGCCGAGCCGTTCCCGCGCTTCGAGGCGGCGGTCCGCGAGGCCTATGCCGCGGGTCTGCTTGGCAACAACATCCTCGGTTCGGGTTACGACTTCGAGTTGTATGCGGTGGCCGGTGCCGGCGCGTACATCTGTGGAGAGGAAACCGCACTGCTGGAGTCGCTTGAGGGCAAGCCCGGCAAGCCGCGTTTCAAGCCGCCGTTCCCGGCGAGCTTTGGCTTGTACGGCCG
>CAIYLH010000100.1 GCA_903927005.1 uncultured Pseudomonadota bacterium
GGATCACATCGCCCACGACGATAGTCTGATACGTATTCACGAATTTCGAAGGCTCAAGCCACGGATAGGACTCGCGGCGCAACTTGAAGCGCAGCGTGCGGGTCACGGTCGGGACTGGAGTCTTGGGCATTGGCGCGATTTTACTGGGGCCACCTGCTGCGGCGTACGCGAGAAATTGCCCAGTTCGTACAGATATCGAGCGATCCACTGCAGCCCGGCAACGAGCGCGGCATGAGCCCTAAACACTTGGCCGCAGCTCCTTGTGCTGGCGCAACTGTCGCAGCGGGGTCAGCGCGTCCCTGCGCTTCCGTTGCCTGCGTGCTGGGAAAGCGCGCCGGTTGCTTGTGCCTCACTTTGAGCCACTCACGTCCGTAGGCCTCGGTCGTGATCTGCGCCAGCAGATCGCAGTGCTCGCGTCGGCGCCCCAAAGGTCAGACAATCTCTCGGTCGGCAGCCTGCCGGCGATACGCCGCGCGGTGCGCGGGCCGGGGGCCATATGGATCGCAGACGCTTCATGCAGACAGTAGCGACTCTGGCGGCGACCGGGGCAGGTGCCGCCAGTGCCAGCGTTGCCAGCAACGCTGGCGGCAAGTATTCGCCCGTCGAGGCCTCGTTCGCGGTGCTTGCCGCGGCTCAGGCGGCAGGCGTCACCAGCGCCGAGGGGCTGGTGCGCGCATACCTGAACAGGATCGAGCGTTACGACCACGCCGGACCTGCGTATCGCTCGGTGCTGGCCATCAGCCCCGATGTGCTCGATGCTGCGCGTGCGCTGGACGCGGAGCGTCGTGCCGGTCGCGTGCGCGGGCCGCTGCACGGGCTGCCGTTGCTGATCAAGGACAATATCGCCACTGCCGATCGGATGGCGACGACTGCCGGTTCACTGGCGCTCGCGCGCGCGTTCCATCGGCAGGATGCTGTGCTGGTTGCGCGACTGCGCGCGGCCGGTGCGCTGGTGCTGGGCAAGGCGAACCTGAGCGAGTGGGCCAACGGCCGTTCGACGCATTCGTGCAGCGGTTGGAGCGGCGTGGGAGGTCAGACCCGTAATGCCTATGACCGGCAACGCAACCCTTCCGGCTCCAGTGCGGGCTCCGCCGTTGCCACTGCCGCCAGTTTCTGCGCGGCGGCGATCGGTTCCGAGACTGACGGCTCGGTGTTGGCGCCGTCCTCTCTCAATGGGGTGGTCGGGCTCAAGCCCACCGCCGGGCTCGTCAGCGGCGCCGGCATCGTGCCGCTATCGCCACGCCAGGACACGGCCGGTCCGATCGGCCGCTGCGTCGCCGACGTCGCAGCGCTCGCCACGGTGATCGCCGACAAGCCGCTGGGCTATGGCAAGCAGGGCGCTGATCTGGAGGCATTCCGATTGCAAGGCGTGCGCATCGGCGCGCTGCCGCCGTCGCGCGGCGCGCATCCCGAGGCGGCGCGTGTCTATGGCGCAGCGCGCGCAGCGTTGCTTGCCGAAGGTGCTGTGCTGATCGATCTGGAGCTGCCGCAGGCGCTCGGTGAGACCGATGAGGCTGAGAATACCGCGATGCAGTACGAGTTCAAGGCAGCGATCGACAGCTACCTCGCCGCGCTGGACCCCGCGTTCGGCGCCGCTCGTAGTCTTAAGCAACTGATTGAATTCAATCGTGCGCACGCGCGCGAGGAGCTGGCGGTGTTCGGCCAGGAGGTGTTCGAGATGGCGGCGGCCCGCGGACCATTGACCGACCAGCTGTACCTCGACGCGCTGCAGACCCTCGAGCGGAACGCCGATCGCGAGGGCCTTGCCGCCTTGTTCGCGCAGCAGGGCGTCGAGGTGCTGATAGCGCCAGGCAGCGGACCTGCCGATCTGATCGACGCTGTCTGGGGGGATCGCCCGGGAGACGGCGGCTGGCCGGCTATTGCGTCGGCCGCGGCGATCGCCGGCTACCCGAGCCTGACGGTGCCGGCCGGCATGATTCGTGGGCTGCCTATCGGGCTCGTGCTGGTCGCGCCCCGCGGTCGCGACGGCCTGCTGCTGCAGGTCGGCCGGGCGTTCGAGCGCGCCTCTGGCGCGCGTGTCGCCCCGGTCGTGAGCGCATGATGACGCGCGGCTGGCTGCATGGGTCGGCCGTGCGCTAGTCTCTGGCCATGAGCAAGCCCATTGCCATCGATATCTATTCAGACGCCGTCTGTCCGTGGTGCTACCTCGGCAAGCGCCGTCTCGAAGCGGCGCTACGCATGCGGCCGGACCTCGTGGCCACGGTGCGCTGGAAGCCGTTCGAGCTCAATCCCGACCTGCCGCCCGAAGGCGCCGACCGCGCGACCTACATCGCGGCCAAGTTTGGCGACTCGGCGCGTTTCGCCGCCGCGCAGGCGAAGCTGGTGGAGCTGGGAGGCGAGGTGGGGATTGCGTTTCGCTTTGGCCAGATCGCGCGGGTGCCGAACACGCGCGCCGCGCATGCACTGGTGGCGCTGGCGGGCGAGCATGCCGATGCGGTCGTCGAGGCGATTTTCGCGGCCTACTTCGAGCGGGGCGAGGACATTGGCGAGCTCGACGTATTGGCTGGCGCGGCTAGCGGCGCGGGTCTGGACGGTGCTGCGCTGCGTACGCGCCTGGCTGCCCGCGAGGGCTTCGCCGAGGTTGAGGCCGATGAGGCGGTCGGCCGCGAGCTGGGCATCAGCGGCGTGCCCTTCTTCGTGCTCGCCGGCCGCTGGGCACTGTCCGGCGCGCAGGAGCCGGCCCAGATCATTGCGGCGCTCGAGCAGGTGCGCGACACCCTCGCGCGCGAGCAGGGCACGACCGCTCTACGCTGAGTATGCTGGTCGCCGCCCGGCCCACTGTCGGGCTGTGCGGGCGTGCCCCCTGAGATGAGTCCCACTGTTGGACAGGAGTTGACGATGAAACGAGTAGTTGCCGGCATAGTGCTGTCCCTGGCCGGATGCACCGTCGCCCAGGCCGATACGGTCGTCGTGACCGCCGCGCGGATGATCGACGTGCTCGCGAGCCGTGTCATCGACAAGCCCCAGCTTACGATCACCGACGGCCGGATCGTGGCGATCACGGCACAGGGCGCGCCGATACCGGCTGGCGCGCGCCGCGTCGAGCTGCCAGGCCAGACCCTGCTGCCGGGTTTGATCGACATGCACGTGCACCTGACCATCGATCCGGCGCTGGGCGGTTATCGCGGTCTGGAGTACACCGACAACTTCTGGACTGTGGTCGGCGTTGCGAACGCGAAGAAGACGCTCGAGGCGGGCTTCACGACCGTGCGCAATGTCGGCTCCTCCAACTTTGATGACGTGGCGCTCAAGCAGGGCATCGAGGGCGGTTACGTGCCCGGCCCGCGGCTCGTGCCGGCCACCTACGCGATCGGGGCGACTGGCGGTCACTGCGACGCGACCGAGTTCCCGCCGTCGGTGAAGGTACCGACGCCGGCGGTTGCGGACGGTCCCGATGCGATCCGCGCGACGGTGCGGATGCTGCGCAAGTATGGCGCCGAGGTGATCAAGTTCTGCGGTACCGGTGGTGTGTTCTCGAAGACCGACTCGGTCGGTGGTCAGCAGTACTCGCTGGTGGAGATGACGGCGCTGGTCGAGGAGGCCCATCGGCTGGGTCTGAAGGTCGCCGTGCACGCCCATGGCGCGGCTGGCATCAAGGACGCGCTGCGTGCCGGCGTCGACACGATCGAGCACGCCAGCCTCGCCGACGAGGAGTCGTTCCTGCTCGCCAAGCAGCATGGCGCGTACTTCTCGATGGACATCTACGATGACGACTACATCCTCGCTGAGGGCGAGAAGAACGGCACGTTCAAGGAGTCGCTGGAGAAGGAGCGGTTGATCGGTCGCCAGCAGCGCGAGACGTTCAAGGCCGCGACCGCTGCGGGCGTGAAGATGGTGTTCGGCACCGATGGCGGTGTCTACCCGAACGGCGACAATGCCAAGCAATTTGCGACGATGGTGGCCTGGGGCATGACGCCGATGCAGGCGCTGCGCGCGGCGACCGTCACGGCCGCCGAGGCGCTGGGACGCTCTGCCGACGTCGGCGCGATCGCGGTGGGTCGTTACGGCGATCTGGTGGCGGTCGATGGCGATCCGCTTGCGGATGTCACAACGCTGCAGTCGGTGTCATTCGTGATGAAGGGTGGCGTCGTCTACAAGGGCGGAGCATCCCGCTGAGCGGGGCTGCATGCGCCAGCGCATCCTGATCACTGGCGCGAGCACGGGACTTGGGCGTGGCATGGCGCTTGAGTTCGCGGCGCGTGGCCGCGACCTTGCGTTGTGCGCGCGTCGCGTCGAGCTGCTCGAGCTGCTGCAGGCGCAGATCAAGGCGAGCTATCCCGGTGTCCGGGTCGTGATCCGTGCGCTGGACGTCAACGACCATGCGCGCGTGTTCGCAGTCTTCCGCGAGCTGCGTGACGAGCTCGGTGGGCTGGACCGGATCATCGTCAACGCCGGCATTGGCGGCTGCGTGCCGGTCGGGACCGGCGGCTTCGCCGCCAACCGCGCGACCGCAGAGACCAACTTCGTCGCCGCCCTCGCGCAGTGTGAGGCGGCGGTCGAGATCTTCCGCGCCGCGGGTGCGGGGCACCTGGTGACGATCAGCTCAGTGGCCGCGATCCGCGGCTTGCCGCGTGCGCAGACGGTCTATGCCGCCACCAAGGCGGGGCTGGCGTCGCTGACCGAGGGCATCCGGGCGGAGCTTTGGAATACGCAGATTTGGGTCAGCGCGATCTATCCTGGCTACATCGAGTCAGATATCAGCTCCAGCGCCCGCAAGCGCCCGTTCCTGGTCGATACCCTGACCGGCTGCCGCGCGCTGTTCAAGGCGATCGAGAGCGAGCGGCCGCGCGTGTTCGTGCCGCGCTGGCCATGGGCAGTCATCTCGATGCTGATGCGTCACGTTCCGCTGGGATTGCTGGTGAGGTTCCTCTAATGCTCGAACTGGGTTGCCCCGATCTTGCCCGCGATCCACTCGCGATCTGCGTCGTCAAGGATGAGGTCGTGGAGGTTGAGTTCGCAGCTGTGGCCGGGCTTGTGATGAGCGCGGTGGGCCCTAACCACTATGTCGCCGGCGATGCGCTTGTCAGCGGCTCTACCGGTGATCGCTGGTGCGTATCGCGCGAACGGTTTGATGCCAAATACCGGCCGGCCGCCGGTCAGGCGCCAGGCGCGCCTGGGGCCTACCGCAATGTGCCGGTGTCCGTCTGGGCGAAGCAGATCGCCGAGCCGTTTCACATTGCGCGTGCGCCGGGCGGCGATGTGTTGAGTGGCGAGGCGGGGGACTGGGCGTTGCAATACGCGCCAAACGACTGCGGCCTCGTGGCCAGGCTGCGCTTCGAGGCGGTCTACCGATCGCGCTAGTGGGCGGAAGGCCCGGACCGCGTTGCCGCAGTCCGGACCGTCGTTCGTCAGCGGCGGTAGGTGAAGGTCAGGCCTACCGTGCGCGGCCGGAACGTCCAGTTGCGCTCAAGTCGGGTGGTGGAGGAGTTCACGCCCTCCGGCGCTGTGCCTGGATTGATCGAGTAGTTGTAGTTGGTGGCCGTGCGCGAGTCGAACAGGTTGTCGACGAACGCTGCCACCTGCCAGTCGCCAAACGTCATGCCCCAGCGCGCCGTCACGAAGTTGGTCGCAGGCAGCATGTAGTTCGCGTCGTCGAACTGAGCCGTGGTCGGATCCTGTCCGGGCGCCAGCCACTTGCCCTTGCCCTGGTACTGATAGTCGCCGCGCACGTACGACTCGTGCCCGAACGCGGTAAACCGGTACTGGAGGCCGAGCGAGACCGTCGCCGGCGAGCCCGGCTGCCCACCTTGACCTGCAATCGCATTGCCCGATGCGGCGACGGGCGGCATGGGGCTGGTGCTGCCGTCGGGGTTGGTGATGACATGAATGGGACCGACGAAGCTGTCCTTCGTGTAGCGCGAGTCGGTGTAACCGGCCGCCAGTTCCGCGGTGAAGTTGTCGGTGACGGCGAACTCCGCCTGGATGTCGGCGCCCTTGGCAACCGCCTCGCCGAGGTTCTGGATCCACGAGATCTGGCAGATCGGTGGCAGCACGGTCTGTTGGATGTCGTGCCACTTGATGTAGTAGATGCTGGTCGCAATGCGGATCCGGTTGTCGAAGTTGTTCTTCGAGCCGACCTCATAGCTTTGGACCGTGTCCGAGTTATAGGTCGCGGGGGATTCGCTGATGCCGAAGCTTTCGAAGTCGCCGGCGCAGGCGACCTGCGGGACCGGATTGTTCGCGCCGCCCGGCCGGAAGCCCTTGGAGTAGGTGGCGTAGTACAGGTTGTTCGGGTCGTGCTGATACGACAGACCGAGCTTCGGCGTGAAGACGTTTTCCGCGTGGCTGCCCGACAGCCAGACATCAGGGCCGAACAGCTGCGCCCCGCCGGTGACCGTGTCGAAGGAATACTTCACCTTGGCGAAGCGTGCGCCGACCACGGCTTTTAACGTGTCGGTGAGCGCGTAGCTGCTCTCGCCATAGATGGCGAACTGCTCGTCTTTTGCGCGCGTGCGCAGGAAGTAGGAGCTGTTCGGATCGATACCTGTGACCAGCGGCATCGGCACGGCCAGGGAGGGATCCGGGTTGCTGCCATTGTTGGCGCCGAACGCGTCGAGGATGTAGTTGCCGCCCTCTGGTGCACTGATGCCGGCAGCCGGGTAATACGCCGCGAGCAGCGCATTCAGGCCGGGATCATGCAGCTGCTCAAGGTAGGCCTGCCGGTTGGAGCTGTAGAACAGCCCAGCCGTCCAGACGAGCTTTGCGTTCGGATCCGTGGACTGCAGGCGGAACTCCTGCGCAAAATTCTGCTGACCGTTGTCTACAGTTGCGGGTGCGCGGTAGCCGGGTGAGCCGCCGAGGTGGACGCCGGTGTTGTCGAGGAACAGCGGGAAGTCCGGCGCCGGATCTACTGAACTGTAGAACCCCTGATTCATGAACAGCGACTGGTAGAAGCCGAGGTTGTACATCGTGCCGTCGTAGCCGGTTGTTTCCTTGCGGTGGTAGTACGACGTGCTGGAGATGAACTTGACCGAGCCGAAGTCGCCCTCGACCTTCAGCGCCGGCAGGTAGAACGTGTCAGGCGTCGCCCGTCCAGTTGGATTGGCGCTGACGAAGCGGTGCGACGCGGGGTCCGAGTACAACGGCCAGTAGTTCGAGACGTCGTTGGTCTTGCGGTCCTGGAAGTAGATGCTCGGGGTGAGCGTCCAGCGATCATTCGGCGCCCAGACTGCGGCGAGGCGCACCAGCGAGGTTTCGGTGTGGTTCGAATGCTTGTCTAGCATCACGGTCGGATCGGTCGCGTCGACGCGGTCGATCCAGCCGCCGTCACGGCGCGTCCAGACGGTGATGCGGGCGCCGAGCTTGCCGTCGATCAGCGGACCGCCGGCGGCGACGCCCGCCTCGTAGCTCGGCTCCCCGCCGGGCGTAAACGACAGCTCGCCCCGGCCGTAGACGGAGTTCTTCGTCAGGCTAGGCTGGGTGGTGATGTAGCGAACCGTGCCGCCCTCGGAGCCTGCGCCGAACAAGGTGCCCTGCGGGCCGCGCAGGACCTCGACGCGCTCGATGTCGAAGGACTTCGGCAGCGACTCGTCCGGGTTGAACGCAATCGCACGCATCTGGATCGGTGTGTCGTCGATGTAGATGCCGGTGGTGCCGGCGCCGCCTGAGGAGGCGATGCCACGAATCGAGATATTGGCGGTGCCGGAGTTGTCGATGCTGATGCCCGGCGTGAAGCGCGCAATGTCCTGAATGTCCTTGATGCCGCGCAGGTCCAGTCCCTCGGAGGTGATTGCCGTGACGCTGATGGCCACCTTGCTCAGGGACTCTTCATGGCGCGTTGCCGTGACGACGATTTCCTCGAGCTGGGGGGCGGCGGTCCGCTCGGGGGCCGGGGCGGTCTGCGCGACGGCTCCGGCGGCGGCCAGTGAAAGGCTCGTGGCGACGGCCATTCCAACGGTGAGTCCGGCCTTGCGAGCCAACAGCAGCCCGTGCAACGCGTTTCCTGATCGCATCAATATCCCCTTCATTTGGCTAGGTCTTGCGCCGGCATCCCTGCGGCTCTAAATCGTCGGTGTGATCCCACCATAGCGCCGTCGTTTATCAAACGCAATTTCGCTGCGGCGGCCGAAATAATCGTTGCTGCTTCGCAACAAGGATAGTGCTTGCTCATCTGAGATCGCAGATTCTTGACGCCGCCAGCCCGGCCGGGTAGCGTGTGGCGGCAACCACAGCATGGCGTTGGCGGCTTAGAGCCGGCAACTGCCCGTCCAGGCCATCGGCCGGGACAACAACTAACTAGAGCAGGGGCAAGCATGCCGCGAGATCGCCGCCGTCCGCCGTCCGATCGTGACCTTGGCATGGACCGCCCGATTACCCGGCGCGATTTCATGCAAGGAGCGGCGCTTGCAGGAGCTGGCTTTGCGGCCGCGCCGTTGCTGGCAGGCTGCGGTCATCGCACGCCGCCGCTGCGGGTCGCCGCGCAGGACCTGCCGGGCTATTACCCGCCGCGACTGACCGGCCTGCGCGGCAGTCACCTCGGCTCGTTCGAGACTGCGCACCTGCTGCGTGACGGACATCGACTGCCGGCGCCACTGGAGCTGGGCGAAGAGTACGACCTTGTGATCGTCGGCGCCGGTATCAGCGGACTGGCAGCGGCGCATTTTTATCGCACTGAGCGTCCGGACGCCCGTGTGCTGCTGCTCGACAACCACGACGACTTCGGCGGCCACGCCAAGCGCAATGAGTTCGAGATCGACGGTCAGGTACGGCTGCTCAACGGCGGTACTTACGCGATCGAAAGTCCCCGGCCGTACAGCGATGTTGCTGATGGCGTGCTGCGCGCGATTGGCATTGATGCGCCGGCGCTTGCCGCGAGTACGCAGAAGAAAGATTTCTACGCCAGTCTGGGCCTCAAGCAGAGCGTGTTCTTCGATCAGGAGACGTTCGGGGCCGATCATCTGGCGGTGGGCTACGGCGAGCGTCCCTGGGCGGAGTTCCTGCAGGGCACGCCGCTGTCGGAGGCTGCCAGGCGCGACGTCGAGCGTGTCGAGACTGCGCATGTCGACTACCTGCCGGGGCTGACCTCTGCGCAGAAGAAGGCGCGCTTGCTCAAGATGAGCTACCGCGATTATCTGAAGGACCTGGTCAAGGTCGATCCTGCGGTACTTGAGCTGTACCAGTCCCGCACCAAGGGCTGGTGGGGCGTAGGCATCGACGCGATCTCGGCACTGGATTGCTGGGGCGTGGACATGCCCGGCTTCAAGGGTCTGAACCTCGCGCCCGGGTCGATTGCGGGGATGGGATATACGCCGGCGGGTTTCGCCGACACGGGTGGCTCGGTCTTCCTGCATTTTCCTGACGGCAGCGCGACGGTTGCGCGCGGCCTGGTGCGACGCCTGATTCCTGCCGCGGTGCCGGGCTCCTCCATAGAGAGTCTGATCACCGCCCGGGTTGACTATCGCCGTCTGGACCGCGATGGCGAGCCGGTGCGGCTGCGTCTGTCCAGCACCGTCGTCGGTGTGCATCACGACGGCGCGCCGTCGTCCGCAAGTCAGGTACGCGTCAGCTACATGCGCGATGGTCGCGCGCTCGGCGTGCGGGCGAAGCACTGCGTGCTCGCCTGCTACAACGCAATCATCCCGTATCTGGTGCCGGAGCTGCCGGCGGCCCAGAAGTCGGCGCTGCACGAGGCCGTCGAGACGCCGCTGATCTACACCAGTGTCGCACTGCATCACTGGCGCGCGTTCGCCAAGCTCGGCACGCACAGCATTTACTCGCCTGGCGGTTATTTCTCGACGTCGCGCCTCAACGGCACGGTCGATATCGGCGACTACCTTAGCCCGAAGAGTCCCGACGAGCCGAACCTGATCTGGATGACTCGCACGCCTTGCATGCCCGGCTTCACCGAGCGCGAGCAGAACAAGATCGGACGCGCTGAGCTGTATGCGACGCCGTTCGAGGTGATCGAGCGGAACATTCGCGAGCAGCTGGCGCGGACCCTGGCGGGCGGCGGCTTCGATCCGGCGGCAGACATTGCCGCGATTACCGTCAATCGCTGGCCGCACGGTTACGCGCCCGAGAACAACCCTCTGTACGACGCCGACCTGCCGGAGGCGGAGCGTGCCTACGTCCGTGGACGCGCCCGGTTCGGCCGCATCGCTATCGCCAATTCCGACGCCGGTGCCGGTGCCTACACCGACGTCGCCATCGAACAGGCGCACCGCGCCGTTTACGAACTTCTGGGTGCCTGACGAGGCGCCCCCCAGCCCTGAGGATTCGCCATGATTTCTGGAAAGCTGCCTGCCGCCGAACTTGCCGAGCTCAAGCGCCTCGACGTCGCCCATCATTTGCCTGGCCAGACCGACTACGCCTTGCAGGCCCGTCTCGGCGGTAGCCGCATCATCACCCGTGCCGAGGGCTGTACGATCCACGACGCCGAAGGCAACGCGATCCTCGATGGCATGGCGGGCCTGTGGTGCGTCAACGCCGGCTACGGGCGTCGCGAACTCGCCGATGCCGCGCACGCGCAGATGCTGGAGCTGCCGTACTACAACACCTTCTTCAAGACCGCCAGTGCGCCGGCCGTGCGTCTGGCCGCGGCGATTTCCGAGCGTCTAGGCAATGGCCTCAGCCATGTCTTCTTCAACTCCTCCGGCTCCGAGGCCAATGACACCGTGCTGCGGCTCGTTCGCCACTACTGGGCCGTGCGCGGCCAGCCCTACCGCAACATCATCATCGGCCGCTGGAACGGCTACCACGGCTCGACCGTCGCTGGTGCGAGCCTGGGCGGCATGCGTGCCATGCACGAGCAGGGTGGGCTGCCGATCCCGGGCATCGAGCACATCATGCAGCCGTACCTGTTCGGTGACGCGTTCGGCGAGGATCCCGAGCAGTTCGCGGCGCGCGCCGCCGCTGCGCTGGAGGAGCGGATCCTGCACGTCGGTCCGCACAACGTCGCGGCCTTTATCGGCGAGCCGGTGCAGGGGGCGGGTGGCGTGATCATTCCGCCGCCGGGTTACTGGCAACGCATCGAGGCGATCTGCCGCAAGTACGGCGTTCTGTTCGTCAGCGACGAGGTCATCTGTGGCTTCGGGCGTCTGGGCAAGTGGTTCGGCTTCCAGCACTTCGGCGTGCGCCCGGACATCGTCTCGATGGCCAAGGGCCTGTCCTCCGGCTACCTGCCGATTTCCGCGACCGCGGTTTCCTCGTCGATCGTCGACACGCTGCGAGAGGGCGGCGAGTTCGTCCACGGCTACACCTATTCCGGTCATCCGACCTGTGCTGCCGTCGCACTCAAGAATATCGAGATCCTGACCCGCGAAAAGCTGGTCGAGCGTACCGCCGAGGACACCGCGCCGTATCTGGCGAAGGCGCTCGACCGCGTGCGCTCGCATCGGCTGGTTGGCGAAGCGCGCAGCCTCGGCCTGATCGGCGGCATCGAGATCGTCTCCCGCAAGGACACGAACGAACGCTTCGGCGGCAAGGAAGGAACAGCCGGTCCCATGGTCCGCGACATCTGCATCCGCAGCGGGCTGATGGTCCGCGCGATCCGCGACACGATTGTGTTCTGTCCGCCACTGATCATCACGCATGCCGAGATCGACCGTCTGGTCGGCATCATTGCCGCGGCGCTCGATGAGGCTGAGCCGCAGCTGCGCGCCCTGCCCTCGGTGGGTTGAGATGCTCCGTTGACCTCGACCGCTCTCATCACACCGGCTGACGGCCTGCTGCGTGCTGGCGTGCACGACGAGCTGCGCCGTCGCTTCGTGACCGGCAAGGTGATGCCAGGCACGCTGCTGTCGACGCGCAGCTTGGCGCAGGAACTGGGCGTCAGCCAGATGCCGGTGCGCGAGGCGGTGAGCCGGCTGGCCGCTGAAGGCGCGGTCGAGATTCGTTCCAAGCGCCGCATCGTCGTGCCGGCGATGACCGAGGGCCGGTTCCGCGACCTGTTGCGCTGCCGGGAGCTCCTGGAGCCGGAGGCGGCCGCAGCGGCCGTCAAGCACATCGACGCGGCGCGGCTGAAGCGGCTGCGGGTGGTCGATGATGCGCTCGGCGTCGCGCTCAAGAGCGGCGACGTCGAAGCCTATATGGAGCGAAATTTCGAATTCCACTTCCTGATCTACCGCGCCCAGCCGCGGCCGACGATGACGCAGTTGATTGAGACGCTGTGGCTGCAGTTCGGGCCCTACATGCGTGTCGTCTACGGGCGCTTCGGTACCTCGGGCCTGGTAGACCAGCACCAGCTCGCGATAAAGGCGATCAGTGACGGCAGTGCGACGCGCCTCAAGCGCGCGATCCTCGCCGATATCCGCGACGGCATGGGCCTGATCGGCAAGAGCGGCTTCGCGCCGGGAGCTTGAGTATGGCGCGTCATTTCCCCGATGCCCTGACCCCGACTGCCAGCCACGCCCCGTCGTATTACGCCGCGACGTGCCGTGAGCATGTCACTACCACGGAGTTTGCCGGACCCGCGCGCGCAGACGTCTGCGTCATCGGGGGCGGTTACGCCGGACTTTCAACGGCCCTGCATCTGGCGCGGCGCGGGGTCGATGTGGTGCTGCTGGAGCAGTCGCTGCTCGGCTGGGGCGCCTCTGGGCGCAACGGCGGGCAGGTCCACGTGGGGGTGCGCCGCGACCAGCATTGGCTGGAAGCGCACCTCGGAGTCGAAGATGCGCGGCGTCACTGGGCCTACGCACTGGGCGCGCGCGAGCATCTCGACTGGCTGATTTCCACCTACGGCATCCAGTGCGACTACCGCGACGGCTTGCTGCACGCCAATCACCGCGCTCGTTTCGAGGCCGAGACCCGTCGCCACGTTGACTTCATGCGTGGCAGCTACGGTTACGAGGCGTTGCGCTTTGTCGAACGCGACGAGATGGCAGCCATGGTGGCCACACGTGACTATCACTGCGGCACCTTCGACAGTCGCGGCGGGCACCTGCATGCACTCGACTTTGCGCTCGGCATTGCCCGCGCTGCGTTGAGTCACGGCGCGCGCCTGCACGAACAGGTCGAGGTGACGGACATCGCCCGCCTCGACGGCGGCTATCGCGTCTCGACCTCGCGTGGCGAGCTCATCGCCAATCGTGTGGTAATGGCCTGCAACGGCTACCTGCGGCGCCTCGCGCCGGCGGTCGAGCGGCATGTGATGCCGATCAACAACTACGTCGCTGTCACCGAGCCGCTGGGGGCGGAGGCGCGGCGGCTGATTCCCAACGGCTGTGCGGTGGCTGACTCGCGCTTTGTCGTCAACTACTTCCGGGTGACGCCCGACGACCGCTTGCTGTTCGGCGGCGGCGAGAACTACACCTATCGCTTCCCGCGCGACATCGCGGCTTTCGTTCGGCCGCACATGCTCGGGATATTCCCGCAGCTCGCGCGCGCGAAGATCGACTATGCCTGGGGCGGTACGCTCGGCATCACGCCGACCCGTATGCCGTGGGTGCGCGAGCTGGGTCCAGGCTTCATCAACGCCAGCGGCTTCTCGGGTCTGGGCGTCTTGCTCGCACCCTATACGGGCAAGGCGGTTGCCGATGCGTTGTGTGGCGAGCGTGACGCGTTCGAGCTTCTCGGCCGGGTGCCGGTGCCCGCCTTCCCCGGTGGCCCCGCGCTGCGCGGCCCGACGCTGGTAGCAGCGATGCTTTTTTATGCGCTCAGGGATCGTCTCTGAGCCAGTCAATGAGTAGAGGTAATCATGCATGATGGAAAATCAGTCAAGTCCGCTCCTCTGAGCGAATGGCAGGCGTTTCACGCCGCCAACCCGGACCTGAAGGCAATCGACGCGTTCATCATCGATGTGAACGGCGCGCTCTCGGGCAAGCGCCTCGAGGCTGCTGACGGGAACAAGTTGTACGAAGATGGCGCGCAGTTCTCCGCCTCGGCGCTGGTCGCCGACTGCCGCGGACTTGGGCATAACGCCGGCGGCCTCGGCAAGGCCGATGGCGATCCCGATGGCAATGCGTTCCCGCTGGCCGGCACGTTGTGCCGCTCGCCGTGGGCGTCCACTCCTACAGCCCAGGTGCTGTGTCAGATGCTGGACGTGCACCACGCCAAGGAACACTGGTTTGATCCACGTGTCATTCTGCGCGACGTCGTCGCACAGTGCCGAGCCGCTGGCCTGAACCCCGTGGTCGCCTGCGAACTCGAGTTTTACCTGATTGATCCGCGTCGTGCCGACAATGGCGCGATCTCGGTTGGAACTCCGCCGGGCCGCAGCGCGCCGCGCCGCGCCGGCAACCTCTCGCTGGAAGCGGTTGAGGACAATGCCGTCTTTCTGACGCGCGTCAACGAGGCGGCCCACCTGCAGGGTTTGCCGGTGTGCGGTTGCGTCGCCGAGTACGGCGTTGGCCAATACGAAGTGAACCTGCGGCATCTGGACGACCCGCTGCTGGCGGCCGACCAGGCGGTGCTGCTCAAGCGCCTGATCAAGGGCGTGGCGCGCTCCATGGGCATGGAGGCGACGTTCATGGCCAAGCCGTTCATGCCGCAGCCCGGCAATGGCCTGCACATCCACGTCAGCATCGTCGACGACAAGGGCAAGAATCGCTTTGGCGCCGAGGGTGGCGAGACGCTGCTGCGCCAGGGCATCGCCGGCATGCAGGCCATGCTGTACGACTCGTTCGCGCTGTTCGCTCCAAACTTCAACGCGCAGCGTCGCTATCTCGGTCTGTTCGTGCCCACCTCGCGTGACTGGGGGAACAACAACCGTAGTGTCGCGTTCAGGGTGCCTGCGGCCCACGGTCAGGCGCGGCGCGTCGAGCACCGCGTCGCCGGCGCCGATGCAAGTCCGCATCTGGTGATGGCGGCGATCCTGGCGGGGCTCTTGCACGGTATTAAGCACAAGCTCACCGCGACCGAACCGGTGGATGGCCGCGCGAGCGAGGGCGGCGACGCGGAGTTCCCCGGCGATCTGATCGTAGCGCTGGATCGGCTGGAGAGCGGCAAGCTGCTCTCGCAGTACATCCCGGCGGAGTTCCTGAAGGTCTTCTGTCAGACCAAGCGCGGCGAGTACATGGAGCTGATCGAGGAGATCTTCCCGCAGGAGTACGACTTCTATGCCTGACACCCTGCGGGGCATCGGCCAGGAACGCCTTGCGGCGTTCGTGGTTGGGGAGGGTGCGCGCTACGTCAGCGCGCACCCCCGTTCCCGCGCCCTGGCGGCGGCGGGAGCGAGCAGTTACTACGCTGGCGTGCCCATGCACTGGATGCTGGACTGGCCGCTGCCGTTTCCGCTGGTCATCGGAGATGCCCAGGGTGCGATGCTGACCGATGCCGACGGCGTGACGCTTGCTGACTTCTGTCTGGGCGACACCGGGTCGATGTTTGGGCATTCGCCGCCGGCGGTGGTGCGTGCGCTTAGGGCGCAGACCGGCCACGGCTTTACCTACATGCTGCCGACCGAGCATGCCTATGCGGTTGGTCACCTGCTGCAGGAGCGCTTCGGGCTGCCGCACTGGCAGGTTGCGACAACTGCCTCCGACGCTAATCGCTTTGCACTGCGGGTGGCGCGCGCGGTCACTAACCGCCCGAAGGTGCTAGTCATGAATGGCTGCTACCACGGGGCGGTAGACGAGTCCTACGTCGAACTGCACGACGGGGTCGCCCGCAACCGTCCGGGGCTGATCGGGCAGTTCACGGACCTGACCGAGGGTACCCGGATCGTCGAGTTCAACGACGTGGCGGCGCTGCAGCGTGAGCTTGCTCATCGCGACGTGGCCTGCGTGATGACCGAACCGGTGCTCACCAACTGTTGCATGGTGTCACCGCAGCCGGGCTATCACGCCGCGTTACGGCGGCTGACCCGTGAGACCGGCACGCTGCTGCTGATCGATGAGACCCATACGATTTCCACCGGGCCCGGCGGCTACACCCGTGCCCACGGCCTGGAGCCTGACCTGTTCGTCGTCGGCAAGCCGATCGCGGGGGGGATTCCTGCGAGCGTGTGGGGCTTCAGTGACGCGGTCGCCGCAAGCTGGGATGAGATTCGCCGCACCAAGGCACCGGGCCACTCCGGGCTGGGAACCACCCTGTCCGCCAACGCGCTCGCGATGGCGACCATGCGCGCGACCCTTGAGGAGGTCATGACGGAGGAGGCCTACGCGCATATGGAACGGCTGGCGGCGCGCCTTGCGGCCGGCCTCGAGGCCACGATCGCGCGTCACCGCCTTGCGTGGCATGTCGCACGCGTCGGGGCCCGGGTTGAATTCATTTGTGCGCCTGGACCGCTGTCTAACGGTACTGAGGCGATCGCCGCGCATGCGCCGGAGCTGGAGCAGGCGATTCATCTGGGACTGCTGAACCGCGGCTGCCTGATTGCGCCGTTCCACAACATGATGCTGGTGTGTCCGGCGACCACCGTGGCGCAGGTGGATCAGTTGGTGGGGGCGTTCGCCGAGGTGGTGGGTGCGCTCGCCGCTTAGGAGCGCGGTTTGGGTGCAGCCCCGCAGGATACGCGGGGCGGGCACGGAAAAGTTATACAACAAAATTTAAATTGTTGTATATTGCACAAATGCTCTACTCTGAATTGTCGAGCGCCGCTCAGACCGCCTATGCGCAGTTACAGGACGCGGCGCTTGCAGAGGCGTTGTCGCGCACGGTGGCGCAGATAGACGGGAGCTTCGCTCGGAAGACGGTCAAGGGCAGGATTTACTGGTACTTCTCGTTCCGCGAGGGGGCCGCCGTCAGGCAGATCTATGTTGGCCCAGATAGCGACCGGGTACGCCAGCTGATTGCCTTGAAGGCGGCCGCTGCAGGCCTTAGCCCCATCGCGCCGCTGGCCCGTGCATATGCCGCTCATGGGGGAGCGACGCTTACCAGCAAGCATTTGCGTGTCATTCGTCGTATATCTGACTATGGATTCTTCCGCTCCGGCGGCGTGCTGGTAGGCACGCACGCATTTTCCAGCTACGCGAATATGCTCGGTGTGAAGTGGCGCAGCGGTGATCGCACCATGGACGTGGATCTCGCCCTGCCGGGGCAGAACGTTTCCATAGCATTCCCTGACGCGCCGCCTATTGATTTGCACGATGCGCTTACCACTTTCGAAACGGGGTTTCTGCCTACCAGCACCATGGGTGGAGATCTCGGACCGACGTACTCGCTTAAAGGCGACCCGGACTTTCAGATCGATTTCCTGACGACCGCGGATCGCCGTGGATCGGGGCCCCGCAAAATGCCAAAGTTGCCGGTTACAGCGACGCCATTGAAGTTCATGGAGTACCTGCTCGAAAACCCGACGCAGGCGGTGCTGCTCGATGATGCCGGACGCTACGTCGTCGCCAGCATCCCAAATCCGCTCAGGTATGGGGTGCACAAGCTAATCGTGAATGCAGAGCGGACCGTGCAGTTCGCCACCAAGGCACGCAAGGATCTGGAACAGGCTGCAGCCCTGTTTCAGTATGCGTCTGCTCAGGATCCGGAGGGGCTGCAGGAGGCCTGGGACGCGGCGTTCCAGCGCGGAGCTGGCTGGTCGAGCCGCCTCAACTCATCGCTGACCGCCCTGAGTCGTCGCTGGCCGTTGGCCCGACTAGGCGTAGCTCGTGATCTGCGCGGGACCGGCCTCAAGGTGCTGGGCATTCCAGCCGCGTGATCCCTACGCAGGGCTCTTGCCGAAGACAGAGTATCGCTCGCTCACGGGTTGGGGCGGCGTGCAAGGCTATCGGCGTCGTTGGGGACGGACTCTGCAAGCGCGCGCAGACGCTGCAGGCCCCGCTCGTAGTCGGGGCCAATCAGGTGATCCATGAACAGCCCGAAGTAGCGTCCGACCGGACTCATGCCCAGATCCATCTCTAGTGTCCAGACAACCCGCGTGCCGGTACCTGCAGGTGTCAGCAGCAGCGACGCCTGCGCCGCGCCCTGTGCGCCGAAGTCGAGCGCTGTCGTCACCCGTTGCTCGGGTAGCGATTCCACGATGGTTTCGTTGCCGCTGCCGACCTTGCTGTTGCCGGCCCATGCCATGTGCGCGCCGACGCCCGCCTCGGGGCCGGTGTAGAGCAGCTTCATGGTCGGATCGAGGCCGCTCCACGGCGACCACTCGTTGAAGCGGTGCAGCGAGTTGATCAGCGGAAACACGGCGGCCGGTGGGCGGCCGACCAGCACTTCACGTTCAACATGCACGTGGCGCGGCAGCAGGTAGGCGCCACCGACCAGCGCGACCGCGAGGGCGACTATCCAGACGAGGATCTTGCGTAACATCGGGCACTCCTCCATGACTGCACCGGCAGAGGCGTGGGGCCCTGTGGGCGCCCCGCGCAGGGAATCAGCGCTAGCGCGGCTCGCTGCGTCGCATCAGCGACAGCGCAAGCACGGCTGAGGCGACCATCAGGAACAGGCTGACGGCGTTGAGCACGGGCGTTGCGCCCTCGCGCATACGGCCGTACATCATGATCGTCAGCGGCGAGTCCGCGCCGACCAGCATCAACGTCGTGTTGAAGTTCTCAAAAGACATCAGGAACGCGATCGCAGCCGAGCCGATCAGCGCTGGCCGCAGGTACGGCAGCGTGATTGTCCACAGCACCGCCGGACGGGACGCGCCGAGGTTGTAGGCCGCCTCTTCGAGCGTGCGATCGAAACGCTTGAGGCGAGCGCTGATGGTCAGCGTCGCGATCGCCGCGATGTAGGAGAACTGGCCGAGGACGACCAGTGGCAGCCCCGGCCGCAGGAACTCGAGCTCCAGTCCGAAGCTGTCGTTCAGTACGTCGGCGACGCGGCTGGCGAACGCGAGGATCGAAATGCCGAGGATGACGCCAGGAATCACCAACGGCGCGAGCATCATCACTGACAGCGCCTGCTTGCCCCAGAACCGGCCGCGCTCCATCAGAAAAGCATTGGTCGTGCCAATGACGACTGACAGTACGGTGACCGCGCAGGCGACCTCAAAGCTCGTCCAGATGCTGCCGAGCAGTTCCTCATCGCCGAACAGCCCGGTGCGAGCTTTTGCCGCGTTACCGATGAACCAGTCGAGCGTGAAGCCGTGCCACGGTGGTGCGGGATAGGCCGCGTCGTTGAATGCAAACACCCCGACGGTCACCAGCGGCAGGAACAGGAAGATGAGGAATGCCACGAGGTAGAGCGCGGTACCTGCGCGCAGCCAGACCGGGCGGGGCAGTGAGGGAATCATGTGCGACGCATCACGTCGGAGAACCGCTGGCCGCTGAGTTTCAGCCCCACCCATACCATCGAGGTCGACAGCGCCAGCAGCAGGAAGCCGAAGGCGGCGCCCTGCTCCCAGTTGAAGCGCGTGATGAACTGCGTGTAGATCTGCTCGGTGAACCACTGCGAACTGGTGCCGCCGAGGAGCGTGGGCGTCAGGTAGTTGCCGAGGGTGAGCATGAACACCACGATGCAGCCGGCGGTGATACCCGGCAGGGCGTGTGGAATCACGATCTGGCGCAGGATCGACAGCCCGTTGCCGCCAAGATCGTAAGCCGCTTCGATCAGTGAGTTGTCGAGGCTCTCCAGGCTGCTGACCAGCGGGACCACCATGAACAGCAGCGAGGTATAGACCAGGCCGACCAGGATCGTAGCGTCGTGGTACAGCAATTCGACCGGCACGGCAGTGATGCCGAGGTGGACGAGGATGCCGGGCAGTACGCCGGACTCTCGCAGCAGGATCATCCAGCCCAGGGTGCGCACCGTCTCGCTGACCCAGAACGGGATCAGGCAGACGATGAACAGCAACGTGCCGAGGCGTCCGCGGGCGAGTTTCGCGATCGTCCAGGCGATCGGGAAGGCGATCAGCAGTGTCAGCAAGGTTGAAATGAGCGACATCACCGCCGTACGCACAAAGATGTGCCAATAGAGCGGTTCGCCGAAGAACGTCCGGTATTGGGCGAGGCTGGTGACGTACTCGCGCGGCGCGGTGCGCTCGCGTAACGACAGCAGCGCAAGGTCGACGTGCGGCAGCACGATCAGCGCGAACAGCCACAGCAGTGCCGGCGCAAGCAGCAAGCCCACCATCAGGCGGCGCTGCCAGGCGGGGCCTGCGGTGTCATCCATGACTGACCCCGGCGGGGAAGCAGACCGCCCGGTCCGGATCGAAGCTGAACAGGATCCGCTCGCCTACCTTGAGGTCGGCGTAGCGGCCCGTCTGCGGCAGCGCGATTCGAAATTCGAAGCGCGTCGCGCTCTCGCGCAGCAGCACGGCGGAGTTGGCGCCGTCGAACAGCAGGCTTTCGACCTCGCCGGCGTGACTGGGTTGGCCGGCGGGCAGTTCGGCCGCCGTGCGTCCGAGTGTTGCGGCCTCCGGTCGCACGAAGGCCTCCACGGCGCTACCGACGCTGACCGGAGTCGAGGCGCGGGCATGGATGACCCAGCCGTCCGCCGTCGCCACCTCAACCACAGAGCCGTTGAGCGCGCGGGCCCTGCCTGTAATGCGATTGTTGGCGCCGACGAATCCCGCCACGAACGGCGTCGCAGGCTCGTAGTAAAGCTGCTGCGGCGTGCCAAGTTGCTCGAAGCGGCCATGGTTCATGACGCCGACGTGATCCGACAGCACCAGCGCCTCGGACTGATCGTGCGTGATGTAGACGAAGGTCGTGCCGAACGCGGCCTGCAGCTGCTTGAGCTCGATCTTCATGTGCTCGCGCAGCTTCAGGTCGAGCGCGCCCAGCGGTTCGTCGAGCAGTAGCAGCGTCGGCTCCAGCACGAGGCTGCGGGCGATCGCCACGCGCTGGCGCTGGCCGCCAGAGAGCTCGTCCACCTTCTTGCGCGCCGCGCCACCGAGGCCGACTCGCTCCAGCATCTCGGCGGCCTTTCCGGTTCGCTCGGCGCGGCCAACGCCGCGGCGGGCAAGGCCGAACGCGACGTTCTCACCCACTGACATCATCGGGAACAGGGCCAGCTGCTGGAACACCATGTTCACCGGACGGCGGTTTGGCGCGACGCCGCGCATGCTGCGGCCGCCGATGAGGATATCGCCCGCATCTGGCTGGATGAAGCCGGCGATCATCCGCAGCAGTGTCGTCTTGCCGCAGCCGGACGGCCCGAGAATAGAGAAGAAGCTGCCGCGGGCCACGCTGAACGACAACTCGTCGACGGCGAGGTGATCGCCGAAGCGCTTGACTGCGCTACTGACTTTGAGGTCGGGGGTGGCGGTCGTGGCGTTCAATTGGCCGCCTTGATGCGATCCAGTATGCGGCCTTCTATCTCCTCAAGGCCCGGCGGGATCGCCGGGTACCACTTGATGTTCTTGAAGCCGTCCGGGAAGGACGCGGCGAACTGCGCCCTGAACTTCGGGTCCATGAGGACATCGGCGCCTTTGGATGCGCTGAAGTTGCCAACCGATTTTGCGATCTTCGCGGCAATCGCCGGGCGCATCGTGAAGTTTATCCAGGCGTAGGCGCCAGCCTCGTTCTTGCCGCGTGCCGGTAGCGCGTAGGTGTCGAGCCAGGCGATTGCGCCTGACTTTGGGTTGATGAAGTGGATGTCCGGGTTCTCGGACGCCAGCTTCCAGCCGCCCGAATCCCACATCATGGCCGCCACTATCTCGCCCGAGCGGACGCCGTTGAGCAGCTGGTCCTTGTTGTCGTAGAAGAAGCGGAAGTTCGGCTTGCAGGCGCTCAGCGTACGGCCGACCTCTTCCATCAGCGCGCTATAGGCCTTGACGTTGCCATACAGAGCGAACGGGTCCTTGCCTGATGCCAGCGCGAACGCCATCAGCGTCGGCCGCTTCAGGCGCACGGCGGTCTTGCCCTTGAGGTCCGCCTTGCACAGGTCCCCGTAGTCGGCGATCTTCGCCTTCTTGCTGTTGACCACCAGACCTTCTGCGCCCCATACGTACGGCAGGCCGTACAGCTTGCCGTCGATCGAGGCGTTCTTCTTGACCGTTTCGAGCAGGTCCGGCATGAACTGCTCGGCCTTGACCTTGGACAGGTCGATCGGCCGATAGATGCGGAACTCCTGCTGGGCGCCGACGATGCGGTCCTGGGACGGCTGGGCGAGGTCGAAGCCGGCACCGCCCGTGGCGCGCAGCTTGGAGATCATCTCCTCGTTGTTCGACAGCGTGACTTCGACCTGGATCCCGGTTTCCTTCTTGAAGTCCGCGATCACCTCGGCGGGGACGTAGTCGGCCCAGCTGATGATGCGCAGTTTCTTCGCATCGTCAGCCCGCGCGGGTAGCGCGAGGACAAGCAAGACGGTCAGCAGGAGGGGGAGGGCAAGCTTCATGCAAATGTCCTTCGCGGCCGACCGACTCGCCGGGGGGGCGGCGGTGACGACGGCCTAGATTACCGGGAGACTGACTGGCCGTCACTCGGGGCGGCGGCCGGCGTGAGCAGACCCTCGTCGGCGACGATCTTGCCCTGTCGGAAGCGCAGCATCGTGATGGCGGCACCAACGAGGCCGGTGGCGAGGAAGATCGCTGACAGCAGCGGGTTGTACCAGACGATAGCCACCAGCGACACCAGCGCAATCGCCAGCGCAATCAGCGGGAACAGCGGGTAAGCGGGGGTGTGGAACGGCCGGTCTAGGCCCGGCTCGCGCCGGCGCAACCGGAACAGGCTCAGCAGGCTCATGATGTACAGGACGATCGCGCCGAGTGCCGACATCGTCACGATGCTTGCCGTCAGCGGCTGGCCGGCTATCGTCACGACCTGGTCGGAGTAGATCGCCGCGATGCCGATGGCGCCGCCGGCGAGGATCGCCAGGTGCGGCGTGCGCAGGCGCGGATGTACGCGGGCGAGGACGCGCCACAGGAAGCCCGCGCGGGCAAGCGCGTAGATCTGCCGCGAGTAGCCTATGATAATGCCGTGAAACGAAGCGATCAGGCCGAGCAGCCCGATCCAAACCAGCATGTGCAGCCAGCCGCTGCGTGCGCCGACGACGGTCTTCATGGCCTGCGGCAGCGGGTCGTTGATGTCGGCCAGTTGCCGCCAGTCGCCGACGCCGCCGGCGAATATCATGGTGCCGAAGGCGAGTGCCACCAGCGTCAGTATTCCGCCGATGTAGGCGCGTGGGATCGTGCGTCGTGGGTCGCGCGCTTCCTCCGCTGCCATCGCCGCTCCCTCGATGGCGAGGAAGAACCAGATTGCGAACGGGATCGCCGCAAAGATTCCTGCGACCGACGCCGACGAGAGAGTGTCGGCCCCCGACCAGCCGTGCGTGGCGAAGTTCGTCCAGCTAAAGCCGCCGGCGACGACGCCCATGAACACCAGCAGTTCCGCAATCGCAAGGATGGTCACGACCAGCTCGAAGGTCGCCGCGATCGTCACGCCGGCAATGTTCAGTGCCATGAACACGACGTACGCCCCTACCGCGGCGCTGCGTGCCGGCAGGCCGGGGAACTGGACGTTGAGATATGCCCCGATGGCGAGCGCGATCGCGGGCGGTGCGAAAACGAACTCGACCAGCGTCGCGAAACCAGCGAGGTAGCCGCCAACGGGCCCGAAGGCGCGATAGCTGTAGGCAAATGGGCCGCCGGCGTGCGGAATCGAGGCGGTCAGTTCGGTGTAGCTGAAGATGAACGTCGTGTACATCAAGGCGATGAACGCGGTCGTGACCAGAAAGCCCAGCGTACCGGCCTGCGCCCAGCCGTAGCTCCAGCCGAAATACTCGCCGGAAATCACCAGGCCGACTGCGATGCCCCACAGGTGCAGTCCGCTGAGCGTGCGCGCGAGTGCCGGCGTGTCCTTAGTCATGACGGCCACTGCGCGGCAGTACCTCGGCTAAGAGCCAGTTGCGAATTTCCGCCAGCCGCAGTGCAGGGTCCGTCATCGCCGCTCCCAGTCCGTGTTTCCATGCCAACGCGGCGTCTGCCGGCGCTTCCTGCAGGCGGCGCAGGTCCGCGGCATATGCCGCCAGCGACGCATCGTCGCTGAACAGGCCTTCTTCTACCAGGCGGGTGCCATAGCGTTCGGCGGCTGCGGCGATGTCCAGGTAGTCGTACTCGGGGTGGTACTGCACGCCCCAGAAGTTGCCACGTAGATAGCTGAAAGTTGCCGCCTGCAGGCTGATCTCGTTGCTGGCCAGCACGGTGGTGCCCGTGGGCAGCACGCTCACCTCGTCGAGGTGGATGGTGGGCGCCTCGAATACCGCGGGCTTGCCGGCGTACATCGGGTGGCTCCTGCCGGCGTCGGTCAGCTGCACCCGGCGCGCGAACCCGAACTCGCGACCGCGCGGGTTGCGCCGCACCGTGCCGCCAGCTGCGGTGACGGCGACCTGCAGGCCCCAGCAGCTGCCGAAAAACGGCACGCCGGCGGCAAACACCGCACGCGCCACCTCGACCTGTCGCTCAACCGGCTCACCGCCGTTATAGATGTTCAGTGCGGAGCCGGTCATCGTCACGCCGTCGTACTGCTCAAGGCTCATGCCGTCGGGCAGCGGCGCCGCACCGTCAGCAGGGCGGATCACGTCGCAGACGATGCCAGGCAACAGCCCGCCGAGTACGCGAGCGTAGCCGCTGCCGGAGTCGTAGCCCAGCGCCGCCTGCTGGCGGGCGCGGATCTCGGCGACGTTGCCGTCGATGACCAGCAGGCGCACTGCCGCCATGGACTCAGGCCGCCGCCGGCATCTGACCGAGCACAGCGCCACGGAATATCCGCTCCAGTGCCGCCGCGTCGACCGGGATGGGGTTGCCGCCAGCCGAAGGATCGATCGCGGCCTCTGCGCCGATCACGTGCGCCTGCTCGATGCTGACGCCGATCTCTGCGAGCGTGTGCGGAATACCCAGTTCGCGGCGCAACGCCAGCACCCAGGCGAACAGGGCTTCGTAGCCGGGGTTCGGCAGCCCCAGTGCGCGGGAGATCAGCGCGCACTTATCCTCGATTGCATGGCGGTTGTACGCCATGACGTACGGCAGTATCACGGCATTGGTCAGGCCGTGATGGGTATCGAACCAGGAGCCGACCGGGTGGGCCAGCGCGTGTACGCCGCCTAGCCCCTTCTGGAATGCGGTGGCGCCCATCGAGGCGGCTGCGAGCATCTGCGCGCGTGCCTCTAGGTCCTTGCCGTTAGCGCAGGCGCGCGGCAGGTAGATTGCGACCAGTCGCATGCCTTCCAGCGCGATGCCGTCTGCGAGCGGATGGAAGCCCGGCGCGCAGAAGGCTTCGAAGCAATGCACGAAGGCGTCGATGCCGGTTGCCGCGGTCACGGCGCGCGGCAGGCCGACGGTGAGTTCGGGATCCAGGATCACGACCTGCGGCAGCATCTTCGGATGGAAGATGATCTTCTTCTGGTGGGTGGTGACGTTGAGGATCACGCCGGCGCGACCGACTTCGGAGCCGGTGCCGGCAGTCGTCGGAATCGCCACGATCGGTGCGATGCCGGCGGGGTCAGCGCGGGTCCACCAGTCGCCGATGTCTTCGAAGTCCCACAGCGCCCGGCTCTGGCCGGACATGAACGCGATGACCTTGCCGGTGTCGAGTGCGGCGCCGCCACCCATCGCAACCACGCCGTCGTGATGGCCGGCGCGGAATACGGCAAGGCCTTCCTCGACATGGCTGCTTGAGGGATTGCCTTTGACGTTGCCGAATAGTCCGCCGCCGACCAGGCTGCGCGCCGTGGCGATCATCGGGTTGTCCAGCAGTCCCGCGTCGGTGACGATCAGCGGGTTCTTGATGCCGGTACGCAGGCAGGCCGCCGGCAGTTCTGCCAGCCGACCTGGGCCTGCCCAGATCGTGGTCGGATAGTTCCAGTTGCCCTTGATCGCCGTGCTCATGGCTTTATCCTGAAATGAAAGGACTTGGGGCGCGTCAGCTGCTCAAAGCCGACGCTGGAGAGGGTGCAGCCTCGACCCGAATGCTTCACGCCCGTCCACGCCAGCGCAGGGTCGAGATAGTCGCAGCGATTGAGGAACACGGTGCCCGTCTCGAGCTCGTCGCCCAGCTGCCCGGCACGCTCCACGTCGGCTGAGAACAGCGCCGCGGTCAGGCCGAAGTCACTGTCGTTCATCAGCGCGATGGCCTGCTCGTCTGAGTGCACGCGCATGACGCCGACGGCCGGGCCGAAGGTCTCTTCGCGCATGATTCCCATGGAGTGGTCGACGTCGACCAGTAGCTGCGGCGCAAGGTACGGCGTGCCGTCCTTGTCCGCAGCGAAGCGGCTGGTGTCGACCAGCTGGCGTGCCCCACGGCGCACGGCGTCGGCAACCTGGCCGCGGACCGAATCGGCCGCTGAGGCGCGCACCACCGGTCCAAGCGTCGTCTCCGGATCCAGCGGCGAGCCGAGGCGGTAGTCGTGGCTCAGTGCCACGGCCCCTTCCACGAACGCATCGTAAAGGGCGTCGGCGACGTAGATGCGCTTGATGCCGCAGCAGGACTGGCCGGCGTTGAAGAATGCCCCGTCGACGAGGGTCTCGATCGCATGGGCGAGGTTCGCATCGGCGCGGACGTAGGCCGGGTCCTTGCCGCCGAGCTCCAGGCCCGCCGTAGCGAAGCCGCGCGCGGTCGCCGCGACGACGGCCCGGCCGCCGGCGACGGAGCCGGTGAAGCAGACGTTAGCGACGCGCGCGTCGGCCATCAGCCGTGAGGTGTCGGTGTGCGACAGGTGCAGGTACTGGAACACGCCTGCCGGCAGACCTGCGGCCGCGAACGCCTCGGCGAAGCGCTCCGCGCACAGCGGCGTCTGGTGGGAGTGCTTGAGCACGACCGCATTGCCTGCGATCAGCGCGGGCATCACCGCGTTCACGGCGGTGAGGTAGGGGTAGTTCCACGGCGCGACCACGGCGACGACGCCGAGCGGGACGCGCTTGATCTGCCGGCTAAAGCCCTCTTTCTCGCCGGGCTGCACGGCCGCCAGTGCCTGCGGGGCTATCGCCAGCATGTGGCGCGAGCGCTCTTCGAAGCCGCGTACCTCGCCCGGGGCATGGCGCACGGGGCGCCCCATCTGCCAGCTGATCTCGGCTGCGATCACGGCGCTCTGGGCGACGAACGCGTCGACAGCGCGGCTCAACAGCGCAATGCGCTCGCTCAGCGGCGTGCGCGCCCAGTGGCGCTGCGACTCGACCGCGCGCGTCAGCGCCGCATCGATCGCTGCGCCGTCGGCCAGGGGTCGCTCGACGTAGATGCGTCCGTCGACCGGGCTTATGGTCTTTTGAATGTCACTCATGTCGTGGCGTCAGATGATTTCGAAATAGCGGGCGAGTTCCCAGTCGGTGATCGCCTTTCTGAACTCCCGCTCCTCGTGCTGGCGCGTCACGGCGTGATGCTCAACGAAGGCGTCGCCAAACAACTCGCGGCCGGCCTTCGAGGCGAGCAGCCGTTCGGCCGCTTCGTGCAGCGTGGATGGCAGCCGGCGCTTCTTGGCGTGCTCGCGCTCGTAGGCATTGCCGTTGATCGGCGCGTCAGGCTCGATCTTGTGTTCGATGCCCCACAGTCCCGAACCGATCGCGACCGACAGCGCGAGGTAGGGGTTGATGTCCGCCGCGGCGATGCGGTATTCGACGCGCTGGCTGGACGGGCCGCCCTTGATCACGCGCAGTGCGGTGGTGCGGTTCTCGACGCCCCAGGTCGCCGAGGTCGGCGCCCAAAAGCCAGGTACCAGGCGCGAGTAGCTGTTCACGGTCGAGGCGACCATCGACAGCAGTTCAGGCATCAGCGCCTGTTGGCCACCGATGAACCAGCGCATCGCGTCAGACATCTCGTCGGACTGCGACGGGTCGTGAAACACGGTCTTGCCATCGAGCGTCTTCATCGAGACATGCAGGTGGCCGCTCTGGCCCGGCACGCTGTTCGACCACTTGGCCATGAACGTCGCCATCAGGCCATGCCGCTGCGCCAGCACCTTGGTGAAGGTCTTGAACAGCGCCGCCCGGTCGGCCGCCTCGAGCGCCTCGCAGTAGACGAGTGCCGCTTCGAGCACGCCCGGACCGGTCTCGGTGTGCAGGCCCTCGATCGGGAAGCGCATTGACTGGCTCAGGTCCAGCAGCTCCTGGTAGAGCTCGGCGTGGACGGTGCTGCGCAGCATCGAGTAGCCGAAGGAGCCCGGCGTCATCGGCTTGAGGTCGCGATAGCCCTTCTCGCGCACCGAGTCCGGGGTCTCCTCGAACATGAAGAACTCGAATTCCGCGGCGGCACTGACGGCGTAGCCCATGCCGCGGGCACGCTCGAGCACACGCCGCAGCGTGGCTCGCGGGCAGACGCTTTCGGCATGGCCGGCAAACTCACCCAGGAACAGCGCCGTCTTCGGCTCCCACGGGATCTCCCGCAGCGTGCCTGGCAGGACGCGCACGGCGGCATCCGGGTAGGCGGTGTGCCAGCCGGTGAACTTCAGGTTATCGATCAGCTGGTCGCTGGAGTCCCAGCCGAGGATGACGTCGCAGAACCCCAGCCCCTTGTCGAGTGCAGCGAGGAACTTGTCACGGGCGAGGTACTTGCCGCGCATGATGCCGTCGCCGTCGAAGACGCCGAGCTTCACGTGCTCTATGCCGCGATCCTGAATGAATTGCCGCGCGGTGGCGACATCGTGGGCGGTGTTCGGATCCATGGTTTCCCCGGAGCGGCTGGCGAAAAGAAAAGGTCGGCCGCGAATGATAGCGCCTAACCGCACTATTGCCCGCCGCCGGGTGGGGCGCTGATGTTGCGTTGCGGCGTATGCCGGTTGCAAGTGCCTGTGGCGGGCCTGCCCCGCTGGCGGCTGCGGAAGATGCGGAGCAGGGGCGCAGCGCCAGTCGGGTAGCGTGTGAGCGGAGGTACCTATGCCCAACGAACTCCCGAATTTGTGCAATGTCGCCCTGGTCGGCCAGGCCGGCAGCGGCAAGACGACCCTGGCCGAGGCCCTGCTGCATGCCGCCGGAGCACTCCGCGTCCGCGGTAGTGTGCCGCGCGGTACGACGGTTTGTGACTTCGACCCGCTTGAACGGCGCCACCAGCACTCCCTGGATGCCGCCGTCTGCGGCTTCGAGTCGCACGGCCGACGCGTGACCCTGATCGATACGCCGGGAACCCCGGATTTCATCGGCCGGGCGATCAGCGTGCTTGCCGCGGTGGAGGCCGTGGCGGTCGTGATCAACGCCGAGACTGGCCCGGAGCCTGTTGCCGTGCGGCTGATGGAGGAGGCCCGCGAACGCGGTCTGTGCCGCTTCCTGGTGGTCAATCGGATCGATGCCCCGGACGCAGATCCGGCCGGGATCCTGTCAGTCCTGCGCGAGACCTTTGGTCGTGAGTGCCTGCCGCTCAACCTGCCCGCCGACCACGGCCGGGCAGTCGTCGACTGTTACTTCCAGTCTGCCGGTCCTGCCACTGACGTGGGCTCTGTCGCCGCTGCCCACGAGGCGATCGTCGACCAGGTCGTCGAGGTCGACGAGGCCTTGATGACCCGCCATCTGGAACAGAGCGGATCGGTCACGCTCGAGCAGTTGCACGGTGCGTTCGAGCAGGCGCTGCGCGAGGGACATCTGGTGCCGGTCTGTTTCGTCTCCGCCGAGAGCGGCGTGGGCGTGGCCGAGCTGTTGCGGGTGCTGACGGAGCTTGCGCCGTCACCGGCCGAGGGTAACCCGCCTGCGTTCCTGCGCGGCGAGGGGACGGCGGCGAAGCCGGTGAAGGTGCTGCCGGATCCGGACCTGCATGTCGTGGCGCACGTGTTCAAGGTCATGATTGACCCGTATGTAGGCAAGATTGGGGTGCTGCGAGTGCATCAGGGCACTATTCGGCCGGGCCAGCTGCTTTACGTCGGCGATTCCCGCAAGCCCATTCGCGTGCCGCAGCTGTCGCGCCTGCAGGGCAAGGAGTCGCGACCGTTGCCGGCCGCAGGCCCGGGTGTGATCTGTGCGATAGCCAAGGTCGATGAACTGCACTTCGACGCGGTGCTGCACGATTCGCATGAGGAGGACCACCTGCATCTGCGCTCGGTGCGCCTGCCGCCTTCGATGCTAGGGGTGGCGATTGAGGCGCAGAAGCGGGGTGACGAGCAGCGTCTGGCCGACACCCTGCACAAGCTGGTTGAGGAAGATCCCAGCGTGCGCATCGAGCATCCACCTGGTAGTGGCGAGACGGTGCTGTATGGCATGGGCGAACTGCACCTGCGGCTGCTACTGGAGCGCATGACCGAGCGCTTTGCTGTGCAGGTACGTACCCACCCGCCGCGCATCCCATATCGCGAGACAGTCACGCAGGTGGCCGAGGCGACCTATCGTCACAAGAAGCAGACCGGTGGCGCTGGCCAGTTCGGCGAGGTTCGGCTGCGGGTCGAGCCGCTGCCACGGGGGGCGGGTTTCGAGTTCGTCGACGAGGTCGTGGGCGGTGCGATCCCCGGGCAGTTCATTCCGGCGGTCGAGAAGGGCGTGCGCCTGGCACTGGGCGGTGGCGTCATCGCCGGCTTCGAGATCGGGGACGTGCGGGTCACACTGCTTGATGGCAAGCATCATCCGGTGGATTCGAAGGAAATTGCGTTCGTGACGGCAGGTCGGCATGCATTTGAGGAGGCGGCGGCGCACGGTGCGCCGGTTGTGCTGGAGCCGGTGGTGCGCGTCGAGGTGTCAGCGCCAGGCGGCTCGATCGGTGATGTGACGGCGGATCTGGCTGCGCGCCGCGGGCGCGTGACGGGCCAGTCATCGGCGTCCGGCGGCGGCTTGACCGTCAGTGCGCTGGTGCCGCTGGCGGAACTGACCGACTACGCGATGCGCCTCAAGGCTCTGACGGCGGGGCAGGGTGTCTATTCGCTGGATCTTAGTCACTACGAGGCCGTGCCGGGCCGTCGTCAGCAGGAACTCGTTGCGGCGTGGACGCCGCACGCGCACTCGACCTGAGCAGGCGCGCTGGGCGGCAAGGATCTAGAATGCGCACGTGCACGGCGTTGCCGTGCGCTTTCCAAATCCTGCTGTCGACGAGCGCGCCATGAAGATTGCCAAACCCCTGTTGCTGGTCTCCACCCCCATCGGCGTGTTTGCGGGTCTGCGCGAGGCGTGGCGCTTTCACTGGTGGCTGGCGCTGTTGATGGCCTTGTTGCTGGCCGTCATCGGCGCGTTTTGCTGGCTGACGGTGCGCGTGGCGCGGCGCGAGGCTCGCTGACAATTCGCTAGAGGATGTCCTCGCGCACGGCGCCCGGCTGCGCAGGATCGTGCGCCTCGGTGTTGAAGCCGATCAGCACCATCATGCCCGGTCCGGGATTGCGGTAAGCGTGCGTGACGCCGGCTGGAATCGTGAACCGCCAGGTCTCGCCGGCCGGCACCTCGACGTCGCGCAGTACACCGTCTTCCTTCAGTCGCACTTGCGCAGGTCCCGTGATCACCGTGATCTCGGTGCCAGCGAGGTGGCGGTGATTGCCGCGCACGCAGCCAGGCTCGGTGAGCACGACGTGCACGTTGCGCTTGTCCCCGAGGTGGCTCTCATCGACCGGTTCGAACAACGAGCCGCGGTGGTCGTGGTGCGTCCGGATCGGTTCTATCACTGTCTTGAAGGTTGGCATTGGCTCCCCGGCCAGGTCGTCGCGGCCTGGCCGAGGATAGCAGCCGAAGCGTTCGCTCCTAGCGGTCCCGTGGGTCCTTTTGTGGCTTGTCCGGGTGCGGATTCTCGGCCGGCGGTGGCGGTGCGCGGTTCGCAGCCGGCGGCGCGGCTGGCGGCGGCGGCGGCCGGAATTCCCGCACCGCCGGCGGCGACGGCGCCGGTTGTGACGGCGGGGTCCATTCGCGCGGCGCCGCGGCGCGTGGTTCCGGTCGCGGTTCGTAGCTCGGCCGAGGCGGCGGCTGGTAGGCGGGCGCCCGGTTCTGGGGCGCTTCGTAGCGCGGTGACTGCTCGGCCGGTACCTGCGGGTTGACCGGTGGCGGCGCCGGCCGGTCGTAGCTTGGACGCTGTTCGTAGCGACGCGACTCCGGCGCGGTTGACGGTGTCGTTGGCGCCGGGGCTGGAGCCATCGGACGGTCGTAGCTGGGGCGCTGCGCAGGCTCGGGTCGCTGCGGCGAGGCCGGTGCGCCCTGGCGGGAGGGGTCGCCGGTCCGTGGTTCCTGCGGCGCCTCGCGGCGCCATTCGCTCGGCGCTGCCGGCGAGTAGTTCGGCGGTGGCCGATCGGTGCGGGTCGCCGGCGTCGTCGGCGGCATGCCGCGCGGCAGCTCGGCGTCTGCGCGTGGTGGTCGGGTCGCAGGCGACGGTAAGGCCGTTGGGGGTGTCTCGCGCGCCGGCTCGCGCGCCGGCACGTCACTGCGGATCACCCGGACGGAGTCCGGCCGCGCTATCGCAGGGCCCTGCGGCCCTTCGCGCCGCATTGCAGGGGCCCGCTCGACCGGTACCGGTCGACCGCCGTTGGCGATGACCGCACGCCGCTGCGCGTCGAACGACTGCGCCGGCGGCGGTGGCGGTACACGTGCGATGACTGGGCGCGTCCACATCTCGCGGCGCGGCTCGGCGGGCGCCGGTCTGCCGATGCTCTCGCGGCTCGGTGCGATCGCCGGCGCACTGCTCTCGGCGCGCATGTGCTCGAGCGCGCGCGGCGGCAGCCGGCTCAGATGCTCGCCAATGCGCTTTGAGCCGGTGAAGGCGTCGCGCGAGGTTGCGATCAGTGCGCCCGATACGCCGAGGTTGGCGTAACGGACTGGCTCGCGTCGGTCGTGGTCTCGCCCGCCGTGTTCTCGGTCTACGTAGTTGTTCACGTACGTGTTGGTGACGTGGATGTTGGTGATGTTGACGTTCTGGACGTAACCGCGGCTGTGGCGGTACGAGGGCACGTACACCTCGTTCCATCCCAGCGGGAACCAGCCTACCGGCGGGCCGCCGACGCCGATGCCTACGGACCAGCCCGGACCGCCGACCCAGCCGACCAGCGCAGGGGCATACATCGGGTTGTGGTGGCGCGGGCCTGGCGTCCAGCACCAGTCGCCCCGCACGTGTATCCAGCGGCCGTAGTGGAACGGCGCAAAACCCCATGGCGCCTCGTCGATCCAGGTCCAGCCCCAGGGTGCGATCCACGCCCAGTGCCCGTCGCGGTAGGGCGACCAGCCGGCGGCGACAGTGGGAACCCACACCGGGCCGTACTCGTCGAGCGTGCGCCAGGTGCCGTAGTCGTCGAGATCCTCGTAGCCGATGGTGTCGCGGGAGACGTAGCGGGTGGAGACCGCGCGATCCTCGCGCCGGTCACGCTCAGTGGCCCATTGGTCGAAGGCGTCGCCGGCTGGCAGGTTGCCCAGCTGCATCTGGTCGACCGAGCCGTAGAAGTCGGCGAGCTGGCCTGCCTGGACGGTCTGGGCGCCGTTCGCATCGGTTACCGCGAGCTGACCCTGGCGCACGGCGACGTGCAACTCGTCACCGCGGTCATTGACGTCGATCCGGTACGACCCTGGCCGCAGTACGGCGACTGAGGCGGCGGAGGTCGCGATCTCCAGCGTCTCGTCCGGCGCCAGCGAGCGCACCCGCAGCTGCAGCGTGCCGCCGGTGAGGCGCAGCTGCACGGTGTGATCGTCAATATTCAGGATACCCACGCCGGTCTCCGCTCCCAGCCGGATCGCGGTGGAGCCGACATGCAGTTCGGCGCGCGACTCGCGGTCGCTCCACAGCCGGTCGTCGTTGGTTAGCGGCCGGTTAAGTACGTCGGCAACCCACTGGTCGCTGCCGGCGGGTTCCAGCGAGACGGTCCCGAGCGCGACACTGACCCGGGCCACGCGTCCCGGTGGGTCGAGCGGCTCGTCCGCGCGTGCCAGTAGTGGTGTCAGCAGCACCAAGCTGGCCAGTGCGGCCAACAGGCGGGCGGGGAGAAGACGCGGATCGGGCAACATGGGGCTACTCCTTAGCGGGCACCGTGCGGCGGGCCACGGCTATACGTTGAACCGTTCGGTGGCGATGGCGGCAAAGGTTGAGGGAATTTAACCTCGCCGTCATCCCAGCTTCGGATGACACACCCTGCGCCGCCCGGCACGGGCATAGTAGGCTGACATCCGGAGACCCAGTTATGGATACATCGGCTCTGACGTTCGGCGACATCGTCCTGCGGCTGCTGTGTGCGGTTGCTTGCGGCGGCGTTATTGGCCTGAATCGTGATTTGCACCACAAGGGTGCCGGTCTGCGCACGTTTGGGCTAGTGGCATTGGCCACAGCGGGAGTAGCGATTGGCGCATTGACGGCAGGCTCGGCTCATCCGGACGATTTTGGTCGGGTGATGCAAGGCGTGCTGACCGGCGTTGGCTTTCTCGGCGCCGGTGTCATCCTGCGGCGCCCGGACAGTGGTCGCGTTACCGGGCTGACGACCGCGGCGGCGATCTGGTTCGTGGCGGGCGTCGCGCTGCTGTGCGGGCTGGGGCAATTCCTGTTGGTCGGCCTGCTGGTGGGCATGGCGTTGTTGTTGTTGCTGTTCGGGCGGGGCGTCGAGCGGTTGACGGAGCGTTGGCTCGGAGCGGCGGTGGAGGACGAGGACGCAAGTCCGCCCCCGCTCGGCTGACGCTTTGCCGAACTTTGCGTATCCCCACGCCCCGTGGGGGTGGCGGCGCCATTACAATTGGCGAATGCAAACTCATCCCCGTGACCTGCGCCGCGTGCGCGGCGCCCGAATCCTGCTGCCGGCCGTGCTCGGCAGCGGCCTGCTGTTCGCAATGACCGCCGCTGCCGGCTCGTTCACTGATCCGTTCGGAACGCGCGAGGCGATTGGTGCACGCACCGCTGGACTTGACGACCCACTGGGTCGCGATTGCGCATTGCCGGCAGGGCCGCTGACGCTGGCTGTCGCGGTCGACCTCGCTTTGTGCCGCAATCCGGCGACGCGCGCCAGCTGGGCCGGCGCGCGCCAGCAGGCCGCGGCGCTGGGCATCGCCCAGAGCGCGTGGCTGCCGAGTCTGACGGCCAGTGGCAGCGAGAACTGGAGCGACAACCCCCGCACGGTCGGTACCGGCAGTGGCTCGATGCAGCGCACCACCGACGCGGCGTTGAGTCTGTCGTGGACGCTGTTCGACTTTGGTGGCCGCGAGTCGCGCATTGCCAGCGCCCGACACCTGCTGGAGGCTGCTGCCAGCAGTGCTGGCAGCGCCGCGCAGCAGACGGTGCTGGCGACCGTGCAGGCGTACTACGGGGTCGTCGCGTCCGAGGCCGGTCTGCTCGCCGCTCGCAGTACCGAGGCCGCCGCGCAACATAGTCTGGAGGTGGCGCGCGGTCGTCGCGATGTGGGCGTCGCGACGCGTGCCGACGTGCTGCAGGCCGAGACCGCGTACGGTCAGGCAGTGCTCGGCCGGGTGCAGTCGGACGGCTCGCTCGCGACGGCGCGTGGCACGTTCGCCGTCACCATCGGTGCGCCGGCTGACATGACGCTGCGCCTCGACGCGGCGCCGGTGCCGGCGGAAGTGCCGGCGGTGACGCAGAAGATTGCTGACCTGATGAGTGAGGCGGCGCGGCAGCGTCCGGATCTGGCGGCGGCGCTAGCCCAGCGCGATGCAGCGGCAGCTGACGTGGGCAGCGCGCGGGCGGCCGGGCGACCGTCGATCAGTGTCGGTGCCGCACGCAACTATGTGCAGACGGCGGGCCTGCCAAGCGACAACTACAACTCGATCGGCGTCAACGTCAGCTGGCCGCTGTTCAACGGCTTCAACACGACCTATCGCGTGCGGCAGGCGGAAGCCGCGCTCGCCGCACGCGAGGCCACCGCCGAGCAGGTTCGCCTTGGTGTATCGCTCGACGTCTGGAACGGCTACGCGGGCCTCGACTCCGCCGGGCAGCAGCTCACGGCAACGGCGGCGCTGCTGGCAAGCGCAACCGAGAACGAGCAGGTTGCGCTGGGTCGCTATCAGGCGGGCGTGGGCACGATCGTCGACGTACTGACCGCGCAGTCGGCGCTGGCCGGAGCGCGTCAGCAGCGTATTGGCGCCGAGCGCAGTTGGCAGGTGGCGCGCGCGCAGCTTGCGCTTGCGCTGGGCCGGCTCACCTCGGCGGAGCCGCTGGCGATAGTCGGGGGTACACCGTGAACGCGCTGTGCCGCGGGCGCACGGCCGCCCTCCTTGTGCTGGCTGCGGCCCTGCCGCTGCTCGGCTGTGCCGGCGGCAAGAAGGTCGAGTACCTGACTGCGCCCGTGCAGCGCGGCGACCTCACCATCACCGTGTCTGCGACCGGCACGCTGAACCCGGTAAAGCTGATCAACGTCGGCACGCAGGTGTCCGGCACGGTCAAGGTCCTGAACGTCGACTACAACTCCCGTGTGCAGCGCGACGAGGTTCTCGCCCGACTTGACGAGCGCACCTACGCTGCAGCTGTGCGCCAGTCCGAGGCCAACGTGGCGAGCGCGACTGCCAGCCGTGCGCTGGCGTTGGCGAACGTCAAGCGCGCCGAGGATCTGTTTGCGAAGGGTTACGTGGCGCAGCAGGACCTCGACACCGCGCGCCAGCAGGTTGCAACTACTACCGCGCAGCGTGACCTAGTGCTCGCGCAGCTCGATCGTGATCGCACCAACCTCGGCTACACGGTGATCCGCTCACCCGTCTCGGGCGTGGTTGTCTCGCGCGAGGTTGACGTGGGTCAGACCGTTGCCGCCAGCTTCCAGACACCGACGCTGTTCAAGATCGCGCAGGACCTGTCGAAGATGCAGATCGACTCCAGCTTCGCGGAGGCTGATGTCGGGCGTCTGCGCGTGGATCAATCGGTGCGCTTCACGGTGGACGCGTTCCCGGATCGCATGTTCGAAGGCATCGTGCGGCAGATCCGCCTCAATCCGACCACGGTGCAGAACGTGGTGACCTACGACGTGGTCGTCGGCGTCGACAACCTTGACCAGATCCTGCTGCCCGGCATGACCGCGTACGTCAACGTGATCCTGTCGGAAAAGCATGCTGTGCTGGCCGTTCCGAACGCCGCGTTGCGCTTTCGCCCCCCGGGAGTCGAGGCACCGGGCATCCCCGCGACGGCGGGCGTCGCAGCAGGCGCCAAGGCCGGCGCCGGCGATGCCGGTCGCGGCGCGGGTGCTGCAGGTCACGGCGCTGGGGCGCGCCGCGGTGGTGGGCCGCGCGCAATCTACGTGCTGCGCAAAGGCGCGCCGGTGGCCGTGCAGGTGCGTCTGGGCGGCACCGACCGGCGTTCGACCGAGGTGGTCGAGGGCGATCTGAAGGAAGGCGACGAGGTGATCGTCGGGCTCGCAGGCACTGCCGGCGGCACAGCGCCTGGCGGATCTGCCGGAAGCGCGCCGCGCGTACGGATGTTCTGATGTCCGCCACTGCGGTTATCCAGTGCCGAGGCCTGCTCAAAGACTACGTCACCGACGCTGGCGCGCTGCATGTGCTCAAGGGCATCGACCTGACGGTCATGCCCGGCGAGTTCGTCGCGATCATGGGCCCATCGGGCTCGGGCAAGTCGACGCTGATGAACATCCTCGGCTGCCTCGATGTGCCCAGCGGCGGCCAGTACCTGCTGGCGGGCGCTGACGTTGGCAGTCTGGGTGAGCCGGCGCTGGCGCGACTGCGCAACCAGACGATCGGCTTTGTGTTCCAGGGCTTCAATCTGCTGGGTCGGGCAACGCTCGAGGATAACGTCGCACTGCCGCTCGTTTACGCGCGCGTCGGCACTGCTGAGCGACGCGCGCGTGCCCGCGCCGTGCTCGCGAAGGTGGGCCTTGGCGACTATCCGCGCTCGTTTCCGAACAAGATCTCCGGCGGCCAGCAGCAACGGGTCGCAATCGCGCGGGCGCTGGTGACATCTCCCGCCCTTGTGCTTGCCGATGAGCCGACCGGCAACCTCGACAGCCATACGAGCATGGAGATCATGCAGCTTTTCGCTGCGCTCAATCGCGACGGCATGACGGTGGTGGTGGTCACCCACGAGCCGGACGTTGCCGCCTGCGCAAGCCGGCTGGTGCAACTGCGCGACGGCCTGGTCCATTACGACGGGCCGGTGCCCGAACAGTTCAGGAAAGCGTCATGATCCTGGCCATGCTGCGCGAGGCGTTCGCGGCGATGGTCGCCAATCGGATGCGTGCGGCGCTGACGATGCTTGGCATGGTGATCGGCGTCGCGGCGGTGATTCTGATGCTCGCGATCGGGCGCGGAGTCGAGGATTCGGTCAGCAAGTCGATCGCCTCGATGGGCAGCAACCTTTTCATCGTGCTGTCCGGATCCGCAGCGCAGGGCGGCCTGCGGATGGGCAGCGGTAACGCGCCCACGCTCACGCTCGACGATGCCACTGCGATCAACGAGCTGCCTGGCGTTGTAGCGGACGCACCGACGCTGCCGGGCGGTGCCCAGGTCGTGTACGGCTCTGCCAACTGGGGCACGCAGGTCAACGGTACGATCCCGGATTACCTGGAGGTCTCGTCCTGGGCTGTTGCCAGTGGCGCGATTTTCGATGATTCGGACGTGCGCGGGGCAACCCGCGTCGCGATGCTCGGCCAGACGGTGGCGGATAACCTGTTCGGCGGCGAAGATCCGGTGGGTCGAACGATCCGCATCAAGAACGCGCCGTTCGTCGTGGTCGGCGTCATGAGTCGCCGTGGGCAGAGCCTGGATGGCCGCGACCAGGACGACACGGTGCTGGTGCCGGTCACGACCGCGCAGCGCAAGCTGTTTGGCGCGCAGTTCCAGGGTACCGTCCGCTTCATTACTGTCAAGGCGGAATCGGAAGCTGCGATGCCGCGGGTAGAGGACGAGATCAACGCATTGCTGCGCGAGCGCCACCGCGTACGCGACGGCGCCGATGCCGACTTTACCGTCCGCAATCTGGCGGCGATTGCCGCAACCGCGGCTCAGGCGACGCGAATGATGGCGCTGCTGCTCGGCGCGATCGCCTCGATCTCGCTGGTGGTCGGCGGTATCGGCATCATGAACATCATGCTCGTGTCAGTTACCGAGCGGACGCGTGAAATAGGCATTCGCATGGCGATTGGCGCAGCTCGCTCACACATTCTCTGGCAGTTCCTGCTCGAGTCGATCGTGCTGTCTTTGGTGGGTTGCCTGATCGGCGTCGGTCTCGGCGTTGCCGGCGCTTACGTCGTTAGTCACACCACCGAAATCACGACCATCGTCTCGGTCGGTTCCGTGGCGCTTGGCTTTTCAGTCGCGGCGGCGATCGGCGTGTTCTTCGGGTTCTATCCGGCGCGCAAGGCTTCGCTGCTGCAGCCGATCGAGGCGTTGCGCTTCCAGTAGTCGCGACTAGTGCAACGCCGTGTCGGGTGGCAATGCGGCGCGTGTGACGGCTTCTGTCAGTAACGGCGATGCCTTGTAGACGGCGGCGGCTAGCGCGTCCGCAAACGGTTGTGGTGCCGCCAGAGCGTTGCCCTGACCGTAGGTCACGCCGAGCGCGCCCAGCTGGTTGGCCGCTGCATGTGATCCGACGCACTCGGCCACCGTGTCGAGGCCGAGCTGGCGCGCGACCTGCACTATGCCGCGCACCATTGCCTCGGCGCGATGGTCAGTCGCAAGCTCGCGGACGAACGCCCCGTCGATCTTCAGGGCTGTCACCCGCAGCGAGTTAAGGGTTGCGAGCGAGTTTGCGCCGGTGCCGAAATCGTCGATAGAGCAGTGGCAGCCGATCGCCCGCAGCGCGTCGATCACGGTGCGCGCCGCATCCATGTTGGCAACGATCGTCGGTTCGCTGATCTCGAAGCTGAGCAGGGCGGGAGAGACGCGGTACGCCTGCAGCCCCTTTTGAATGCGTTCGACCAGTCCTGGCTGGCGTAGCGACTGACCCGACAGGTTCAGCGAGAACACGACCCCACGACGTTCCAGCACGGCGGCGACCGGTTCGAGTCGGCGCAAGGCCTCGCCGAGTACCCATTCGTCGAGGCGTGCGGTCAGCTGATGACGATCCGCAATCGCGATGAACTGTTCGGCGGCGATGGTCTGGCCTTCTTCGCCCGGCAGCCGTGCGAGCAGTTCGTAGCGGTCGGGGCGGCTGGCGTCCCATAACGGCGTGAGACTCTGGGCGTGTAGCGCCAGCGCGCCCTTCTCGATCGCTGCTAGCAGCGCGCGATACAGGCGCTGCTCGCGCTGCCGCTCGGCAGGTCGTGCATCGGAGGCTGCGTACACTTCGACGTGGTTGCGGCCGGACTCTTTGGCGATGCTGCACGCCGACTCGGCGCTTGCGAGCGAGTGTTCCGGTGTCGATCCCGGTCCGATGGGGGCCAGCCCGTAGCTCAGCGAGACCCGCACTCCGGCCAGCGGCTCGGCGAGTGCGAGTGTCGACACCGCCATGCGTACGGACTCGGTCCAGGCCAGGGCCGCTTCGAGCGAGGGCGTATCTAGCAGTGCGACGAAGCTGTCGCTGCCCAGTCGCGCCGTTATGCTCTCGCCGGGAAGTTCCTGGTTGCGCCAGATGTCGGCGATGCCGCGCAGCACGCTGTCGCCGGCGTTAAAGCCGTACAGTTCATTGGTGGCCCGCAGGTCATTAATGTCTGCGTGCACCAGCCAGCGGCCGTCCTGCGGCGCTCGCAGCAGTTGGCTCGCGACGCGCTCGTCGAATGCATGCCGTGTCAGCAGGCCGGTCGTGCTGTCGAAGCAGGTGTCGATCACTTCGTGCAGGCGTGGCGTCAGTCGCTCGAGCATGCGCGCCTCGCGCGCCTCGAACGGCCGGCTGTCGCTGCGGTTGAAGGCGACTGCGACTCCCAGCACCTGGCCCCGGCGAATCAGTGGCACGCATAGAATCCGGAATGGCACCAGAGCGCCGCTGCCGGTATCGCGCACCTTGTTCACGATGAGTGTCTTCTGCTGCAGTTGTGCGACACGCAGCAGGTGGCGGCTTACCAGCCCGCGCAGGGTATCGAGTTCGGTCGGTTGCAGAATGCAGCGTGGCGCCACACGTTCCAGACGACGGGTCGGCACATGCAGCAGCGCTACATCGCAGCCTGCGCGTGCTGCGAAGGCATCCATCAGCAGTTGCAGCGAGTCGCCGGCGCCTGCCGGCACTTCGGCCTGGCTCATGTCGAACAGCCACTGCAGTTCCTGCGTGTCTTCGACGTTGAATCGGCCCGTGTCGAGGACGCGCTGTTGGGCGAGATCGCGGCGCGCGACAGTTAGCAGGGGGGCGAGTAGGCGTTCGACGGCCTCGAACGCGGGCAGTTCGGCGTCGCGACCGCCGCTCCGGCACACGATCGCCAGCACGCCGAGTACGCCGCTACGCTCGTCGCGTAGCACGAAGCCGTAGGCCGGCATGTCCTCGAGCACTTCGCGCGTGCCGGCGATGCTGGCCGAGTCGCGTGCTGATTCAAGCAGTTCGAGTACTACCGGTCGCAGGTCCTGCAGGTCGGCGCCATCGGCGCTCCAAATGAGGTCGGCGTCAGGGGCATACAGGTAGATGCCGCGCGCGCGCGGCATCAGTGTGCGCAGCAGCTGTGCGTAGGGCGCGAAGTCGAACGACGGGTACACCGACATGGGGATCAGCTAATCGCTTGCAAGGGGCAGATGATTCCACCTGCGGGTGCGCCGGAGCGTGGCGCGGGTCACGTTTCGCGTCAGGAGAATTTTACATAATATCTGCTGAGGCTAGCCGGCCCAGGCGCGTGAGCGCTCCACTGCCCGGGCCCAGTCGGCGCGCCGTGCAAGCGCGCCGGCGCTCCCTGGACCCGGTTCGAAGCGGTGGCCGGCGCGCCACTGCGCGGCTACTGTCGCTTCGCTGTCCCAGAACTGGGCGCCCAGGCCTGCCAGATAGGCCGCCCCCAGCGCCGTCGTCTCGGTGATCGCGGGCCGCACGACGGGTACCCCGAGCAGGTCCGCCTGGAACTGCATCAGCATGTTGTTGGAGGTGGCGCCGCCGTCGACGCGCAGTTCCAGTAGCGGCCGACCGGCGTCGCCTTGCATCGCGTTGAGCACGTCGGCCGTCTGGAACGCGATTGCTTCGAGCGCGGCGCGCGCAAGGTGGCCACGCTGGGTGCCGCGAGTGATCCCGACGAGCGTGCCGCGCGCGTGGGGATCCCAGTAGGGAGCGCCCAGCCCGGTGAACGCCGGCACGAGGTAGACGCCGCCCGTGTCCGGTACGGTCGCGGCGAGCGCCTCGACATCGGCGGAGTGCTCGATGATGCCGAGGCCGTCGCGTAGCCATTGCACCACGGCACCGCCGACGAACACGCTGCCTTCGAGCGCATACACCCGCTCCGTGCGTTGCCAGCCGATCGTCGACAGCAGGCGGTGGCGTGAGGCCAGCGGCTGGTGGCCGGTGTTCATCAACATGAAGCAGCCGGTGCCGTAGGTGTTCTTGGCCATGCCAGGTGTGAAGCAGGCCTGGCCAAACAGCGCTGCCTGCTGGTCGCCGGCAATGCCGGTGATGGGTATGCGTCGGCCGCCGAGATCGGCGTGTGGCGCGACCGAGGGGTCGAGCGAGGAGGCGACGACTTCAGGCAGGCATGCCAGCGGAATTTCCAGCAGCTCGAGCATCCGCTCAGACCAGCGAGCGGTGTGCAGATCCAGCAGCAGCGTGCGACTGGCGTTGCTCACATCGGTCAGGTGGGCGCGCCCGCCGGTCAGCTTCCAGATGAGCCAGCTGTCGATGGTTCCGAACGCAAGTTCGCCGCTGGCGGCCCGTGCGCGTCCGTTCGGCACATGGTCCAGCAGCCAGGCGAGCTTGGTGCCCGAGAAGTACGGGTCCAGCGTCAGCCCGGTAATGCGTGCCACCTCGGCCTCGTGCCCGGCGGCGGCGAGCGCAGCGCAATGGTCGGCAGTGCGGCGGTCCTGCCAGACGATTGCTGGTGCTACCGCGCGGCCGGTAGCGCGTTCCCATAGGACGGTGGTCTCGCGTTGGTTGGTGATGCCGATCGCTGCGACTTCCTTGGCGTCAACGCCGGCGCGCGTCAGGACCTCGGCCATCGTCGCGGACTGGGAGGCCCAGATCTCCTCGGGGTCGTGCTCCACCCAGCCGGGCGCGGGGAAGTGCTGTGCGAACTCCCGCTGCGCGGTCGCGACCGGCCTGCCGCTGGCGTCGAACAGGATGGATCTGGAGCTACTCGTTCCCTGGTCCAGTGCGAGGACGTAGCGTGCCATCGGGCGATTCTCCGGATCAGGCGGACGGGTGGGCCGCAAACCACGCGCCGATCGCGGCTTGCGCATCGGGTGGCAGGTGCAGGCCGAGCTTCGTGCGCCGCCACAGTACGTCCTCGGCGGTGCGTGCCCACTCGTGTGCCTGCAGGTAGCGCAATTCGGCCTCGTACAGGCCACTAACGACCTCTGCGCCCAACTCGCCGAGCGTCTGGGCGTGACCCAGCCACTGGCTCAGGCGCGCGCCGTAAGTGCGCGCCCAGCGGTCCAGCAACCGCGCAGGCATCGCCGGATAGCGCCCCGACAGTTGTACCCGAAACGCCTCGAAGTCGGCGCCTGGCAGCTCGCCGCCAGGTAGCGGTGCACAGGCCGTCCAGGGAGCGGGACGCCGGCCGAGCGTCGGCAGCAGTTTTGCCATCGCATCTTCGGCCAGCCGCCGGTAAGTGGTGATCTTGCCGCCGAACACTGACAGCAGCGGCGGGCCGTCGGTGTCGAGCTCGAAGCTGTAGTCACGCGTCACGCTGGACGGGTCGGACGACTCATCCTCCAGCAGCGGTCGCACACCCGAGTAGCTCCAGATCACCTCGGCCGGCGTCACGCTGCGGCGGAAGTGACGCGTGACCAGGTCGCACAGGTACGCGGTTTCATCGCCGTCGATTGTCGCGCGGGAGGCATCGCCGTGGTACTCGACGTCGGTCGTGCCGATCAGCGTGAACTCATGCTCATAGGGGATCGCGAAGATGATCCGTCGGTCTGCGTTCTGGAAGATGTAGGCATAGGGGTGGTCGAAGAGTCGCGGCACGATGATGTGGCTGCCTTTGACCAGCCTGACGGCGTTGCGTGAGCGGACCGGCGTTGCCTGGTCGAGGAAGCTGCCCACCCAGGGGCCGGCAGCGTTGACCACCGCCGCGGCGCGAACCCGTGTCGAGACCCCGTTGGCGGCGATCAGCGTAGCTGTCCAGGCGCCCTGCTCGCGCGCGATGCGCGTGCAGCGAGTGCGTGTGAGTATGCGTGCGCCGTGCGCGGCCGCGTCCATGGCATTGAGTACGACCAGCCGCGCATCGTCGACCCAGACGTCGGAATACACGAAGCCCTTGCGGTGATCACTGCGTAGCGGCCGGCCGGCGGGATGACGCGTGAGGTCGATCGCCTCGGAGGCGGGCAGGCGACGCCGACGCGCCAGATGGTCGTACAGGAACAACCCGGCTCGAATCATCCACGCCGGCCGCAGGTGCGGCTCGTGCGGCAGAATGAAGCGCAGCGGCCACATGATGTGGGGAGCGGCATTCAGCAGGACCTCGCGCTCGGCGAGGGCCTTGCGCACGAGCCTGAACTCGTACTGCTCCAGGTAGCGCAGGCCGCCATGGATCAGCTTCGTACTGGACGATGAGGTATGGGCTGCGAGATCGTCCTTCTCGGCGAGCACGACCGACAGGCCTTGACCCGCGGCATCGCGTGCGATGCCCGCGCCGTTGATGCCGCCACCGACTACCAGCAGGTCGCAGTCGATCGTGACGGCGGTCACGAGCGGTCTGCCGCGTGATGTTGCCGTGGCGACGGAGTGGGAGCGTGTGTGTTCATCGTCGGGTCCGGGCCTGGGAGCCGACACTTTACCGCACTGGGCCGCTGCTCGCGGCAGTCGGCCGGTTCAGGCGGCGTTGCGAGCCGCCACTGCCGCTCCCGACTCCGGCGGGGCGCCGAACCAATGCAGCTGGGTTGCGAGCCCGGCGACCTCGCCGACGATCAGCAGCGCCGGCGAGCGCACGGCGTGATCTGCCGCTAGTTGCTCGATCTGTGCCAGCGTGCCGACGACGACACGCTGCTCGGGTCTGCTGCCGTTCTCGATGAAGGCGATGGGCGTCGCCGGGTCACGGCCGTGCCGTATCAGCTCTGTGCGCAGCTGCGCCAGCATGGCCACGCCCATGTACACCGCGAGCGTCTCGCGCGCCGCCGCCAGTCCACGCCAGTCGGTCGTGTCGAGGGACTCGCGGCAGTGGGCGGTCAGTAGCCGAACCGAGCCGGAGTGGTCGCGATGTGTCAGCGGGATGCCGGCATAGGATGCGCAGGCGAGGGCCGCGGTGACGCCCGGTACGACTTCATAGGGGATGCCGTGAGCGCGCAGGAATTCAAGCTCCTCGCCGCCGCGGCCGAACACGAACGGGTCACCGCCTTTGAGCCGCACGACGCGTCTGCCGGCGAGGGCGTGCTCCAGCATCAGCTGGTGGATCTGCTGCTGTGCGACGCTGTGGCCATGACCGGTCTTGCCGACCTCGATCAGGTCGGCTTCGCGACGCGCCAGCAAGAGCACTTCGTGGGACACGAGTCGGTCGTGCAGTACGACATCCGCGCCCTGCAGCGCGCGCAGCGCCTTGAGCGTCAGCAGGCCGGGGTCGCCAGGGCCGGCGCCGACCAGCGCGACGCTGCCGCAGCGCTTGTCCTGCGTCGACGCGGCGGATGGGTGGCTGTAGCGGGCGAGCTCGCTGGCGATGAGCTCGGCGGCGGCGGCGGGCCTCGCGTGGCGTACCAGCGCCGCTACCGGTCCGTCGAGTAGCCAGTCGTAGAACCGGCGGCGTGCCGAAAGGTCTGGAATCGCAGTGCGGATTCGGCTGCGCCAGGCAGCGGCGAATGCCGCGAAGCGGCCGAGCGATTCGTCGACGACGGTCTCCAGCTGCGCACGGATGCGCCGGGCAAGCACCGGTGCCGTGCCGCCAGTGGAGACCGCCACGACGATCGGCGAGCGATCGATGATCGCGGGCAGGATGCCGGTTGACAGTTCCAGGTCGTCGACAACATTGGCGATGATGCCGCGCTGTTCTGCCGCGCGGGCGACGCCGGCGTTGACGACGCGATCGGAAGTAGCGGCAATGACGAGTCTTGCCCCCTCCAAGTCATGCGCCTCGAACTGCCGCGGCACGTGTTCGAGGCGCCCGGCCTCGCGAGCCGCTTGCAGCGCTGCCGTCAGCGTGGGTGCGACTACCTTCAGCCTTGCGCCGCTTTCGGCCACCAGCGCGAGCTTGCGCTCCGCAATTGTGCCGCCGCCGACGATCACTACCAGGCGATCGCGCAGGTCGAGGAACAAAGGGAAGTAGCGCATGCGCAGCCGTCCGTCAGGCAGCCGGCATGCCGGTGCGCCAAAGGTAATCGCCGAAGCGCTCGTCGGGCTCGCGTGCGGCGGCGAAGCCCGCGAACATCACGTCGAGCTCGGCGAGGATCGCAGCCTCGTCCAGATTCTCGCGATACAGCACGTTCAGCCGCTCGCCGCGGGCGTCACCGCCAAGATGCAGGTTGTAGCGGCCCGGTGCCTTGCCGATCAGCCCGATCTCGGCGAGGTAGGGTCGTGCGCAGCCGTTCGGGCAGCCGGTGACTCGCAGGCTCAGCGGCACATCCGCGACGCCATGGTTCTCCAGCAATGTTTCGAGCTTGCCAAGCAGTTGTGGCAGGTAGCGCTCGGCCTCTGCCATCGCCAACGGACAGGTTGGCATCGACACGCATGCAAGCGCGTCGCGGCGCACGGCTGCGCCGTGTTCGGCGGCGTCCAGCCGATATTGGGCGATGACAGCATCGATCGTGGCGCGATCCGCCTCGGCTACGCCTGCGACGGTTGCGTTCTGGTTGGCAGTCACGCGGAAGTCGCCGCGATGGATACGGGCGAGTTCGCGCCAGCCAGTCAACCAGGGCTGGTTGTAGCGGTCGGCGATCCTGCCGGCCGGGACTCGCAGCGTGCGGTGCCAGCGGCCGTCGAAGCCCTGCTGCCAGCCGAAGCGGTCGCTGTTGGAAGTGAACGCATAGGGTCGCGCCGGCTCGAGCGTCACGCCGGAACGCTTTTCGACCTCCGCGATGAACCAGGCCAGCCCGCGGTCGGCGATCGTGTATTTGAGGCGCGCGTGCTTGCGGTTGGTGCGATCGCCAAAGTCGCGCTGGGTCGTCATCACCGCTTCAGCCACCCCAAGGACCGCCTCAACCGGCAGGAAGCCGGCGACGTCGGCAAGGCGCGGGAAGGTCTTGGGGTCGCCATGCGTGGCGCCGAGTCCGCCGCCGACGGTGAGGTTGAAGCCGACCAGGCGGCCTTGCTCCACGATTGCGATGAAGCCGAGGTCATGAGCGAGCACGTCGACGTCGTTGGAGGGCGGCACGGCGATGGCGGTCTTGAACTTGCGCGGCAGGAACGATTTTCCGTACAGCGGCTCGACCTCTGGCGTGCCCTCCAGCTTCTCCCCATCCAGCCAGATCTCGTGATACGCGCGGGTCTTCGGCAGCAGGTGCTCGGAGAGCCGCTGCGCAAGCTCGGCAACCTCGAGATGTGCTGGCGACTCGACCGGATTAGAGCTGGCAATGACGTTGCGGTTAACATCGCCGCAGGTCGCGATGGTGTCCATCAGTTCGGCATTCATCGCCGCCATGGACGCTTTCATGTCGCCCTTGGCGATGCCATGAAACTGGAATGTCTGGCGCGTGGTCAATCGAATGCTTTCATTCGCATAGCGGCGTGCGATCGAGTCGATCGCGAGCCACTGTGCGGGCGTGCACACGCCGCCGGGCAGCCGCAGGCGCACCATGAAGCGCCACAGCGGCTCGAGTTTCTGCAGGCGACGCTCCTCGCGGATGTCGCGATCGTCCTGTTGGTAGCTGCCGTGCAGGCGCACGAGCTGCGCGTCGTCGTCGGCAAGCCCTCCCGTGGTTGGGTCGGCCAGGCCGTGCGCGATCGTGCCGCGCAAGCCCCGGCTTTCGGACTTAATTTTCTCGACGGGGGTAAGTTCAGTCATCTGCGCCTCAGTAGACATCGCGTGCGTAGCGCCGGGTGGCGGCCAGCTCATTCAGGTATTCGGTTGCGTCCTCGCGTGAGCGGCCGCCGTGTTCGGCGATTACCTCGATAAGCGCGGCGTGTACGTCCGGCGCCATGTGCTGCGCATCGCCACAGACGTACAGGTGTGCGCCACCGTCGAGCCACTCATACAACGCGCGTCCGTGCTCACGCAGCCGATCCTGCACGTATACCTTCTGTGCCTGATCACGCGAGAACGCGACGTCGAGTCGATTCAACGCGCCCTTCTTCAGGGCAGCCTGCCATTCGAGCTGGTAGAGGAAATCGCGTTCACGGCGCCGGCCACCAAAGATCAGCCAGTTGCGCCCGCGTGCGCCGTCGGCCTGACGTTGTTGGACGAAGCCGCGGAACGGTGCGACGCCGGTACCTGGTCCAATCATCACGATGTCGCGTGCGCCGTCGGTGGGGACACGGAAGCGCTGGTTCGGCTCGACGAAGGCGCGCACACGGCTTCCGGCGCGCGACGTGGCCAGTTGCCAGGAGGTTGGTCCAACCCGGTGTTCTCCGCCGTGGGTGTAGTCGATGACTGCGACGGTGAGGTGCGCCTCGTCGCCGACTTCGCGGCGGCTAGACGCGACCGAATACAGCCGTGGTGCGAGCGGGTGAAGCGCACGCACCAGGCTTTCGGCGTCCCAGCTGGCGGGGAAGCGGAGCAGCAGGTCGACGACCTGCTGCTCCTTTAGAGTTGCCCGCAGCTTCGCCGCCTGTTCGGGCCGCAGCCAGTCTGCCAACTCTGCGCTGCCACTGCGTTCGGCCAGTGTTTCCAGCAGCGGGCGCGCGATGCGCGCCACTTCGCGGCGGGTGCGCAGCCAGTCGCCTAGCGGTGCTGTCGTGTCGTCGAGGGTGACTGACTCGGCTGCATCAAGGCGCGTCAGCGACAGGACCTGATCAATTATCAGCATCGGGTTGTCAGCGACGATGCCAATGGCATCGCCCGCCTCGTACTCGAAGTGCCGATCGGGCAGGACGAGTTCCAGATGGCGCACGTCACGGTCGGCGTTGCGCGCTGTAATGCGCGCATTGGCAGCCACCTCGACTTCGAGCGGCGCCTCGCGCGACGCCAGTAGCGGCGCGGGGGCGTGCAGCAGCGTGACGCTGGCCAGCTGAGGCGCCGATTCGCCCAGCTCCTGGTGGGCGAGCGCAACCGCCTGTTCGGTCCAGGGAGTGGCGCGGGTGTCGTAGTCGACATCGCACTCGACACGCTCGGCCAGGCGGCGTGCGCCGAGCTCCGCCAGACGCTCGTCTAGTTGCCGGCCGGTTGCGCAGAACTGTGGATAACTGGAGTCGCCTAGCGCCAGTACGGCGTATGTCAGTGAGGCGAGCCTGGGCGCCCGACGGCCACTGAGTAGGTCAATCAGCGCGCGGGCGTCGTCCGGCGGCTCGCCGTCGCCGTGAGTGCTTGTGATCAGGTAGACGAGCCGCTCCTGGGCGAGCTGGCGAGGCGAGTAGTCGGCGACATTCGTCACCGACGCGGCGAGGCCAGCGGCCTCGAGGCTGCGGCCGAGCTTTTCGGCGACCCGCCGGCCATTGCCGGTCTGCGAGGCATACAGAATGGTGGCTCGTGCGCTAGGCGCTGCGGCTGCGCCGCCGCGTGCGCGGTCCGCCGCGAGACCCGCCAGGTAGCCGCTGGCCCAGTAGAGGGCGGCCGGGTCGAGGTCGCCGACCGCCGCCTGCAGTCGTATCAGGCGTTCCGCGGTCACCGGCGGTGGGGCGTGGGGGAGGGGAATCGCGCTCATGTAAGCTCGGCGGGCATTGAACAGGGCGTGATCGTAGGTAGCGGCCCTCGTGCCTGAAAGCCACTTGTCGTTATGGGTCGATAACCATTCAGCACGAGAGTGGGGTTGGCCCTTGAGTGAGGGGGTAGAGGGCAAACCGTCGAAAGAGTGGTATTTGCCCACACTTTCCTGTAGGGTGGGCTACGGCTCGTGTCCCTTTGTCCTTTTTTGCCTCCTGTCGCCCGGGTTCTCCGGGGCTGACACTGACATCAAAAGCGCTGAGAGTCCGATCCAAGGTGGCGGTTGTGAACGTCCCCGGGTTTTGGGCTCAGTGCCTTTAAAGTCCGGAGACGAGCGCTCCGCAGTCAGTTCTGGTCTCTGGTGTTTCGGCCTTTTTTAAATGCGCCGCGCTCGGGACCTTGTTAGTGAGTGATCGCAAAAATGACCAAGATTTACGTGGGCAACCTGCCGTTTACGGCCGATGAAGCCGCTGTCCGTACGCTGTTCGAACAGCATGGCAAGGTTGAGTCGGTTGCCCTGATCAACGACCGGGACACCGGTCGTCCGCGCGGCTTCGGCTTCGTCGAAATGGCGAGCTCGGATGCTGCTCGCGCCATCCAGAGCCTGAACGGGCAGAACATGGGCGGTCGCCCGCTGCGCGTCAATGAGGCTCAGGAGCGCACCGGCGGCGGCGGCGGCGGCGGCGGCGGCGGCGGTGGCAAC
>CAIYLH010000101.1 GCA_903927005.1 uncultured Pseudomonadota bacterium
ACGACTCTGACACTGCTGCCGGCGTGCTCGCCCTTGTACTGCAGCTGTGTCCGGAGCAGACCCCAGCCGGAGTCCAGACCGGCTTTCGCCATTTTGGTCCTGGCCAGCTTCACGCGGATCACATCGCCCACGACGATAGTCTGATACGTATTCACGATCTTCCGAAGCCTCAAGCCACGGAGAGGACTCGCGGCGCAACTTGAAGCGCCGCGTGCGGGTCACTGTCGGGACTGGAGTCTTGGGCATTGGCACGATTTCACTGGCGCCACCTGCTGCGGCGTACGCGAGAAATTGCCCAGTTCGTACAGATATCGCGCGATCCACTGCAGCCCGGGAACGAGCGCGGCATGATCCCTAAACACTTGGCCGCAGCTCCTTGTGCTGGCGCAACTGTCGCAGCGGGGTCAGCGCGTCCCTGCGCTTCCGTGGCGCGCCCGGAAGGATTCGAACCTCCGACTACCTGGTTCGTAGGCAGACAGTCGCGCGCCATTTAGATATTGTTTATAAACGGTTTTATACACTGTTGGGTCTGAATATTTCTGTCAATTGCTCGACACTAAGCTCCTGATTTGCGAAGAACCGGCGAAGTAATATTCAGAACTCTAGCGAGTCTGTCGGTCAACCAATGCCCTCCGGCGCCGCGTTGACGGGCGACCTCGGTGCGCCTCTTTGGTAGACGCAGCTATTGCTGACTTAAGGATCGTGCCCCCGCGATGCTGCCGTAGATCGGAAGTTTCGCCCGATGATAAGACACTAAGACATCTTTTAGCTTATCAATCTTGATATATTGACAATTGACAATCACTCATATAAGTTATTTTTGAGTAGTCATAATAACTTGGAGAACACTGTGCTGCGCTCTCTTCCTCTACGGCAGCTCGATGAAACACTAGGGCCGTGGCGCTCGCTGCCACGGTCCCGGCCGACGGGCGGATGGCTACGCGCCGTACGAAATGCGCTGGGAATGACCACGCGCCAGCTCGCCCAGAGCGTCGGCGTCTCTCAGGCCGCTGTCGTCAACGCCGAGCGCACCGAAGCTAGGGGCGACATCACCTTGGCGACGCTGCGCCGATACGCCGCCGCGCTCGGCTGCGAGCTGAGCTATGCCCTTGTGCCACTACGTCCGCTCCAGCAGGTCGTGGAAGAGCGGGCCGATCACATCGCGCGCGATCAGGTCTCGCGAGTGAGACATTCAATGGCGCTGGAGAACCAGTCAACGAGCAACGAGTATCTGGAGCGCGAGATTGCGGAACTGCGCGCAAAACTGCTTGAAGGCAAACGCTCGCGACTGTGGCGATGAAGTTCGAATACGCACCCGGCGCGACGCCTATCGACCCGGACGAGGCCGCAGGGCTGGTCCCCGCGCATCTCACGTTGCAGCGCGAACTCAATGAGTACGAGGAAGCGAACATTCTAGCGGCGAACGACTGGTTGTTCGCGCGGCATCGCGGCGACCCGCTGAACGACGCCTTCATCCACCTCGTACACCGGCGTATGTTCGACCGCACGTGGAGATGGGCGGGAAAGTCCCGGCGCACGGACAAGAATATCGGCGTTTCGTGGGTCGAGATCCCCATGAGACTGCGTCAGATGCTCGGCGACGTTCGAGCCCAAATCGAGCACCATGCCTATTCACCCACCGAAATCGCGGCCCGCTATCATCATAGGCTGGTCGCTATTCATGTATTTCCGAACGGAAATGGCCGCCACGCTCGGCTTATGGCCGACTTGCTCCTGACCGAGCTCGCAGGTCGGCGGTTTGAATGGGGCCGCGGATCACTGGTTGCTGCGAGCGAGCTTCGCGAGTGCTACATCGCTGCATTGCAAGCGGCGGACGGGGGCGACTGCCGGCCCCTTCTCGCGTTCTTGGGCGCGTGACCGGTCGAGCCGAGCAGCGTGCGCCGAAGCCGCTGCGTAACCTGACCGCGTCCCTCGTGCGTCGAGCGGCCGTCATGCCGGCAAAGCGAGGTAAGACGTGGCGCGATCCCAGCTCAAGACAATCGCGACAGATCGCCTGATTATTCAGAGATCGCCGCGTGGCGTGCGCACGGAAGTGATTGATTGAATGGCGCGCCCGGAAGGATTCGAACCTCCGACCCCCTGGTTCGTAGCCAGGTACTCGATTGCCACCAACCCACTGTATTTGACGGCAAGGTGGCAGCTCACTCCATGCAGAAAATCGGCATGTGTTGGCATTATTGACAACGATCTAGTCTGTTGGCATATTAGCCAACGTGAATGCCGAGCTGCTGCAACGCGACCGCTTCGTGTTCGACGACGGAGCCGTCGTCGAGATGGTGATCTGGCGCGTTCCGAACCCCATCCCCGGAAGTGCGCATCAGTTCAAGTACCGGCTGTATTACGGACGCGCCGGCAAGCGCCTCATCAGCTACGACAACGAGCGCGCCAAAGGCGACCACCGCCATCTCGGCAGACGCGAAGAGACCTACGCATTTACGACGGTCGATATCTTGATTCGTGATTTTCTGGCCGACGTCGAACTACGGAGATTCAAATGAAAACGGCGGTCATTCGAATCCAGCGAAGCGCGGCCACCGGTCTTCGCGACATGGCGGACCGATTTTCGAGTGCGTGGCATTCGGGACGAGGCGACGGTGCGCTGATTCAGTTCGAATCACCGCGGGCACTGTTCAAGGTGCTGTCACCGAAGCGCTGGGAACTAGTCGAGCGCCTGCAGGCACTCGGCCCAATCAGTATTCGGGGCCTTGCCCGGGATCTGGAGCGCGACGTGAAGCGTGTTCACGACGACGTACTGCTGCTGATCGAGCATGGCCTCGTCACCCGCACGGACGAGCGCAAGGTGCAGGTGCCTTACGACGTGATCCGCGCGGACTTCGATCTGAGAGCAGTGGCGTAGCTGCGCTACGCGAGGGCGCATCCATCGCCCAAGAGCGCGCGCACGGGGTGCCCCTGCAATCCCCAACGAGTTGCTCGTGCCGTGTCGGATCTGGGCGGACAAACCACGGAAGCGCAGGGACGCGCTGACCCCGCTGCGACAGTTGCGCCAGCACAAGGAGCTGCGGCCCAGTTTTTAGCTCATGCCGCGCTCGTTCCCGGGCTTCAGTGTCGCGCTCGATATCTGTAAAAACTTCAATCACGGAAATTCGGTAGCGACTATTCAGGGGTGCAGCGGCGACGCCACCGGTGGGCTACCGCGCCGCGCGCTAGCCGGCAACTTGGGGCGAGCTGGCACTGTCAGTCCTCCCGGTAGCCCGCTTCTCGCTGGTGGCGGACGGCGAGAATGAGCACCGCGTCGTCGGCCGCGAGCCAACGGTACTTCGCGATGTAGCCGTAACGGCCACGCGCGAGGACGAGTTCTCGGCGACCGTCCTCCGCGACTCGGCCTAGCAGCGGGTGGTCGGCAAGCGCCTCGAAGGCGCGGCGGACACTGAGGATCTGCCTTCGGGCTCGCAACGGCTCTTCTGCGGCGATGAAGTCGAACAACCGCTCGAGGTCCCGCAACGCGGCGGCCGTTACTTCGACGCGCGCCAAGGTCGTGTCCGCGGGCGCTTGGCTTTCGAGTCCGCCACGCGTGATTCAAGGTAATCGAACGCCACGGATAACGGGTATGCCTTGCCCGTTGCGAGGGCTTCGCGTTCGGATACCGCAGCGTCTGCGGCGAAGCGTTCACGCAGTTCGGAGCGCTCGGCCTCACGCGCCAAAGTCTCCACCATGAACGCATGCGGCGTCTGACCCGCGCCGGCCGCGAGCTTGGCGATTCGCTGCTTCAGGTCTTCTGGCAATTTGAGACTAGTTGCAGCCATGACCTTCTCCGCGGGGTAGTCAAAACTTACTACCAGAACCCGCTCGAATCAAGTTGCGCACGGCGCTGCGGCAAGAGGCCACAGGACGCCTCCGCATTCAGAAATGCGCGGGATATTCAGACTTGAGGCTGAGGGAATGGTGCGCCCGGAGAGATTCGAACTCCCGACCCCCTGGTTCGTAGCCAGGTACTCTATCCAGCTGAGCTACGGGCGCGTAAAAGCCTGATTCCCAATGCGTTTCCGGAAAATTTCTGGCTCAGTAGCCGGACCCCGCAAGGGTCGGCATTGTACACAGAATTAGTCCTCGTTTGGCAATTCCGATGCCTTAGCTTGAACCCAGCTGCTGGCGTGCAGGCGCGGACGCCCCAGCGCACAGTAAGCAGGCTCCCACCAGGACGTACCAGCGATGACCACACTGACCGAAACCGCCACGACCGTGATTCTGGAACCGGACCGCCCCGCCGCGGCCAGCGTGCTGTGGCTGCACGGCCTCGGCGCCGATGGTCATGACTTCGTCCCGATCGTCGCAGAACTTGGGCTGCCGACCACGCTCGCTGTGCGCTTCGTCTTTCCGCGAGCGCCGTATCGCCCTGTCACCATCAATGGCGGCTACGAGATGCGCGCGTGGTACGACATCTGCTCGCTGTCCGCCGCCGAGCGTGCCGACCCCACTGGCTTGGCGCAGTCGGTCGCTACGGTGCATACACTGATCGAGGATGAGATCGCTCGCGGTATTCCATCCTCCAAGATCATTGTGGCGGGCTTTTCCCAAGGCGGCGCAGTGGCGTTGCATGCAGGCTGCGCGTCCCCGCGGCGGCTCGCCGGGATCATGGCGCTGTCGACCTACCTTCCCCTGCCGCAACAGTTCTGCGTCGCAGCGCACGCCGCCAACGTTGCACTGCCTATCCTCCAATGCCACGGACTAAACGACAGCGTCGTCACGATTTCCATGGGCACCGCCGCACGCGACGTATTGCGCGCAGCGGGCTATCTGGTTGAGTGGCAGGCGCTTGCCATGGAACACGAAGTCACCTTCGACGAAGTGCGACTGATCGCGAGGTGGCTACTCGACCGCTTGAGCTGAGATCGGGAACCAATAAGGGGAAATTCTTGACCGCGACAGCGTCCAGTCTTCGCTGCGCAGACAATTCGGTCTGCACGGAGACGGACGGCGCGCTGCGCCCGCCGAGCAGGGCATTTCCGAGATGCTCGCCGATCTCTACGGCGCTGGATATCGAGTCGTGGCTCGATTGGTTTGCGGACCTCGTCCTCGCTGCGCAAGCGCACACCCTTGAGGGACGAATTCCCTGTTGGCCAACGCCCGACTGTGGGATCGACTGCGCGGCCAGCTAATCGCACGGCAGCAGAAGGCGCTGTCGCGGTTGATGCGAGTTGGTGTCGACGGATTCGTCGGCGGTCTGTCCGCGGGAAAGTACATGGCGCTCACTGGCGCGCCGGCCGCCACCGCCAGACGTGATCTTGGTCGCCTGGTGGAGCTCGGAGCTCTTCGGCGTACCGGACAACTCAAGGGGACACGGTACTGGCTCGCATAGGGCCCTAATGCGGTCGACGCAGGCGACGGTATCGAGGAGAAGGATTCATGATCTGGCTTGCCAGAGCGCGGTAGGACGCGAGATCGGGCATCCAATTCGATGGTCATTTGTTCTATTTTGCAGGTAGTTATTGATTTTTACCGCCTTTTCATAACACACTGTTCGGGTGACGGAATCTACCCTAGCGTCGCGAACCCTCAAGCTCGCCTCCCAGCGAGGGGTGCTACGCGCACGCGACCTGGCCGCTGAGGACATTCCCCCAGTCATCCTGTCGCGCCTCGTCAAGAGCGGTCACCTCACGAGGCTATCGCGCGGCGTGTACGCGCGACCCACCCGCAGGCTCTCCGAGCATCATCAACTGGCGGAAGTCGCCACGCGCAGTCCTGCGGCCGTGTTCTGCCTCCTGACGGCCCTGCGCTTCCACGAGCTCACGACTCAGAACCCGCACGAACTGTGGATCGCACTGCCGAACAAGTCGCGGTCTCCCCGCATCGAGTATCCGCCGCTGCGGACGGTGCGCTATTCCGGCGTCGCTCTGACCCGCGGAATCGAAACCCATTCCATCGACGGCGTTCCGGTGCGGGTCTACTCGATTGCCAAGACGGTCGCGGACTGCTTCAAGTTTCGGCACAAGATCGGCCTCGACGTCGCCCTGGAAGCCCTACGGGAGTGTCGACGCGGCAAGCGGGCTACCAGCGATGAGCTGTGGCGCTACGCCAAAGTCTGTCGCGTCGCGAATGTCATGCGGCCGTACCTCGAGAGCATCACGTGACTCCCGATGCATCCGGAAATCCACGGTCCATCCGCGCAAGGCTCCTCAACCGGGCGCGGGCTGACCGTGTCGAATTCCAGCAGCTGCTCACTCGGTTTGCGCTTGAGCGGCTCCTCTACCGGCTGAGCATTTCGACGCATCGCGATCAGTTCCTGCTCAAGGGCGCCCTTCTCTTCAATTTATGGTATTCGGCGCCGCACCGCGCGACGCGCGACGTCGATTTCCTGGGCTTCGGATCCGATGACCTCACCCGACTCGAGTCGGTATTTCGCGATCTTTGCGAACTTGCCGTCGCCGACGGGATCGTCTTCGATCCTCAGTCCGTCCGCGCAGTCGAGATCCGCCTCCACGCGAACTATGGCGGGATTAGAGTAAATCTCGTCGGAACGCTCGCGGGTGCCCGCTGCCCGGTGCAGGCTGATATCGGCTTCGGTGACGCGGTTACCCCGGATCCCGAGGAATCCACCTACCCCACGCTGCTTGCCGACCTGCCGACGCCCAATCTTCGGGTCTATCCAAAGCCCACCGTCATTGCAGAGAAGTTCCATGCCATCGTGGAACTCGGCATGGAAAACAGCCGCATGAAGGACTACTTCGACCTTTGGGTTCTCCTTCGGGACCCAGACATCGACCGGTCTCTGGTCGCGAAGGCGATCCGGGCGACCTTTGAGCGACGACAAACCATGATCCCGAGCGATACACCCATCGGACTGTCCCTGGACTTTTCAGCGGACGCGCTCAAACAGTCGCAGTGGAGAGCGTTTGCCACAAGAAATGGTTTGCAGGTGCCCGAACTCGCCGAGGTCGTGGCTCAACTGCGCGAGCGCTTTGATGACCTTCGCTAACGGGTTTCGTACAACTTCGTCACGCGCTCGGGAGCCGAAGGGCAAGGCCGATGACCGGCCGCAGCTCCATTTGGGTCGCTCGACAGCACGGCCACAGCATCTCGACGATGCTGCGCTTCTACGCCGCTTGGGCCGACGGCGCACCCGAGTCGGACGTCGAAAGGATCCGGGCAGCGCTCCGATCCGAGCGGCCCCTGCGCCGTGCCGCCGCGACGGGCGCCAACTGGCTACCGCCGCGGTTGATCGCGCGGCTGTTTGAAATGGAAATGCCTCCCGCAAGGGACATAGCGCCGACACGATTTGCCACTGGACTTGCCACTAGCCTCAGCGGGTCCACGGCCCAGTCACTGAAGGAGCCTTAGAAAATTGGCGGGAGAGAGGTATCCAAACCGTCTCGTAACAGACTGATTTAATAACTTTTTTTGACCTACCGAATATTGATACCACCAACTTGTACCAACAAATTGGTGAGCTGAATTGAGCCAAAACCGGCATCAGAAGTGCGGCTTAGTCAGCATTTATCGCTCATTATATGGCGATATATGAGCGATAAAGTGCTATCTTGTCGCTCATGCTCTGGAACTGGCAGCACCCCGACTGGCCGAATTTCCGCTTTCGCCAGACCTTGCTTGCGGACCGGGAAGCCCTGTTCCTGCGCCAGAGCGGAATCGTCATAGGCACCGTTCGTCACGTTCCCGACGACGAGAGACTTTCGTTGGTCATAGAACTGATCAGCACGGAAGCCCTGAAGACATCCGAGATCGAAGGAGAAATTCTGGATCGCGACAGCGTCCAGTCGTCGCTCCGCCGGCAATTCGGCCTGCAGGATGATGGGCGGCGCGGCGCGCCCGCCGAGCAGGGGATTTCCGAGATGCTCGCCGATCTCTACCGGCGGTGGAATGAAACGCTCGACGAGGCGACGCTGTTCCAATGGCACCAGTGGCTGATGCAGGGAGGTACCGAGTTGCGCACCATCGGCGGATACCGCAGGCACGAAGAGCCCATGCAGGTGGTTTCTGGCCGGTTAGACCGGCCCAAGGTCCACTTCGAAGCGCCGCCCTCCTCTGCTGTTGCTGCGGAGATGGCTCGATTCTGTCGCTGGTTCAATGACACGAACTCAGCCGGCAAAACCCCGATGCCGTCGTTGGCGCGCGCCGGACTTGTGCACCTGTATTTCGAATCCATCCATCCATTTGAAGACGGCAATGGCCGGATAGGCAGAGCCCTCGCCGAGAAGGCGCTGGCACAAGGCGCCGGGCAACCGAGCCTCACCGCGCTTTCGCTACTGATCCATCGCCGCCGCAAGGAGTACTACGCGCAGCTCGAGGCCGCGAACAAGACGTTGGATGTCGAACCCTGGCTCGACTGGTTCGCGGATCTCGTTCTGGCGGCACAAGCCCATACGCTCGAGGGCCTGGAATTCCTGCTGGCCAATACGCGACTGTGGGATCGGCTGCGAGGGCGACTCAACCCGCGACAGGAAAAGGCGCTCTCGCGGCTCATGCGGGCCGGAGTCGACGGTTTTGTCGGCGGCCTCTCGGCCAGCAAGTACATGGCACTCACCGGCGCCCCACCGGCCACGGCCGGGCGGGACCTCATGCACCTGGTTGAACTCGGCGCCCTTCGGCGCACAGGGCAACTCAAGGGCACACGTTACTGGCTGACTCACGCCCCGAATGTCATCGATGACGGCAGCCGTACCGCAGAGGCGGATTCATGAATAGATGTTCCCACGCCCCGCCAGACGCGACCCGACCGCGATGCAAAGCGCTGCTGGCCCACATCGCGTCGATCCTCGACTGGACAGTTGCGCTAGCGAATGTCGCTGATGCCGCGAGCACGGCTCAAGCTCCTGGCCAAAACTGGGCCGCAGCTCCTTGTGCTAGCGCAACTGTCGCAGCGGGGTCAGCGCGTCCCTGCGCTTCCGTGGATTGGCGCTTCGCCGACGGAATCGCGATTCCTGCCATCGCCATGTCGGTTGAGTCGACATCGACTGGGTCAAGCCCACTAGTCCGTATGCGAGTCAGCCTGAGCAGGCCTGAGACGCGGTGAGACTGTATGAGATTTCACAGGTCGCTGAATTCGTCAGAATCGCGCCTGACAATCTCTTAAATCTTTAATATTTAAGGAGAAAATTTGCGGAGAGAGAGGGATTCGAACTTGGCGGAGGCATCAATAAAATCAGTAACTTACTGACTGCAATGATATTTTTGTCCCCTGCAGCCCCCTCGAATCCCCCGATTTGGCAGTAGATTTGGCAATAGATTCCCCAGTCGCAAGAGCTTTTGGCGTTAGCCGAATCGGGGATAGCTGTTGGGTTCCCGGGTAAGCAGCTTCAGGAATCTCGTGTTCAGGAACAGCTTGTTCAACCCGACTTGCTCTTCACGCAGGATGCCCACCTCCGCGAGCCTGTGCAGGTAGACCGACGCTGTCTGCCGCCTGGCGATTCCGGACTCGACGAGGTTCTCGATGCGGCAGTATGGCTGGACAAAGATCAGGTCAATCAGTTCGCGGCTGTACTGCTTGGGGGCGGCCTTGCGCGCGTGTTCCGCGGTGGCCTCGACCAGGGACCTGACCGCCGCAATCTTCGCCAGGGTCCACTCGGCCGTCTCTTCGACCGCCTGCAGCATGTAGAGGAGCCAGGGCTCCCATCGGCCGGTGGTCGTCACCGCAAGGAGTCCGTCGTAGTAGGCCGCCCTATTCTTGATGATGTACCGTGACAGGTAGAGGACCGGCTGATCGAGCAGCCCCTGCTCGACGAGCATCAGGAGATTCAGGATGCGGCCCGTTCGGCCGTTGCCATCGGTGAACGGATGGATGGCCTCGAACTGGTAGTGGGCGACCGCCATGCGAATGACGGGGTCGAGATCGGCCTCATCGTGCACGAAGCGCTCCCAGTTCCCGAGCTTGTCCCGCAGCCGTGATTCGACTTCGGGAGGCGTGTAGATGACCTCACCGGTTGCGTCATTGGCGAGCCGCGTACCGGGCACTTTGCGCACGGCCATGCGCGTGTGCTTGATAATGCTGCAGACGTCTTCCGCGGTGCGCGATGTCAGCGGCCGCTTGCTGAGCGAATCGAATCCAGCCTTGAGCGCCGTCCGGTAACGCAGGGCCTCCTTGGTCGCCGGATCCGTGGGCAGTGAATCCATCCGCGCGTGTCGAAACAGGGCATCGCTGGTCGTGACGATATTCTCGATCTCGGAGCTCGCCTGCGCCTCGAGCAAGGGAATCGTGTTGATCAGGACGCTCGGGTTGGGAATCAGCGCAGTGGCCTGGCGCAGCGCTGCCAGCGCCGCCCTTGCCCTGACGCAGGCCTTGAGCACCGGCCTGGTCTCCAGGTCGACGCCCGGCGGCAAGTCGGGCAGGTCATTGTACGGACGGGCAGGATCGAAACCCATATGTCGAAAAATATCAGAAATATCGACATAAGGCCATCAGCGTGTCGATGGGGTCGACATCGACTGGGTCCGAGCGAGCAGCCGGTGTGGGAGGCAACCTGACCAGGTCTGAGACGCGGTGAGACTGATTGAGATTTCGCAGGGTGCCGAAGTCGCCAGAATCCCAGCAGAAACTCTCGCAACCTATTGTTTATATTGCGAAGACTTGGCTAAGGCATTCACGAGCTCAAGAATGCCCGGCGTGTCGATCCGTTATGTCGGTACTTATTAATAACTACCGACGTTGCGTATCGACCGCGACCGGAGAAAACATCAATCCTGCCTAGCTGCCGGATCGCCGCGAACACCCTCAGTGACCATGACTCAACAGCAGGCCACGGGCGACATCCCGCGGAATGCCATAGCGACTCTTCGAACCCACTGCAGACATGGGTATACCGCTTAAGGTGACAGCCATTTCAATCGGATCGCTGATCTGCTCGTGACGCACGCCCAGATGGAACGCGAGTTCGTTCATGGATCCGAGCACACGGCGGTTGGTCGCCGGCGCAATGAGCGCCGGCTGCATCTGCGCCAGTTCGCGGTTCACGATATCCATCGGAATATTCAGCGCCGAAAGCAGCTGCTCAACGGCGATCCGGAGATTTCCTTCGATCGTGGCCCGCAGCTCACGCGCCGGGAGAATGACAGTCAGCAATGAACGTTCGCTGGTGGCGAGGACGTGTTGCCGGGGCCCAAGGCGCACCAGATGCACATACCAATTGCCGAGGCGCGTCGTGGGTTCGGACGCGGCGGACGGCCGGCCAGTGATGCCAAGCCGGCTGCGAACAACCTGGGAACAGCAGAGAGCAATCACGGCGCCTCGTGCACGGTTAGAATTGCTATTGAACCAGTCGACGGGTCAAGCGCCACCACGCAGTCGGGGCGTCAACAGGGTTTGAATGTCCCGTCGGCCATCGCCGATCAGGTCAATGGCCACCCGCTCAACAACCAGATAGATCAGCCGGTAGGGTCGGAAGAGTACCTTCCGGAACTCCTGATGACCCAAGTCGCTCAGTTCCTTTAGCTCGGATCCGAGCGTCGGCGCAGCCGCAAGACTCTCGGCGACCTCCAGCATCCGCCCGAGGACATGCGCTGCGTTCCGGGGCGAGTCGTGCGTCGCAAATGGGGCGACGATGTCTTCCGGGTCGCGCTCCGCGTCTTCGGTGAGGACGACTTCGAAGCGCATCAGTCTTCCGTTGCCAGCTTGGCCCGCACTCGCTTGGCTACATCGGCGAAAGGCCTGGCCCGGCCTTGCGCGACCTGCTGGTTGCCCAGCGCCAGGATCTTCAATAGCGCCAAGGTCTCCTGCGTCTGCTCGTAGCTGGCCACATCCTGAATGACGGCCTTGGCTTCCCCGTTCTGGGTTATTACCATCGGCCGCCGCTGGTCCGTCAGTTCCTGCAGAACCTCGGCGGCATTGGTTTTCAGGTAGCTGATCGGTCGGATCTGGGTCGAATACCGCATGGGGACTCCCGGACTGTATCGGGCTTAATATAGTTCTCTATCGCCTGACGCACAGCGTTGCTGGCGAATCCATTCCGCAAGGGTTTTGCAGAGATGGGACTGCGCTTCATTGGACTACGGGAAAATCTTTATCACCACCGACATCTCGCCATGGCCCCCCCGGCGTGCCAGTGTTCTGCGGGATGGGTTGCTGCTCCGGCCCAAGCTACCGGCCCGATAAACCCGGCAACGTCGGCAACAACTGTCGCAAAGGCATTGGCGAGTTCCGGTTCACCAATTCTCTGTGAAAAAGCAGTCCACTGCTGAATGTGTGCCGGGTCACCGTAGAACGCTGCTGTAAGTCCTGGTGGAGTTTCCTTGGGCAGCGACGTGCCGCGGCGCTCAAAAGTCGAACGGACCGCGCTCGAAAGTTGCGTCCTCGTGAAGGAGCAGTTCCGGGACAACATCCATATGTCGTAGTAGTCCTTCATCCGGCTGTTGCGTAGATCTCGAACCACCATGACGTGAAATTTTTCGGCGATAGCCGCTTCGACCGGATAGGCGATCAATCGGATTGGGGCGCCGCCCAGCATCAGCGGAAATTCAATCCTCACCGGATCCGGAACGACGGCATCGCCCACGCCGAAGTCGATCTGCACGCGCTGTCGTACGTTTCCCATCCGAGCGGTCAGGCGGATGCGTGTACCGACGTATTCCGCTTCCTCGGTAATGGCTTCCGCGACTATGGTCGCAGCATCAAATTCGACGACATCGCCCGCATCCGGGACCGCGGCACACCGAGCGACGAGCTCACGCAATGTTGCCTGGTCTGCTGCACCCCGGCGCAGCAGGTCGATGTCCATGGTCGGGCGCGCTCGCGGCAGTCCCCAGACACGGAGCATCAGCGCGCCCTTCAGCACCACTGTGCCCGCGTCCGGCAGGCGGGCAATGCGGGCGAGGAAGCGCTCGATGACATACCGCTGCAGCACGTCGTTATAGCTCAGTGCGCCGGCGTCGGCGATATTGCGGAGCCGGGCCAGGGTCGAGGCGACGTTGGAGGCCTTGCCGGTCATGGCACCGCCTCGAGATACGGGCCCATCACCCGTTCCTGACGCAGCAGCTTTGCGTAACTGAGGATCTCGCGATTCGTCACTTGCCTGCGGGATCGCGCGAAGCGGAGTGCCTCAACCGCAACATCCAGGCCGATCTTGTTCCGGAACTTGAAGCAATCGACGAGCGTGCGGGCGACGTTGTAGACGCGGATATCCGCGCCGTCAACGGTGTGCGACTCGATGCCGGCGTCGAATGTCGTCTTATCAAACCGATACACCGCGACGGGCGGCGACTTCAGACGTAGCGCGGCATACTTGCCACGGGGAACAGCCAGTTGGACTTCACGTGGTACCTGAGTCGTCAGTTCATGAAAGGCCAGCGCCGACACAAGGCAGACAACCGCGCTGGGTGCCTTTGCCGCCACCACCGCGAGGTCGGGGTTGCTGAACTCCTCCGCGGACGCGAGGCGATAGAGTCCGCGCGTGAGCCGTACGAGCTGGCCATGGGCGGCGAGTTGGTAAAGCGTCGCCGGATGGATGCCAGCGCCGAGTGCCTCACCGGTACGCAGCGTGCCACCCCGCTGCCGGAACGCGGTGAGCGCCTGCTCGATATTTCGCGTGCGAGCCATTCGGATAATAATAGTGCCATCTCAATGTTTGTGGCAAGCTTTTTATCCGGGCTTAGGGGCCATTGGCCCTGGTGCCATGGGAAGCGGGACCGGTTTCGGCGGCCTGCCGGGCGACGCCGCGGGACCCCACCCGGCGGCCCAGTTCGATAAAACGGGAGAGGTGTTTGATGTCCGGTCGAGGTCCCAGTGCTGGCGGCGTCCGGTCCAAGCCCAACAATCGCATCCAGTTCGATTTCATGCTCGATGGCGTACGGTACCGGCCCACGATCCGACGCCCGACCACGGCCCAGAATCTCATGGCAGCGCGCGAGCGCCTCGTGGGCATCCGCCAGCGGATTCGCGCCGGCACGTTCTTCTTCGATCAGGAATTTCCCAACTCTCGGTTCCTCCGGCGGGTGGTCGACCCATCGCAGGTGCGTACCTGCGATCAGGTCTTTGATCAGTTCATCGCGCACTGCGAATCCCGATTCCGGCGTGATGACCTCGCGTGGGCAACGGTCACCGGCTACCGGCGCGTGCTCAATGCGCTCTGGCGGCCACGCATCGGAGCCCTGCCCTTTCTGCACGTCGACTACGTGACGCTCGCGCGCGTGGCCGACGGGTATCGGTGCCGGAAGAAGACCTTCAACAATTCGGTCAGCGTGCTGCGTCGCGCGTTCGCATTTGGCTACCGCAATCACCCCCAGCACATCAATCCTGCCGTGGGCCTACGCGGTTGCCGAATGGCGCGCAAGGACCGTATCCGACCGGACCCGTTTCGGATCGGTGAGGCCGAGCAATTGATCGCGGCGATTCGCGCGGACTGGGGCGAGGCACAGGCCAACTACGATGAGTTCCGGTTCTTCACAGGGCTCCGGCCCTCGGAGCAGATCGCGCTCACGGTGTCGGATCTCGATGCAGCACGCGGTACCCTAAGCGTGAGCAAGGCGCGCGTCGCGGGAGTTGATCGAGCGACGACCAAGACCGGCGTCCATCGCGTCTTCGAGCTATGCCCTCGCGCCCTCGCCGTACTACGGCGACAGCTCGCACTGCGCGAGCGATTGATTCGGGAAGGCGCCATTCGGCATCCGCACCTGTTCTTCACCGAAGATGGCTCGCCGTTCCGCTCAATCAAAGAGTCGGGTGCACGGTGGGCGAAGACCTTGGCGCGATTGCCCATCCGCCCGCGCCGGCCCTACTGCGCGCGCCACTCGAGCGTGAGCTGGAACCTGATGCTCGGCAAGAACCCGCTGTGGGTGGCGCGGCAGCACGGTCACACCGTGCGAACCATGCTTGAGGTCTACGCCGCGTGGGCCGAGGGTGCCGTCGAATCGGACGTGGCAGCAATCCGTCGCGCGATGGAGCTGCCCGTCGGCGACGTGCAAGGCCCCCGTCGTGGACTGTTCCGGCGACTAGCGCGGCGATGGCTTCCGGAGGGTACGCTGGAACGGTCGGCGTCGAAGTCATTCAGCGTCTGGCACTGGATCTGGCACCAGGAACGCGGCGCCTGCACCTAAGCCCATGACATCGAACGGGAAAGGATTGGCGGAGAGAGAGGGATTCGAACCCTCGAGGGGATTACTCCCCTACACCCTTAGCAGGGGTGCGCCTTCGACCACTCGGCCATCTCTCCGGATCCCGCCAGCGCGGGGTGACGGATCATACTGGCTTGTACGAAGGCTGGTCAAAGCAATGTGTACTTCGAGGTCACCCCTGACCGTAGACACTGTGGATTTCGACGTCGTCGGCTCGATTGCCAGACTCGCCCTGCCCGGCTTCCTCAAGCTTGATGCGATCGAAGATCTCCTCGCGGTGCACGGCCACCTCGCGCGGGGCGTTTACCCCAACTCGCACTTGATTGCCTTTGACACCGAGCACGGTGACGGTGACATCTTCACCGATCATGACCGTCTCTCCGACGCGGCGCGTCAGGATCAGCATGGGTTGCTCCTAGAATCCCTGAGCTTCAAGAACTTCGCGGACAACTGTAAGTCCGGAACCACCCACACAAGATGACATTTTCGTTAACTTCAAGTCTAAGTGTTTGTACTAATGAGGATTAGTCTTGGCCCTCGTCGCCTTTAAAGGAGTTTTTCGCGAACCAATTCAGGGACTAACTGCAACGCGGCGGGCAGTCCCGCGGCGTCCGTGCCGCCCGCCTGGGCGAACTCAGGCCGCCCACCACCCTTGCCTCCCACCTTGGCGGCAGCCGCAGCGACGATCTCGCCCGCCTTGATCCGCGCTATCAGGTCGGCCGTGACACCGGCAACCAGCGTTACCTTGCCCTCCGCATCCACTCCGCCCAGTACGATCACCGCACTGCCGAGCTTTTCCTTGAGCTGATCGACGGCCGTGCGCAGCGCCTTGGCATCCAGGCCATCCATCCGCGCCGCGACAACCCGAGCGCCGCCGATGTCGGCCGCGCCGGCGGCGAGTTCCGCGCTCTCGCTGCTGGCCAGGCGCGCCTTCAGCGCGTCGACCTCGCGTTCCAGACGTCGCGCACGATCAACCAGCGCGCCGACCTTGTCGACCACCTCGTCGCGACCGCCGCGCACCAGGCCACTGACCTCGCGCAGCAGCGCCTCGCCGGCGTTCAGATAGCCCAGGGCGCCCTCGCCCGTCACCGCCTCGATGCGGCGCACGCCGGCGGCAATGCCGCCCTCGCTGAGAATCTTGAACACACCGATATCACCGCTGCGGCTGACGTGCGTGCCGCCACACAGCTCGGTGGAGAAGTCGCCGAAGTTCAGGACACGCACCGTGTCGCCATATTTCTCGCCGAACAGCGCCACCGCACCGGCGGCCACGGCCTGGTCATAGGCCATGACGCGCGTACGCGCCTCGAGGTTGGCGAGGATTTCGGTGTTGACGATCGCCTCGATCCGCTCAATCTCGGCGGCTGTGACCGGCGAGAAGTGCGAGAAATCAAAACGCAGTCGATCCGCCTCCACCAACGAGCCCTTCTGCTGCACATGCTCGCCCAGCACCTGCCGCAGCGCCTCATGCAGCAGGTGGGTCGCCGAATGGTTGCGGCCGGTCGCCGCGCGGCGCGCGCTCGCCACAGCCGCTGTCACTACGTCGCCGACCCGCAGCATGCCGCGCGTAACGCAACCGATGTGCGCGTACGCGTCGCTCATCTTCTGGGTGTCGTCGACCGCGAACAGGGCGGACGCCGCCTCCAGCTCGCCGGCATCACCGGCCTGGCCGCCACTTTCGGCGTAGAACGGCGTCTGGTCGAGCACGACCCGGCCGCTGGCACCTTCGGCAAGTTCCTCGACCAGCGTGCCCTCGGCGCCAACAAGCGCCAACACTCGCCCCTCGCCCGTGAGCTGCTCGTAGCCCTGGAACACGGTGCGATGTTCGATCCGCAGTGCGTCGCGCAGATCGACGCCGAAGCGGCTGGCGGCGCGCGCACGGTCGCGCTGCGCCTGCATCGCAACCTCAAACCCCGCCTCGTCGATGGCAACGCCGCGCTCGCGCGCGATGTCAGCGGTGAGGTCTACCGGAAAGCCGTAAGTGTCGTACAGCTTGAACACCGCCTCGCCGGGGATCGTGCGCGCGGCACCTGTGCCAAGCGCGCCGATCGCAGCGTCGAGCAGCGTCATGCCGGAGGCGAGCGTCTCGGCAAAGCGGGCCTCCTCCTGCGCCAGCACGCGACGCACCTGCTCGGCCCCCTTGGCAAGTTCGGGGTAAGTGGCCCCCATCTGCCCGACCAGCGCGTCCACCAACTTGTGGAAGAACGGGCCGGTCTGGCCCAGCTGGTAGCCATGACGGATCGCACGCCGGATGATGCGCCGAAGCACGTATCCGCGGCCTTCGTTGGAGGGCAGGACGCCGTCGACGATCAGGAAGCTGCAGGCACGGATGTGGTCCGCGATCACTCGCAGGCTCGGCGAGGACAGGTCCGTCGCACCGGTGACGCTCGCTGCGGCGGCGATCAGCGCGCGGAACAGGTCAATGTCGTAGTTGGAGTGCACGCCCTGCATCACCGCGGCGATGCGCTCTAGCCCCATGCCGGTGTCGACACTGGGCTTGGGCAGCGGCGTCAGCGTGCCGTCAGCCGAGCGCTCGTACTGCATGAAGACGAGGTTCCAGATCTCGACGTAGCGATCGCCGTCCTCGTCAGGCGAGCCGGGCGGGCCGCCAGCGATGTCGGCGCCGTGGTCGTAAAAGATCTCGGTGCAGGGGCCGCACGGGCCCGTATCGCCCATCGACCAGAAGTTGGATTTGGCGCCCATGCGGGTAATCCGCTCGCGCGGCACGCCGGCCTCGTTCGCCCAGATCTCGAACGCCTCGTCGTCGGTCTCGTAGACCGTGACCCACAGACGCTCCTTGGGGATGGCCAACTCGCCGGTGATGAACTCCCACGCATAGCGGATCGCGTCGCGCTTGAAGTAGTCGCCGAAACTGAAGTTGCCCAGCATCTCGAAGAACGTGTGGTGGCGCGCCGTGTAGCCGACGTTCTCCAGATCGTTGTGCTTGCCGCCGGCGCGGACGCAGCGCTGCGAGGTTGCCGCCCGCGTGTAGGCGCGCGACTCCTTGCCCAGGAACAGGTCCTTGAACTGCACCATGCCCGCGTTGGTGAACAACAAGGTCGGGTCGTTGCCCGGCACCAGGGAACTGGAGGCGACCGGCGTATGGCCCTGACGACCGAAGTAGTCCAGGAACAGAGCGCGCAGCTCGGAGCTGCCGAGGTGACGACTGGAATTTGAATTCATAGGAGCGATCGGACCGGCAGACCCGGCAAAGCATTAAAGGAGCCGGGATTCTAGCGGGGCGGGGCCCGTTCGGGGACGCTATTCGGTTGCGTCGTCCGGCTCGTCGTGCAACTCATCCGCGTCCAGGTCCATCTCCAGCTCAGCCTCCAGACCTGCCCCTAGTGCATGACGGACGTGGTCGCCGGCAAACCCTCGCTGCAGCAGGAACCGGACCTGCCGCGCCCGTTCACGCCGGTCAGCCGGAGCGGCAGCCCCAAAGCGCCGCCGGCGCAGCTCCGCCGCCCGCTCGGCCCAGTCGGGGGAGCGGCTGTCGACCGCGGCGGTGACCAGTTCCGCCGCCACCCCCTGGCGGCGCAGTTCGAGCGCGATGCGGATGGGGCCCTGGCCACGGGCGGTACGCCCGGCGACCGCCGATTCGACATAACGCAGGTCGTTTACCAGCCGCTCATCTTCGAGCGTGGTCACCGCCGCGTCCGCCGCCTCAGGCGCGTAACCGGAGTCGGTCAGGCGACTTTTGAGCATCTTGGCCGGGTAGTCACGGCGCGCGAGCATGCCAATGGCACGCCCGCGGGCCGCTTCCGGACTATCCGGCTGCTCGGGCGGGCGGGCGCGACGCCCGAACCCGCCCCTGCCGCCGCGCCCCCGGGCGGACGGCATGATCGCCTCAGGCCTCGCTGTCGGTGGCAGGCGTCAGCGGCGCGCCGGTCTGGCCGCGACGCGGCGCGAGCAGCTTGGCGCGGATCTGCAGATCGAGCTCGGTGGCGATTTCCGGGTGCGCCTGCAGGAACGTGCGCGCGTTGTCCTTGCCCTGACCGATCCGCTCACCCTTGTAGGCGTACCAGGAGCCGGACTTCTCCAACAGGTTCTGCGCCACGGCCAGATCGATCAGCTCGGCCTCGCGCGAGATGCCGATGCCGTAATGAATCTCGAACTCAGCCTCACGGAACGGCGGCGCGACCTTGTTCTTGACGACTTTCACGCGCGTCGCGTTGCCGATCACTTCCTCGCCGTTCTTCAGCGCGCCGATACGGCGGATGTCGAGACGGACCGAGGAGTAGAACTTCAGCGCATTGCCGCCGGTGGTGGTCTCGGGGCTGCCGAACATCACGCCGATCTTCATGCGAATCTGGTTGATGAAGATCACGATCGTGTTCGAGCGCTTGATGTTGCCTGTGAGCTTGCGCAGCGCCTGCGACATCAGTCGAGCATGCAGACCTACCTGCAGCTCGCCCATCTCGCCCTCGATTTCCGCCTTGGGCGTCAGCGCCGCGACCGAGTCGACGACCACGACGTCGACGGCACCGGAACGCACCAGCATGTCGGTGATTTCCAACGCCTGCTCGCCCGTATCCGGCTGCGAGACAAGCAGGTCATCGACCTTCACGCCGAGCTTCTCCGCATAGGTCGGGTCGAGCGCGTGTTCGGCGTCGACGAACGCGGCGGTACCACCGAGCTTCTGGCACTGCGCGATGACCTCGAGCGTCAGCGTCGTCTTGCCCGAGGACTCCGGACCATAGATCTCGACCACGCGACCGCGCGGCAGACCGCCGACACCGAGTGCGATATCCAGACCGAGCGAGCCGGTCGGAATGACGTCAAAATCCATGGCTGCGGAGGCATCCCCCAGACGCATCACGGAGCCCTTGCCAAACTGCTTTTCGATCTGGCTGAGCGCAGCGGAAAGCGCCTTCTTGCGGTTCTCGTCCATCGCTGGGATACCTCCTAAAGTAAGCCCAAATTATCTCATAGGGTGCCGCTATGGGAGCGGCAAATCTGCTTCAAAACACGTGAAATTCAGTAGCCGTCGAAGGCGCGTCCCAAAGCACGAGCGGCTGGTAGCGCGCGCCGGCCGAGCCTCCCATCGACTCCACCAGTGCGATCGCGCCGACCGGCCAGGCGATCGACATCGAGGGCGCCAGCAGCGGCCGCACGGGCACGCCGCGGGCGATCGTCAGGTGCGGCCGGTATTGGCGCAGATCGACCTGCAGACCAGCGCTTGCCAGACGACGCTGCAAGCCGTCCTGCAACTCCATCAACGACGGAGGCGGTGAGCTCGCCGCGATGACCAGCGCACGACTGCCGGACCACCACTCCAGTCGATCGAACGAAAGGGTGACGAGCGGCGGCGCGAGCGTCGCGCCGATCCGCGCCAGTGTCGCCAGTGCCGAGCTTGCGACCCCGCCGAGGAAGGCGAGCGTCACATGTAAATCCTGCGGCATCACCGGCCGGCCGCCAACACCCGCCAGCGCCGGGGCGACTGCCGCGGCAAGGGAGGCGCGCAACGCAGCGTCAGGCCACAAAGCGAAGTAGACGCGGTGCAGCAGGTCGCTCATAGCGCGAGCGCTCCACTGAGGGCGCACTGCACCGTCGCACGACGTACGGCCTCGCGGTTGCCACCGAACGTGGCGCAGCGGGTCTGAACCTGTACGGCGCTGTCATGGCGAATGGCCCAGGCCAGCCACACGGTACCGATGGGCTTTGTCGCCGTACCGCCGTCGGGCCCGGCGATCCCGGAGACGGCAACCGCGAGATCGGCGCCGGAACGCTCAAGAGCTGCAAGCGCCATTGCACGCACGACCGGCTCGCTGACCGCGCCGTGTTCGACCAGCAGTGCCGACGGGACGCCGAGCAGCGCGGTCTTGGCGCCGTTACCGTAGACGATGTAGCCGGTCTCAAACCAGCGCGAGCTGCCGGCCACGTCGGTCAGGACCTTGCCGATCCAACCCCCCGTGCACGACTCGGCGGTCGTGATGCGCCGGCCATAGGCGGCGAGCCGCTCACCCAGTCGCGCCGCCAAGTGCGCAAGCGCAGCGTCAGAGGTGTCGTTCATTGGGCACCCCGGCGGCCACGCCAGAACAGTTTCGCCAACGCCCACAGCGTGCCCAGACGGCCCGCTGCGGACAGGCGCCCGGCCGGGGTCAGTGCGTCCACCAGCCGCGGCAGCAGCTCGGCGAGCGCGTCAGCCACCCGCTCTGGGGAACGCTGAGTCGAGCGCGCAATTGCCTGCACGCTGGCCTCCAGCGCCCGCCTGATCTCGCCGCCACTGATCGGCAGGTTCGGCCCAGTGCCCACCCAGGAGTCGAACTGGGCGCCACAGCCCGCCTGGGCCAACACCGCGCCTACGCCCTGCAGTCCGCCGCCGGCGCCACCCAGCAGCAGCGACGCCGCTCCTGCGAGTGCCCCTGCAGCGGGCGCTGCGGCCAGCGCAGCGGGGGTCGGGGCGAGGGACTGTGTTTCCATACAGTATAGCCTACCCCCCTCTGCACCGAATTGCACCCCCCTGCCAGGCAACCGGCTCGTGCCGGGTCGGTCAATCCATCCGGCGCGGGCGGCAGGCCCAGACCCGCGGTGGACGAACTCGCACTGCACTGCAGTCCGGTTGCACGACCGTCAGGTCCGGCGTGCCGCCACAGACGGCGTAGCCGCGCGTCCAGTCGTCGCACACCAGCAGCATCAGCGCCGGCCGTCGTCCGGCCGCACGCGCCAGCAGCGCGAGTGACCCACTGAAATCACGATCTGCGCCGCTGACCTCGAGGTTGCGCACATGACGCCCCGTACCGATACGAAACAGCACCGCCTGGTTGGAGGCGAGGAACGTCTCCGGCGGCGCGGCGGCTGCGGCCGCCAGTACCCGCGGATCGCGGTTAAGCAGCTGCCAGACTTCCTGGCCGCCGGCGCGGACCGCGACCACCTCGTGGACGGTAGAGGCGAGCAGGAACAACACCAGCAGCGTGCCGCCGAGGCGCGCAAGACGGCGCAGCCGCGCGTCAACCAGGACTTCTACGGCCAGCGCCGCCGCCAGCGCCAGCGCCCAGGTGTACTGCAAGGTGTTGCGCACATCGATCAGACCGCCCCACTCGTAGCGACTGCGCGAGGCGATCAGCAACAGGCCGCCGCCGAAGCCGTAGCCGCCCAGCAGCGTCAGCAACCCCTGCCGGCGCGGATTGCCGCGCAGTCGCCACCAGCCGGCCGCAGTGACGGCGGCGAGCAACGCCATGACGGCGGCCGCAAGCAATGCCGGGGTGTGCTCCGCAACCTGCCAGGGCAGCCCCAAGTCGGTAATTTGCGCCAGCGCATAGTCACCGACGTTGTGCAGCAGACTGCGCGTGGAGACCGGCATCGTGTACGGCTGCAGCTTGCCGAAAGTCGCGAGGTTGTAGCACCACAGCGCCGCAAGCGGCGGCAGCGCACCTGCCAGCCACCAGCAAAGCGCACGCAGTCCGCCACGGCCTCGCCACGCGTGCCAGCCGAGCGTGAATACCGCCGCGGCGAGCACCGCAAGACCCGCATTGCGGATACCGTAGGCCGCTCCTGCCGCAAGACCCGCCGCGAGCAGCCAGCCGCGCGCGGGCAAGCGTACTGCGCCGGCCAGCCCGAGCCCGCGCGCCAACGCGCCCAGCGCAATGATCGCGAGCGCAGCGGCGCTCGCATCGGAGTAGGCCAGGAACTGCCAGCCACGAAGACCGGGAGTCAGCAGCGCGAAGCTCGCCAGTAGCGCGAGCAGGCCGGCACTGAACGCGCCGCGAAACAACAGCGCAATCAACAGCGGCGTCAGCGCCGCCGCAACGCGACCGGGCCAGAGCGCGGCACTGCGCGCATCGCCCGCGAACGGGATGATCGCTGCGACCAGCAGCGGGAAGCCCGGTGGAAACAAGGCCTGCGGGATTCGTTCAAGAGGCGAATCATCGAGATCCCACGGCGTCACCAGCGGGCGGCCCTCGTGGTACAGAGAGTCCGCCATCTCGATGTAGGAGGCGCTGTCGGCCGCGTATGGATAGCGGACCGGACCGAGAGCGAGGTCGTAGGCGGCAACGAACGCGATCCCGAACAACAGGACCGCAAGCAGCCAACCACGCGGCAACGGGCCGTCGCCCATCACGGACCTAACGGCGTCAGTGCTGCGGCCCACACCAGCGCGATGATCGCCACCACACCCCAGCTGGCACGGTCACGCAAACTGTAGACCAGCGGGTCGTGGTGCATCTGGCCGCGGGAGGTCTCCAGCCAAATGCGCGCCAGCCAGAACCACACGGCCGGACACACCAGCCACAGCCGCTCGTGGTGCGGATACTTCAGATGCGCCGGCGTCGAATCGACGAACAGTGCCAGCACCAGCACCGAGACGACGCCGGTCGAGATGCCGAACGCCAGCAACGCAGACAAGTCGCGCCGCGCATAGCCGCGCCCGGGCAACGAGCGGTCACGATCGCCGCCGAACGCCTCGAGCTCAGCAACTCGCTTCGCCAGCGACAGGCTCATGAACAGGAACGCACCAAAGCTCAATAGCCAGGCCGACAACGCAACCTGAATCGCGGCCGCACCCGCTACGAGCCGCAGCGTCCACAGCGCCGCCAGCGCCAGCACATCGACCAGCGCCTGACGTTTAAGGCGTCGCGTGTAAAGCGTCGTCAACACCACGTACACCAGCATCGTGGCGAAGAACTCGCCGCCGACGAGCCAGGCCAGTGCAAACCCAACCAGCGCGCACAAGGCGGCGACCGTCAGCGCTGCGCGCTCGCCGATCTCACCCGATGCCAGCGGCCGGTGACGCTTCTGGGCATGCTCGCGGTCGTGCGCAAGGTCGGCCAGGTCGTTCAACACGTAGGTGGCCGAGGCCAGCAGCGATAGCGACAGAAAGCCCAGACCCAGGGCTGAGAGGGCGCCCGGGCGCGCCCAGGCCTGAGCGGTCAGGAACGGCACCCCGAGCAGGGCGTTCTTGAGCCAGTGGTGCAGGCGGAGCAGCCGCAGCCAGGGATGGCGGCGGGTGGCCCGCCCCTCCCCGGTCGGCCTTGCTCCGGCAGATACGGATGGGTCTTGCATGCGGACCAATGTCAGCGCGGGCTTGCGCCTCGTGGATAATGCGCCCTCAGTATTCCACGAAGCCACCCGCACCGCATGTCAGAACAGGCCCCGCCCCCCTCACCGACGGCTCCGCACACGCCGATGATGCAGCAGTACCTGGCGCTCAAGGCCGAGTGCCCAAGCGTGCTGCTGTTTTACCGGATGGGCGACTTCTACGAGTTGTTCTTCGACGACGCGCGCCTAGCCTCGCGTCTGCTGGACATCGCACTGACCAGTCGCGGCCAGTCAGGCGGCGCGCCGATACCGATGGCCGGGGTGCCGGTGTCCACGCTGGACGGCTACCTGGCACGGTTGGTACGCCTCGGCGAGTCCGTCGCGATCTGCGAGCAGATCGGCGAACCGGGCAAGGGCAAGGGCCCGGTCGAGCGACGCATCGTGCGCATCGTCACCCCAGGCACGGTCACCGACGACGGCCTGCTGGACGCGCGACGCGCGACGCTGCTCGCCGCCATCGCGGAGGCGGGCGAGCGCATCGGACTTGCGTGGCTGGAACTGGCGAGCGGCCGTTTTACGGTGATGGAAGTCACCGGCCGCGCTGCACTCGACGCGGAGCTGGCGCGCCTTAAGCCGGCGGAACTGCTCGCGGCCGAGGGCAGTGCCGCGGCGGCCCTCGAGCTTGCGACAGTGCGCGCCCCGTGGCACTTCGAGCTCGGCGTCGCGACGCGCCTGCTGACGCAGCAATTCGGCGTCAAGGATCTTTCAGGCTACGGCTGCCAGGACCTGCCGCTGGCGGTCACCGCCGCCGGCGCGCTGCTGCAATACGTCCAGGAAACGCAGCGCGCGGCGCTGCCGCACCTGGCGGGACTTGCCACCGAGCATCGCGACGACACCGTGCAGATGGACGCCGCGACACGCCGCAACCTCGAGCTCGAGACCAGCCTCGCCGGTCGCGACGACGCCACACTGACAGGTGTTCTGGACCGCACGGCGACCTCGATGGGCGGGCGGGAACTACGCCGCTGGCTCGGCCGCCCACTGCGCGACCCCGCACCGATCAGGCTGCGCCTGCACGCAGTGCGCGCATTGCTCGAAAGCGGCCGCGAAGGCGAACTCGCCGCACTGCTCGGCGGAATCGGCGACCTGGAGCGGATCCTGGCGCGCGTCGCGCTACGCAGCGCCCGGCCGCGTGACCTGGCGCAGCTGCGCGCATCGCTAGTCGCACTGCCCGCGGTCGGTGCTCTGATCGCCACGCACGATTCACCGCTGCTGGCCGACACACAGCCGAGCCTCGCCGGACATCCGGCGCTCGCGTGTCTGCTGCAGGACGCGATCGTAGCGAGTCCACCGCATTTCCTGCGCGACGGTGGCGTCATCGCCACCGGTCACGACGCCGAACTCGACGAGCTCAGGCACATCGCCGCCGACACCGATGCCTACCTGCTGGAACTGGAAGCACGCGAACGCACCCGCACCGGGCTTGCCAGCCTGAAACTTGCCTACAACCGCGTCTCCGGCTTCTACATCGAGCTCAACCGCCGCGATGCGGAGAACGCACCCGCCGACTACGTGCGCCGCCAGACCGTCAAGAACGCCGAGCGCTTTCTGACGCCGGAGCTCAAGCAGTTCGAGGACAAGGTCCTCGGCGCACGCGAGCGCAGCCTCGCGCGCGAAAAGGCCCTTTACGACGCGCTGCTCGATCGACTGCTAGGGGAACTCCCGCCGCTACAGGCGACGGCGCGGGCGCTCGCGCTCGTCGATGTGATCGGCAACTTTGCGGGCCGGGCACGCGAGTTGGGCTGGACGGAGCCTGAGTTCGTCGCAGAACCGGCACTGTCGATCGTCGCCGGCCGCCATCCGGTGGTGGAGAGCCTGCTCGCCGGACCGTTCGTGCCCAACGACCTCGAGCTCGATGCCCGCCGCCGAATGCTGGTGATCACTGGCCCGAACATGGGTGGCAAATCGACCTACATGCGGCAGACGGCACTGATCGTGATCCTCGCCCGCATCGGCAGTTTCGTGCCGGCGGAACGCGCGGTGCTCGGCCCCATGGACCGGATCTACACACGCATCGGGGCCGCCGACGACCTCGCTGGCGGCCGCTCGACCTTCATGGTGGAGATGACCGAGACCGCCAACATCCTCAACAATGCGACCGACGCGAGTCTCGTGCTGATGGACGAGATCGGCCGCGGCACGAGCACCTTCGACGGCCTGTCACTCGCCTGGGCAGCCGCCGAACACATGGCTCGCCGGGCCCGCTCGTTCACGCTGTTCGCGACACACTATTTCGAGCTGACCGCACTGGCCGACAGCGCCGGCCAAGTCGCCAACGCGCACCTCGACGCAACCGAGCACGGCGACTCGCTGGTATTCATGCATGCGGTGAAGGCAGGACCGGCGAGCAAGAGCTACGGCCTGCAGGTGGCTCGCCTCGCGGGGGTACCGCGCGAGGTGATCGCAGCGGCGCGGCGTTATCTCACCGAGCTGGAAAAGCGCGGCAGCCAGACCGAGCCGCCCGGGCCTCAGGCTGAACTGTCGTTCGAGGCACCCGCACCTGGCGCGCCCTCAGCCGGCCTCGATGCGGCCGCAGCAGGAGTGCTGACGGAGCTCGCCGCGCTCAATCCGGACGCGCTAACGCCGCGTGAAGCGCTGGACGCGCTCTATCGACTCAAGGACCTGTCGCGCTGAACGCGCCGTGCTGGAGGAAGCAGGCAGTCGCCTCGACCACCGCCTCCGACAGCAGCAGGCCGACGTGCGAGACCGGCAGCAGCAGCGTATCGGTCGCGCCGTCCAGACGCGCCTCCTCCACCGCCACCGTGCCGTCGTTAGGCCCGGACAGCGAACCGACCAGCCGGCCCAGTCCCAGCGAGTGGGTGCCGGCGATCACCCCTAACGCCGCCGGATGACGCCAGGCGCGCGGGGCAGCAGCCAGCAGCTCCTCACCCGCCATCGGCCCAAACAGCCATGGCGCGCCCGGCAGACGCATGAAACCCTGCGCCGCCTGACTGCCGTTCACCGGCGCCCCTAACAGCACGACCCGCCCCACCGGCAGATCCGGGTGGCGCTCCAGCAGCCGCAGCACGATGAGCCCACCGAGGCTATGACCGATCAGGTGCACGGGCGCCGGCTGCGCCAACACCTCGGCCCGCAGGGCGTCGAGCACCGTGTCGGCGGCTGCGGAAAGAGAGTGGTAGTGAAACTGCCGCACGGCGTAGCCGTGCGGCGCGAGGCGATGCCGGAACAGCGTCGCCTCCATGCCGGTCATCCACAGACCGTGCACGAAGACGACGGACCGGGTTTCAGGCACTGGTCGGCCGGAGCCGAATGTGTAGATCCTTCAGCTGCTGCTCGCTCACGGCGGTCGGCGCCTCGGTCAGCGGACAGTAGGCCGTCTGGGTCTTCGGGAACGCGATCACCTCGCGGATGCTGTCGGCACCCGTCATCAGCATGATCAGCCGATCCAGGCCGAAGGCGATGCCGCCGTGCGGCGGTGCGCCGAACTTCAGCGCCTCTAGCAGGAAGCCGAACTTCGCCTGCGCTTCCTCAGGCTGGATGCCGAGCATGCCGAACACCGTCGACTGCAGCTCCTCGCGATAGATACGCACCGAGCCACCACCGATCTCGGAGCCGTTGAGCACGCAGTCATAGGCCTTGGCAATCGCCTCACCGGGACTCGCCAGCAGCGCCACGGGATCCTCGTTGAGCGGGGCGGTGAACGGATGGTGCATCGCGTTCCAGCGACCGCTGTCGTCGTCGCGCTCGAACATCGGGAAATCGACCACCCACAACGGCCGCCAACCCTCGGCAACGAGCTTCAGGTCCGTGCCGATCTTCAGGCGCAGCGCGCCCAGGCTGTCGTTGACCACCTTGGCGCGGTCAGCGCCAAAGAAGATCAGATCGCCGGACGCAGCGCCGGTGCGCTCAAGGATGCCGGCCACCGCCTCGTCAGACAGAAACTTCAGGATCGGCGACTGCAGACCGGCACGACCCTGCGCCACGTCGTTGACCTTGACGTAGGCCAGGCCCTTCGCGCCATAGCGGCTGACGTAGGCGGTGTAATCGTCGATCTGGCTGCGCGGCAAGGCCGCGCCGCCCGGCACCTTCAGCGCCGCAACGCGACCATCGGCGGAGTTCGCAGGACCTGCAAACACCTTGAAGTCGCAGCCCTTGACCAGGTCTGCGACGTCGACGAGCTCTAGCGCAATGCGCAGATCCGGCTTGTCGGACGCGTAGCGGCGCATCGCTTCGGCATAGCTCATGCGCGGGAACGGGTTCGGTAGCGTGACACCGAGGACATCGCCGAACAGCTTGTGAACGAGCCCTTCCATCAACGTCATGATCTCGTCCTGCGACAGGAACGAGGTCTCGATGTCGACCTGCGTGAAGTCCGGCTGGCGGTCAGCGCGCAGGTCCTCATCACGGAAGCAGCGGACGATCTGATAATAGCGGTCGAAGCCGCTGATCATCAGCAGCTGCTTGAAGATCTGCGGCGACTGCGGCAGCGCGAAGAACTTGCCGGCATGCGTGCGCGAAGGCACCAGGTAGTCGCGCGCACCCTCCGGGGTCGCCTTGGTGAGCATCGGCGTCTCGATGTCCACGAAGCGGTTGTCGTCGAGGTAGGTGCGGATCGCACGCGTCGCGCGATGACGCAGCAGCAGTCGCTGCTGCATGACGTCGCGGCGCAGGTCGAGGTAGCGGTACTTCAGGCGCAGGTCTTCGCGCACTTCCTCATCGAGCTGAAACGGCAGTGGCTCGGAACGGTTCAGCACCGTGAGCTTGCGCGCGAGCATCTCCACCTGGCCCGACGCGATGTTCGAATTGGCCGTACCGGTCGGGCGCGGCCGCACCAGGCCCTCGATACACAGCACGTACTCGCTGCGCACGCGCTCGGCCTCGGCGAACACCGCCTGGTTGTCCGGGTCGATGACGATCTGGATCAGACCGTCGCGATCACGCAGGTCGATGAAGATGACGCCGCCATGGTCACGCCGGCGATGGACCCAGCCGGCCACCGTGACCGTCTGACCGCTGAGGGACTCGTTGACCTGACCGCAATAATGGGAACGCATGTAACGCCTCGAACCCCATCCGCGGGGAACCGACAATCTTACGGGGCGCCTGTTCCGGGTGGCAAGGCACGGGGGAGCAAAGAGCGCCCCCCCGGGGCGCTTTCAGCGGCGGCGGGCCGGCGCCTTGGCCTTCGTTTTTGCCTTGGGCGCCTTAGCTCCGCCCTGGCGGGTCGTGGCGCGGGGCTTGGCCTCCGCCTTGGGGGCCTTGGCCGCCTCGGCGGGCTTGGCCGGAGCCGCGGCCGCAGCCGGGGCGTCAGCGGCCGCCTTGGTGGCGCCTGCCGACTTGCTGCTGTCGGCGTCGCTGGGTGGCTTGTCGTCCCCGGCCAGATTGCGCTTCTTTTCGCCGTCCGACTTGAAGTCGGTCTCGTACCAGCCGCCACCCTTGAGGCGGAACACAGGCGCAGAAATAAGCTTCTTCAGCCGCAATTTGCCACAGCTCGGGCACTTCTTCAGCGGCGCCTCGCTGATCTTCTGCAGGGCCTCGTGGTGTTCGCCACAGGCCTGACACTCATACTCGTAAAACGGCATTCGAAGCCTCCGGAAGCGGTCTGCGGCACGCCTTGGCTAGGCGCGCCACCGCCCGGCTGCAAGGACCGGACGGCGGCGGATCATAGCAGCGGCCGGGTCAGGCAGCCGCCCCGCGCTGTCGCTCGAAGGCCAGCGCCCCGGCCGTGGTCGACACCCGGATGGTGTCGCCGGCGACGTATTCGCCCCGCAGCAGTCGCTGCGCCAGCGGATTCTCCAGCTCAGACTGGATCGCCCGCTTGAGAGGCCGGGCGCCATAGACCGGGTCGAAGCCCGCCTCGCCGAGCCGATCCAACGCCGTGTCGTCCAGCTCAAGCCCGATCTCGCGCTCGCCCAGGCGCTTGCGCAGCTGGCCGACCTGGATGTCGACGATGCGGCGGATCTCGCCACGGCCGAGGGTGTGGAACACGACGATCTCGTCGATGCGATTCACGAACTCCGGCCTGAAGTGACCGCCGACGATCTCCAGCACGGCCGCCTTCATCCGCTCGTAGTGTCGCTCGCCCGCCATTTCCTGAATCACCTGCGAGCCCAGGTTCGAGGTCATGATGATCACGGTGTTGCGGAAGTCGACCGTGCGGCCCTGACCGTCGGTGAGCCGACCGTCGTCGAGCACCTGCAGCAGCACGTTGAATACGTCCGGATGGGCCTTCTCGACCTCGTCGAGCAGGATCACCGAATAGGGCCTGCGCCTGACGGCCTCCGTCAGGTGACCGCCCTCCTCGTAGCCGACGTAGCCAGGCGGTGCGCCGATCATGCGGGCCACGGAGTGCTTCTCCATGAACTCGCTCATGTCGATCCGCACGATGGCCTCTTCGGTGTCGAACAGGAACTCCGCCAGGGCCTTGGACAGCTCGGTCTTGCCGACGCCGGTGGGACCGAGAAACAGGAACGAACCGTTCGGCCGGTTGGGATCCGACAGGCCGGCGCGGGAGCGGCGGATCGCGTTGGCAACCGCCTTGACCGCCTCGTCCTGTCCGATCACACGCCGCGCCAGGACTTCCTCCATGCGCAGCAGCTTGTCCTTCTCGCCCTCGAGCATCTTTGCGACCGGGATGCCGGTCCACTTCGAGACGACCTCGGCAATCTCCTCTTCGGTAACCTTGTTGCGCACCAGCGTCTGCACCTGCGAATCGGCCGCTTGCGCGTCCGCCAGGCGTTTTTCGAGCGCCGGGATCTTGCCGTACTGGATCTCCGACATGCGCGCCAGATCCCCCGCGCGGCGGGCAGTGTCGAAGTCGAGCCGCACCACCTCAAGCAGCGCCTTGATCTCCGCCTCACCCTGTGAGGCCGCCTTCTCGCGCTTCCAGATCTCGTCGAGGTCGGCGTACTCGCGCTCGAGTCCGGCCAGGGCTTCCTTCAGCTGCTCGAGGCGCTTCTTGGAAGCGTCGTCCTTCTCCTTGCGCAACGCCTCGCGCTCCATCTTCAGCTGCACGATGCGCCGGTCCAAACGGTCCATTTCCTCGGGCTTGGAGTCGATCTCCATGCGGATGCGCGAGGCGGCCTCGTCGATCAGGTCGATGGCCTTGTCCGGCAACTGCCGGTCGGCGATGTAGCGATGCGATAAAACGGCCGCCGCAACGATCGCGGGGTCGGTGATCTGCACCTTGTGGTGAACCGCGTAGCGCTCTTTAAGGCCACGCAGGATCGCGATCGTGTCCTCGACCGACGGCTCCGCCACCAGCACCTTCTGGAACCGGCGCTCCAGTGCCGCGTCCTTCTCGATGTACTTGCGGTATTCATCCAACGTCGTCGCACCGACGCAGTGCAGCTCGCCGCGCGCGAGCGCCGGCTTGAGCATGTTGCCGGCATCCATGGAGCCCTCAGCCTTGCCGGCGCCGACCATCGTGTGCAGCTCGTCGACGAACAGGATGATCTGGCCTTCCTGCTTGGCGAGATCCTTGAGGACGCCCTTCAGGCGCTCCTCGAACTCGCCGCGGAACTTCGCACCGGCAATCAACGCGCCCATGTCGAGCGCGAGGATCCGCTTGTTCTTGAGTCCCTCAGGCACCTCGCCATTGACGATGCGCTGCGCCAGACCCTCGACGATCGCGGTCTTGCCGACGCCGGGCTCACCGATCAGCACGGGGTTGTTCTTGGTACGCCGCTGCAGCACCTGCACCGTGCGACGAATCTCGTCGTCGCGGCCGATCACCGGATCGAGCTTGCCGGCGCGGGCCCGCTCGGTGAGGTCGATCGTGTATTTGTCGAGTGCGCCGCGCGCCTCCTCGGCGTTCGCGTCGTTGACCTTTTGGCCGCCACGCACTTCGTCGATGGCCTTCTCGAGGGAGGCGCGCTGGCCGCCGGCCTCGCGCAAAAGCTTCCCCAGCTCCCCCTTGTCCTCGACCGCCGCCAGCAGGAACAGCTCCGATGAAATGAACTGGTCGCCGCGCTGCTGTGCCAGCTTGTCGGTGACATTGAGCAGCCGCGTCAGGTCGTTCGACAGGTGCACCTCGCCGGGGGTGCCATCGACCCGCGGCAGGCGCTCCAGCGCCTGCCCCAGCCGCGAGCGCATCTGGTTGAGGTTGACGCCCGCCTTGTCGAGCAGCGGCCTACAGGTGCCGCCCTGCTGCTCCAGCAGGGCCTGCGCCAGATGGACCGGCTCGATGAACTGGTGATCGCGGCCCAGCGCCAGCGACTGCGCGTCGGCGAGGGCGAGCTGGAAGGTGGAGGTCAGTTTGTCCTGCCGCATGCGCCGGCTCCCTATAGTTCGGATAACTCAGGAGGTGGGGCCCGCGGCGCTGATTTCAACCGCGCTACGGTAAGCCAGTGGGAGGGCCGACCCCTTCGTGGTGCTGGGTCAGCCAAATCACGGCCAGCCCGGCGAGGATCAGGACCAACTGCTCGAGCGAGCGCTTGAGGTCGATGTGACGGTGCAGCCCGGGGATCAGGTCGGCCACCGCAACGTACAGCAACGAGGCGCCAGCGAAGGCCAGCGCGTACGGCAGCGCATGCAGCGCGCTGCTCATCGAGTAGAAGGCAATGACGCCACCGATGACCGCCGAGACGCTGATCAGCAGGTTCAACAGCAGGGCGCGCAGGCGGCCCATTCCGCTGTGCAGCAAGATGGCGATATCGCCGATTTCCTGGGGCAGCTCGTGGGCAAAGACCGCCAGCGCCGTCGCCACACCCAGGCCCGGCCGGGTCATGTAGGCGGCCGCGATCACCACCCCGTCGAGCACGTTGTGGGCCGCATCACCCCACAGAATCATCGGTCCGAGCGCGTGTGTTCGATGCCGCTCATCCGGCGCGTGCGCCTCGCAGGGATCGTCGTGGCAATGCCGCCACAGGACCAGTTTCTCGAGCACGAAGAACAGCAACAGCCCAGCCAGCACGGCGAGCCCGATCGAATGCACCTGCTCGATCCCCGCGCCTTCGATCGCCGAGGGGATCAGGCCGATCAGCGCCGCCCCCAAGAGCGCGCCGGTCGCGAAACTGACCAGGTGCGGCACCATGGCACGGCGCAGCGTTTCCGGCAGCGAAACAAACAGCGAGGCGACCGCCGCCGAAGCGAGACCCACGCTCGCCGTCAGACCGATGATCGCGAGCAAAGAGGCAGTGTCGTGAGGCGTGTCCATGGCGGCGCGAGTGTACCAGCGCAGCTTTAAGACTGGCGCCAGACGAGGGTCGCCTGGCGGCCGCTGGCGGGATCCCGGCGGTGGGAGTAGAACCGGGCCGGGTCTGCATGCGTGCACAGCGCCGCGTCGGCGATGCTGACCAGTCCGGCCCGCTCCAGCCTCGCCCGGGCAAGCCCCGCAAGGTCGGCCTGCCAGCGACCGCGGGAATTCGCCACGAAGCGGGTCGCGTCCCCCGGCGCTGCCGCGACGAACGCGGCGCGCACCTCCTCACCGACCTCGAAGGCCGGCATGCCGATCGCGGGCCCGAGCCAGGCGACAAGTTCTGCCGCCGGCACGCCCAGCGCCGCAACCGTGCGCTCCAGCACCCCTGCGACCAAGCCGCGCCAACCAGCGTGCGCAACCCCGATCCGCCGCCCGTCACGGCTGGCGAACACGACCGGCAGGCAGTCCGCGGTCAGCACGGCGAGCACCCGACCGGGTTCGAACGCGACCGCGGCGTCGGCGCGCGGCACGTCGCGGCGGCCGTCGTGCACGACGACGTCTGTGCCATGCACCTGCTCCAGCCACAGCGGCTCTGCCGGCAGCGCCAGCGCGGTGCGCAGCTGGGCGCGGTTCGCGGCAACCGCCGTGGGCGCGTCGCCGACGTGGGCAGCGAGATTGAATGCCGCGCGGGAACCTTCACTGACCCCGCCGTGGCGAGTCGTGGTGCCCGCCTGCACGCCCGGCGGGGCGGCGAAACCGGCAGGCAGCCAGCCGATCGCAGCCGGCGCCATCAGCGTAAGCGGGGGTCGACCACCACCGCGCGGGCGTCCTCGCGCAGCGCGGCGAGCAATTCGACCAGATCAGCGGGCAACGGCGCGCGGAACTCGACCTGCTCGCCGCTCTCGGGATGGACGAACGACAGCCGGGCCGCATGCAGCGCCTGGCGCCTGAACGCCTGCAGTACGCCGACCAGGCGCGGCGTCGCGGCCTTCGGCAGCACCAACCGCCGCCCGTACAGCGGATCGCCGACCAGCGGGTAGCCCGCGTGGGTCATGTGGACGCGTATCTGGTGGGTACGGCCGCTCTCCAGCCGGACGCGGATGTGGGTCTGGGCGCGGTAGCGCTCGACCACCCGGTAATGGCTGACCGCCGCCCGACCGCTCTGCCGGACCGACATCTTCAGCCGCTCGACCGGATGACGGTCGATCGGGGCGTCGACCGTACCGCCCGCGGTCAGCACGCCGATGACGACCGCTTCGTACTCGCGCTCGACCTCGTGGCCGGCCAGGGCGCGGCTCAGGCGCAGGTGGACCGCAGCGTTGCGGGCAACCACCAGCAAGCCGCTGGTGTCCTTGTCCAGCCGATGGACAATGCCCGCCCGCGGCAGCTCGACCAGTGCCGGGTCCAGCGCCAACAGGGCGTTCTGCAATGTCGACCGGGGGTTGCCAGCACCGGGGTGGACGACCAGCCCGGCCGGCTTGTTGATCACGAAGATCGACGGATCCTGGTGGACGATGTCGAGTGCGATCGACTCCGGCGCCACCGGAACCTGGGCCTCGACCAGCGGGGTGACGTGCACGACCTCGCCGCCACGGACCACGTCACGGGGCTTGGCGCCGGCGCCGTCCACGAGAACGCGTCCCGCCTCGATCCACGCCTTCAGGCGGGTTCTGGAGAAATCGGGGAACATAACGGCCAGTGCTTGGTCCAAACGCTGGCCACGTTGCGCATCTGGAATGCGCTGCTCGAGAATTCCGGTCATCCGAACAACATACGCTATACTCCCGCGCCTTGCATTTCCCGGTGGTTACCGAGTGCCCCTCCTGAACTCCATGTTCCGTACCCCGACCGCCCCGCGCGGCACCCATGGGTCCGTCGCGCGCCTCGCGCTACTGGGACTGCTCACCGTCGCCCTGCTGCTGGGCGGCTGCCGCTCGTGGCGCCACAAGGAAGACGTTCTCGGCAGCCCCGAGGCGATGTACCGTCAGGCCACGAAGTTCGCCGACGAGGGCAGCTATCAGGGGGCCATCAAGATGTACGAGGGCCTGAACGCACGCTTTCCGTTCAGCGACCCGGCCCGACAGAGCCGGCTGGACCTCGTCTACGCCTACTACCGGCAGCACGAGAAAGAATCGGCGATCGACGCGGCCGACACGTTCATTCGCGAGAACCCGACCCACCCGCGCATCGACTACGCCTACTACATGAAGGGCCTGGTCTACTTCGAGCGCGACCCTAACTTCCTCGAGCGCTGGTTCAAGGTCGACATCTCCGCACGCCCGCCCACCGACCAGCGCAAGTCCTTCGACGCTTTCGTGCGGGTTGTGCAGCAGTATCCCTCCAGCGCCTATGCCGCCGATGCGCGCCAGCGCATGGTCTACCTGCGCAATCGCCTCGCGGATTACGAGATCCACGTCGCCGAGTACTACGTGCGCCGCGGCGCATGGGTCGCCGCTCTCGCCCGCGCGCGCAATGTCATCGAAACCTACGACGGCGCGCCGCGCATGCGTGATGCGCTGGAGATCTCGCTGCAGTGCTACCAGAAGCTGGGCCTGACCGAGCTTGCCAACGACACCGCCAAGGTGCTCGCCACCAACTTCCCCGAGCCGCGCAACGGCGGCGGCTACGGCTCGAACAAGAAACACTGGTGGAGCTTCAGGCACGGCTAAAGGCCGCGTCTGCGCGCTCCTAGCGGGCGCGGTACCCGGAAGTAATCGGATAGCGCCAGTCGCGACCGAATGCCCGGCCACTGATGCGGATGCCTGGCGGCGCCTGGCGGCGCTTGTACTCGCAGCGCTTGACCATCTCCAGCACTCGCCCGACCGTCGCCCGCTCGAAGCCGCGCGCGACGATTTCGTCGACCGACAGGTCCTCCTCGATGAATGCCTCGAGGATCGGGTCTAGCACCTCGTACGGCGGCAGCGAGTCGGTGTCTTTCTGGTCGTCGCGCAGTTCAGCGCTGGGTGGCCGCTCGATCACCCGCGCCGGAATCGCCGGCGACAGGCCATTGCGGTAGTTGGACAGCCGGTAGACGAGCAGCTTCGAGCAGTCCTTGATCGGCGCAAAGCCGCCGGCCATGTCGCCATACAACGTTGCATAGCCAACCGCCATCTCGCTCTTGTTGCCGGTGGTGAGCAGCATCGAGCCGGTCTTGTTGGAGATCGCCATCAGCAGCACGCCGCGACAGCGTGACTGGATGTTCTCCTCGGTGATGTCGGGCCTGCGCCCTTCAAACTCGGCCGTCAGCGCAGCGAGCGTCACCTCGAACATGTTCTCGATCGAGATCACGCTGTATTTCACAGCCAGCAGCTGGGCCTGCGCTTTAGCGTCGTCCAGGCTCATCTGCGAGGTGTAGCGCGACGGCATCATCACCGCCTGAACGCGGTCAGCCCCTAGTGCGTCAACGGCGATCGCAAGCGTCAGCGCCGAATCCACGCCACCGGACAGACCCATCACCACACCTGGGAAATGGTGCTTGCCGACATAGTCGCGAACGCCGAGCACCAGCGCTTCATAGACGCTGGCCTCCTCGCTCAGCTCAGGGGCGATCTCGGCCGGGACCGGCACCAGCCTGCCATCAATGCGCTCAAGCTCGACGATCGCCTCGGCCTCCCGCCAGGCAGGCAGCCGCTGCGTGACTGCGCCATCGGCCGCCATCACGAAGCTGTTGCCGTCGAACACCAGCTCGTCCTGCCCGCCGACGAGGTTCAGATACACGAGCGGCAGACCGGTCTCGCGAACGCGCTCGGCGGCCACCGACTCGCGCTCGCGCTGCTTGTGCATCTGGAAGGGAGAGGCGTTGATGACGAACAGCGCCTCGGCACCGGCCGCGCGCGCCGCGCGCGCCGGCTCCGGCTCCCAGATGTCCTCGCACACCAGCATCGCCACACGCGCACCACGCACGTCGACCAGTGTCGGCGCGTTACCGGCAGTGAAGTAGCGCTTCTCGTCGAAGACGCGGTAGTTGGGCAGCGCCTGCTTGCGATGATTGGCATAGACGCGCCCGCCGCGGATGAGCGCAGCGGAATTGAAAATTTCAGTGCCGTGGTACTCGGGGTAGCCGACGATGACCTCAACCCCCAACGCACGGTCGCACAAACGCCGCACGGCGGCCTGCACCTGCCGACGAAAGCCGGAATGGAACAGCAGGTCCTCGGGCGGATAGCCCGACAGCGCAAGCTCAGGCAACAGCACCAGATCGGCGCCAGAGGCCGCACCCCGCTCGGCGGCCTCGAGTACGCGCGCGGCGTTACCATCGATGTCGCCGACGCAGAGGTCGTATTGAGCGAGGAACAGGCGTAGCGGAGCGTCGCGCATCAGGTCCGGATCCCCGGCAGGTCGACGGCCGGCGCGACGCTCACGCGTCGCGCCGGGAGGGTTAGCGGCGGCGGGCCGCCTTCGTCGGCTTGGCTTTGGCTTTCGCTTTTG
>CAIYLH010000102.1 GCA_903927005.1 uncultured Pseudomonadota bacterium
AGGCTACTTACGCCGACCAGTTCGATCGTTCGAGGCGCTGCGGATGACGCCCTGCTCAGACCTTCACTACCGTAGGTGCGAACCGCAGGACGAAACGCTACTGCGTCGCGTTGCGATCGGTTGCTACACGCCTTACTACCACGACCTGTGGGAGCCAGGCGGAATGGCGGCGTACCTCGAATCTATATACGCGCCTCCCCGTATCGCGGCTGAATTAGTCGATCCGAACCTTCGTTACGAGATTGCATACCTCGCAGGTGAGCCGGTGGGCTTCTCGAAGTACCACTTTCGCTGCGACCGCGACGAAATAATTAACGCCGCCTATCTCGAACGCGTTTACGTTGCACCCGCGGTCATTGGTACCGGCGTTGGTCGTTGCCTAATCGAAAGGATGATCGACACCGCACGTAGCCAGGCGCGTGAGTGGATATGGTTGCAGGCAATGTCCGATGCAGCAAAGCCCCTCGAGCGTTACCGCGACATGGGATTTACACAGTGCGGCCAGCATCGCCTTGAATTGCCAAGAGTCCGCGCAACGAAATCCGCAATGCTAGTGATGCGGCTAAGGCTCACCGCAGGATAATTCCTGAGGCAGCAGAATTTTCCGAAACGTTGGCACATTCTTGCGTTAACGCGCCAGTTTTGTGGCTCGCGAAAAACAGCTCACGCGATGACGATGACCGTTCCAGACGACATCCGGATGTTCGCTGGCGCATGACGCGCCAGCTCCGGATCTCGCGCCGTGCGCCTGCGTGCCGCGGCAGTTGTGCTGCCAGGAACGGCGACATGAGCATCATGTTTTTCAAGGTTCGCTCGCTCTCGCGAGCGAAGGGCGGCAATGCTGTCGCGAAGTCAGCCTATATTTCTCGTGAAAAGATCGCCGACTATAGAAATAATCAGGCGCATGACTATCGGCGAACGCCAGGACTTCAACACAGCGAGATATTTGTTCCAGAAACGCTTTCGCCGCAGGCACACGAATGGGCCGCCGATCGAACCCGGTTGTGGAATGCGGCCGAAGCCGCTGAGCGGAGGGTAAACTCCCGTGTCGGCCGCGAATATACGATAGCGTTGCCTCATGAGCTTGGTCCTGAGGTTCGCCGCGAGCTCGCCCGAGATTTCGCTCGTGGCATCTCCGAGCGATATGGCGTTGCTGTTGATCTTGCAGTCCACGGACCGACACGCCGTGGCGATCCCCGCAATCATCACATGCATGTTCTGGCAAGCACGCGCGAGCTTACAGAGGATGGATTTGGAGCAAAGGCTACGATGGAGTTGAGCTCCGACCGAAGACGAATGCTGGGGCTTTCTCACGTCACGGTTGAATATAAAGACTTACGAAAGATGTGGGCTGGCCTTGCCAACGAACGCCTACTAGAGGCCGCCGTTGATCAAAGACTCGAACCGCGTTCGCGGGCCTCCCTGATGCGGTCGGCTGCTGAGAACGCGGCCGAAATGGCGTTACAGACTGACGGCGATAGTTCGCTCGTTGCGGTGCAGCGACGCGGAGTGGACCGATGGCTGGCGCTGCGCCAGGAGCGCGAGCTCGGGCAGTCGCAAGGACGGAGTGTCGGGCGTGATCTGGTCCGTAACCTGGATAACGCGTTGGAACTGTAGGGCCTGTTTGCCTGAGGCTCCTCAGCGGATGGGAGGGACCTGTCATCGGGTGCTGTCAACGACTGACTAGGCTGGGATCTTCGGGACTTCCTCCAGCACGCGCACGGCCCCGGCTTTGCCAGTGCCCTGCAGGCGCCGGATCTCCCATTCCTGGCTGACCCTCTTCGTTAATAGCCGGCTGTATGGGGTACACAAGCAGCAGCTGGTACGTGAATAGAGATGGGTCGCTGGAGGAGGGCGCATCAGCGCCGCTCAGTACTGAAAAGACACCCTAGAAAACTTTCATTTCCTCGAAGAGCGCGACGCCGAACGAATAGCTACCACATACCGCGCCAAATTCTTCCGCCACATGAAGAAGGGTCACCTGTCTTGCGTCTTCTTCCGTAAAAGCAAGAAAGCCCATGCCGGGCTCGCAGAACACCTCGTTGTCATCGAACTCTGCGCCACAGTGCTCACAGTAATTGAGCCAGCCGTAAGAGCCGTCGGAAGATAAGCCCAGTCGATAGTTGAGAGTTAGAGCCCGTACTCGTATGGCAACGGTGGGGGTGAGCCGTTCGATCGAGCAAAGTAGTGACGGCTCGTCACCCACTTCCCATTCGTCCTCGCCCTCGTCCTCGCCGACATTCAGTAGCGTATGCCCCGCTGGGAGGATGAACCCGTGAACGCGGCTGGATTGCACACACTTTGGGCAGCTGTGGACCGATGCTGCAATAAAGTACGCCGGCGAACGGACGTTGAGTAATGTTTGATCCGCCATCCACATTGTGAAGGGAGCGGGGTCCACGCCCTCCGGAACGAACCACGTTCGTACTTGGGGGTCCCACTGGCCGCCGCGTGCTTTCACCTCATTCTTGTCGCAGAACGGAACCTGCAGAATAATCCGTGCCATACGAGTCGCCTCCGAGGACTTTTTCTCGTAGGTGAGTCTCTCTTGCGCCCGGTGCGCCGGTCACGCGGTATATCTAGCGGGAACAACCAGAAATGGCGCGCTGCCGCTAGATGACCCGCGGCTTCCGCGGGCCGGGTCGGCCCGAAAACCGCAGCCGGGAGTCGAGAACTTCGACTTCTATCTGCGCAGCGCGACCGCCGTACACAGCGGCCTTGAGCCATTCACTCTCATCCTTTGCGACGGCCTTCGGTACTACGCGGTGCCAGCACCGCCGTGTGGCCTCCCAGCGGTAGCCTCGCTCGCGCAGCACGTCCTTTGTGTCGAACGGCGAGCCTGTTGCCCAAAGGCGCAGCGCCGGCTCGCTCGCAGCCTCCAGTAGTCGCTGCAGGCCGGTCTTGCCCGATTTGGGTAGCGGCTTGCGAAGTAGTTCAAGCAACGCACGGCAGTCAACCTCGCTGCGATGCGCATCATAGAAAAATCCAGAAACCCAGCAAAGGTATTCCAGTTTTGCACCCCGGAATCCCTCCTCCGACCAGGGGATCTGCTCAAGGGAGCAACCCCACGGGAGGTTTGCGAATAAAGGCATCCTGCTTTCCAGGAAAGGACGGTCGAAGGACGCGTTGTGCGCTATGACGAGCGTGACACCCTGCATTATTGCGGCGATTCTCTGCTCGTCCAGTTGCTTTCCCGAAACCATTTCGTCAGTGATGCCGTGAATTTCCGTCGATTCAGGCGGAATCGCGAAGCCGGGGTCCTCGAGCCCTGAATAGACGTCGACGATGCGAAGTAGCCGACCGCTCTCGACTTCAAATTCGAAGCGGACGATGCCGACCTCGATGATCTTGTCCTGACCCTGGTTGGTACCAGTGGTTTCGGTGTCAATCACCGCCGCGATGCCGGTTGGGCCGCCACTGCCAGCGTCGAAGTTAGAGCGAATCTCCAGTCGCTGCAGGATCCGATAGTCGGGATGGGCCTTCAGCAAGGCGAATGCAGCCGTGACCGATGGGTCGACGGTTGTCGCGATATTTTCCATGTTGCACCTAAACCGTTAATTTCGACCGAGCTATATGTGAATTCTTACCCTCCAGCGTACGAGCGCACGTCGACGCCGGCAAGCACATCGGCAGAGTTCGTTGGAAAGGTGCCGAATTTAGGTAAACCAGTTAGGAATAGTGGCTGCGCCAAGCGTTAGATCCAATGACAATCTCCATTCATGCACCACCTATCCCTGACCGATTTGCTGGTGAATTATGCATTGACCCTTGTCGGGGGCGTGATCGGCCTAACGATATGGCGTACGCCCCGCTGGCGAATGGTCCTGATGCCTTTAGTTGCTGTGCCGGTCGCCGCGGCAGTCGTGCTTGCCGGCCGTCTGCTGCTATCTCTACCGTCATTGCATCTGCAGGTCATGGGGACAGCAGGAACGCGTCTGTGCATCGCTACGGTATGCGTCGTCGCGGGCTTCCTTTGCGCGATCCGCCACTGGACTGGTCGTGCACAGCCCAAGGTGCTTCGAGGCGCTCGCGTCCTAGAGGTTCCGGCTCAGCCCGATGGCCTTTTTGGGAGTCAAAAAAACACGCTGCGACTCGGTGGCCACCGGGTGCCTCCTGGAGACGAGGGAAAGCATTTCAAGATTTTGGGTACTACCGGAACCGGGAAAACTACCGCGATTTCACTCTTGCTCGAGGGCGCTCTGGAGCGAGGTGACAGAGCGGTAATTGCGGACCCTGATGGTGTGTTTCTGAAAAGATTTTTCGATGAAAGTCGGGGCGACCAAATACTCGGGCCGCTGCACCCTCAGTCTTCCCGCTGGGATCTGTTTGCGGAGGTGCGCCATGTGCAGGACGCCGATGGAATCGCTCGCGCGCTGGTGCCAGATCAAGCCGGGGATGATCGCACCTGGCGCTCCTACGCCAGGGTTCTCGTCAGCAGCACGATCCGACAACTTATTGTTGCGCAGTGCCCAGACCTCGCGGAACTTCACCGACTTGTGACGGTGGCCCCGGTGGAGGAACTTCGGGATCTCCTAGATGGCACACCCGCAGCGGCTTATCTGACCGACAATAACGCCCGCTTCTTTGCCTCGGTACGAGCGATAACGAGCTCCGAGTTGGCATCACTGGAGCTGGTCGCAAGCCAGCGGGTTAATGGCACGTTGTCAGTACGGGAGTGGGTAGACGAGGGCTCAGGAAAAGCTGCCTCCGGGGTGCTTTTTCTGCCTTATAAAGCGTCTCATCTGGCAACGGTGCGCGGTTTGATAGCCTGTTGGTTGCGCATTGCGCTGTTCGAGACCATGGAGCAGAAGCACGATGCGCCGCCGCTGTGGTTCATTGTCGACGAGTTGGATTCTCTCGGCACAATTGATGGCCTGAAGGACGCGCTTACCCGCGTCAGGAAATATGGAGGCCGTTGCGTGCTGGGCATGCAGAGCATCGCCCAACTTACGGGTAACTACGGCGGGCCGACAGCCCAGACCATTGTCGAGAATTGTGGCAACACGTTGCTGCTGCGGTGCTCGGCCTCCGAAAATGGCGGGACAGCGAGATTTGCCTCCGCACTAATAGGTGATCGCGAAGTGCTGCGGACCCAGATAAGCCGAACCCGACCGGGCCTGTTCGGAAAGCACGATCCGTCGCAAAGCGCGACGCTGCAACAGCACATCGAACGGGCAGTTTTGCCAGCCCAGATAGAACAGCTACCGGATTTGCACGGCTACCTGAAGTTTGCGTCGATGCCTGAATGGCGCCGAGTCGTCATATTGTCCTAGGGCTGCTGCCAGCCGCCGCCGAGGCCTTTGCTGAGCGCTATGAAGCTCGTTGCGAGATCTACCGATCCGATCAATTGCTGCTCCCTGGCGTCGTCGGTGGCACGCTCAGCCGACAGCAGCTCCAGCGTCGAAATATCGCCGACGGCGTGGCGTTGGCGAATCACCAGTAGATGCGCCTTGCGTGCGGAGGCAACACCCTCGAGGGCCTCAATTCGCCTGCGGGCGGCACCGTAGCGGACGATGCCTGATTCTGCCTCTGCGACTGCCTGCAGCACGGTGGCGCGGTACATCGCAACTGTAGCGTCCAGATCTGCCTGAGACGCTCTGACGCCGCTGCGCAGCCTGCCGCCGGCCAACAGCGGCAGGGTGAGTTGTGGCGCTATGGTCCAGTAGCGGCTGGCTGCGCTCGTCAAATCCCCGCTCCCGATGGAGTCCAGCCCCGCCGCACCGACCAGCGAAAGTCGCGGAAACTGCGCCGCAACGGCGGCGCCAACTGCGGCGGTGGCGCCGGCCAAGTCCCGTTCCGCCCGCCTGATATCTGGACGCCGTCGCAGGAGATCGGTGGGTAGTCCGATGGGAATGCCCTGCGGCGCGACAGGGACTGCCGCGGCACGGCCTAGTTGGGAGCGCAGCGCCTCGACGGTCTCGCCGGTAAGCGCGACAAGGGCGAATAGCGCTGGTTCGACGGCGCCATCTGCCGCCGCCACTGCCGCAGTCGCAGTGCGCTGCTCGACCACTGCCTGAAGGACTTCTGCATCTCCGACCAGTCCGGCGTCGCGCTGCAGCTGCACCAGCCGAAGCGCCTGTTCAGTGTATGACTCCCGCGTCGTCGCAATTTCCAAGCGCTGCGTCGCTCCGCGAAACGTGACGTAGCTTGTTGCGACCTCGGCGGCAATGACTAGCCGCGCGTCGTTGCGGGTTTCCTCCGCGCTACCTAAACGTGCGACGGCTGTCTGAATCTCGTGCCGCGTATGACCCGCCAGATCGATCTCCCACGAGGCATCCAGGCCCACCCGGTAGTCCGTAAACTCCGTCGTCGATGGTGTGAAAGGCATCAACGCGAGGTTCTCGCCATTTCGGCTGAGCTTGTCGTCAGAGACACGTGCACTGGCATTTGCCGCAGGAATTCCTGCTGCGCGTGCGATCACGATTCCCTCGCGACTGCGCCGTACCCGAGCCTCTGCGGCCGCGAGCTGTGGATTGTCCCGCAGCGCACGCTCAATCAAGCCATCGAGTAACGGATCATTGAAGGAGTGCCACCAGCTGTCCTGTGGCGATGACGTCGTTACCCCGGGAGCTGCGCTCGCGAACGCCGCGGGAGCGGAGTCCCGGCTCGGCGGGCCACGGTAGGTCGGGCCGACAGCACATGCGCAGAGCGTAACCGCCGTGACCGCTCCGAGCATCGGCAGGCCTGCTCCGGCCAGTCGCCGAAAGGATGAAATAGGGGTGGACATGCCTCGCAACTCCATTTAGGCAACACGACGCCGGAACATCCAATAGCCCGACGTCATCGTGCACACGGTGATCAAGAGCAGTGGCCAGAGATTCGGCCAGACCGTCGTGAAGTGGTGCCCCTTCAGGAAGATGCCTTTCACGATCACGATAAAATGTGTCAATGGATCTATCCAACTCAGCAGTTGGAACGGTAAAGGCATGTTTTCGACTGGTCCAATAAAGCCAGAGAGCATGACCGCCGGAACGATGAACGTGAACACACCGAGGAACGCTTGTTGCTGTGTTTCGCAGATCGACGAAATGAACAGACCAAAGCCTGCCAACGACAACGCGTAGAACAGCATGCTCAGGTAGAGCAGGGCGACCGATCCCAGAAACGGGACGCCGTAGAGGAATACCGCCGCAAGTGTAATAACTGTCGCCTGCCCAAACGCGATGATCAGCGCTGGAATGGTCTTTCCAACCATGATCTGCCCCGCGGTAAACGGTGAAACCAGCAGCTGGTCCAGTGTGCCCTGCTCACGCTCCCGTGCGACGGAAAGCGCTGTTACGATCAAGCTCCCAAGGGTGGTGATGATCGCCACGAGGACGGGAAGCATGAACCAGCGGTACTCGAGATTTGGGTTGTAGCGGTGGCGTATGACAAGGCCCCCCGCCACAGGCTGGCCACGAGCGATGGAAAGCTCCGCGCTGTATCCTTCGATCACTGCCTGGGCGTAGCCAGTGGCGATCTGTGCACTGTTCGAGCGCCGCCCGTCAATAACGGCGAGAATTTTGGCAGTCCGACCGGCCGCAATAGACCGCGAGAAGTCGCTGGGAATCTCCAGGGCCAGTAGCGCGTCCTGTCGGTCTATGACCTCGGATAGTGCTGGCTGACTGTGGACTGTCAAAACGACTGGAAACGCGTGTGCTCTGGAAAGTCGGTGCACCAGCTCAATCGAGGCCGCGCCATCATCCTGGTTGAAGATGGCCAGTGTCGCGTTCTTAACCTCCAGGGTGGCAGCGAATGGGAAAAGAACCAGCTGCAGCACGACCGGCAGTACCAGCAGCCTGCGACTCTGCGGGTCGCGAAACGCGAGTTGCAGCTCCTTTCTGATGAGGGTTAATAGGCGCGCTAGCATGGCTCAGTCCAGTCTTCGTGCGGTTTTGAGCGCTGTAAGGCCGAGAAACAAAGTGGCCGACAGGAGCAGAAAGATCAGGTCTTCGAGTAGCACGTGGGCGACGAAGCCGGCCTGAAAGAGGGTCTGCAGTGCGCTGACGAAGTAGCGGGCCGGGATCAGGTAGGTCACCGCCTGGATAGGAAGCGGCATGCTAGAGACCTCGTAGACGAAGCCCGACAAAATGGTGGCTGGCAGGAACGCGGCGTTCAGAGCCGCCTGCGCTGCATCGAATTGGTTGCGCGTAATCGTCGAAAGTAGGAGCCCCAGCCCCAGCGAGCTGCCGAGAAAAAGGCTCGTATAAAGTATGAGCAGCAACAGCGAGCCGCGAAATGGAACCTGGAATAGCCAAATACTGATGGTGAGGCAAAGCAGCATCGATGCGATGCCAAGTACATAGTAAGGAAGCACTTTCGATAGGAGAAACTCAGTTTTCGTTACAGGCGTCGACAGCAGCGCTTCCATGGTGCCGCACTCCCACTCTCGGGCGATGACCAGAGAGGTTAGCATCGCACCGATGATGGTCATGATGATCGCGATCGATCCCGGAATAATGAAGTTGCGGCTGGTTGCGGCGGGATTGAACCAGTATCTGGGTACGACGACGATCGCCGCCCCGACCGTAGCCGCGCGGTCCTGTGTCCGCTGGAAGAACCAGCTTCGCCATGCTGCGCTGAGGTATGAAGCCACAAAGTTCGCGGTATTGGGTTCGGCGCCGTCGGTGATGACTTCCAGTGGCGCCTGCGATCCTGTTTTTTGCACGCGGGTGCCGAAGTCCGACGGAATGATTGCCATGCCCCGAATCGCGCCGGAATCCAGCCATTGATCAAGCTCCTCACGAGAACCCGCCAGGCGCGTCTCCAGATACGGAGAAGACGTTAGCAGCAGCGCGAAGCTGGTCGCTTCTGCGCTGTTGTCTTCGACAAGAACGCCGAGACGAACGCGCGATGCGTCCAGGTTAACGCCGTAGCCAAATATCACCAGTAGTACGATTGGTAGTATGAACGCGATGATGATGCTCGATGGATCGCGGACGATCTGGAATACCTCCTTGCGGCAGAGTGCGACCAGCCGGCGTAGCGATAGTGAGCGAATTGTCATGCTGCCGCCGTGCCATCAAGCAGCTGGTGTCGTTCGATCAACGCGATGAACGCGTCTTCCATCGTTGGGTCCGGCAGTGTTGATGAAGCGACGACTTTCTTGAGTTCGTCTGGGGGTCCTACCGCGATCAGCTGTCCGCGATAGACTAGCCCGATGCGGTCGCAGTATTCCGCTTCGTCCATAAAGTGAGTCGTAACCATCACGGTCACGCCTTTCTGAACAACACCGTTGATATGCGCCCAGAACTCACGTCGGGTGATCGGATCGACGCCTGAGGTGGGCTCGTCGAGAAATAGCACGTCGGGGTTATGCATCAGCGCGCACGCCAGCGCGAGGCGCTGCTTGTAGCCGAGCGCCAGATCGTTCGGAGGTACGCTTCGGAATGGGCCAAGCCCGAAGGCTTCGTGCATCTCGCGGATTTTTCGGGCGCCATTGCTGCCGCGCAGGCCGTATGCGCCGGCGAAGAATTCGAGGTTCTGCTGCACGGTGAGGTTGCCGTAGAGCGAGAACTTCTGCGCCATGTAACCCAACCGCTGGCGGGCCAGCGGCGCGTGGACCTTGAGGTCGATCCCCATTACACGCGCGCGGCCCGCGCTGGGAACAAGCAAGCCGCACAGCATCTTGAAGGTCGTCGACTTTCCCGCGCCGTTGGGGCCAAGTAGCCCGAAGATCTCGCCTTGCGGCACTTTGAAGCTGATCCGGTCCGCAGCAGTGAAGGTGCCGAAATTCTTGGTAAGTCCCTCCGCCTCAATGATTGCGGACGCAATTGCCGCGTCTACTGGTGCAGGGGACATTTGTTTGGCGACTTCTGAGTCACCTCCGGGGCCGCCGCCGAGGATGTCCATGAACGCGTCCTCAAGGCGCGGCTCGACCGGCTCCAGTTGGGCGCTGGCACCGGCGATGAGCACCTCCACGGACGGTGGGGGCGATCCGCTTCGTAGCACCAGCCGGACTCGACTTCCCTGCATCACGCCGTCCAGAATGCTTCGGTCTCGCAGTGCTCGCTGTAAGACCGCACGGCGGTCTCCGCTGATCGCTGCAATCTGAAAACTTCGTCCCCGTAGTGTTTCAGTAAGCTCCGCTGGGGAACCTGCATAAAGGAGCTGCCCTGCATTCATAAGCAGGATGTGACCGCATCGCTCTGCCTCGTCGAGGTATGAGGTCGACCAGACGACGGAGAGGCCGTTCTCGGCCAGCACCGTCACCATTTGCCACAGCTCGCGCCTTGAGATTGGATCTACGCCAACGGAGGGCTCATCGAGCAGCAGGATCCTAGGCGTTCCGAGCAGAACGCAAGCGAGGCCGAGTTTCTGCTTCATGCCGCCTGACAGGTTGCCGGCCAGTCTACTTGTGAACGCAGCAAGGTCCGTGAATGAGAGCAGGCGTTCGAATTCACTCCTGCGTAGCTCCAGTGGGACACCGCGCAGGTCCGCGTAAAGGGCGAGGTTTTCCAGGACCGTCAGATCCTCATACAAGCCGAATTTTTGCGGCATATAACCGAGCACACGACGCAACTCGGCCCCTTGCGAAAGAGGCTCGAGGCCATCGGTGAGGATGTTTCCAGTGCTTGGTTTAAGCAGGCCCGACATCAACCGGATCAGGGTTGTCTTGCCCGCGCCATCGGGACCGACGATTCCCGTGATCCGCCCCGCGGGTATCTGCGCGCTGATGGACGTCAGCGCTGCCGCGCGCGCTTTTGCATATTGGTAGCCAACCCCATCGAGTTGGCCTGCCAAATTCACGGCCGGTCCTTAGCCGCCGTCGCCCGGTCTAGGCGCACGCTGACCGGCATCCCTTGACGTAGTCCCGGGTCCGAATCGGTGACGATCACACGGGCCCGATAGACGAGGCTGGTACGCAGGTCGGTCGTCTCTACGTTCTTCGGCGTGAATTCAGCGGTCGGCGATACAAAGCCAATGTGGCCGTGATACGGCTGGTCCGGCCGGGAATCTGTGTATAGAAGGACGCGTTGGCCTGAGGGGACCTTCCCCAGATCTGCCTCGGCGACGTAGACACGCGCCCAGATGGGGGCGCGCAGCGACAGCGTGAATGCAGATGCGCCGGCGGCGAGAATCGCACCTGGTTCGATGGCGCGGGTCAGAACGGTGCCGTCGGCCGGTGCCACCAGGACGGCGTCCTCCAGGCGCTGTGTAGCCTGTGCGGCGAGTGAGAGCGCTCGCTTTTCATTGGCTTGTGCCTCCGCAATCTCCTGCTTTCGGTAGCCGTTCTGCAGCGAAGAAAGGGCCGCTTCGGCAGACACCAGGCGCGCTTGCGCCTGGTCGCGGGAGGCCGCCGCGTCCTCGTAAGTACGCACCGCGACGGCGCCTGTGTCCTTGAGTTGCTGCTGCCGCGCGTACTGCTGCTGCGCGTTGGTGAGCGCCGCCCTTCTCTCGGCAAGCATTGCTCGCGCTTGTGCGACTTCCTCCGAACGGTATCCAGACCTTAGCAGTGCGACTCGTGCCGAAATAGCTGCCGCATTGGCTAGCGCCTCGTCTTGCTGGAGTTTGAGCGGAACTGAATCTAAGCCAGCCATCACCTGACCCACCTGTACGCTCTCGCCTTCGTCCACGTTGACGACGGCAACTTTGCCCGCGACGCGAAAACCGAGGGTAACGTCGCGAATGTCGATGTTGCCGTAGAGCTGTAAGTCGTCGTCGTGGGCTCGGTGTACAACCGTCACATAGCCGAGTGCGGCAGCGCTAGCTGCTACCAGCACCAGAAGGGCGACACGCCGTTGTGGTGTGAGACTTTTCATGGGGTTCCTTGAGGCGAAAGTCCGCGAATCGCCCAGTCCAGGCGCTGCAGAATATGATCACGATTCCTTGCGACGCGATTCAGAGCGCTGGCTATGGATTTTGAAAACAAGGGAGGCCCCTGCCAGCCCGAGGCAAGCAATCTAGGTAACCCGACCGAGCCCATCAAGAAACACAGCACCTGTAGCGGCTCCTCACTGACTATCGCTCCAGCGGACTGCGCCTCTGAAATTAGCTGGACGAGAAGTTTGGGGTGCCTTGCAGTGAGCGAACTCAGAAAGCGGCGCGCACTAGGGTCGTTTCCGACCGCCGCTGTGAAGAGTCGGCCGATGAATTCGTCGTTTTCGGCGCTGAAATCAACTAGTTGGAGGATCGTCTGCCGCAGTCGGTCGAGTGGGGCCGCTTCACTGTCGGCGAGCAGCACGACCCGTTCGAGCAGCGGCGCATACCACTCCTCGATGAGCTGTTCGACGAACGCATCTCGGGTGCCAAAGTGGTAGACGAAGCTGCCGAGATTGGCGCCCGCTGCGGTGGCTACGGCCCGAACCGTCAAGGCTTGAAAGCCGTCTCTTAGGGCAATTTCTCGCCCGGAGACCATCAACAGGTCACGCGCAGATGGCTTTGACGCAGTGGAAGCGGCCATCCTTAGTATTATACAGCCGTATAAATAAAAGAAAAGAATAAGTGGACGAATGCGCCGGATTCGTCGCTCAGCGATTGGCGTGAGGTAGGTGATGCTGGTCTCCACTTTCCGAGGAGCCGTCATGTCCAGCACCCTTGTATCGCGCGTCCTTTCCCTCCCGTACCTGACCCTGCTCGCCGCGCCGGTCGTCGCCCAGACCAGTCCGTTTGCGACCGGTGCGACAGCCTTTCAGAGCAATCTGCTCGCGATCCTGACTCCAATCGCCGTCATAGCGGTCATGGCGCTAGGCGTAGGCGCCTGGTTCAACCGCATCAGTTGGAGCTCAGCGATCGGCGGGGCCGTTGGCATCCTGCTGGTGTTCGGAGCGCCGCAGGTAGTCACGTGGATTCGGGGACTTGCCGGTGTCTAGTAGGGCCGCTTCAAATGTGAGGGGGCGCCTGCATATAGACCCTCTCTTTGTCGGAATGACCCGACCGGCAATGGCAATCGGCGTGCCCTACATCGCAGTACTGGCCAACGCGCTGCTGACTCTGGAGCTCTTTCTCGTGACCAGAAATCTGTTGTCGCTGCTCACAGCGCTGCCGCTGCACGGCCTGGCATGGATCGTTTGTCTGAACGAGCCGCGATATTTCGAACTGATAAAGGTCTTTGTATCGACCCGTCGTCGTGGTCGCTTCGCTCGCCGCGGCAGGTGGAAGGTCGTCAGCTACGCACCCTTCTCCGGACGGCGTCGAAACAAAGAATTCGTAACAGTGCCTATCAGTTTGGAGGTTGAAAAATGATCTCTCTGCGCCGCCTAGCGCGGCCGTCTAGTGAAACGGCTGCCGCGTCAGTTCAGATCCCTTTCCGCGCACTGGTCACTCCCTACGTTGTATGCACATCCTCGGGTGACTTCCTTCGTACCTGGAAGTTGCGTGGTCAGGGATTCGAGTGTGCGGAATCCGCAGACCTAAATTCCGCGCATAGGCGCTTGGCAGTCTGGCTGAGAAGCATCGCAGCCCCTGACGTTGCGATCTGGACCCACATAATCCGCCGCAGGGCACACGCAGTCCTGACCGGTAATCCACCCGATGGCTTTGCCCGCGAGTTGGCGGACCGCTATCAGAAGCGTCTTGACGCGGAAACACTCTGGGCCAACGAGCTGTATCTGACGATTGTCCATCGCCGCCGACCCGACGCCGTTGCCGGTGGTGCGCCACTGCTTGCGGAGGTATCGAGCGACACAGATCGTGTGGCGCGGAACGCCGCACTGGATGCGCTGGATAAGCTGGCCCAGCAGGTAGAGGCAGCATTAGGCAGTTACGGCCCAGAGGCCCTGTGCACGTATGAGCACCATGGATGCCGCTACTCCGAGCTGCTCGAATTTCTCGCCCTATTAGTCAACGGCGAACATCAGCGGATGCCTTTGCCTACCGCCCCGCTTGAGGAGGTGCTCGCAACCTCGAGATTACTGATCGGTTGGGAAACGCTGGAGTACCGTCAGCCGACGACTACTCGTTTGGGTGCGTTCCTAGGTATCAAGGAATATCCGTCGTCGACCACGCCGGGGTTGCTCAACGGTCTGCTCGCTGCGCCGTTCGCATTTATCCTGACGCAAAGCTTTTCATTTATCTCAAAGCCAACCGCAATGGGCTTGTTGTCCAGACAGGCGCAGCGGATGAAGAACTCAGCTGATGCAGCTGTGTCCCAGGCACACGCGCTCACTTTGGCGCTCGACCAACTCGCCAGCAACGAGTTTGTACTCGGCGATCATCATTTGTCGCTGCAGATCCTCGGCGCGCCGCAGGACGCAAGCGTCGACCGGCCCGCAGCCGAGCTGCGCTCGCTTGGAGAATCGCTCGCGCTGGCTCGCTCTACTTTTGCGGATTGTGGGATCGTCACTGCGCGCGAGGATGTTGCGTTGGAATCAGCATTCTGGGCGCAGCTGCCTGGAAACTTCTCTCCGCGTCCACGGTTGTCGCCAATCACGAGCCGCAATTTTTGTGCTCTTTCGGCCTATCACAACTATCCATCTGGCCGTTTGGCCGGCAATCATTGGGGGGACGCTCTGGCGGTGTTCAAGACGGCAGCGGGATCGCCCTACAATTTCTCGTTGCACGCCTCAGATCCAGCGGAGCCTTCAGGTGGTAGCCGCCGCGACACAGGACATACATTCATCTGCGGACCGACCGGTTCTGGCAAGACCGTGTTCGTTGGATTTTGCATCTGCATGCTCCTTCGACAAAACGTCACTCAGGTGGTCTTCGACAAGGACCGTGGACTGGAGGTTCTCGTCCGTGCTTTGGGCGGTACCTATCTGCCGCTATCCCGCGGAGTCCCGACGGGGTGCAATCCTTTACAGCTAGCGGAAACGCCAGAGAACGTCGCGTTCCTCCGGCGGTGGTTGTTGACGTTGCTGGCGCGCCCTGGGCGTCCACTATCCGTGCGCGAGGAGGCGGAAGTCGACCATGCACTAAGCGGCGTACTCAGCCTGCACCACGCTGATCGCCGCTTGTCGCGGCTGCTCGAGTTCATGGATCCAACAGCCGCTGAAGGTCTGCACGCGCGGCTGGCGCCATGGTGCCAGTCCGGCGGCGGCGTCCACAGTTGGGTATTCGATTCCGGCGACGACACTGTGCTGGCTGCTTTATCGAGCCAATCGCTCGTCGGCTTCGACATGTCCGCTGTGATCGGAGACGCCGAAGTAAGAAGCCCGCTAACTCTCTATCTGTTTCATCTAGTCGAGCATCTCCTCGACGGTCGCCGTCTTGTTGCATGGCTAGACGAGTTCTCGCGTTTGGTAGATGACCCGGGTTTCGCAAGTCTCGCCAGCGATGGTTGCAAGACGTGGCGTAAACGCAATGGCGTGATCGCATTCGCGACCCAGAGCCCAACCGACGTTCTTAAAAGCCCCATTGCCCGTGCCGTGGTTGAGCAGACCCCGACAAAGATCCTCTTCCCCAATGCCGATGCCCAATCAGCGGACTACATCGATGGGCTGGGCTTGTCGGAGCGCGAACTCCAACTGTTGCGCACTGATCTTTCGCCAGGCTCCCGGCGGTTTCTGATCAAGCAGTCACAGGAAAGTCTAGTCGCAGAGCTTGACCTTGGCGGTTTCGAGCAGGAACTGGCTGTGATATCTGGCCGCACAGAAACCGCGGAACGCGTTCACGCTCTTATTGCGACTTACGGCGCCTCGCCGTCGAGTTGGCTGCCCCACCTTATGCAATATAAATCGTCCTACGCAGCAGGAGTCAGGTAATGAAATCATTCGTCAAGCGGACAATTTTTGTGGGAGTCCTTAGCGCTGTGATTGCAGCGGAGGCGCGCGCGACTATTCCGGTTGTGGACATCGCCGCCATTCAGCAGCTTCTGCAGCAGATGAGCGCCTGGCAGCAACAATTGCGCGCGATGCAGTCTCAGCTTAGCCAGCTACAGCAGACCCACCAGGCCTTAACCGGTAGACGTGGCATGGAACGACTGCTGCTGCAGACCGCGATGGATCGAAACTATCTTCCGCCTGACCTGGCTGGAATAGGAGCATTTTCTACTGGCACAGCAGCGAGCTACAGAGATCTCTCAAATACCATCCGCGATCTCGCTGCCACCGCGGCGCGACTAACTGCTGCGGACATCGCTCGGCTGCCGGCGCAGGAGCGGACGCTCCTGGAAACCGCTCGTCTTACCGCTGCGGAAAACCAAGCTGTGACGCAGTTGGCGTACTCGCACAGTAGCAGTCGATTCGCGCAACTTTCCACATTGATTGACAAGATCGGGGCGACGCCAGATCTAAAAGCGATAGCTGAACTGCAAGGCAGAATTGGTGCTGAGCAGGCGATGCTCGCTAATGACGGCGTCAAGCTGCAATCCTATGGCTATGCGGTAAGTGCACAGCGTGTGGCGCTGGACGCAAGGACTCGTGAAGAGATCGTTCATGGACACGGCTCATTTTCGGCGCGGTTTCAGCCGACGCCGCCGGCTCCGTAATGTTCTTTCAGACATTCTGGACGTGGCTGACAGACAGGTTATCGACCTACATCAGTAGTCACACGGCCGAGGTGGCCGCTGCGATCTCACCGGTCGCGGCAGTACTGGCAGCGATTTACGTGATGGTGTGGGGATATCTGCATTTGCGCGGACGCATAGACGAACCAATTATGGAAGCGTCGATACGAGTAATTCGCCTTGTTGTTGTATTTGGCGTGGGGCTTCATCTTTGGATGTACCACGCAGTAGTTACCGAGGTCTTTTTCAAAGGGCCCGATGAGCTTGCGGCGCGTTTGGTCGGGGCCGAAACGCCAATAGCGACGATCGACGCGATCTGGTCTAGAGGCGCGCTGGTCGCAGCGACGCTGTGGGACAAGGGAAGTGTCCTCTCAGGTGATATAGGTTTTTACATCGCCGGAGTTGTCGTCTACCTGCTCGTCGGATTCTGCTGCGTCTACACGCTCTTTCTGCTTTCCCTCGCCAAGATAGCGGTCTCCGTGCTGCTTGCGATTGGCCCGATATTTATCCTAATGACTCTGTTCGAATCAACCCGCCGCTATTTCGACGCGTGGGTACAGGAATTGGCGAACTACGCGTTGGTCTCAGTCGTGACGGTGATGGTTAGCGTGCTGATTCTCGATCTTGTCAAAGCATACGCTGATCAAACTGCGGCTCGAGGCGAGGCCCTTGTGACCGTCGACGCACTAAATCTTGCTCTCGCGGCGGGGCTGGTGATCCTCGTGCTTCGGCAGGTTCTTCCTATTGCTGCACGACTCGCCGGTGGCTTTGCGCTGTCGACCTTTGGTGCCGTCGAAATTCTTACACAGCGCTTTAGCGCAGCGGCTACGGGGACGGCAATTATTACAGCATCCACGTTAGCGGCTGTTGCGAGCAACGAAGATGCGGACTGATGTTCGTAAAACCCACGTTTAGAGGCCATGCAGTGAAAAATATTCCCGCTGTGATTCTGCTCCTTTCTCTCTGTGCGTGTGCATTAGCGCGAGATCCACCTGCATGTCGCGGCCATCTTCGGCCGATCAATACGCCACTTCAGGAGCACGATAATGCACAGCGCTGACGACGACTATTTTCGCGAGGCGTCTCGATGGGACGAAAATCGGGAGGCCATGCTGATTCGGGCCGCCCGCCGTGCCTGGGCGGTAGCTGCTCTTGGCAGCGCCATTGCCGGTCTCTCAACGGTGGCTGTTGTCGCACTAGCTCCATTAAAGCGCGTCGACGCTTTTGTTGTCCGGGTTGATGGGTCGTCCGGCGTGGCTGACGTGATTCCTAACTATGTCGGGACCGCCGACCTACCGGAGTCGGTACTCCGGCATATGGCGTCGGAGTACGTCACGGTGCGTGAGCGATACGTTGCGGCACTCGCTGAAACGGACTATGAGCAGGTCGGCGCCTATCATCCGTCAGCGATGAATCAGAAATGGGCGGCGCTATGGGCACGAGCCAATCCTTATTCGCCGCTGAACCTCTATTCGGATGGGACGCAGGTTTCTGCCCGCATCCGGTCAGTCTCCTTGCTGCGTCATGATCATCGCAACCCCGATGTCTTACAGGTACGGCTTACGCGTGGTATCCGACGTGGCGACGGCGCCGAGGAACGTACGGAACAGCTTGTGGTCACGATGACGACGGTCTTTTCGCCCCCGTCTTCTGACGCGAAGATAAGGTCGTTAAACCCTCTCGGCTTCAAGGTGCTGGAGTACACGACCGAAGCTGAACTTCCGGATGCACCGGCTTTGGGGGTGCAGGGTCAGGGTCGCAGCGGGGGTGCGCCGTGAAGCAACGCTACGTTCGGGCGGCCGTATTTAGTGCGTGTGTCGCATGGAGCGTCGTACCGTCGACGTGGTGTGCGGCTGTCGAGACAGTAGAGGTTGATAGCAGGCTAAAGGTCGTTCCTTTCGAGCCACGGCGAATTCTGGAACTGACTGGATTTGTGGGATATCACGTCAATATTGAGTTCGCGCCCGATGAGCATTTCGTCAGTCTTGGCGCCGGCGATACCGCGGCGATCGACGTAGGATCGGCCGGGAATCATCTTCTTCTCAAGCCCAGAGTGGCCATCGCCGGCACTAACCTGACTGTGATGACCAATAGGCGTACGTATTACTTCGATTATCACGCGCTCGCGCGCAGGCCGCGCGCCGACGAAGCCACCTACGCGATCGAGTTTACCTACCCGCTCCAGCGAATACCTGAAACGGGAGCAGACCTCCGTATAGACGCTCTCGCTGCTCGCCTCGATAAGGCCAAGGTTATTCGAAATACAGACTATTGGTACTGTGGAAGTTCTTCCATTCAGCCGCGCACGGCTGCCGATGATGGAATCCAACTGAGATTGACGTTTGGCGCAGAAATTAGGCTTCCGTCGATCTATGAACTGGCAGCAGATGGTACCGAATCGCTGGTTAATTCCCATGTAGAGCAGGATGCCGTCTACGTTCATCATTTGGCATCGAGATTCATTTTGCGTCGAGGTAGCGAGGTGGGGTGTGTCGTCAATCGAACGGCCGCCGCGGATACGCGCCGTCCGGTTGGGGGCACGATCGACGATGAAACCGTTCGTGTCGTTCGGAAGGAGGCGCGGTGAAATCACACAGTACGGTTGAAGGGGAGCGCGCTGAATCGGCGATGCTGTCAGGGCCAAGAAATTTCCCAAGAGGGGCCCGTATTGCGCTGGCGGCAGCCATGGCGTCGTTCGGGCTATCGCTGCTGGGTTGGTACGCGTATCACCTTCGTGGCGAGCATCCAGGGCAGCAGCTCAAGGAGTTGGGCGCCTCGCAGCGCATGGCGGCGTCCGAAATGACGTTGCCGCCAATCGAGGTGGGTCACCGCGACACTGCTCCTGTGCCTTTGGAGCGCAGTGTCGTTCCATCCGCCGTGCCACCTGAGACCGTGTTGCCCTTGCCCGCGCCACTGCGCTCCGGACGGATGGGCGGGTCTGCGGCGGAGACGGCCATGGAGTCAATGGTGCCTACTTCGAGCGCGGCGCCGGTTCTGGTTCGAGCCGAGGCAGATCTCGCCGGAAGCGGCCGGTTATCTGCCGATGTAGCTGAAATAACTGCTGGCGGGGCGGTCGATGCTGACTCTCGGACACCACCTGGCCGTGACGCATCGGGTGCGGGTGCAATCGTCGATGCCACGATCTTGCCGGACGGCCGGTGGTTGATGCAGAAAGGCAGTTTTCTCGATTGCACGCTGGAGACGGCCATAGATTCGACGCTGCCCGGGCTCGCCACTTGTGTGCTTGCTGCCGACGTTTATGGATCCGATGGGCGGGTCGTGTTGATGGAGCGGGGGACGCGGCTGGTCGGCGAGGTTCGCGGCGACGTTCACGCTGGCCAGAGCCGGGTTGCCGTGGCGTGGACCGACGCGCGCACGCCAGCAGGAGTTCGGTTGACGTTTGTGTCGATGGCGACGGACTCGGTGGGGCGGTCCGGTATACCCGGCGTCGTCGATCGACACTTCGGTGAACGATTTGGTGCTGCAGTGTTGATGTCGTTCGTCGAAGGTGCTGCGGCTGGGCTAACGAGTCGGCAGCAAGGCCCAGGTGCGGTCGTATACAACGCACAGGCGTCCCGTGACATTGCGACGGAAGCGCTGCGCAGTTCAATCGGTATTCCGCCGACAATTCGGGTTGCGCAAGGCGCCCGCCTGCAGGTCATCGTCGGAAGCGACGTTAACTTCCGCAACGTCTATCGTCTTGCCGTCCGTGACTCCCGATAACCAGTCAGCCGATCAGGGGCAACCGTCGTCGCTTCAGCACTTCGTTCGACCGCTGCAGGCATTTCTTCTTGATCCGGAGGTGACCGAGATCTGCATGCAGCGGCCAGCTGAGCTGTTCATTGAGCGTCGATCGGCATGGCAATGCGCAGCGGTGCCCTGGGCGACCGATCTGTGGGCACGGCACTTTGCGCGATTGCTCGCAACCGCGAGTTCACAGCGCGTCAGCGCAGAGGCGCCGCTGCTGTCGGCGACGCTGCCGGGCGGCGAACGGGTACAAATTGTGCTTCCACCGGCGTCTGGGCCGGACGGGGTGGTAATAGCAATACGGAAGCCGGCAGCGGTTGTCTGGTCGCTGTGTGACCTCGCCGACAGGGGGGCCTTCAGCCATGGAGGAGCGCGATCGGCTGTCTCAGTCGATGAGGGTGCCGAGCTGCGCGAGCTATATAAGAGCGGTGCTGTGGAACAGTTCCTCGGAATGGCTGTCCGGCGGCGTCTGAACATACTGGTTGCTGGTGCAACCGGCAGCGGCAAGACGACGCTAACAAAAGCCTTGATTCTTGAGATTCCGCGGGACGAACGCCTGATCAGCATTGAGGACGCTGCCGAACTTGGTTTCGCTGCGCACCGAAATTCGGTGCGACTGTTCTATTCCAAGGACAACCAAGGTCGGGCACAGGTGACCCCTAAGCAACTCCTCGAAGCCGCGTTGCGCTTGCGTCCGGATCGGATCCTGTTGGCAGAGTTGCGCGGCGAGGAGGCTTATCACTTTCTTCGTAATGTGAGTTCCGGGCATCCTGGCTCCATTACAAGCATTCACGCGGGCACTGCCGCTCTTGCTTTCGAGCAACTCGCGTTACTGGTCAAGGAGAGCGCCGCGGGACGTGATATGTCGCTGGGCGACATTCACCGCCTCTCACGTGCCGTTATTGACGTAGTTGTTTGTTGTCGGCGGTACTTGGGGCGGCGGGAAATTCATGAATTGTGGTGGCGCGATGGCGATACGCCAGATTGATTGGCTCACAAGGCTGCATTTGCGTATCGTCTGCGCATGCGCCCCGCTCGACCCACTGCCGTTGATCCGCTTATTTGGGCGTGCCTCGCGTCCACTTGGTTCGTCTGGGGCTCTACTTATCTCGTCATCAAGTTCGCATTAAGGGGCTTCCCGCCGTTCTTCCTGATGGGATCCCGATTCGTCGTGGCTGGTGGGCTGCTGCTGGCGTTCACTCGGTCGCGTGGGGTGCCGTTTCCTAGTCCGACGCAGTGGCGCAATGCGGTTGTCATTGGCTCGTTGATGCTCGGTTTTGGAATGGGTGGAACGGCGTTGGCTGAGGTGTCGCTCGAGTCAGGCCTCGTGGTTGCGTTTATTGCCGTTACGCCACTGCTGGTGGTCCTCGTCAGCCTGCCGTTCGGGGTCCGCCCGGTACGGCGCGAAATTGTAGGTGTCCTCGTCGGCCTGGTTGGGGTTCTGATGCTGACTCAGGGTGCGGGGTTCCGTGGCTCGCCGATGGGGCTCGGCGTGATGGTGCTTGCCTGTAGCGGTTGGACGCTCGGTAGTGTCTTCAGCCAGCGTCTCCTGCCATTGGCACCTGGTCCTTCCGGGTTCGCGAGCGAGATGCTCTGCGGCGGAGCCGTCTTGCTGGGCGTGTCGGCGCTATCCGGAGAACATGTCACGCTCGCGGTTTCCGGGCAGGCCTGGCTGGCGTGGGCCTATCTGGTGGTGTTTGGGTCGCTTATCGCCTTCAACGCTTACATGGTGCTGTTAAGCCGGGCGTCCGGCGCGCTTGCGACCAGCTACACCTACGTAAATCCAATCATTGCGCTGTTGCTGGGAATCACGCTTGGCGGGGAGCACGTCAGCGGGTGGGAGTGGCTTTCAGCCGGGGTGGTCCTCAGCGGCGTGGTCATTTTGCTGGCGAACCGGCGTTGAAGCGTCTGGCTTCTCTTCTGACCCGATGTTTTCGGTAACTGACGCACGCGGCACCGAAACCAGTAGCTGCGTGCCGCCCTTGGCTCCTGGTCCGAGGTAAACGGTGCCTCCCAGCAGCCGCGCCCGGTAGCGCATCATCTTGACGCCTAAGCCCGATGAGTCTTCTTCGCTGGCGGTGACGCCTCTACCGTCATCGGTTACCGACAACTGTAACGTATCCTGGTTCGCAGCTAGCTCCACGAGGACATTTGTGCAACCGCTGTGCCGCGCGGCATTGGTCAGAGCTTCATAGGCAATGCGGTAAAGGTGATCAGACGCCACGTCCGAGACCGCCATATCTTCGATGGTCGATCGCGATGTGATGTTTAACCGCAGACGTCGAGACGCGTCGACTGCCAGACGATCTAACGCTGTACTGAGTGAGCCACGCTCGATCTGGACTGGCGAGAGGCCCCTTGCCAGTTCACGGGTCATCGCTATGCAGTGGTCAACGTAGTCGCGTACATCGGAGATCAGGTCCTCGATGTCGCCGTGACCTCGCTCCACCGACGTCGCAAGGCTGGTGAGCAGGAGTGAGATGCCCGTTAGCGCTTGCCCCAGCCCCTCGTGCAGGTCGCTGCTCAGGCGTTGCCGCTCGCGGCTAGCCACGTTTATGACCTCGCTTTCGAGGCGTCGGAGTTCCGTGACGTCCGTTGCACGCAGCGTGAGACCGATTAGCTTGTTTTGCTCGATGATTGGTACGCCGCTGAGCTCGAAGTGCTGCAACTGGCCTGCCTTCTCGCTCAGAGTGATCGGAACTGTCACCGGCAGGCGACTCGTTTCGATTTCATCCACTGCCTTGTTTACCGCGGCGCGTACGTCAGGGGGAATTGCGTCAGCCAGTGGCATCCCGGGCGTCGGTATGGGGCCGCTCCCCAGCAGATTGCGGTTTGCGAAACGGACTGTCCGATCTACGTTCAGTAGCATCAGTGCGTCCGGCGCGTTGCTTGATAGGGTCCGCATGATGAATTCCTGGCGAGCAACTTCGCGATCGTGACGGCGCGTCACGATGAGGAGCCACCCGAACAGGACGCTTACCAGGATGGCGGCGACTGCAAGTCCGAATAAAAGCTGCTGCGTTGCTCTGCGGCCTGCAAGTTCTGTCTGCTGGTGCTCCATGGCTTCTTCAAGCATATGGTTCGCTGCGAGCAGTCGCTCCGATGCCGCTGTTGCGCTGAGCACAGCCACGGTCAGCGACTGACGCTGCAGGTCGACCTTGCTCTCCAGGTCCAGTGAAGTCAGCAGGTCCTTGTGGGCCTCCTGGAAGCGGCCGAGAGATTCGTAGGTGCGCGAACGATCGCGCAGCGTTTGCGCGCGCAGGCGGGTTGCTCCGGCGCTGCGTTGCGAAAGTAGCCCGGCGTTGAGTTTGGCTAGAGCCGCTTCCGGCTGATGATGCGCTAGGTCAAGCCGTGCCCGGTATGTGACGAGCAGCGCAAGGAAGTCTGGTGTGCCGGCTTCCTTGAATTTCGCATCACCGCCAGCGCAAGTCTGATCAGCGGCCACAAGGTCGTTCTCGCTGATCAGCGCCAGGCAGAGCGGCACGTTTGAAACGGCAACGCCGAACGTGTCGCCTATGACCGTCGAGCTCTCGCGGGACAGTTCCAGCGCCGCGCGGGCTTCCTTGAACTGGCGCATCTCGATAAGAATCTGTCCTCGCACATAGCTTGCCCGGGCCACTCCGGGTGTGCGCCTGTGGCTGGTGTCGAAAGCGACCACTTCATTGATCATCCGCTCCGCCTCGGGCAGCAGGCCGCTGCGGCGGTAGATCGTGGCGAGCACGTAGGCGGCGGTTACTTTTGCTTCGGGCCAACCACCGGTCTCGGCAATCCGATAGGCCTCGAAGCCATCGGCGGCCGCTAGTGCGATAGCGCCGAGTTCCGCTCGGGCCTGGGCGCGGATACTCAACGCGCAGCTGTGTTCTGGAGACTGCTGTCGGGTCGTTGCTACCAGATGATTCATCGACGTTATTGCCGCTGCCGACCTGTCGCTGGTCTCCGATGCATCGGCTACGTTAATACGGACTCGAAGGCGAATCTGATCAGTTTCTGGTGACGAAGCCAGTGTATTGAGTAAGGTCTCGGCCTTATCTGCCGCTGCGTTCGTATCGTTTGTTCGGCTCTGGTAATAGCGCGCCTGAGCGATGACGGCGTACAGCTGCGCCTCGATCAATGCGTCTGGATTGGTCCGCAGCGCGTCGATGCGCGCGAGTGCCTCTGTCACGGCCGCTTCCGGGTCGCGGTCGGTCAGGTGGTCAAGTTCTTTTAGCGCCGATGACGGCAGCATCAGGCACGAGGCGTGCGCGCTGGAGACGGCAAACAGCAGGCAAAGAAAGCCGGTTTTGAGCAATCTGTAGCGGACGGTGGGGGTTCCGCGAGAAGGGTCCATGAATATCTCTTGAATGGCTTCTGGCACAAGCGCTTATCGTAAGCGCTGAATTGTGGCATTTTTTCTCCGAATTGGAGACTCTGGCGCCGCTTTGCCCCCGCGGGCGGCTGAGGACTCGATATGGCGACCCGCATCATCCGCGCGAACGAATATCGGCGCATGCGCTGGAAGAACGGCCAGGGCGAAACCGCTGAAGTTGCGATCAGTCCTTCGGCAGCGGCGCTTGACGATTTTGACTGGCGGATCAGCATGGCGACCGTCGAGGCTGACGGGCCATTTTCCGCATTCAACGGGATAGACCGGACACTCACCATCCTGGCGGGAGCAGGCCTGCGGCTGCTGCCGAACCAGGGGGCGGCAGTCGAATTGACGGTATCGTCGGCCCCATTTTCCTTCGAGGGCGGCGTCGCGGTTGATGCGGTGTTAATCGCAGGTCCGGTGACCGACCTCAACCTAATGACCCGACGCGACCGTGCCTGGCACCGCGTCCGGCGGGTGGCGGTCGGCGGGGTCCCTGTGGCGGGGGACGCAGCCTCTGCCTTTCTGGTCGCTCCAGGGGGCGCTTCGGCGCAGGTTTCGGTGGAGGGGCTACAGTTCTGGCTCGAACCGCTCGACACGCTAGAAATCACCCTCGCCGAGGGCCCGGTGGAGATTCTGACGGTCGGGGCAGCAGGCGTACTGCTGGTAGAGATCGGCCTACGCTAGGGGCATCGGTGCGGCACCGGCCGAGTTTTACTTCCGGCGCGCTAGCATTACTGAACCGGAGCGACTGAAACCCGTGGTATATGCCGCGTCGAGGTTGATCTGCATGTCGACGAGGATCATCCGCTGCTGAGCATTTGCTTCATCTGTTCTCGCGATTCGGAGGGAAACCTGCCGTTCCAGCGGCAACGTGCCAGTCGCAGATTCTCTGCCAGGCTTCGCTTGCAGTCTCCGCGAATGCGATCAGTTCGCGATCGTGCAGTGCGAGCATGCCGTTGGAGACTAGAAAATCGAGGTTGACGGCGCGCTCCCAGAACTCCCGTCCGACGAGCACGACGGGTACGGCAGGCATCTTTCCGGTCTGAACGAGCGTCAATGTCTCGAACAACTCATCGAATGTGCCGTAGCCGCCAGGGAACGCGACCAGCGCGCGTGCGCGTCTCATGAAGTGCAGCTTGCGCATCGCAAAGTAGTGAAATGAGAAGCACAGTTCTGGCGATACGTAAGGATTCGGCGCTTGTTCGTGGGGCAGGGTGATGTTCAGCCCCACTGAGTTCGCACCCGCATCGCTCGCGCCGCGATTGGCAGCTTCCATGATGCCGGGACCACCGCCTGTCATGACGACGACGCGTTCGCCATCGGGCCCATCTGGGGCACTGCCGACCAGATGGCCGAACTCACGGGCGATGTCGTAGTAGCGACTGCGCTCAAGAAGGCGTTCGGCAATCTTCTCTGCAGCTGCTAGGAGCGGATCTGTGGGGGATTGGTGGGTGGCTGCTCGTGCCGCCTCGAATTCGTACCGTGCGGTCGCCGGATCGCGCAGTCGCGCACTGCCGAATACGACAATCGCGTGTGCGATGTGGTGCTCTTGCAGCTGTAGTTCTGTTTTTTCGTAATCGAGGGCTAAACGTACGCCGCGCACGCTATCGGAGGCGAGAAAATCGAGATCGTGATCGGCCGGCCGGTAGCTCTGGCTCGCGACGATGCGCGCGGTGCGCTCGGCGATCGACACCGCCTCGTCCGGAGGGGCAGCCATGGCCGGATGGTTGGCGTTGGGTGGAGTGCGGGTGGAGCGATCCATGACGGAGATCTCCATGGGGGAGAGGGCAGCCTAGGGGATTCTATCGGTCGGCACCGCGGGGCGCATCGAGACTCACCACTAGGGAGGCGACCCTGCTGATGGCGCGGGCGGATTGCGGGCGATCTTCAGCACGCGAGGCTGCCCTGTTGCTGCGCTTGGCCTCTTTGCCAAAGCGCAGCTGGCCGTATTCTGCCGAACTGCCGGCGCCGACAAAAAATCGGTTCGAAGTACCGCGACTTTACGTCGCGCCTGAAGGCGGCGATCCCGCCGACGCGCTGCTGGCAGGGGCTTACGCCAGGGCGTGCCGGAGCACTGCTCCGTTGAGGCTCTGCTCGCCGATCGTCAGATAGATCTGCCGGTCGCTGATGGCGATGTCCAGATTCATGCGCCGATCCAGCAGTCGTACGAAGGCCGCCAGAAGTTCTGGATCGATTTCGTAGATCTCGATCGCGGTAGCACGGTGGATCGGCGGCTCGGCCGCGAGGCGACTGAGAAGCAGCCTAACGTCCTTATGTGGATAAATGACCAGCCGTGGCGCGGCCTTGGCCGCCTTGTGCAGTCGAGCGGCCTCAGGCAGACCCACTTCGATCCACGCCTGTAGCGCTCCGGTCAGGTCGCGAATTGCCAACGCCGGCATGTCGGGCTCCGACAGGCCGCCCTTCGAGAACGCAAGCCCCTCGGTGTACTCGAGGCAGTAAGCGAGGATCCGCGTGGCAAGAAACTCCTCGCTCTCGGAGGGGTGCCGAGCCGCGCGGAATGACAGCGATTCGTAGACGCCTCGGTCGGCATCGTTGAGCGTCACGGCGAGCGTGTAGATCGTTGCGCCTAGCGCCATGACGGCCCCTACGCGCCGAGCGCGCCCGGTAGCGCCTCGAGCAGACGATCGACTTCCGGCCGTGTGCCTATCGTGATCCGCGCCCAGTTGTCGTAGCCATTGAAGTGACGGCCGATTTTGATGTTCCTGGCGAGCATGCGCGCTGCGAAAGTCGCTAGCGGCATACCGGTGTCGAAGAACACGAAGTTACCTTGAGAACGACTGCGCGGCCGACCCAGTTGATCGAGCGCGGCGTGAACGCGACGGCGGTCGGCCACTAGCGCTTCGCGCGTCTCGGCGAGGAAATTGTGATCGCCCAGGCTTGCAATCGCACCGCGCAGACCAGCGACATTCGGGAACGTAAGCTGCTTGCTGGTCATCCGCGCTGCGAGCGAGGGGGCTGCCATGGAGTAACCGATCCTGAGTCCCGCCAGTCCGTGGATCTTTGAGAACGTGCGCAGTACCACGAGATTGGGGCAGTCGTGCACCAGATCGCTAACGGAGCGGACTTCCGGGTCGTCTGCGAGGTCGATGTAGGCCTCGTCGACGACAACGAGGGTCGAGGTGGGTACGGCACGGATGAAGCGCTCAAGCGCGATCCTGCCGAGCGCGGCGCCGGTGGGATTGTTCGGATTGCAGATGTACACGAGGCGAGTCTGGTCGCCAATTGCGCCATGCATCGCCGGCAGGTCGTGTCGGTGCTCCGTGTCAGGTGCTACCCAGCGCGTTTGGATGCCCATTTTGGCGGCAAAGTCCGGCAGCTCCTCGTACGTGGGATGCGCGGCGACGAGCTGTCCGTCTGCGCCGCCTTCTGCAGCCAGTAGACCCGCAATCTTGAGCAGTTCCCCAGAGCCGGTGCCGACGGTTACCTGCCGCACCTCGACATTGTGCCGCGCCGCGATAGACGCGATCAGCTCGACCAACGAGCGGTCGGCGTAGCGCGGCGCGTCGGGAATGCAGGCGAGGATCGCTTGGCGCGCAGCGGGGGAGGGACCGTAGGGGTTCTCGTTGCTGTCGAGTCGAATGACCGCGGCAACAGCGCGTGCACGGGGGGCCGCAGCTAGCGCGCTAGACAGTCCGCCGAGCCCGGTTGCCAGTGGGGCGAGTAGCGCTGCACCGAGTAGGCCGCGGCGGGAGAGCCTCGGCTGTGGGACGAGCGTGACGGGTAGTGAGGGGGGGGTGTTGAGTGGCATGGGAGCGTCCTCCGGGGGAGCGGCGTGTGGGGAAGACGCTAACACGCGTCACCGCGACGCGCATGTTCTGTGCGTGGCTAGAGTCGCCGTGCGGCAGTTTAGTTAGCGCCGGATGGGCTGGCGGGCCGCTCGCGGGGGCGTTGGCGCGTCATGCCAGCTAGTGCCAATGCGTGACTCCACATACTCGCGAATCATGCGCCGGACGACCTGTGACGGTGTTACGTCTTCCGCGGCACAAAGCTGCTCGAACGCGGCTTTCTTGCGCGGATCGATCAGGATCGTCAGCCGGGCAGTGCGTTCTTCTTGGGTCGCCACCGCGAGACACTCCATCTAGATACCCCGAGTTTACATAGAACTTGAACAGGATGATAATCAAAGACTAATAACCCTGGTGAGGCGACTGGCCGCGCGCCCACTGCCGGTCGTTCCACGCCATGGTGGAGCTCACGTGAACGTTTCGCTTACGAACCTCGAAGCCTGTCTCGCGCTGCTTGCGGCGTGGGGAGGGATCGGGCTGGCGGGGATGCTGCGCCCGCGCAGTCTGAGGTTCGCAGGACGCACGCTTTTCCCCCTAGGTGCCCTGTGCGGCATTGCGATTGCGGTCGGCGCGGCGATGCACCTCGGGGCACCGCCGGAAAGCGCAGTACTGCCGTTTGGCCTGCCGGGGATGCCGTTCCACGTCCGTCTCGATGCGCTGTCCTCGGTGTTCCTTTTTCTGCTCGGCTCCGTCTCCGCGGCTATCTCGGTCTTTTCGGCCGGGTATTTCCGTCAAGGCGAAGGCACGATGCCGGGGCTTCTGTGCCTCGAATACCACGCATTCCTCGCGAGCATGGGGCTAGTGCTGCTAGCGGATGACGCGTACTCGTTCATGGTCGCCTGGGAGACTATGGCCCTGTCGTCGTACTTCCTGGTAACGACCCAGCACAGAATCCCCGAGATCCGCGCGGCCGGCTTCCTGTACTTGTTAATTGCGCACATTGGCGCCCTCGCCATATTGCTCAGCTTCGGTGTGCTGCAGGGCGGCACATGGCAGTTTACGTTTGACGCGATGCGTGCGGCGCATCTGGATCCGGCATGGGCGAGTGTCGCGTTCTGTCTGGCGCTGTTTGGCTTTGGTGCCAAGGCAGGCTTGGTTCCGCTGCATGTCTGGTTGCCGGAGGCGCATCCGGCGGCGCCGTCGCCTGTCTCGGCACTGATGAGCGGGGTGATGCTGAAGACCGCGGTATACGGTGTTCTGCGCGTGACGTTTGATCTGCTTGGCACGCAGCAATGGTGGTGGGGCCTCGTGGCCCTCGGCATTGGCCTGCTGTCTGCTTTCTACGGCGTCATCTTTGCAGCCGTTCAGATCGACATGAAGCGACTTCTGGCCTGGTCGTCGATTGAAAACATAGGCATCGTCTTTACCGGTGTTGGGCTCACGATAGTGTTCAAGGGCGCAGGCCTTGTGCAACTCGCCGCACTTGCTCTGATCGCAACGCTCTATCACTGCCTCAACCACGCCTATATGAAAAGCTTGCTTTTCCTCGGCACAGGCTCGGTGCTGCATGCGACTGGTGAGCGCAACCTCGGCCGGCTCGGTGGACTCATCCACAGCATGCCGTGGGTTGCGTGGTTGACGCTGATCGGAGCCCTCGCAATTGCCGGGCTGCCGCCACTGAACGGATTCGTTTCAGAATGGCTGCTTCTTCAGGCGTTTCTGTTCGCCGGCGACATTCCGCACACGTTCGTCAACATGCTGCTGCCGGTCGGCGCGGCAGTGGTCGCCTTGTGCACTGCGCTTGCCGGCTACGTCATGGTGAAGTTCTATGGGGTGATATTCCTCGGCCAGCGTCGGGAGGCGGCACTTTCAAGTGCGAAGGATGCAGGCGTAAGCGAGCGCCTTGGTATGGGTGTACTCGCGTTGGGGTGTCTCGTTCTCGGCCTCGTCCCGTCGCAGGTGATCCGCTTGCTCGATGCCGCTGCGCGCGAACTTCTGCAGATTCCGGAGGGGCATTGGGGCGCTCAGTGGTGGCTGTTAGCGCCGTCTGCGACGAGACATGCCTCGTACGGCCCGCTGGCACTGTTTGCGCTGCTGCTGCTGACGCTGCTGCTCGCCGCCTACGGAGTGCGCTTGCTATACCGTCGTCGTGTGCGCCGTAGTGCGCCGTGGGATTGTGGATTTGCGGCGATGGATGCGCGGATGCAGGACACAGCCGAGGGCTTCGGCCAGCCGATTAGGCACATCTTCGAGCCGTTTTTCCTAATGACCCGTGAGCTGCCGGGGGCTCATGATCAGCATCCGGTCTACCGCGTCACCGTGGGTGACCGGATTTGGCGATTGCTGTACTTGCCCCTGGCCCGTGCAACTCATGCAACGGCGAACCTTGTCGCGCACCTGCAGCAGGGCCGGATCTCGACCTACCTGACGTACAGTTTCGTAACGTTGCTGCTGCTGCTGGCGTTCGTGCTGTGACGCCGCTGTCCGCCGCCACGCAGCTGTTGGAAGTCGTAAGCGCCACGCTCGCGGCCCCGATCTTCCTGGGTTGGGTAAATCAGTGCCGCGCATGGCTGCAGAACCGGACTGCGCCGAGTGTCCTTCAGCCGTATTACGGGCTGCGAAAGCTGCTACATAAGGACGCGGTGCTAGCGGAAAATGCGTCCCCGTTGTTCCGCGCGGCGCCCTACGTTGTGTTCGGTACGATGGTTGTTGCGGCTGCGATCATTCCGTCGATGGGGACGGGGCTGCCGATGTCAGCCGCCGCCGATGGCATCGCTCTGGTCGGCTTGCTCGCTACTGCAAGAGTGTTCCTCTCGCTAGCTGCAATGGACGTGGGCACCGCATTTGGATCGCTCGGGGCCCGTCGCGAGATGATGGTGGGATTTCTCGCCGAACCTGCGCTGCTGATGATTCTGTTCGTTGCCGCGCTTATTTCGGGGACGACGTCCTTGCCGCTGATCGCGGAGGGATTAAGTTCCCATGCTCTGGGTCTGTATCCCAGTCTCGCATTCACCGCAGTCGCATTCGTGCTGGTGCTGCTTGCTGAAAATGCTCGCATCCCAATCGACAATCCGTCGACGCACCTTGAATTAACAATGATTCACGAGGCGATGCTGCTCGAGTATTCCGCGCGGCATCTTGCGCTAATGGAGTGGGCGGCTGCGTTGAAGCTGTTCAACTATGCTTGCATCGGCTTCGCCTTGTTTGTCCCTTGGGGTGCAGGTAACGAAGCGGCCGGTCCGCTCGGCCTGCTGCTCGCCGTGCCGTTGCTGGCGCTCAAACTCATTGTCGCCGGCGCAGTACTGGCGTTGATCGAGACTCTGTCGGCGAAGTTGCGCGTGTTCCGGGCGCCGGAGTTCCTTGCGACCGCCTTCCTGCTGGCAGTGCTCGGGCTGCTGGTCCACCTACTGCTGGGGGCCTGAGCGCATGAACCCGTTGCCGCTGGATATGCAGTTGCTTAACGCCTGCGCCGCGCTGCTGCTGCTGCTGTCATTCTCCATGCTTGCGCAGCGAAGGACGGTAAATCTCGTTCACCTTCTGGCTCTACAAGGAGCGCTGCTGGTCGTTGCAACGCTGATCGTGGCGTGGCGTACCGGTGAAGCGCACCTTTACCTGTCGGCGCTACTGACGTTGGCTCTGAAGGTATTTGGGCTGCCGTTCCTGCTGCACAGACTTATCCGTCGGATGAACGTCTACTGGGACACGGAGCCAGTCATCAACCCATCGGCCACAATGCTAATTGGGCTGCTGGTGGTGGTGTTCTCCTTCGGCCTGGCGCAGCCGATCTCTGCCCTAGCCAGCACGGCGACCCGTAGCACGCTGGGCATCGCTATCGCAGTGATCCTGCTGTCGTTTCTGGCGATGATTACCCGACGCAAGGCGATGTCGCAGGTAGTGGCGTTCCTGTCGATGGAGAATGGCCTTTTCTTCGGTGCGATGAGTGCGACTTACGGCATGCCGATGGTCGTTGAACTTGGCGTTGCGCTCGACGTGTTGGTCGCGATGTTGGTACTTGGTGTGTTCTTCTTCCAGATTCGGGAGCAGTTCGACAGTCTGGATCTTTGCCACCTTGAGACGCTTAAGGAGCGCGAGTAGCGTGGAACTGATTCTGCTATTGGGCTCCCCGCTCCTCGGCGCCGTGCTGTTAGCGTTGTCCGGGCACGGCAAGCGTGGTCCGGAGATCAACGCGCTTTTCAGCCTGCTGACGTTCCTCGCAGCCTGCGCACTGACAGCACGTGTGATCTCCTTCGGGCCGCTGCTACTCGGTCGCGAGCAGTTTCTCGTCGATTCGTTCAACGTTTTTCTGGTGACATTGACTGCGCTTGTTGGGCTGACAACGTCGCTATTTTCTCGCCCGTACATGCGTATCGAAGCCGACCGCGGCAAACTTAGTGTGGGGCGTTTGCGGCTGTATCACAGCATGTACCAGTTGTTCACCGCCACTATGCTGCTCGCGTTGACGACCAATAACTTGGGCCTCTTGTGGGTCGCGATGGAGGCCGCAACGCTGTCGACGGTGCTGCTGGTCACGCTCTACCGGACGCCTGCGAGTCTTGAGGCGGGTTGGAAGTACTTTATCCTTTGCGGCGTCGGCATTGCGCAGGCGCTTTTCGGCACGATGCTGCTGTACTTCGCTGCAGAGCGTGTGCTCGGTGCGGCGGGCGTCACGGCATTGCTGTGGACGCATCTTGATGCGGTCAAGGGCCAACTGGAGCCCACCGTGCTGAGTCTTGCATTTGTGTTCCTGCTGGTGGGGTATGGCACTAAGGTAGGCCTCGCGCCGCTGCACAACTGGCTGCCTGATGCGCACGCGGAGGGCCCGACCCCGATCTCGGCTGTGTTGTCCGGTCTGCTGCTCAACGTTGCGATTTACGCGATCGTGCGCTGCAAAGTGCTGGTGGAGGGTTCGTTGCGTTCAGCGCTGCCGTCGCAGATGTTGATGGGGTTCGGGCTTCTTTCGATGGTCCTCGCCGCCTTCTTCCTTTGGCGACAGAAGGACGTAAAACGCCTGTTTGCCTATTCCTCGATCGAGCACATGGGCATCATCACGTTCGCGTTCGGTATGGGTGGTCCGGTAGCGAACTTTGCAGCGCTTCTACATATGACTGTGCATTCGCTTACCAAATCCGCGATATTTTTTGCCGTTGGTCACGCGTGCCAGAAGTCGGGATCGCAGCTGATCGAAAATATCCGCGGTCTTGTAACGGTCAGTCCAACGATCGGCTGGGGCCTGATGCTCGGTTCCCTCGCGATCCTTGGAATGCCGCCGTTCGGTGTGTTTGCCAGTGAGTTCCTGATCCTGACAACCGCGATGAAGCAGCAGCCCTGGGCGACGCCATTACTGCTGCTGGCGCTGGGCGTCGCGTTTGCCGCGATCTTCAGCAAGGTGCAGCCTATGGTGTTCGGGGAGACCTCGGTTAAACGGTTGCCGCACTCGCCGGCTTTGTTGCCGGTGTTTGTTCACTTGGCGATCGTGCTGGTGCTGGGCCTGTACGTTCCGGCTTACCTCGCGGGTTGGTACCACGACGCAGCGCGACTGATCGGAGGGCCCTGAAGTGTCTATGCAGCACTGGTGGGCGCGTGCTAAGCCTCTTCCTGGCCGAACGACGGGCGGACGGGTCGTCGTTGCCGCGGCGGAATGGCTGCAGGCGGCGTCGGATGCCGCTGCCGCTGGAGGAGAGTTGTTGTCGCTCTGGGTGACGCCGCCGGACGTTGGTTCCGGCGCGGTTCATGCTGCGCTGCTAGTCGATTCTGCCGTGCTTCTGCTCGAGCAGGAAATCCGTGACGGCAGCGAGCGCTATCAAGGCCTGCAGGAATTATTTCCAGCCGCCGCGCGCATGCAGCGGGCAGCGGCAGACCTGTGCGGCGTTCGTGCCGATGCGCCGGATCAGCGCCCTTGGCTCAGGCATACCGCATGGACCTCCGACGAGGCGCCGTTGGCCCGCGCGCCCACCAGCGGGCCTGAGTCTGGCTCTGCTGTTGACGACTATTCGTTCGTACGCGTCGCCGGTGACGGGGTACACGAGATCCCGGTTGGTCCAGTGCATGCAGGAATCATCGAACCTGGGCATTTTCGCTTCTCGGTTGTCGGTGAAAAGGTGTTGCGTCTGGAAGAGCGTCTCGGCTATGTCCACAAGGGTGTAGAGCGGCGCTTCACGGAGCTCGACCCCCTTGAGGGTCATCGACTCGCCGCACGTATCTGCGGCGACTCGACAGTGGCGTACTCCTGGGCATACTGCCAGGCGTTGGAGGCGCTGGCGGGCTTGCAGGTACCGGTGCGGGCAACATGGCTGCGGGGAATCTGCCTGGAAGTCGAACGGTTACAGAACCACCTTGGCGACCTGGGAGCGCTCGGCAATGATGCGGGCTTTGCATTCGGACTTGCGCAGTTTTCGCGCTTGAAGGAAGAGCTGCTGCGTGTGACAGAGTCTGTCTTTGGGCAGCGCTATCTGATGGATGTGGTCGTGCCCGGCGGCGTCGCCATAGATCCCTCAGCAGATGTCATCGCGAGGCTCTCCTCTGTGCTCCGGGACATCGCTGCGCGGGTGCGTCTGCTACGGGATATTTACGACGACCACTCGGGCATCCGCGACCGGTTCGCAGGTGCAGGAGTGGTCACGCCGGAACTCGCGCGGCAACTAGGGCTCACGGGACTTGCGGGTCGTGCGAGCCTGCAGCTACGAGACCTCCGTGCCGATGCCCCTTGGTCGCCGTACCACGCGCTGACGCCGACGCCATGCATTCGTCGGGAGGGTGACGTCGCCGCCCGTGTTGCGGTGCGCTTCGACGAGGTCGCAGAATCCAGTCGGCTCACAAGGGCGTTCCTGAGCGACCTGCCTGATGGCCCGGTCACCGCTCCGCTTGCGCTGCCGCGTGAGCCACGATTGGCTATTGGCCTGATCGAGGGATGGCGCGGTCCCGTTCTGGTTGCGCTGGAGATTACGGCAGCCGGAAGGATTCGGCGCTGCCATGTACATGATCCATCGTGGCAAAACTGGCCGGCGCTCGAGCATGCGATCATCAGCAATATCGTTCCTGATTTTCCGCTGATCAACAAGTCATTCAACCTGTCCTATAGCGGCCACGACCTCTGAGCCATGATCAAGACCCTGCGCACTATTGTCGGCATCGGAATCGTCTCGGAGTTGCCCCCCGCTCAGGATGACACCCTGCGCGTGCGCGAGGCGCTGCAGCAGGAAGTTCTCTCTGTGCTCGGGCGAGCATTGTGCATCCGCCATGTTGATGCTGGCTCCTGCAACGCGTGTGAGCTCGAGATCCACGCCCTTAACAACCCCATCTACAATATCGAAGGCTTGGGCATTCGATTCGTCGCTAGCCCTCGTCACGCGGACATGCTGTTGGTGACCGGTCCGGTATCCCGCCACATGCTTACGGCGCTGCGTCGCACCTACGATGCGACTCCGGATCCGAAACTGGTTGTCGCAGTGGGTGACTGTGGCTGCAATGGCGGGATTTTCGGCACCAGCTATGCGACCGTCGGTTCGGTGTCGGCTGTGCTTCCGGTAGATGTCGCGGTGCCGGGCTGTCCTCCGTCACCAGTACGGTTACTTCAGGGCATCCTCACGGCGATACGTCAGTCGGTAGGTGACCGAACGCTTAAAGCCCTCTAGCCTGTTGACGACCCAGTGAATTCGGGCCCCCACAGTATCGGCCTCCGTGGCAACCGTGGTTCCCCGTTGCGACTGCGCGGCGCCGGTGCCCGCAGGAACCAATTGTCTGATGTGCCGCTATTTCCGCTTAGCGTGTCGGCAGCGTGATGCCAGCGAGCAGTTCGCTGACGGCCGTCTCGTTCGGTGCGCGCACCGCCTGTTCGACAGTCCGACGCGTCAGGTGTGGTGCGATCAGCTTCAGGAATTCGAATTGATAGCCGCGTAGTAAACGACCACGCCTAAAGCCAATCCACGTCGTGTGTGCCGAGAACAAGTGGTCGGCATTGATAGCTACCAGATCTGCATCCTTCTTCTCGTCCAGCGCCATGCTTGCGACGATTCCGACCCCGAGACCCAGGCGAACGTAGGTTTTAATTACGTCCGCGTCGCTCGCCGTCAGAGCGACGTTGAGCTTCAGTCCGGCACTTTCGAACAGCGCAGGCAGCGACGAGCGGCCGCTGAAACTAAAGGTGTAGGTAACTACGGGGTAGCGCGCCAAGGTAGACAGTGTTAAGTGTCGTTCTCTCGCGAGCGGGTGGTCGCGGGGCACGATGATGCGTCGGTGCCACTGATAACACGGGAGCAGGACTAGTCCTGGGAAAGCGTCACCCGGGCCTGTGGCCATGACAAGGTCGACGCGGTCGAGCCTGGCGAGATCTGCGATCTGCTCCGATGTCCCCTGATGCAGGTGCAGGTCTACGTCTGCGTAGCGCTGGCGAAACACTTTAATGGCAGTTGGGAGCACATACCGCGCCTGAGTGTGCGTCGTGCCGAGCGTTAGCGTGCCGTGCGCATCTTCGCGGGCCTCCAGCGACATACGCCTGATGTTTTGAGCCTCCTCCAGGATGCGCAGGGCGCGGTCGACGACCTCCTGCCCGGCCGGGGTAACTCGCGTAAGGCTACGCCCATCCCGCTCAAACAACGGAAATCCCAACTCTCCTTCCAGCAGCTTGAGTTGCTTGCTCACGCCAGGCTGGGATGTGTGTAGTTTGCCTGCGGCGGTGGTGATGTTCAGGTCGTTTTGAACGACGGCGACCAGATAGCGGAGTTGGGTTAGCTTCATGGCCTGACAAAGGGCGTTCGGAGTGCTCCAGCTTCCGCTGTGGTGCCTGTTCGTGCCAATGCCCGTTAGTGTTGGTGCCATAATCAAAGAACGCTGGGCACCGATCGACCGGGTTCAAAGCGCGATTGAGCGAACAGAGTCCGGTTGCAGGTCGCGACGCGAGGAGCGCTCTTGAGTACGTCTACAGCTACTGCCTATGATGACATGCCGCTCAACGGCTTCCATTTGCGCGTCGCCGTGGCGAGTACCGGCGGGGTGTTCAGTGACGGCTTTGGCCTCGGCATTATCGGCATTGCGTTGACGCTTGCGACAACGCCATTGAAACTTACCCCGTTGTGGCTCGGCCTTCTGGGCGGAGCGTCGCTCGCCGGGCTGTTTTTGGGCGCGTTGTTGACTGGCCCGGTCGCAGACCAGTATGGGCGGCGACCGGTGTTTGCCTACAACATGGCACTGCTCGCGCTCCTCTCCGCCCTGCAGTTCGTGATCAGCGCGCCTGTACAGCTGCTTGTGCTGCGTCTCGCAATCGGTTTCCTGTTGGGGACTGATTATGTGGTGAGCAAGGCTTTGCTGACGGAGTTCAGCCCACAGCGCGTGCGCGGTCGTATTCTGAGTATCCTGTCGGTTGCGTGGGCAGGCGGATATACGTGTGCGTATTTCGTAGGCTTCTTGCTGGCGTCTGGCGGGACAGATGCGTGGAGATGGATGCTGCTGACGAGTGCTTTGCCGTGTCTTCTTATCCTGCCACTGCGGGTGACCATGCCGGAGTCGCCGCTTTGGCTCGCCGGCCATGGGTTCGCGGCACGCGCTGGCGCAGTTGTGCAGGCTCGCTTTGGCGCAGGTGTGAGAGCGCCGGAGCCAGTGCTGAGCGCTCCCTCCGAACAAGGTCGTTGGCGTCAACTCGCCTCACCCGTTTGGCGCCGACGCACGATCGTCGCTTGTACGTTCTTCACTTGCCAAGTGATTCCTTACTTTGCGCTCGGCACGTTTGTGTCACGTGTTCTGGAGGCCCTGCACGTTCGCAGTGCCTACGTGGGCGGACTGGTCTACAACGTCGCCTTGCTGCTCGGAGCCATTATTGGGCTGTTCGTCGTTGATCTGCTGTCCCGACGGGCTTTCCTAGTGGGAAGCTTTTCCATCGCCGCAGCTGCAATGCTTGTTCTGACCGCGGCGACGGAGTTGCCAGGCGTGGCGATCATTGTCCTATTCGCAGTAATTGCAGGCGTGCTGTCGGGCGCGTCAAACCTCGTTTATGTTTATCTTCCTGAGCTGTTTCCAACAGACCTGCGTGCTTCCGGAATAGGCCTTGCGATCGCTGCGAGTCGGGTCGGTTCAGCCGTGAGCACGTTCCTTCTTCCTGTCCTCGTCGCCGGTCTTGGTGTGCACGTAGCTCTCGGTGGCTGCGTCGTTGTGCTTACCTGCGGAGCCGTTGTCTGCTACCTGTGGGCGCCCGAGACAAAGTATGTGCGCCTCAGTGCCATGGGCGAGGGCGTACCGACGTGAGCGGATCGCTGGGGATGAATGCTGCGCCGATACGGCTAGCATTTTTACTCATTCCGCAGTTCTCGATGATGTCATTTTCTGCTGCCATTGAACCCTTGCGTTCGGCCAACCGGCAGAGCGGGAAAGTGCTGTATGAGTGGGAATTGGTGTCTGTCGACGGGCGTGCTGTTGAGGCGAGCAACGGAATTGAAATTAGGGTCGATCGTTCTGTCGACGCGCTCGCCAAGCTCAACATGCTGGTCGTCTGCGTCAGCCTGGAGCCGACGCAGCCAGTGGGGGGCCGGCGTCTTCTGCATACGTTGAGACGCCTTGCGCGGCATGGCTGTCGGGTTGGAGCAATCAGTGGCGGCACGTTTCTGCTCGCGCAAGCGGGGTTACTGGCCGATAGGCGCTGTACGGTTCATTGGGAGTTCGCAGAGCTGTTTCGTTCGACCTATCCGCGCCTCGAGCTCGTTCGAGACCTGTACGTTGTCGATCGTGACGTGTTTACCTGCTCGGGCGGTACGGCTGCACTCGACTTGATGCTTTACTTCGTGCGTGAGCACTTCGGCGCTGCGTTAGCGTTATCGGTGGCGGAACAGTTTTTGCATCCCCGTATCCGTGAGCACGGCGACCATCAGCGTATGGACGTGCAAACCCGATACGGTGTGCCGGAGAGCAGACTCGCTGACGCGATCCGTTTGATGGAGTCGACGCTCTCCGATCCGCTTCCTATTGATGAGATAGCTCATCGCATCGGGCTGTCGTCACGGCAGGTAGAAAGACTGTTCGGCACACAGTTGGGTGTTACACCACGGCGGTTCTATCTGACGCTGCGCGTTGAGCGCGCACGTCTGCTGCTGCAGCAGGGGTCGCGGTCGGTGCGTGAAGTTGCCTTCGAGTGCGGCTTCGCGTCGAGCTCGCATTTCTGCCATGTCTATAGAGGCGCTTTTCAGCATAGCCCGACCGTCGATCGCAGACGCCTTTCTGTTCACGCGGGAGGCTAGGCTAGGGAAACATCCGCGTGTGTTGCCCGCACCTGCTGTGGCGCAGCAAGGGCCTCTGTCAGCGTGCTTTTCGGCAGCCAACAGGGAACTCGTGGAAATGGCAGGCGCCATATCAGAGCAGCACGGCAGTGGTGGCGACGACACGCCCGATCGCGGGACACCAAATAGCGCAGTGATGCGGGGGGATGAACGGACCAAGCCGCGTACGGGTAGACGCGCGCGTGGGCGGTGAGGGCCTGTATGTTCGCGGTGACTCTGATGGCGATGCGGACACTTGCGGTCAAGGCGCTAGTGGGAACCGACGAGGTGCCTGGCGTTCTTTCCGACCCCAATGCCAAGGTCTATCAACGCGGCGCCGCTGTCTTTAAGGAATCCTGCGCGAGCTGCCACGAGCATGCCCTCGCTCACGGGGCAGCGGTCTACGGAAGCGCAGGGACGCGCTGACCCCGCGGCGACAGTTGCGCCAGCAGAGGAGCTGCGGCCCAGTTTTTAGGCAGTGGGTGTGTGGTGAGTGCCGGTGTGCTCACGACCGCGACGTCAACGCCGCGAAAAACATTCTGGCCGCTGGGGGGGGTGTCCCTCGCCCGTGCACGGGAACGAACCATCGCCACGCCTCGCGCCGCCGAGCCGGACACCTCGTCCGCGCAAGGCTAAGGACAGCGCGTGTCGGGACGGCGGCATGAGCACCAGGATAGGGATTCGCCGCAGCTCCTGCTGCCACGGCGGCCCGATTTCCGTCAGTATGCAGGATTTCCTCGTTGGGGACCGCCTGATTTCCCTCGTTGGGGACCACCTAACGGGGTCACTGGCGGAGCCGAAGGCGACGATTCTTACTCGTCGTTCTTCTTGCTGGCAAGTTTTCGTGCTTTGACGCCTCGGTAGCTCTCGCCGGTGATGTGGATCGTAAGCGCAGCGTGCTCCAGACGATCGCGGATGGCGTCAGCGATGACCGGGTCGGCGATGACCTCTGACCAGTGATCCAGCGGCAACTGCGTGGTGAACACGGTAGATTTGCCGATCGATCTCTCCTCGAGGATTTCGCATAGATCCTGGGCTTCGATTGAAGCGAGCTTGCGCATTCCCATATCGTCCAGGATCAGGAGATCGGGTTTGGCAAGTTTGTCGCGGTAACGTAAGTACGTACCACTGGATCTGGCAAGAGCGACATTCTCCAGCCACGTGGTGACCGTCATGTACAGCACCGACTTGCCGCAAGCGCAAGCATGCAGCCCAGTGGCCTGGGCGAGGAACGTCTTGCCGACGCCGGTCTGTCCGATCAGCAGCACAGGCCGACCCTCACTCAACCACTGCAGTCCGTACAGTTCTTTGATCTGTGCCTTGCTGATCGAACGGCTGGCTGTGAAGTCGATGTCTTCGAACGCGGGTCGCAACGTGAACTTGGCGGCTTTGATCCGGTAGCCGGTCTTTCGATCTTGCCGATAATCGCTCTCTGCCTGCAGCAGCATATCGAGGAACTCGGTGTAGCTGGTCTGATCGCGGGTCGCAGCAGTGATCGCGTGGTCGAAGGCTGCGAACATGCCGAGCAGTTTCATATCGACCATGAGGTTCTTGGCAACAGCGGTACTCATAACGGGGACTTCTCCTGGAGTGACGTGGACGGAACGTTAGTGACAACATCGGCGGCCACATGCGCGGCGCGGGCGTAACGCAGCATGGGATTTCCGGGGCGGCGCACGATCTCGCGCTCCGCCGCCAGCGGCATGACTGATTGCTTGCGTGCCTGCGCCAGCAGTGCCTGGAAGTACGGCACACGGTATTTGTCGTAACGGCGCATGGTGGCGATAGCGGCTCCGATCCGCGCCTTGGCCACCTCGTGGCCGGCAGCATTGATCTCCTTGGTGCAGCTGCGCACAAAGCCCTGACAGCGCCGCAGATGACCGTAGACATCCGCGTTGAACAGCTCCACGAACAGCTGATTTAGGTCGGGATGGATAAACCGCGACTGCGACAGCAGCCTTTGCGGTGTCGCCTCGTAGTACGCCTGCGAGGCCGGCGGGAAGTGCGCGTCGATCTTGATGCGCCTGCCATCGCGGTGACGACTGCGCGGGTGGATCGCCAGCCGCTCAAGGTTCAGGAAGATCTCGACCTGGTTCTCGGTGAGCTTGATTCGCAGGACCTTGTGCCGGTGGATGTGCGGGGCGCTGTACAGCACCCCCTCCACCAGTACGTAGCAGTCAGGATGCAGCGTTGCCTTTGCCCACTCTCCGTTGTCGTAGTCGTTGAGCGGCAGCGGCTTGAGTGCTGCGCGTTCCAGCGCCTCGAAGCGCTCTCGGCGCGACACCCGGAAGCGCGTGTGAGGCCGCGCATTTATCCGTTCCACGCACTCAGCCAACGCTTGGTTGATCTGTGCCAGCGAGGTAAAACGGCTACGGCGGTAGCGGAAGCGCGCGTAGCGCATCAGGATCTTGACCAGACCCTCGACGATAGCCTTGTCCTTGGGATGGCCCGGGCGTGCCGGCACCACGGCCGTCGCGTATTGGCTCGCAAGCTCTGCATAGCCGGGGTTCAGATCCGGATCGTACAGGTGACACTTGAGAACGCCTTGCTTCAGGCAGTCGGGCACGGTCACGTGCGCAACGCCACCGTAGTACGTAAACATGCGCCGATGCGCGCCGAGCCAGTTACGGCTCTTCATGTCCTCGGCTGCCCAGGCAAACAGCAGCTGGCTAAAACCCAGGCCCGCGACAAAGACGTACGCCTTGCGCAGCTCGCCCGTCTTCAGCTCGAGCCACTCGATCGTGTCGCCGGCGTAGTCGACCTCAATGCGCTCGCCAGGTTCGAACTCGCGGGCCGTGACAGACGCTTCCCGGTACTGCGGGAACTTGCGGTAAAGCTGCTTCCAGAAGTTCGGATAGCTCGTCAGCTCCTGGGCCTTCTCAGCCCAGAGGAACTTCAACGGATACCCAAGCCCCAGCTCATGCACGATCGTCGGCCAATCCAGCTGCTGCATCCACAGCGGGTCGGCCAGCGGCTTGGGGGTGTCCGGCGAGTTCCTCAGCCCGTCACGGACCTCCCGCACCGTGTCGCGCGAGCACGCCAGCGCCCGGGCGATCTCGCGCACCCCGCGGCCCTCCACCAGCCGCCGCCGGATCTCCTCGTATCGCACCACCGTCATGCTGCGTGAGCCCATACCGTCCTCTCCTTCGTGTCTGGACACGACGGTAGCGGCAAGGCTGGACGGCGGGCTGACGCAGCCCACATCTGGCTCGTTCTGGTCGGATATCGACATCTGGGACCACTCCAACGCCCTGACGGGCGCCTAAAAGCGCTCCGCCGGTGGTCCCCAACTGAGGAAATCGGGTGGTCCCGAACTCAGGAAATCAGGTGGTCCCCAACTCAGGAAATCGCCTGGTCCTCAAACAAGGAAATTCTGCAAGTATCGGCCTTTCCAGTCACCGTCGAGGCTTCGAGCATGAATTATCGGCACCGCCTGTTTAGGACCCGCTTGGCCTTTGTAAGTACCGCGTTGCTGTTTTGGACAGCTACGGGCGCCGCCGTTGGCGCGACGCCTTCGGATCCTCCTGTGGATCCGGGCATTTTATCGCGGATTGTGGCAGCGGCCATGAAGGGCGACTGGGCCTACGACCGGCTGACAGAACTCACCGACCGTATCGGCCCTCGCTTGGCTGGTTCGCCGGGGCTTGAGGCGGCAGTTCAGCAGGTCGCTGGGGTGATGCGCGCTCTAGGCGCTACGGTCACGTTGCAACCGGCACGTGTACCGCACTGGGTGCGTGGTGATGAGCGGGGGGAGCTCGTTGTGTATCCCGGGCAGCCAAAAGGGATAACGCAACGCCTGCATCTGGTCGCGCTCGGTGAGTCAGGAGCGACCGCTCCTGCGGGACTGACCGCACGGGTTGTGGTGGTGCACGACTTCGATGAGTTGAAGGCGCGCGCGTCCGAGATTGACGGCAATGTCGTGCTGTTCGACCTCCATTTCGACCAGCGCCTTGCGATGAACGGCAATGCCGGGAACGCCTATGCGCAGGGTGGGGTTGGACGCTTCGTGGGGCCATCGGCGGCTGCAGAGCTTGGCGCGATCGCTGCGCTGGTGCGCTCAGTGGGTGGCGCGGAGTACCGGCTGCCGCATACCGGCGCCACCGAATGGAAAGAGGGGCAGGTGCCGATTCCGGCCGCCGCGGTTTCGGCCGAGGACGCCGACCTCATCGATCGACTGGCAGCGCGCGGCCCGGTGACATTGAAGCTGCTGCTGACGCCGCGAATGCTGCCAGATGCCGATAGCCACAACGTGATCGCTGATTGGATGGGGAGGGAAAAGCCTGACGAGTTTGTAGTGGTTTCTGGGCATTTGGATTCCTGGGACCTAGGCACCGGCGCCACCGACGACGGCGTCGGTGTAATGGCAGCTGCCGGCGCGATTGAGGTGCTCAAGCGCTTAGATCTGCATCCTCGGCGAACGGTCCGTTTCGTCGCCTGGACCAACGAGGAAAATGGAGGCCGTGGCGCGAAGGCGTACTTTTCCTCCGTTGCGTCCGCGGTAGATAAGCAGGTGGCGGCCATTGAGAGTGATGAAGGCGCAGGGCGCTCTCTCGGCTTGTTGGCGGCGGTGACGCCGGAATCGTTGGTTACCCTGAAGCCCGTTGCGAAGGCGTTAGCGCCGATCGGCGCGACCGTCGTGGAGAAGAGGGACGACGGCGTAGGGTCCGATATCGGGGCTTTGCAGCATGCGGGCGTACCAGGATTCGCGCCGCTCGTCGCTACCCAGCACTATTTCGACTACCACCACACCGCGGCGGACACGCTCGATAAGGTCGAGCCGGAGAACTTGCGCACCCAGATTGCAACGATGGCTGTGCTCGCCTACTACCTGGCGGAACTGCCGGAGCCACTACCGCGCTTCAAGGTGGAGGACGCTGAGTAGTAGCCTGAAGCTAGCGCAGGCTGCTCCGCCGCCGTGACGCGGCGGAGCTTCTGTAGTTTCCAGCAGGACCCTTCCGGATGGCAGATTCCATCAGGCAGGGCCCCCGGGGCCTATTCGGCGACCAGCGCGGAAATGCCGCCCTTGTAGTAAGGGCTGGAGAAAAGCACCTTCGTCGCGCGCTCTGGCGTAATCGTGATACACGCGCCGATCATGTCGACCTTGCCCGATATGAGTGCCGGGATCATGGCTCCGAAATCCATGTTCACGACTTCGATCTTTCGATTGAGGCGCTTCGCGACCAGGCGTGCGAGTTCGACGTCCAAACCCACAACTTCGCGCGAACCATCGACGAACGAGAACGGCTCGGTGACTGCGGCTGTTCCGAACCGCAGTGCGGCGCCAGTGCCTTCCTCGATCTTCGGCATCGGCGCTGGCGATCCCGACTCAGGCAACCAGCGCTTCATCATTGCCGCGTACTCGCCATTCGTCTTGAGGTCCGCGACAACGGCATCAATGGCGGCCTTGAGTTCGGTGTCCGGCAAACGAACGGCGAAGCCATAGTCGTCAACGGTGATGGGCTCCGGCAATACCTTGAGGCCAGGATTCTTCGCTGCGATGTTGCGAAGGATCGGCTCGTCGTATCCTGCTGCATCGGCCTTGTGCGCTTTTACCGCGAGCGCGGCATCCAGCACGGTGTTGTAGTACTTGATCTTCACGGTGGGGTACTTCGAAAGCACCAGCTGGTCCGCGACAGTGCCTGTCGGTACCGCGAACTCCTTGCCCTCAAGTTCCGAGACCGTGCTGATTTTGGCGCGGCTGCCGCATCCGGCAAGAGACGCCGCTGCCAGCAGAGCACACAGTGCCAATAGGAATTTGTTCAAGCTCGACCCCTCTAGTTCTAGTTCTGGTTCTGGACGTGCGACGCCAGATTGCGCTGCCGGATTATATTCACGAATCGGTTCACCGGCGGGGACATTCTGGGATATCGACACCGCTGTGCCCCAATTATGCCTTGTGGCGCCACTTTGCTCAGGGGGCGGCTGGGTCGTCCTCGCAGCCAAAAGGGACTATCGGGCCCCCATTTCGATTAAGCTGCGTCGGTCCTAAAAGAAGAATTAGACGCAGGAACTCATGAAACGCCTTATTCCCAAGTGGTTCGTTCTGCTTGTCTGCCTGGGCCTTGCCGGTTGTAACCACGACGGCAGTGTCATCACCAGCGTGCAAGATGCCGCCACGGCCCGTATCGGCGTCATGGTGGGGACGACTAGCGAGCTGATCATGGCTCAGCAGTTCCCCAAGGCTGACGCCAAGCGTTTTGACGACATCATGGATGCCATCGGCGCGCTGAAGACGGGGCAGCTCGATGCGGTGCTCACGGGCTATCCTGCCGCTCTGCAGGTTTCCAAGAAGAATCCGGATCTCGCCTTAATAGAGGAGCGCCTGTCGCACGAAGACACGTCGATCGCGGTCCGAAAGGGCAACGGCGCCCTGTTACAGCAGGTTGACGAGATCATTTCTGGCTTCAAAGCCGACGGTACGCTGGCGGCGATGGGCGTGCGATGGCTGAAGAAGGATCTGACGCCCTACGAGGAAGTAGCAATTCCGCTCCCGAAGGAGGGCGTGCCCATCAAGATCGGCGTTAGCGCCACCCGGGAGCCCTTCAGTTTCGTCGACGCAACTGGCCAGATCACCGGCCATGATGGCGAGCTCGCCCGCCGAATTGCCGCGAAAATGCACCGTCCTATCCAGTTCCTGGACATGAAGTTCATGGCGCTTATCCCGGCGCTGCAAGCAGGCAAGATCGACTTGATCGTCACAGGAATGAGCGCCACTCCCGAGCGGCGCAAGAAGGTCGACTTCACGCAGCGCTACTACGAGTTGGCGCAGGTACTGCTGGTTCGTTCGGCTGCAGCTGCTGTTGCCAGTGTGCCTAAGCCGGAGGGGCTGCGGTCGCTGACCGACCTAAAGAAGGGACGCATCGGGGTGCTAACTGGTAGTGCGCACGAGGTATACGCGGTAAAGAACTACCCCGAGGCCGAGATTCTGCAGTACCGCGGGGTGTCAGATTTGGCGCTTGCCGTCAGTTCCAGGAAGGTCGACGCTGCGCTGTCCGATGAGGCGCCATTTAAGGATTTACAGCTTCAGGACGCTAGTTTTGCCCTCCTGGGTGAGCCGTTGTTCACTTTTGATGTGGGCGTCGGATTTCGCAAGGAAAACACTGCGCTGCGCGACCAGTTCAACCACTTCCTGGCGGACATCAAGGGCAACGATGTTTATAGGGAGATGGTGCATCGCTGGTTGGAGACACCTGACCCCCAGATGCCGCCGTTGAAGGATGAGCCCAGTCTGCCGCCACTGAAGGTCGGCATCACTGACGGCGGTCTGCCGTTTGCAGGCATGAAGGAAAACCTGCACGTCGGGCTTGACGTGGAGTTAACGCAGCGATTCGCACAGTCCATCGGCCGGCGGGTTGAGTACGAAAACATGGATTTCGGGAGTCTTGTCGCTGCCGTGGCGAGTGGCAAGGTGGATCTGATCGCCAGTGCGATTTACATCACACCCGAGCGCAAGGAGCGTATTAACTTCTCGGATCCCTACTTTCAGATGGCGACTATCGCCTTCACTCTTAAGAGTCGCTTGGCGGGGAGTGCCGCGAGCGTTACGGTTCCCGCTAAGCCTTCATTCTGGCAGCGGACGGTCGATAGCTTCGTCAGCAACATCATCCGCGAGCACCGCTACCTGCTGCTGTTGGATGGCCTCAAGACCACCATGCTCATCTCCATTTTGGCGTCCATCTTCGGAACCATGCTGGGGGCTGGCATCTGTTACATGCGCCTTTCCAAACGTCTTTTATTGCGACTGCCGGCCCGTGTCTTCATCGACATTCTGCGCGGCATGCCCGTGCTCGTATTGCTGATGCTGATTTTCTATGTGGTCTTTGCCTCTGTGGACATCAGTCCCGTGCTGGTTGCGGTCGTCGCATTTGGACTGAACTTCGCCGCCTACGCTGCTGAGATTTTCCGGTCCGGCATCGAGGGCATCGACAAGGGGCAGACGGAGGCGGGCATATCTCTCGGTTTTACCCGTACATCAACTTTCATTTACATCGTCATGCCGCAGATGATCCAACGGGTTCTTCCGGTCTATAAGGGCGAGTTCATCTCCCTCGTTAAGATGACGTCGATCGTCGGATATATAGCGGTTCAGGATCTCACCAAGGCTAGTGACATTATTCGAAGTCGGACGTTCGACGCCTTCTTCCCGTTGGTCATGGTCGCAGTACTGTACTTTGCCGTGTCGTGGGTTCTCATTCAGTTGCTCGACTTCATCGAGCGAAGAACTGATCCTAAGCGCCGTCGCGAGGAGTCGCACCGATGATCCGCATACAAGGTCTTTCGAAAAGCTTCGGCACGCTACGCGTCCTCGACAACGTCAGTACCGAGATAAAAAAGGGTGAGGTTGTCTCGATCATCGGGCCATCCGGTTGCGGAAAGAGCACATTTCTGCGCTGCCTTAACCTACTGGAGCAGCCGGACAGTGGCGTTGTAGAGGTGGATGGGACGGATATTGTTGTGCAGACAGCCAATGTCGCTCTGGTTCGCCAGAAGATGAACATGGTATTTCAGTCATTCAATCTGTTCGCGCACCTTTCGGTGCTCGATAACCTGACGCTTGGTCCGATAAAGCTCAAGGGTGTTGAGCCAGCGGAGGCCGAGAAGCACGCCATGGAATTGCTGCGACTCGTGGGGTTGGGTGAGAAGGCGCGGAGTTTCCCTGAGGATCTGTCCGGTGGGCAGAAGCAGCGCGTAGCGATTGCCCGCTGCCTTGCGATGGAGCCTGAGGTCATTCTCTTTGATGAACCCACCTCGGCGCTAGATCCGACCATGGTTCGGGAGGTGCTTTCCGTGATTCGGCGCCTCGCGAAGCAGGGCATTACGATGGTCATCGTGACTCACGAAATGGAGTTCGCACGCGATGTGTCGTCCAGGGTCTTCTACATGGACGCCGGCGGTATCCATGAGGAGGGTACGCCACAGCAAATGTTCGATAATCCGCAGAAGGCCAAGACGCGTGCATTCATCAACCGCACGCGAAGCTGCGAGTTCACCATCAGTTCAGGTGATTTTGACCTTTACGCGATGAATGCCGAAATCGAGACCTTCTGCGAACGGCAAGTGCTGTCACATCGGACTCGGCACACGCTGTTAGCGCTGGTAGAAGAAATTCTGCAGGCGCATGCGCCTATAGTCGGCTCCGCGACGCTCTGGTTGTCCATCGACTATTCGGAGAAGGGCAATAGACTCGAGCTTATTTGCGAGAACGACGCTGCACCGTTGAACGCGCTTGAGGGCGATCACCTACCGGACGATCTCGCGATCACGATCGTCCGCAGCATGACCGACTCGATCGAGTACAGCCACGTAGGTGGACGAAATCGACTCGAGTTGGTGGTCAAGCAGGGGACGCCGAACATCGATAGCTGACGGTTCAGGCTCGGCAGTGGCTTGTGCTGTTGAGCCTGGAGCAGGCTTGCGGGGTAGCGCGGTGGACCGCTCGCTGCAAGAGTGAGCAGTCGGCCGGACCTAGCGGAGCTGGCTGTCTTTGCTGCCGCGCCGGTTGTAGCCACTGAACGCCTTCGCCTCGGCATCCTCGGTCGTCTGGCACGGCACGCACAGGCGCACGCCCTGAATTGCCGCGCGTCGCGCCTCGGGAATCAGTTCGCCACAGTTGTCGCAGTGGGTCGCCGCAGGCCCAGTCCGCAGGCGCTGCTGCGCCCGCTGAATGCCGTCCTTCACGGTGGCATCGATTTGATCCTGTACGGCGCCGTCGCCGGCCCAGCCTGTGGCCACGATAGTCTCCAGAGTTGATGCTCGAAGGATAGTGCTGAAGCGTGCCCAGTGGAAGCGGTGGTGCGACTTAAGCCGAAAGTTTTGCCTTCCGGAGTGCTGCAGGCCGCCAAATTAGCAGAGGCCTGACAGACTCAGCCCAACCCTCAGAAGGGTGATGGGCGTCGGGATCCGGCTCGTTGCGGTGGGGCTGAGAACCAATCTCGCTTTCGCTAGGTCCTGACATCCCGATCTTGCAGTGTCACGGCTCGGTTGAGTCGCCGTCTTGTGCTGCTTCGTTGCTGCCTTCCTTCTGCATTGCCGCATACCCCGCCGGGCTAAGAGTAGGCAGCTTGCGCAGGAACGCGACGATGTTCCAGATCTCGGCATCGTCGTGGGTTGAACCCCACGCCGGCATTCCGCTCATCTTGATGCCGTGCTTGATCGCCCAGAAAGCGACGCGCGGGTCCTCAATCCCGCGCTGGGCCAGATTTGGGGGTTGCGGGTAGAGTCCGGGCCGAAGCTCGGATTCGGAAACTCCCGGCGCCATATGGCACTCCGTACACATTGCCGCATAGTGTTCCGCACCCTCCGAAATCATCGCCGGATCGTTGAGCGCAGGCACCGGGATTCCCTCCGCGTGGTGAGCCAGAGCCCGTTGCCGCACCTGCTCAAGGACCCTCAGCGTCAACATAGAGTGAGGTGAGTCGGCGCCAATGTTGTACATCCCCGACCAGATTGCGGCTGCCGTTCCTACTCCGATCACGAGCAGGGCGGTGGCGGCGCCGATAGCAGCAAAGACAAGACCCCGTCGTCGGTCGGTAATCACTTAGGGACTCCTAACAAAGGAAATTTTTCGCCTGATCTGCGACTTGATAGCAATTGAGGCATTCATTCCAGGTTCGCCGTGACAAGCGCGCGTTCCTTCACTAGCGCGTAGATCGCCGGAATCACCAATAGTGTCAGGACTGTTGCTGACACCATGCCGCCCACCATGGGTGCGGCAATTCTGCGCATGATTTCCGATCCTGTCCCTGTGCTCCACATGATAGGCAGAAGTCCTGCCATGATTGCGACGACCGTCATTATTTTCGGACGTACACGCAATACCGCGCCATGAATGATGGCTTCGTTGAGATCATTCACCGTGATGGTGCGACCCCCTGCCTTGCAAAGTGCCACGGCCTCGTCCCAGGCGCGATCAAGATAGATCAGCATGACCACGCCCGTTTCCGCGGCAACTCCAGTCAGTGCAATGAAGCCGACGGCAACCGCGACGCTCATGTTGTAGCCGAGTAGGTACATTAGCCAAACGCCGCCTACGGCCGCGAACGGGACTGATGCCATCACGATAAGCGTTTCCGTCATCCGTCCAAAGTTGAGAAACAGCAGCACAAAAATTATTAGTAGCGTGACTGGTACGACGATCTTGAGCCGCTCTATCGCGTGCTGCATGTACTCGAACTGGCCGCTCCAGGTGACGTAATAGCCTTCCGGAAAGTGCACTTGGGCATTTACTGCTCGCTGGGCTTCAGTGACGTAGCCGCCGATGTCTCGGCCGTGGATATCGACAAATATGTACGCTGAAAGAAGAGCGTTTTCGGTGCGAATGCTAGGAGGCCCTTGGACGATTTCGAGCTTTGCCAGTTGCCCCAGCGGCACCATGCTTCCATTTGCAACAGGGACCAGGACATTGCGTGCGATTGCCTCCGGTCTGTCCCGCAGCTCCCTCGGGTACCGGACGGTGACGTCGAATCGCTGGCGTCCCTCAACGGTGGTCGTGACGACTTCGCCACCCAGCGCGGCTGCGACAACGTCGTGGACCTCGCCAACAGTTAGCCCATAACGACCTAGCGCATCAGGGTCCGGCACGACGTCGAGGTAGTAGCCACCGGTCAGTCGTTCAGCGTACGCGCTGGTCGTTCCCGGCACGGTACGGACGACGGCCTCAATTTGTTTTGCGACCCGATCCATCTCGTTCAGATCGTTGCCAAACACTTTGATGCCGATCGGGGTCCGGATGCCCGTAGACAGCATGTCCAGGCGAGCCTTGATTGGCATCGTCCACGCGTTACTAATTCCGGGCAGCTGCACAGCCTTGTCCATTTCCGCGATCAGGCGATCTATCGTCATCCCCGGACGCCACTCCTGTTCTGGCTTGAGGTTGATGATCGTCTCTGACATCTCCAGCGGCGCGGGGTCAGTCGCAGTGCTTGCGCGTCCCGCCTTTCCGAAAACAGATTGCACCTCGGGAAAGCTCTTCAGGATTTGGTCCTGTGCCTGCAACGCGCGTGCCGCCTGGGTTACCGACATTGCTGGCAGACTGGACGGCATGAACAGGAGTGTCCCTTCATTTAGCGTCGGCATAAATTCCGTGCCTAGGCGCAGCGCAGGGAATGCAGTTGCAGCGACGATCGCAAGCGAGGCCACCAGCGTCAGCGTCTTCCAGCGCAGCACCCACGCGATAACCGGCCGGTAGCAGTAGATGAGGCTGCGGACGAGGGGGTTGGACTTCTCCGATGGGATTTGGCCGCGGACGAAAACCAGCATCAATGCCGGAACGAGCGTAATTGATAGCAGCGCGGCACTCGCCATTGAGAAGGTCTTGGTGAGGGCGAGCGGCCGGAACATGCGGCCTTCCTGGGCCTCGAGTGTGAATACCGGCAGAAACGATACCGTGATAACCAGCAGGCTGAAGAATAGCGCCGGGCCGACTTCGCGGCAGGCCGCGATGATTGCAGGAAGCCGCGGGGCGCCAGGCTTCAGCGTCTCAAGATGCTTGTGAGTGTTCTCGATCATTACGATCGTTGGGTCAACCATCGCACCGATGGCGATGGCGATGCCACCCAGACTCATGATGTTGGAGTTAAATCCGAATGCACGCATGCCAGCAAATGCCATGAGAACGCCGATCGGCAGCATGAGGATCGCCACCAAGGCGCTGCGGGCGTGCATCAGAAAGACCAGGCAGACTAGCGCCACGATCAGGCTCTCTTCCAGCAGTGTGTGGCGCAGGTTGCGCACCGCACGCAGGATCAGGTCGGCGCGGTCATAAACCGGGGTGAGGGTGACCCCGGCCGGCAGGCCGGCGCCGATCTCTTGGATTCGGGTCTTGATGCCGGCGATGACGTCCAGAGCATTCTGCCCATAACGGGACATAGCAATGCCCGCCACGACTTCGCCCTCGCCGTTGAGCTCTGTAATTCCACGGCGTTCGTCTGGAACGAGCTCGACCCGGCCAATGTCGCGCACACGCACTGGTGTGCCGGCGACTGACTTGAGGACGATTCCCTCCAGATCGGCTATGCCTCGCAGGTAGCCCCGACCGCGGATCATGTACTCCGTTTCGGCCAATTCTACTGAGCGACCACCCGAGTCATGGTTGCTCATGCGGATCGCTTCGGTGACCCGGTTCAACGGAATACCGTAGGCCTGCAGGCGGCGAGGGTCGACCGTAACCTGGTAGGTGCTGACGAAGCCGCCGACGCTGGCCACCTCCGCTACGCCCGGCGCCTTGGTCAGCTGATAGCGTATGAACCAGTCTTGAATGGCCCGCAGTTCTCCGAGTGACCTCTGCTTGGCCTGCACGACGTACTGGTATACCCAGCCCACGCCGGTCGCATCTGGCCCCATCGTCGGTGTCACACCTCGCGGTAGTCTGTTTGCTGCTGCGTTCAGGTACTCAAGGACCCGCGAGCGTGCCCAGTAGATATCCGTGCCGTCCTCGAAGATGACGTACACGAACGAAACCCCGAAGTTCGAGAAGCCGCGCACGACTTTGGTTCTCGGCACGCTGAGCATTGCCGTTGACAGCGGATAGGTGACTTGGTCCTCGACGACTTGAGGCCCCTGCCCGGGGAATTCTGTATAGACGATGACCTGTACATCAGACAGGTCTGGAAGTGCGTCCAGGGGGGTATGGAGGAGTGCATAGATGCCGACGCCGACGACACATGATGTCGCGAACAGGACGATGAGGATGTGCCGCGCTGACCATTCGATGATACGACCTAGCATGGTCCGTAATCCCTAGTGCTGCAGGCGGTCGAGCGCGGGCGGTGTGCTACCACTCGACGCATGTCCGCCAAGTGCGCCGATTGCGGCGCGCAGGTTGCTTTCTGAGTCGATCAGGAAGTTGCCATTGACCACGACGGCCTCGCGGTCAGCAAGGCCGCTGAGTATTTCGATGTAACCGTCAGCATGCACGCCAGTCCGGACGACTCGCGGCTCGAACTCACCTTTTCCACGGTCGACCAGCACAATCTGGCGCGTGCCGGTATCCAGGATCGCAGAATCCGGGACTGCAAGGAGTGGCGTGGCGGCCCCGGCGGCGAGTTCCACGGTGCCGTACATCAACGGCTTGAGCTTGCCGTCAGGATTTGTGAGCTCCACACGTACCTGCACGGTACGCGTCTCGGCCTGCAGCACTGGCGATACAAACGCGATCCTGCCCTTAAAGGTCTTGCCCGGATAGGCAACGAAGGAGGCGGTGACTGGTGCGGCGACACGCACGAGGGCCAGATCCTGCTCAAACACGCTGCCGATAAGCCATATCGAGGATAGGTCAGTTACTTGATACAGCGCGTCGCCGGGCATGAAGCGCAGACCCACGCGAGCTGTCTTCTCGGTGACTACGCCATCACGTGGCGCGCGCAGCAGTAGGCTCTTGCGGGGTTCCTCGCCAGCGCGCAGTCCGGCCAGGTCGGCTTCGGCGATGTCCCAATTGCTGAGCCGCTCGAGGCTGCTGCGTACGAGGTCGCGCATGTGTGCGTGCGCCCCAGAATCGCCTTCGCTGAGTGCGTCGAGTGCGCGGACCGCGACGCGATAGTCCTGTTGCGCCGCAAGCAGGTCCGGGCTGTAGACCTCGAGCAGAGGCTGCCCGCGGTGGACCGGGGCGCCAGTCGTGTCAACCAGCATGCGGGTGATCCAGCCCTCAAACTTAGGGCTGATTGTCGACTGACGGCGCTCGTCGGGCTGCAGCGTGCCGACGATTCGCAGCGTCTGCGTGAGGGAGCGAGGTGCCGCCATTTCGGTTCGGACGCCGAGCTTCTGGAGCTTCGCCGCATCGATTCTGACCGAGGAGCCGCCAAATTGCTCATCGGCATAGACGGCGACGTAGTTCATCCCCATCGCGTCTTTCTTCGGCACTGGCGACGTGTCCGGCAAGCCCATTGGGTTTCTGTAGTACAGCACGGCGCGTTCTGTCGCTACCCCAGCGGCAGGCTGTGTCGATGGGAAAGTGGCAACTGGCGTCGTTAGGGCCACGGGGCGAGTTGAAAACCAGAATGCGACTGCGAAGATCGCGGCGAGAGCGATCGCGTTGATGGCGAGGGCAGTACGGTGTTTCATAGCGGCCGATGCTCCAGCGATACGGTGCCGGGCGCATGGCCCGTAAGAAATTCAATTTCGACCACAGCTTTATTGTGGCTGGCGACCGCGTCTGCCTCGCCTAACGCCGTTTCGTAGGTGCGCATGCGTGCTTCGAGCAGCGTCAGGAAATCCACACGCCCGACCTGATAGGCCGCGAGCGCAGAGTCGAATGCGGCAGCCGTTTGTGGTCGCAGAGTTGAGTGATACAGCGATGCGCTTTGGCGTTGTTGCTGCTCTTTGGAAATCGCGCGCTGCAGCGCAGCGCGCGTCTCCAGTCGTTGGCTCTGTGCCATGCTGATTGCCTCTCGGCGCATTGCGCTTGCTTCTGCGACGCGAGGCTCAAGACGATTCTTGCGCCACACCGGTAGGTTCACTGCAACGGTCAAGGTGACCATGTCGTCGCGCGGGACTCCGTCGAGTGAACGCTCGCGCTGTCCGTAGTTGAACCGAACCTCGAAATCCGGGTAGTAGTCCCGTCGGGCGAGGTCGAGGGCGCGGTCGCTCTTGTCTACCAGCGCTGCGAGGGACTTCAGCTGTGGGCGTTGGTCCAGAGCTTCGTCCTGCAGAGATTCGGCTTTTAGCGGCGCAGTCAGCAGGGTTGCCGCGGTTGGCGTGATCAACATTGCGCGATCGTCGGTGCTGCCGAGCAGACGCTGCAGCTCGCTACGGTGGGCTGTCTCCTCGTCAGCCAAACGCAACTGCTCCTGCTGCATCCTTACAACTTGTACTTGCGCCTGTAGAGAATCGCTCTGGGTAGCCTGCCCGACTGCATAACGCATCTGCGCGATGTTGACGAGTTGGTGCAGCGTTTCGATGGTTTCGGCGACTAGTTTCCTCGAATTCAGGGTCAGGCGCAGTTCCTCGTAAGCTACACGTACATCTCGTGTCACCCGGTTGACGGTCTCGTCTACAGCGAGCGAGATGCTCTGCGCATCAGCGGCGGCGACGTGTCGGCGCAGCTCGCGCTTGCCGGGGAATGGCAGCTTTTGCGAAAGGCCGAGCATCTTCATCGTCATGTCGTCTCGCCTCAGGCTGACGGGAAGCGGTGCATTGACGATACCGATTTCCAGCATTGGATCTTCCAGCGCTGCGGCAGGGGCGACTCGCTGGGCTGCGGCGTCGGCTTCCGCACGGGCGGCAGCGACGTCCGGGTTGTGCTGCAACGCTATGTCCAGAAGTGGTCCGATCGGTGTCGCTATTGCATCGCCTGTCGAGGCGATATCTGCAGCTGCTGCCGGCGCGGCGAGGCAGAATTGCTCAAGCAGAGTTGCCGCCAGCGCAACCATAAACACGCTGGCAAGTGGCTTATGGGGCCATGCCCCATACAGACGGAATCTCATTTGAACCCTCTCCTGCGGGACCGCGACCTTTGCCGCAGACGACCGCTCACGTGAATCGCTGGAATGCGCACGACGCCCTGACGGCGACGTTCACGCACCCGTGACCGTGGGGAGGGATCTAGATAGGAGGGCGGAAGACTTCGGCAGTTTGCCGCAGGAAGGGCGGCGTGCCGAGAGCGGGCTCAACCGGACGCTCTGAGTTGGCGGGGATCAGGACCGCCGCCTGTTTGTCGGCATTGCTGCCCGGCGTGCAGGCGCAGTGACAGGCGCTGACGCCCGTGCAGCAATCGGGCGATGGAGAACTGTTGTCTGTCGTGGCCGCTGCCTGTGACGTTGCTGCCATGGCGTGACAGTGTGCGGTCGGTGCACCGGTCGGAGAGCCGCTACGCGTGGCGGCCGAGGCTGGCGCTGCGAGCAACATCGCCGCAGCAAACTGCCACAGCATCGCGAGCATGATCACTGACTTCAGTTGGGGGCGGCGGGACCTCATAGGTACTAGGCTAGTTCGGCACTGGCTTTCAATGCAACTGCGAAAGTCACAGATTGGTGTTTCCGTAGTTTTAAATATAGAAATCAATATGTTAGATAAACGTCAG
>CAIYLH010000103.1 GCA_903927005.1 uncultured Pseudomonadota bacterium
CCCACCGTGACGCTGCAGTCGACGGCACTCGCCGCCGCTGGCAGGGCGAGCAGGGCGGCTGCGAGCAGCCACGCCCATGGCGGGGTCTCAGATCGGTCGATCATCGGGGAGGAATCCTCAGGTGCTGGCAGCGCCCTTGCTGAGAGGCAGCCGGGCGGCTACCGTCGCAAGCTTACGAAGGTTCGGTCCCGGATGAAAGTCGCCACAGTTTCTGTTCCCGCCGCCCCGCCCGCTGCCGCATCGATCCTCGAGGCGGTGCACGTCACGCAGCGCTTTGGCGGGCTCGTCGCGGTCGACGATGTGTCGCTGTCGATCGCCGCAGGCGAGGTGCTCGGGCTGATCGGACCCAACGGCGCGGGCAAGTCGACCTTGTTCGACGTGCTGGCGGGCGAGCGCCCGCCGAGCGCGGGGCGGGTGCTGCTGCGCGGCCAGTCGGTCGAGCGGCAGCCGGCTGAGGCGCGCCTCGGCGCCGGCCTTGGCAGGACGTTCCAGATCCCACGGCCGTTCGCGGCGCTGTCGTTGCTGGAGAACGTGATGCTCGGAGCGCCCCGTCATCCTGGCGAGCGGCTCTGGCCGAACCTCCTCGCGAGTGGTCGGGTAGCCGCTGCGGAGCGCCTCGCCCGTGGCCGGGCCATGGAAATCCTCTCGTTCCTTGATCTGGCGCCGCTGGCGCGCGAGCCGGCGCGGGTGCTCTCCGGAGGACAGCGCAAGTTGCTCGAACTTGCCCGGGTGCTGATGGCGGAGCCGGCGGTGGTGCTGCTCGACGAGCCAGCTGCAGGCGTGCACCCGGCGCTGCTGGAGACCATCATCGCAAGGCTCGCGACCCTTGCCCGCGGCGGGCTTGCCGTGCTGGTGATCGAGCATCACCTCGGGCTGATTGCCGAGCTGTGTGGGCGTGCGGTGGTGATGGCGGAAGGCCGGGTGCTGTGCAGCGGCACGCCGGCGGAGGTGCTTGCCGATCCGCGCGTTGCCGAAGCCTACGTCGGTCGGCCCGCCGCATGAGTGCGGCGCTGATCGTCGACGGGCTCGTTGCGGGCTACGAGCCGGGTACGCCGATCGTGTTTGATGCCTCGCTACGAGTCGCGCCGGGCGAGATCGTGGCGCTGCTCGGGCCCAATGGGGCCGGCAAATCGACGTTGATCAAGGCAGTCGCCGGGCTAGTGCCGGTGAGCGGCGGTGCCGCGTCGCTCGACGGGCTCGATCTGCTGTGCCGCCCGGCGCATCGGCGCGTGGCGCTCGGTCTTGCCTACGTGCCGCAGATCGAGAACGTGTTCGCGACCTTGTCCGTTGAGGACAACCTCGCGCTGGCGGCTGATCTGGGTCCGCGCGAGGGCCGCCGCCAGCGGCTGCTGGCGGCACTGGCGCTGTTTCCTGACATAGAGACGCGCCGCGGCGAACTGGCGGGCCGCCTATCCGGCGGCCAGCGGCAAATGCTCGCAGTTGCACGCGCGTTGCTGGCTGGGCCGCGGGTACTGCTGCTGGACGAGCCGTCTGCCGGGCTGTCGCCGAAGATCGTCGGCGAGCTGTTCGCTCGCATCCGGGCGATCGCCAACGGCGGGGTCGGCGTGGTGCTGGTCGAGCAGAACGTGCGGGCGGCGCTTGCCATTGCGGACCGTGTCGTCGTGCTGGTGCAGGGTCGCAACCGGCTGGAAGGCACGCCGGCGCAGCTGGAGCGAGATCCGGCGCTTGCGGCGTTGTATATCGGTCGTCCCGCGTCCGGCGTGCCGGCATGAACCTGCAGTTCCTGATGGATGGATTGGTCGTGGGCGCGACGCTGGCGCTGGGGGCGACCGGCGTCACGCTCACCTATGCCAACCTGCGTTTCGCGAACTTTGCGCACGGCGAGTTCCTGTCGTGGGGCGCGTACCTGACGATGACGCTGGCCGGCCTTGTCGGCGGACTGAGCGGCGCGCCGCTGGCCGCGCAAGATCCTTTCTCCATCGGCATGGGACTGCTCGCCTGCGCGCTGCTCGCCGCGGCGCTCACCGGTGTGCTCGCGCTGCTGATTGACGTGGCGCTGTTCCGGCGCCTGCGCCAGCGCGGCACGGCGGTGACGGCGGTGATGGCGAGCTTTGGCGTCTCGATGGCGCTGCGCGCGCTGCTCGAGGCGCTGTACTCGACGAGCCCGCGATACTTTTCCGAGGAGCTGCAGATCGCGTTGCCGCTAGGCGCTGGCATGCGCGCGACGCCAGACCAGCTTGGCGTGTGCGCGGTCACCGTGCTGCTCGCCGCGGGCGTCGCGTTGCTGCTCGCGCGCACGGCGGTCGGTCGGCAGATGCGTGCGGTGGCCGAAAATCCCTCGCTTGCGCAGGTGGTCGGCATCGACGTTGCCGGCGTGATCCGCACCACCTGGCTGCTTGGCGGCGCGCTTGCGGCGGTGTCGGGCGTCGCGCTGGGCCTGCTGGTGCAGGTGCGCCCGTCAATGGGTGCGGAGTTGCTGCTACCGCTGTTCGCCGCCGCGATTGTTGGCGGGATAGGCAGTGTCCCCGGCGCCGTCGTCGGCGGGCTTGTCGTCGGCATCGCCGAGGCCGCGACGGTGCGCTTCATTGGTGCGGAGTGGCGGGCTGCGGTGTCATTTGTGCTCTTGATCGGTGTGCTGCTGCTCCGGCCGACGGGGCTGTTTGGGAGGCGTGCATGAGTGGCTCCTGGTCAGGCTGGCTCGCTTACGCCGCCTCGTTCGGGGTCATGGCGCTGATCCAGGGTGTCGCTTGCCTCGGGCTCAACCTGCAATGGGGTCAGACGGGCCTGTTCAACGTCGGCGTGGCGGGCTTTGTTTCGGTCGGCGCCTACGCCTCGGCGCTACTGACCACCGCGGCGGTCGAGGGGCGCCTCGGCGGTTGCGGACTGCCACTGGTGGTCGGGCTCATCGCTGCGATGGTGACGGCCGGGCTGCTCTCCGCCGCCGTGGGTGCGGTCACGTTGCGCCTGCGCTCCGACTATCTTGCGATCGCGACGTTCGGCATTGCGGTGGTGGTGGACCTGGTCGCCCGTAACCTGACCTGGCTCACCGGCGGCCCGCTCGGCATCAGCTTCATTCCGCGGCCGTTCGCCTTGCTTGCCGACCGACCGCTAGCCTATGCGGCGGCCTCGTTCGCCCTGGTGGCGCTGATCACGTTCGCGGCGTACACGCTGCTGGAGCGGCTGGTGGCAAGTCCGTGGGGGCGGGTACTGCGGGCGATCCGCGAAGACGAGCGCGCCGCGGCCTCACTGGGCAAGAGCGCGGCGGCGTACCGGCTGCAGGCGTTCGTCCTCGGCGGTGCGCTGATGGGGCTGGCAGGTGCGCTGCAGGCGCATACGATCGGGTTCATCTCGCCGGAGAACTTTGCTGCCAGCGTGACGTTCCAGGTCTGGGCGATGCTGGTCGTTGGCGGTACCGGCAACAACCGTGGCGTGTTGCTAGGCGCGCTGCTCGTCTCGGCGCTGTGGAGCGTGACGGGGCTTGCGATCGCAGCCGGGTTCCCGCCCGAGCAGCAGGCGCGCGCGGCGGCGCTGCGCATCGTCCTGATCGGTCTATTGCTGTCGCTGACGATCCTGTGGCGCCCGCGTGGCCTGATGGGCGAGCGCACTGCGGTCTCTCGTCACCTCGATGCCGACGACTGAGTCGCCGGGCCGAGGAGGTCCGTTCAGGGCGAGGGGCCCTCGCCAAGGTGCCGACGGAAGAACTCGACCAGCTTGGAGAATGCAAAGCGCGTCTGCGCCAGTCCTTGCGTGTCCCAGCCGTGCGGTGCATCCGGCAGCACGACGAGCTCGACGTCGTGTCCTTGCAGGACCAGCCGCTGGGTCAGGGTCAAGGTGTCCTTGAACAGCACCGTGTCGTCGCGCATGCCGTGGATGATCAGCAACGGGTCGCGCAGTCCATCCGAGCGTAGGAACGGCGACGCCGCCGCATAGCGTTCGGCGTGGTCGCGCGGTGCCATCATCGTGCGCATCTCGCCGGTTTCGGCGTGCCACAGGCTGGTGGCAGGCGCGCCGGCAACGCCGGCCGCGTACACGCCCGGCTTCTTGAACAGCGACATGGTCGTCAGCAGGCCGCCGTAGCTGCTGCCCCACAGTCCGACACGGCGTGGATCCACCGAGCCGTGGTCGACGAGGTAGCGCACGCCGCTGTAGAGGTCCTCGACGTCAATACCGCCGTAGTCCTCGCGCAGGCGTTGGCGGAAGCGCTTGCCATGGCCGGAGCTGCCGCGGATGTCGATGTTCATGATGACGTAACCGGCCTGGGCCAGGTACTGGTCGAGCGCCCAGGTCGGATGGTAGATGCGACCGCCCCAGCGATTGTGGACGGTGTTGCTGTACACCGAGCCGAGGATCGCTGGGTATTGCTTCGCCGGATCGAAGTCCGGCGGCAGCGTCAGGCGCGCATGCAGCGTCGTGCCGTCCTCGACACTGGGGAATTCTACGTAGCGGGCGGCAACCCAGCGGTGGCTCGCGAACTCCGCCAGCGGCGAATGGGTCAGTGCTCGGATCGAGCCGTCCGCCACGGTCGCCGACAGGTACAGCTCCGGGGGCGTGACGTCGTTGGAGTAGACATCGGCAAGCCAGCGGCCATCCGGCGAGACGACCGGTTCGTGGTGACCATGCTCCTGGCCGAGTCGCGTCGGGCTGCCGCCTGCGAGCGGTACGCGCAGGACCTGCCGGTCCTCGGGCCGAGCGGGGTTGGCGATCACGATCAGCGCGCCGGCCGCGGCCGACACGGTGGCGGAGAATATCGCCCAGTCGCCCGCTGTCACCGCACTCACGCGACCGTCGTCGAGCGCGACGCGGTAAAGGTGGTAGTCATTGCCTCGATCGGAGACGAAGTAAACGCTGCGACCATCCGGCGCCCAGTCAGCCCACCACTCGGCGGTCACGTTGGCAGGCTCTGCCTCGTGTACCAGCGTGCGCGTCGCGAGGCTTGCCGCGTCGACGACTACGATGCGCCGGTCCTTGATATACAGATCACTCTTGTCCACCAACAGGCTGCGGCTATCGGGAGACCAGGCCACTGCGAAGATCTGGTCTTCGAGATCGGGTCCGAGGTCGAGCCAGCGCACCGGCCCGCCATTGAGTTCGACGATGCCGATACGGCGCGCCTCTGCCGGCTCGCCGGGGAACGCTCGCCGGATCGTGACCAGGCGCGTTTCGTCGGCCAGGTAATCGGGCAGGCCGCGTTCGGTTATGCGGCGCGAGTCGGTTTCGATGAAGGCGAGCCGTTGGCCGTCGGCGGACCACCAGAAGGCTTCCACCTCGACGTCCTTGGCCGCCGGCGTCACCAGCTGGCGCGGCGTCGGCGCCGCGGCAGCTGGATCGATGACCCACAATCCGCCGCTGCCAAGATAGGCGAGCTGCGCGCCGCGCGGTGCCGGCGTCGGCGCGCCGGCGCCGCCATGCTCGGCCGTCAACGGCTCGGCGCTGCCGCCGTCGAGTACGCGATACAGGCGATCGTGAAAGCCGAACACGACATGCCGGCCATCCGGCGCCCAGGCGAGCGAGGTCACGCCAGGGTCGGTCTCGGCGCGGGCTGCGCGTGCGAGCTGGGCAACATCGTCGCCGGCAGTCGGGGTCATTGCAGGGCGGGGCATCGCGGCGAGGCGCCGTGGCGCCTTGCCGGCGAGGTCAGCGATCCAGACATCACGAAAATTGCTGCCGTCGTCATTCCACAGGAAGGCGACGCGGCGACTGTCCGGCGCCCAGTGCGGCTCCGTCGGCGCCGTGCCGGTGATCCACGGCAGTCGGTACAGGCGGTCGAGCGACAAAGGTGTCGGCGCGTCGGCCGAGGCGCCAGCGCCAGCAAGAAGCAGTAGCAGGCTGAGCAGGGGGGCAGGGAGGCGCGGCATCGGCAGATCCTGGCGGTAAAGGGTCAGTGCGGCAGTGCCAGCACTGTGGGTAGGTCAGCGGCGTCGTGCAGCAGTTCCCAGCGCAACAGCGACAACGGCAGGTTGCCGTTCTGCCAGACGTAATCATTGAAGGCGAGCTGCGTGAATGCCGCGCCCTGCGCGCGGCGCGCGTCGGACAAGAGTCGGGTCAACTGGATCTTGCCGATCTGGTACGAGATCGCCTGCCCCGGGGCGCTGGCAAACATCGCCGCTTCCTCCAGCGCAGTGGCCTTGTCCATCGGTACTGTGTGCTCGAGATAGTCGGCCGCCTGCTGCAGCGTGAACTCACCGAGCGCGAGCTTGACGTCGACTTCAACGCGCAGGGCACGCAGGCGCATGAAGCTGTAGATCGTCTCGCGTGTGCGGGCGTTGTCGTCGAACAGCCCCGTTTGCAGCATCATCTCCTCGGCGTAGAAGCTGATGCCCTCGTTCGCTCCGGAGTCGTAGTAGTGCCGGCGAACGGGGTTCGGGTGGCGCCATCCCAGCCACATTTGGAAGTAGTGGCCCGGCACGCCCTCGTGGACGATGATCGGCCGCGGGTCGCGGGCCATTGAGCGGTAGAAGAAGCCCAGCGTCGGGCTCGGCTCGCGGATGTAGCTGGTCGCGTTCTCACTGAGGCGTGACGGGCCGGTCAGGTCGTCGGTGACGCCGAAGTCCTGCAGTGGCTCCAGGTAGTCTGGCAGCAGCAGATTGCGGTAGTGGGGCAGGGTGCTGGGCACGGTCAGCAGGTGCTGCGACCCGAGGTAGTCGCGGACGCTCTGCTCGGCGACGCGCTCCGCGTCGATCTGCGCGGCGGCGGAGGCAAACATCGGCGCCTGTGGCTGGCCCGCGAGGCGCGCCTGCTGGTAGCTCTCGAAGGCCACGGCGCGTGCCCACTCCTGTGCGCCGAGGGTGAGCAGCATCTCTGGCGTGTACGGCAGCAGCGCGACGTTGTGCAGGAAGTACAGGTAGGCGTCGCGGCCGATTGCGGTGTCGGACCGTGCGGATCCGACGCGCGCCTGCAGCCACTGTCGGTACTGTTCGAGGGCTCGCTCGGCCGCGGGTAACGCGGCCGCCAGCGCCCGTGCACTCGCAGGTGTCAGATGCGGCGAGAGCGTGACGCGCGTGCGCTCCAGGCGCTCATCGACTTGCTGCAGTGAGCCGATCGCCAGCTGCACGAACGGCTGGCGCAGGTCCGTCAGGTTGTCGCGCGCCGCTGCCAGCGTCGCCGGGATGCGGCTCACGCGCTCGATGAGTTCCTGCTCACGGCTTGGCGAAAAAGCTGATGGTGCGAGCAGCAGCTCAAACACCGCGCCCAGGGTCTGGTCGAGGTAGAAGGAGGGATTGCGCCGCCAGGCCTGCTCAATCGACAGTTCCCAGCGCACGCGCGCGATGGCGCTGCCGGTGAGTCGATGATCGACTTGTGTGGGCAAGGGGGCGTCGGCGCCGGGCGCGGCTGCCGCCCAGCGCGATTCGAACCGTGAAAGATCTTCCAGCCGCGTGTGGATCGCAGCGGCTGACCAGTCGATCACGAAGCCCATCGGGCGCTCGATACGCGGGATGTCGTCGGTCGTGAACGGCTGCTCGGCGGCGCGCCAGCGCCAGAAGTCGGCATTCAGGGCGGCGGGATCCTCGGCCGCGTTCGCGGCGGGGAGGGTGGCGAGCAGGCAGCAGACCATCAGCAAGCGCCAGGAAAGGCTCACACGTCACTCCGGCCGGCGAGATAGGGAGCATGAGTATAGCCAGAAGGCGGGCGGGCTCATGCGCTGCGCGCGGCGGGGCAGTCGTGGGGCGCAGCTTGACGGCGGCGACGCAGTGGCCTTGTGGCGCGGGCCGATGCAGCCCTCGTATTTCTCGCCACGGACTCGTGGAAATCCAGCCCCGCAGGCTTGATTTTCCAGCGGTGTAATCAAGCATAATCGCGCACTGGGCTCAGGCCTGTGACGGCGGTGCCGGGCAGACTGGGGATGCAGCGTGGGGGGGGGCGTGACGCGCATGGTGGCGGTAGTCGTTCCCGGGTCGGTGATCATCACCCGCAAGAGGCGGTCAGGAAGTGTGCGCGTGAGTCAGACGGTAGAGGAATCCAAGGCCGCCATCTCGCTTGCTGCCGCGCCGGTGTACATACCGGCCGCGGTCGCTGCGCCCATTCCGCGTTACCTGACGCAGGCGTACTGGTGGGCCTACGTGCATCCGAACGCGGTCCGCGCGTTTGAGCGCGACTGGCTGGTAAGCCTGATCCTGTTTGGAAACTACGACCGGTTGCGCGACGCAGCGCTGGCTGAGTTGGGCGAGATCGTCACTGGGCAGACGCTGCAGGTCGCCTGCGCCTACGGCACATTCACGCCACAGTTACAGCGGCGTCTGCACCCGGACGCTTGCCTGGAAGTGGTGGACATCCTGCCGATCCAGCTGCGCAACCTGGCCACCAAGCTCATGCCCGATCCGCGCGTAGTGCTGCGGCAGGGCGACTCTGCCGCGCTCGCCTGTGCCGATGCGAGCTATGACCAGGTGATCCTGTTTTTCCTGCTGCACGAGCAGCCGGCGGCGGTCCGTCGCGCGACGCTCGCTGAGGCGATGCGCGTCGTGCGGCCTGGTGGCAAGGTCGTGATTGTCGACTATCACCGACCGGCGCTGTTCAACCCGATTCGGCTGCTGATGCGGCTGGTCTTTGCGACGCTTGAGCCGTACGCGATCGACTTGTGGCGCCACGAGGTAACCGACTTTCTGGACGCCGCCGCGGCGCCGTCGGCGGTTCACAAGCAAACGTTCTTTGGCGGCCTGTACCAGAAGCTGGTGCTGACGCGCTAATTGGGCTGATGCGGCGGGGCGTGAGCCTGCGGCCGCCGCCCTCAGCAGTCCTCCCCTCGGGCCCGGGTCACGCCAGTTGGCCCGCCGGGATTGCCGCGTCCCGCCTCGCGAGCCGAGCGCTCGGCCCAGTGTCTACGGCAAAGCGTTGTAAATACACGAAATGTGAGGCGCCGCCGCCGGCGCCGGGCGGTTGCGGTGGCGCCTTGCAGCGCCGTGCCTGTGGGCAGGGGCGTGATCAAGCAGCTGGCGCAGCGACTTTTTTGGGGGGGGCGGCCTAGTCCCGCCCTTAATCCCGCCGTCGGAGGCAAAAATGGGCCATTTACCGCCGTCGGGTGCGCGCTGACGTTGCCATCGGGGGGGCTGGGGCCTAATTCGCCGCTAAGGTCTTCACTTAGCTCAAGTATTGCCTTGCGCCTATTACGGATTATGCGGTTATTGCCTATAGTTGGGGGTGGAGTACAGGATAGGGTGCTTATTATGCGGTCTGCCGCAGCGTTGACCGCGCCCACCCTAGCTATCAGGAGTTCCGTTGGTGCATCGATCCGCTGATGATCTCCTGCGCCAGTCAGGCCTTCCTGCCGTGGAAGTGGCCACCGACGAGTTCTCTATCCTGATCGTCGACGATCAGGAGCGGAACCTGGTCGCGCTCGAAGCGGTATTGCGAGATGTTCCGGCGCGCGTGATCCGCGCTTCCAGCGGCGAGCAGGCGCTCGCTCACTCGCTGCGCCATCGCTTTGCGCTGGCCATTCTCGACGTGCAGATGCCGGGAATGGATGGCTATGAGCTCGCCGAGCTGCTGGTCGGCCAGCCGTCGGACGATCCGTTGCCGATCATCTTCGTCACCGCCGCTTACCCCGATGATGCCCATCGCCTCAAGGGCTATTCAAGTGGCGCGGTCGACTACCTGCTAAAGCCCATAGAGCCCGTGGTTCTGCTGGCCAAGGTGAGTGTCTTCCTCGAGCTTGCCCGTGCGCGAGCCGTCGTGCAGCTGCACCTTGCGCAGCGGACCAGTACCTTGGCGGTGAAGTCGCGGCAGCTGACCCGCAAGGCCGCCTTCCACGCGATGCTGGCGCTGGCGACGAAGTCGCTGTTCGACAACCCCACTGAGGATGCATTCCGCGGTGTGAAGAGAGCGCTGGCGACCGTTTCTGCATACATCGGCGCCGGACAGGCGACCGCTCGCCTGTTCCGTCCCGGCGTCGACTCTCCTGCAACCTGCGTCGAGTGGACTGACGGGCCGGCCGCCGAGCCCGGCGCAGGTCCGGGTGCGCTGGCCGCCGAGCTGATGCGCGAGGAGTTGCGGTACGGGGAAATCGTGGCGCTGCTGTCGCTGGCCGGGCTGCCGGTGGCGCAGCGCACTCCCCTCGAGCTGCTTGGTGTGCAGGCGCTGCTGCTGCTGCCGATCATCGACGGCGATCAGGGGCTCGTCGGCGCGCTGTGCTTCTGCTGGTGGGAGTCCGGCGCCACGCAAGTGCCGGATCTGGCCGAGGCAGCAGAGCAGCTGGCGCTGCTGCCGAACATGATCTACTCCTCGATAGAGCGGGTGATTTCCGAGCGTCAGCGCTTCGAGGCACTCGCCCAGCACAGATTTCTTTTTGAGAGCATCAGTCAGGGGGTTGTCTACCAGGATGCGGCTGGCAGTGTCATCGCGGCGAATGCTACGGCGGCGAAACTGTTCGGGGTGACGCCGGAGGATCTGCTCGGCAGTGAGGCAGTTAATCTCGGCGCGAACGTGGTCGACGAAACCGGCGCGCCACTTGGGTACGCCGAGATCCCGGCGCAACGTGCGCTGCGCTCCGGACAGGCCGTTTCCAACGCCGTCATCGGCCTGCAGTCGCCCGAAGACGCTTGCCGATGGCTGATCGTTGATGCGGTGCCCGTGTTCCGCCCGGGTGAGACAACGCCCTATCAGGTCTACAGCGTGTTCTCGGATCTGGCAGTTATCCGCCGTGCCACCGAGGCGGTTCGCCGTGCTGCCGAGGCAGAGGAGGAGAGTCGGGCCAAGAGCGATCTGCTGGCCAGCGTCAGTCATGAGATCCGCACGCCGCTTAATGTCTGCCTCGGCTACACGGAGCTGCTGCTGCGGGAAGAGGGGCTGAGTGCCCAGCAGCGGGAGTACCTGCAGGCCATCGATCGCAGTGGTGCTCACCTTGTGGCGCTGGTCAACAATGTTCTGGACATGTCGCGCATGGAGGCCGGCGAGACGACCATCGATCGCGCGGGTACAGACCTCAGGACGCTGCTCGACGACGTCGAGCGGATGTTCCGGATGCGGGCGCGCGAGAAGGGTCTTGGCTTCACGATCTGCCCGACAGAGCCGTTGCCGTTAAGCGTCGGTGTGGACGTCAGCAAGGTGCGGCAGATCCTGATCAATCTGGTCGGCAATGCGATTAAATTTACGCCGACGGGATGGGTCCAGCTGCGCGTCCAGTCCACGCCGCTAGTCGACGGCTTGGTGAACCTGAAGTTCAGCGTCGCCGATACCGGCATCGGTGTCGCGGACGGCGACGCTGACAAAATCTTTAACCCCTTCGTGCAGGTTTCGCCGGCACAACTGCGCTCGGGATCCGGGCTTGGGCTTTCAGTCAGTCAACGCTTTGTTCATCTGATGGGTGGCGAGTTGTCGGTGACGAGTAACCCCGGTGGCGGCAGCGTCTTTGAGTTTGAGGTGGCCGTGGCCGCGCAGTTCGCGGCCAATGATCGCGATGCGCATGCGCGGCCGTCGGCACTCGCCAGCCAGTCGGCGCTGGGCATCGGCGCAGCAACGTTCGACTGGGCGGTGTTTGATAAAGCACTGGCCGGGGTCGGCATTGGCCTGGAGACCGTCAGCGGGGTCGACCACGCACTGGCGCGCTGTATAGCGGCCAGACCCGCCGTCATCGTGGTCGCCGAGCGTCTCGGGACGGAGGTAGCCGCCGAGATCGTTCAGGCGCTGCGTGCGCACGAGGCGAGCCGCGGAATACCGTTGGTGGGAATCTGCAGCAATGGCGATCCGCGGTCCTGGCCGGCCGCGCTGGTGGTGGATGTCCAGCGAGCGCTGTCACCGCGCATCGAATCTGCCGTCGAGCCCGCTGCGACCGCTACGGGCACCTTCATCGCGCCGGCTGTCTGGGCAGCGGTACCCGCACCGATCAAGGTGTCCCTCGCGCACGCGCTGCGGCTGGGCTATGTCGACGAAATCCGCAGCGAAGTCTCGAAGGTGGCAGCGGTGCTGCCAGCGGGGGCTGCGCGCGTACTGCTAGAACTCGCGGACCGCTTCGAGTTCGGCGAGTTGGCCCGTCTCGTGGGTGTGGACGAATCAACCTCATGACAGGCGTAGCTGCGGCGAGCGTGCTCATCGTCGACGACACGCCCGATAGCCTGCGGTTGCTCAGTTCGGCGGTGGCCGCCGGCGGGCACCGCGTGCGGGCCGCGACCAATGGCCCGATGGCGATCCGAATGGCTCGCCTTGAGCCGCCTGACCTGATCCTGCTGGACATCGACATGCCGGAGGTCAGCGGCCTGGACGTGTGCGCAGAGCTGCAGCGGGATCCGGCGCTGCGGCGGGTGCCCGTGCTGTTCGTGACCGCGCTGAGTGCGCCAGAGACCAAGCTTGCGGCATTTCGCGGCGGCGGGCGTGATTTCGTCGTGAAGCCTTTCAATATTGACGAGGTGCTCGCCAGGGTTTCGACCCATCTTGAGCTGCGGCGCCTCGAGCAGGCGCTGAGCGACCAAAATGCAAGCCTGCAGGAGCGTGTTGCCGCGCAGGTTCGCGAGATATCAGAGGCGCAGATGGCGACGATCGTCGCGCTCGCGCAGCTGTCTCAGTCCCGCGATGACACGACGGGCTTGCACGTCGAGCGGATGGGTCGCATGGCCGAGTGCTTCACGGCCGTCGCCCTGCGAGGTGGCCACAGCGCCGCTGACGAGCTTGCCGCCCTTCAGCCAGTCATCTGCGCTGCCGCGATGTTGCACGACATCGGGAAGGTATCGATACCTGACGCGATCCTGCTGAAAGCCGGTCGGTTATCGGTGGCGGAGTTCGAGATAATGAAGACCCACGCCGCGGTGGGTGCCGAGACGCTTGCGGCGGTACTGCGCAGCTATCCGAGCAATGATTTCATTCGTGTTGGCGTCGAGATCGCCCGCTCGCATCACGAGAGGTGGTCCGGTGGTGGCTATCCGGATGACATCGCAGGGCTTGCGATCCCTCTGAGTGCCCGCCTCTGTGCGGTCGTCGATATCTACGATGCGCTGCGCTCGGCGCGGCCCTACAAGGTGCCCTTGTCCCACGCGGCGTCCGTCGACATCGTGCGTGGCGAGTTTGGCGTCCATCTTGATCCAGGTCTGGCGGCTGCCTTTGTCGAGGCCGCTCCCCTGCTTGATGCGATTTGGGCGGATATGCAGGTCGCGGTCGCCGCGCCCAAGAAGCGCGACTAACTTCGACTGGAGACTCCCACATGTTTGAATCTATTCGCTCCCGCTTGCTGTGGGGTTTTGCGGCCCTGGTGACGGCGCTGATGTTGGTGGTCGTGGCCAGCTACGGCTATCGGCAGCGGGTCGATGCACAGCTCGACAATGTGCTGGCGGAGCAGGGTCACGCCAGTATCGCCATTGGCCGCATGTCGCAGGCGATGGCGGCCTTGCCGCTGTGGACGCGACTTGCTGCACAGGACATGGTGTCGGCGCCAGAGCGGTTGCAGCGCGATCGGGACGCCCACGACGCAGCGCTGCGAGAAATGTCTGCTTTGCGCGCCGTAACCGCGGACCCGCTTCTGGCAGCCGGTGAATGCGCCGCCTGCCAGTCGTTCGCGGAACGTTATGCGGCGATGCAGATTGGCGACAGTCTGGTTTGGTCGGCGATCTCCGACGGCGACGCGGCGCTGACCAAGAGCAGGCTCGCAGCGAATGAGCGTCCCGTTGCCGAAGCGGTGGCCGCGATGGCGGCATTGGTCGACGCGTCCGCGGCAGCGCTCGGCACCGAGTCAATGCGCGACGCACAGGCGACGTCCACGTGGGTGCTGATTGGCAGCTTCCTGCTGGCTTCCGCATTGGGATTTCTGTTCGCCCGTGCCATGGTCAGGACACTGAGTGGTCGGATTCAGGCGCTCAACGTCGGTGCGTCGAGCATGGCGCTGGGCGAGCTCGATGCAACATTCGACGATCGCACGCGCGACGAGCTGGGTGAACTAAGCCGCACGCTGCAAGGCGTCGTTGCGTTCAAGCAGCGACTGGCGGAGGCGGCCGAGCGCGTCGCGGCAGGTGATACCAGCGTCGAGGCGCCAACTCGAGGTGCGCGCGATCAGTTTGCGCAGTCCATCAACCAGGTCGCGGCAGCGCTGCGCGACCTGACCGATCGGGCGGATCGCATTGCCGTGGGGGAGCTGGCCGACATTCCCAGCCGCGGGCCGCGCGACAAGGTCAGCGACTCGGTGCGCCGCATGACCAACGCGCTACGCGCGCGGGCCGCCGAGGTCACGCAGATCGACCGGCTTAAGACCGGCATCGCCGCGGTTAACGCGCTGCTGCTTGGAATGGATGAGGCTAACAAGATCGCGGCCGGCGCCATCACGGCGGTCGTTGAGCATCTGGGTGCCCAGGTCGGCGCGCTGTTCGTGCTGGACGCTGATTCCGAGGGCTCGCTGCTCCGGGTGGCAGGAACCTACGCCTATATCTGGCGCAAGAGCGGCGCGCTGCAGTTCCGTCTCGGCGAGGGTGTCGTGGGTCAGGTCGCCGTAGAGAAGAAGCTGATCATTCTGCAGCAGGTGCCGGAAGACTACGTGCAGGTAGTATCTGGGTTGGGTCGCGCCGTTCCGTCCGAGGTGTGCTTGGTGCCGGTCCTCTATAACGGCGAGCTGCGCGGCGTGCTGGAGATAGGTTCGCTGCACGCGTTCGACGACGCCGCGCGACAGTACCTCGAGCAGACGGCGCTGGTGATCGGCGCTGCTTTTGAAATCGCGCGTGCCAAGCTCGTCGTCGTCCAGCAGCAGGTGGAGATGCGGGCCTATACCGAGGAGTTGTTGCGGCAGAAGGACGAGCTTGAGGCGACCAGTCAGGAGCTGAAGGCGCAGCAGCTGGAGCTGCAACAGACCAACGCCGAGGTCGAGGCGCAGATTCGCAGGGCGCTGATTTCCGAGGAGCGGTTGAAGAGCCAGCAGACGGAGCTGGAGGTGTCCAATCGTGCGCTGGAGGACCGTAACGGCGAGCTGGAGCGGCAGAAGGGCGAGATCGAGAAGGCCCGCAAGGGGCTTGCCGTGCAGGCCGAGGATCTGGCGATCGCAAGCAAGTACAAGTCGGAGTTCCTGGCGAACATGTCGCATGAGCTGCGCACGCCGCTGAACAGCCTTTTGCTGCTGTCGCGCTCATTGCGTGACAACGCGGAAGGCAATCTGTTGCCGGGTCAGCTCGAGTCCGCGGGCATCATTTACGACAGCGGTACTGACCTGCTGAACCTGATCAATGAGATTCTGGATCTTGCCAAAATCGAGGCCGGTCGCATGGAGCTGCGGCTCGAGACCTGCGCGGTCGCGGAAATTGCGCGTTCCCTGGGTCATCAGTTCAGTCACATGGCGCGCAGCCAGGGCCTCGAATTTTCAGTTACGGTCGCGGAAGGCGCAAGCGCCGAGCTTGTGACCGACCCCAATCGCCTCGGCCAGGTGCTGAAGAATCTCGTTGGCAACGCACTAAAGTTCACCGACAAGGGCGGCGTTGCGGTGGAATTCGCGCCTGTCCCTGCGGATGCAATCTTGAATGCGCCCGGCCTTGTGCCTGCGCGGGCGCTGGCGATCCGCATTACCGATACTGGCATCGGCGTGCCGTTGGACAAGCAGAAGCTGATCTTTGAGGCCTTCCAGCAAGCCGACTCGGGTGATCGGCGGCGTTTCGGCGGCACGGGCCTTGGGCTATCCATCTCTCGTAACATCGCCGCGCTGCTCGGCGGCGAGATTCAGATAGTCAGCGAACTCGGTCGTGGATCGACGTTTACGCTCGTGATCCCGACGGAAGTTGTTGCAGCTGCCGTTGGCGGTGCGGTGGCGCACGAGGTTTCGGTGGCTTCAGGCGCCACGGCACCGAGCGTGCCGACGGGTGGTTCGCGCGGTGCTGTGGAGGTGGTCGACGACCGCGACGCCATCGAGGAGCGCGATCGGGTGATTCTGGTCGTGGAGGATGACGTCACGTTTTGCGGTGTGCTCTGCAACGAGGTGCGCAAGCGCGGCTTCAAGTGTCTGGCGGCAGTGACCGGCGAGCAGGGCCTGGAGCTGGCGAAGTCGTTCCGGCCCAGTGGCGTCATTCTGGACCTGAACCTGCCGGGGACCGATGGATGGGCAGTATTGCGTAGCCTCAAGCAGGACGTTGAGACCCGCCACATCCCGGTGCATATCGTCTCTGCCGAGGACGCCTCGCTCGACGGCCTTCGCATCGGTGCGATCGGTCACGCCCATAAGCCCCTGACGTCGGCGGATATCAGTGGCATTCTGGCGACGATCGAGCGCTCGGTCGCGAGCGCGGAGAAGCACGTGTTGGTTGTGGAGGACGATCCGATCGTCCGTCGCGATACCATGCGGCTGGTCGGCAACGGTAACGTCCACGTTCACGAGGCGGCGAGTGGCGCACAGGCGCTCGCAGCGATGCGCACGCTGACGCTGGACCTTGTCGTGCTCGACCTTGGGCTCGAAGACATGCAGGGCCTGGAGTTGCTGCGTGCGGCCAGCGATGGCGGCACCAAGATTCCGCCGGTGATCATCTATACGGCGCGTGATCTGACCCCGAACGAAGAAATGGTGCTGCGGCAGTATGCCGAGACGATCATCATCAAGGACGTCCGTTCGAACGAACGCCTAGTCGACGAGGTCGCGCTGTTCCTGCATCGGGTCGTCAACGATCTTCCGCAGGACAAGAAGTCGACGATCCGACACCTCTACGAGTCGGACGAAAAGCTGCGCGGCAAGACCGTGCTGATCGTCGAGGACGACATGCGCACGATGTTCGCGATGGCGAAGCTGCTGGCCAGCCACGGCATCCATCCGCTGAAGGCGGCCGACGGCAGCCAGGCGCTCGAAATATTGGCGGCCGAACCGGTCGATCTGGTGCTGCTGGACATGATGATGCCGGTCATGGACGGCTACGAGACGGCCGGCCGCGTGCGTTCCGATCCGCGGTTGAAAGGCTTGCCGATCATCGCGCTGACAGCGAAGGCCATGCGTGAGGATCGTCAGCGTTGCATCGAGGCGGGAGCGTCGGACTATCTGGCCAAGCCGATCGATCAGGACCGGCTCCTGTCGCTGCTCAGGATCTGGCTCTGTCGATGAGCGCCGAGGTGCTGCAGAGCGAGGCTGATCAGATCGAGTTGCAACTGCTGCTCGAGGCGATCGCACTGAAGTACGGCTACGATTTTCGTGGATACGCGATGCCGACGATCGCCCGGCGGATGTCCCAATTTGTCGTGGATGCCGGACTGGAAACGTACGCCGATGTGACGGCGCGGTTGTTGCGGGACATCGCCTTCTTCCACCGCTTGCTGCCATGCTTCTCGGTGTCGGTGACCTGGCTTTTCCGTGACCCGGGGTTCTTCCGCGCGTTGCAGGAAAAGGTCATTCCCGCGTTGAGAAGCTGGCCGCACATCAAGGCTTGGCACGCCGGTTGCGCGACGGGCGAGGAGGTCTACTCGCACGCGATTCTTCTCAAGGAGGCGGGCCTGCTGGAGCGGAGCACGCTCTACGCGACCGACATCAGTCAGGCGGCGCTGGATACTGGCAAGGCCGGTATCTATTCGCTGGGCGTGTTTCGTAAGGGCACCGAGAACTTCGTGGCGACTGGTGCGGGTGGGGCCATGTCGGACCATTATCGTGCGCGCTACGACGCCGCAATCATGGGCGCCGAGCTCAGGCAGAGAATCATGTTTGCGCGCCACAACCTGGCGATGGATGCGTCTTTCGGCGAGATGCAGGTAATCATCTGTAGAAACGTGCTGATCTATTTCAGCGAAGAACTGCAGAACAAGGTGTTACACCTGTTCCTCGAGAGCTTAGAGAATGGCGGCTACCTCTGTCTCGGTGACAAGGAAAGCCTTACTTTCTCCAGTGTCGCTGATGCCTTCGAGGTCGTCGATGAGAACGCGCGCATCTACCGGAAGCGCACTATCCTCTAGCGCCTGCAGGCGGCGCTGCAGGCGCCGAGTCGTGCAGCCAGTGTCTTCGCAGCCTAGCGGACCGAGCCGTTCCCCGGAGAAATGATCCGGCCGTATTCCGATGCCCGATCGATCCGATCGAACGGGCTGTAGGCGTACGCGAGAAATTGCCCAGTTCGTACAGGTATCGAGCGATCCACTAAAGGGCGGGAACGGGCGCGGCCTGAGCCCTAAAAATTTGGTCGCAGCTCCTTGTGCTAGCGCAACTGTCGCGGCGGGGTCAGCGCGTCCTTGCGCTTCCGTTGTGCTGCTGCCGCCTGGCGTCTTGGCGGCGCCTGCTTAGAGGTGTCTGCACGGGCGCGCGGGCAAGGCAAGACCTCGCCCGCGCGTGGCTGCCACTACCTGTCTTTAGCGCCGCCGAGTCGGTAGCTAAATTGCGCGAAATACGTGCGGCCGACGGGATTAAACCAGCGACTGGCGTAGTACGGGTAGCTCGTCCAGCTGGGGTCGCGCTGCGGCTTGGTATCGAGCAGATTATCGACGACAAGGGTGATCGACGCCTGCGGGCTGAAGCGGTAATTCAGGGAGGCGTTGTACACTTCTGTTGCGCCTAGACGAACCGTACCGTCGTAGTTTGGCAGCCCGCCGAGGCGGGATCCGTGCAGCGTGCTTGTGAGGTTGCCGATGTTCCACGCGACCGAATAGTTCAGCTTGTTGCGCGGAATCACGTAGTAGTAATAGTCGGTTAGCTGGTTGTCCACGGCATCGCCCGGGTGCAGTTGGATAGTGTGCGTCAGCACGCTGGTGACGCCGACGTCGAAGTTAAAGCGCCCATATCGCCCCGTCTGAAGGGAGTAGCGGGCGTTTGCGTCGATACCAGAGGTCTTGTCTATCGCCGCGTTGATCGGAAGCACCAGTACGGAGGTTATGCCGAGCGGGTTGTCGGCTGCGTCCGCCGCATTGCGCACGACCTGGCCGATGACCTGTTGACAGAGCGCCGAATTGGCATTGACGGCAGTGCCGTCAACGGTCTGCCCGAGGCGGCAGTCTGCCTCTTCGCGCAGGATCGTGTCACTGCTCTGATAGGTGACCTCTTTCTTGAGCGTGATGTCGTAATAGTCGGCGGTGATTTCGAAACCCCTGAACGGCGAGAACACGAGCCCGACGGTCGCCGAGGTGCTCGTTTCGTCCTCAAGTGCCGTGCTGCCGTGACTGCGGCCGTTGAAGCCGACGTCGCCGTTGGAGCAGTTGTCGTAGTAGTCAGGTCCACTACCTGCTTCTTGCAGTCGGCACAGGTAGTAGTCGGTGCCCCCGGAGCTTGAGCCGCTTGGACCGGCGTACAGGTAGGCGAGGTCAGGGGCGCGGAACCCGGTACTGATGGAGCCGCGCACAAGCAGGCTGTGGAATGGCCGGTACTCGGCGCCGAGGGCGTAGGTCAGCTTTCCTGCGCTGCTGCCGCTGTAGCGGTAGCTGTCGTAACGGCCGGCGCCGGTGAGGGTGAGTTGCGAGAAGACCGGCACGTTAACTTCGACGCCAAGACCAAGATGACTACGGGAGCCAACGGCTGAGGTGTTGTGCAATCCAAAGTAGGTACCGTCGAGGGATGCCGGGTCGGCGTTGAGGCCAAAGTACTGGCTGCCGTATTCGGCGACCGTTGCGATTCCGACCGGACCGGCGGGCAAGTCGAACAGTCGGACATTCGAGGCGGTCAACGACAGCGTTTCGGAGCGGCTCTTGTCGTTATCGATCGAGTCCTGCGTGATCGAGCGGAACTCCGCCGGCGTCAGCGGCGTGTACAGCCGGCTCGGCGACGCGTTATAGATGTTGTAGCCGGTATCCGGGTCGATGCCTAGCGATGGCCCGAGATAGAGCGCCTGGGCCTTCGCCGATACGAGCGCCGGCCAGCGACTTTCGAGGTTGCTCTGGGAGTGCCCAAAGAGTGCCTCGTACCGCCAGGCGCCCAGTGCGCCTTTCACGCCTGCGTTGACTGATAGCGTGTGATTGATGTTGTGGATTTCGCCCGGATCGAGACCGCCATTTTCCTCGAGGGTGAAGTACTTTCGCTGCCACTGCTCGACCTGTCCGGTGGCTGAGTTGAAGAACGGCACGGGGGCCGAGTCGCCGTTGAGCGGGTAGCTGTTCTTCCACTGCAGCGGTGTGTTGTAACTGATCTGGTGCGACTGCCCGGCCTGGAGGTCCACGAACAGGCTGGTCTGCTCGTTCAGCTTGTAAGTGGCCGAGCCGTAGAAATTTATCGCCTTGCGGCCGTTTTGTAGAGTGCCGTAGCCGACGTCTTTGTAGCTGCCGCAGTAGTTGCCGTAGCCAGGTCTGTTTGCATACACGATCGAGCCGCGGTCGAGTGACGACAGGGCAGCGCAGGTTGCCGAGCCTGGGTCAATGTAGTTGCCATCGGAGTCGATGCGCGTAAAAACGGGGCTCGCGTAGATGTCGGCGGGGTCCGCGGGGCTGTTGAGTCTGGAGCTCGTGAAGCTGCGCTGGAATGCCCACAAGGGGTCTTGATTGTAGAGTTCAAGTGAGTAGATGGCATTGAACCGATCGTTCGAGTAGCCGCTAGAGATCTGGAAGCGCTGCGACGCGCCGCCGCCGTGCTCGGGCTCACCGACGCGGAAGTCGATCGTGGTGCCGTCGGATTTTTGCTTCAGAATGAAGTTAATCACTCCGGAAATGGCGTCGGATCCGTAGATGGCTGAGGCGCTGCCACTTAGAATTTCAACGCGATCGATCATCCCGGCGGGGATGTTTGAGATGTCGGTGAAGTTGCTGCTGCCGCCGTAGGATTGCGGGTAGTCGGCGATCCGCCGGCCGTTCACCAGCACAAGGGTGTGGTTCGGCCCGAGACCGCGTAGGTCCACTGCCTGCGCGCCAACCGAAAATCCGTCTGTGTTTTGGTTGTTGTCGAGCGCGCCGAGATTCTGGGTGAGCGAACTCATGATTTCGGCGACGTTCGCGAAGCCGTTGTAGCGAATGTCGTCTGCTGTGATTGTCGTTATGGGCGCGGGACCTTCAACCTGGGCGCGAGGAATGTGTGAGCCGGTGACGAGAACCGCTTCCAGAGTGGAAGTCGGTGTTAACGGCCCACCAGGGTTGGGTCCTGCATCGGCTGCCGCCTGGGCGAGCGGCGTGGCGGTGATTGTGATTAGGAGCAGCACTATCCGTAAGCTGTGCATGGGGTCGTCCTTGGCTTATGTGGCAGCGTGGTGCAGTTTGCGCGTAATAATGATAAAAAGTGTAAACCTTCACAATGCTGGGTCAACGTGGTCCGCGCCAGGGGGGGGGCGGCTTTGTTGCCGCGTGCATGCAGGTAATTGGGCGGGTGCGAACGGACCGCCTGCTTCGCTCCTCCAGCTTGTTTGGGCTGGCCCACATTGGCGCGGTTCGCCCAGGATGAAGCGATGACAAACCGATTGCGTTACTACAACGCGCGCGCCTTGCTTGCCGTGCTGCTGCTGTGCAGCTGTGCTGAAATCCTCGCTGCAGAGGCGACTACGACGAAGGCTCCCGACTGGGTGGGGCCGGGCTATGAGCACTACGCCGTGGGTGATGTGACGGCGCTTAGGCCGCGACCGCATCTGCCGGGTCTTGCGCTCATGGGTGGAGGCGAATGGCCGCTAGAGGCGTTTCGCTGGTTCGTGGCCCGAGCAGGCGGCGGGCACATCCTGGTGTTGCGAGCGCGTGGCGGCGATGAGTTGCAGCAGGAGATCTACAACGACGTCGGCGGCATGACGTCGGTCGAAACTCTGGTGATCCACGATGAGGATGCCGTCGAGGATCCACGCCTGCTCGCAGTGATTGCCAGGGCGGATGGGATTTTTATCGGCGGTGGCGATCAGAGCAATTATGTGCGGCTCTGGAAGGGTACGGCGATCAATCGACTGCTCGATGCCCATGTGGCGGCCGGTCGTCCCATCGGTGGAACCAGTGCCGGTCTGGCCGTACTCGGCGGCTACGTTTATGGTTGCCTAGACTCGATCAGCCTGAGGTCTGAGGATGCGCTAGAGGATCCCACCGGCTCCGGCGTCACGCTGGTTAGCGATTTCCTGCACCTGCCCTATCTTGCGCACCTGATCACCGACACCCACTTTGCGGCCCGCGGCCGCCAGGGGCGGTTGATTGCGTTCGTCGCTCGCCTCGCCCAGGAGCGGGACGACGCGTCCATCACGGGCCTGGGCATCGACGAGGACACTGCGATGGTGGTCGACGGTGATGGCATCGGCCGGTTCTATAACAGGGGCACTGGCTACGCGTGGTTGATAAGGCCGTTGCAGAAACCAGCCCAGATCGTCGCTGGTCAGCCGTTGACCTACCGTCGCATTCCTATCGTTGGAATCGGTCCGGATTCGACGCTTGACCTCAAGTCATTCCGCGTGACGCGACCTGCGTTTAACGCCATGGCCGACGTTCGGCATGGCGCGCTGGTAATCACCCCCCGTGCTGCGCTGCAGTGAGTGCAGAGCTGGGGCAGGGAGCTGGTGCCGCTGGGTATTCGACGGCGATGAGGGCCAAGTAGTGAATTGGTGGCCTGCGTTGCTGAGCGCTCTGGGCTTATGACCTAAAGGGGCGCTACGCACGGGGGCGACCCGGCCTGCGCAGACTTAGCCGTGGCCGGCGACCGCTCGGTGGGGTGGCAGGTCGTGGCGCAGGGCCGGCAGCCTCAGTAACGGCTTCACCGGCCTCGCGGCCGTGGATGTCAGGCCTGCCGCTGGCTCCATGCGTGCAGGCTTGGTGGACCTAACAGCCCGGGCTGGGCCGTGCTACAACGGCTAATCCCCACCCTGGAAGGTCCGCCATGAGCTCAGTTCTGAAGACCGACCCGCTGCGTGACGTGATCGAAAGTGACCGCGCGCACGTCTGGCATCACATTGCCCAACACAAGCCGTTCGAGACCGTTGACCCGCGTATCTACGTCGAGGGCAAGGGCATGCGGCTGTGGGACGCTGCCGGCAAGGAATACCTGGATGCGGTCTCAGGCGGTGTCTGGACCGTGAATGTCGGCTATGGTCGCGAGAGCATCGCCAACGCCGTCCGCGACCAGCTGATCAAGATGAACTACTTCTCGAACGCCGCCGGTTCCGTGCCCGGTGCGCAGTTCGCTCGTCGGCTGATCGAGAAGATGCCTGGCCTGAGCCGGGTCTATTACTCGAACTCCGGTTCCGAGGCCAACGAGAAAGTCTTCAAGATGGTGCGCCAGATGGCGCATCGCCATCATGGCGGCCGCAAGTACAAGATCCTCTATCGTGAGCGCGACTATCACGGCACGACGATCGCCACGCTGTCGGCCGGTGGCCAGCCGCAGCGTAATGCGCAGTACGGACCGCTGACGCCGGGCTTCGTTGAGGTGCCGCATTGCCTCGAGTACCGCAGCCAGTGGGGCTCGATCGAGAACTACGGCGAGCGCGCCGCCGACGCGATCGAGGAGGTCATCCTGCGCGAGGGTCCGGACTCAATCGGCGCGCTGTGCCTTGAGCCGGTCACCGCTGGCGGTGGCGTGATCACGCCACCGAAGGGCTACTGGGAACGTGTGCAGGATATCTGCCGGCGGCACCAGATACTGCTGCACATCGACGAAGTCGTGTGCGGGGTCGGCCGCACCGGCAAGTGGTTCGGCTACCAGCACTTTGGCATCAAGCCGGATTTCGTGACGATGGCCAAGGGCGTGGCCTCAGGCTATGCGGCGATTTCTTGCACGGTCACGACCGAGGCCGTGTTCGAGCAGTTCAAGGACGATCCGTCCGACCCGCTGTCGTACTTCCGGGACATCTCGACCTTCGGCGGTTGCACGGCCGGGCCCGCGGCGGCGCTGGAGAATATGCGCATCATCGAGGATGAGGCGCTGCTGGCGAACACCGAGCGCATGGGCCAGCGGTTGCTCGCCAACCTGCGCGAGCTGCAGTCTCGTCACGCCGTGATCGGGGACGTGCGCGGCCTGGGCCTGTTCTGCGGTGCCGAGCTCGTGGCCGACCGTCAGTCCCGCGAGCCGGTCGAGGAGAAGATGGTGCAGGCGGTTCTGGCCGACTGCATCGGCCACGGCGTGATCATTGGCGCGACCACCCGCTCGATGCAGGGGTTGAACAACACGCTGTGTCTGAGCCCGGCGCTGATCGCCACCGAGGCGGATATTGACGGCATCACTGCGGCTATCGACGCGGCACTCGGGCGGGTGTTCGGCTAGCTAGCTCCCGGAGCGGGCGCGCTGCTGCGGCGGCGCGCGCGTCCAGCGCGGGGCACCACGGAAGCGCAGGGACGCGCTGACCCCGCTGCGACAGTTGCGCTAGCACAAGGAGCTGCGGCCCAGTTTTTGGCGTACATGCCGCGCGCGTTGCCGGGCTGCAGTGGATCGTTCGATATCTGTACGAACTGGGCAATTTCTCGCGTACGCCGCAGCAGG